>JBEBJB010000018.1:0-91279 GCA_040080065.1 Pyrinomonadaceae bacterium
CATCTACTCCGACGCCAAAACCGCCTTCCTCGCCCCGTAATTTACCCTCAAATTCTCAACAGCAAAAGGCGGCGGAATACCCAATTCCACCGCCTTTGCCTTATTTATTCAGGTTGCCTTATGCTTTCTTTTCAAATACGAATTCGTTACAGCCGAGGCCGACGCCGCCGGATTTGACTTTTGTGAGGTTAAATCCGCGGGCTTTGTAGAACTCGAAGATCTCATCGACGGACGCGACTTCGTAGGGAAAGCCGCCGACCCAGTCAATGATGTCGTACCAATGATTCATGCCGCGGCTGCCTTTGTATTGGGTCCACGAACGGATGTATTCGGCGGGATTCAAGCGCAATATCGAGCCGGCAAGGCGTTTTGTTTCTTCGGGCAGGATCGTGAGAATGGCAAACGGCGTTTTTAAAACGCGCGGCAGACGACAGTATGTTTTCTTGATCCAGTGCCAGCGTTTCGCCTGATTTCCGGTGTCGTTATAGATCGCGACGAAGAGTTTCCCGCCTGGTTTAGTTGGGATCACGGCATTTTCGAGCGCATTCCACATTTCGCCGGTGTGATGCAGAACGCCCCACGAATAAACAATGTCGAATTTACCGAGGCTCGCGAGATAATCTGGGTCAAGAGCCGAACCTTGTTCGACACGCCAGTTTGGGTCGTTGGCGAAATACCGGCTGCGAAGCTCTTTCGTACAGGCAAACGAGTTGCTGTCGAAGTCGAATGAATGAACCTTGGCACCCAGCTTTCGGGCCGCCAGCGAAAACAGTCCGCTGCCCGAACCAATATCGAGAAACGTCTTGCCTGCGAGCGATTCAACCTCAATCATTGCCTTGAGCGAGCTGACGGCAGTGTCGATGCGTTCGTCATCGAGCACGGAGAGAAAAGCACTCCAGTTTTTGCCAAACTCAAACCGTTCGCCACTCGCGACCTCGCGTCCGTGCTGCTCGGCTATTTTTAGATTATTTGTTATCGTGGCACTCATCTTATTTCCATTTCCATTGACGTTCAGCGTTTAGCGGCGGGCTTGCCCGCCATACGATAGAGACGTGCGGGCAAGCCCGCCTCTGAACTGCGTGTGGTCGACGATTCAATTCATTTAGTTTGATCTATCAAGATCTTCCTCAACTCTTCAACCTTCGCTTCCCAGCTTTCGTGTGCGATCGCGTCACTAACGGCTTCGCGGGGTTTGGGATTCGCGATGGCCGAACCAACTTTTTTAATAAAGTCGGAATGATCAACGCCTACCAGACAATCAGGAAGAATTCTAACTTCGGGAATATCAGTCGAAACGACGGGCAAGCCAGCCGCAAGATATTCACGAACCTTCAGCGGATTCGCCGCAAGTGTCAGTTCATTGATTGCAAACGGATTCAAAGCGACATCAAAGCCCTTGCAGTACGCAGGCAGCTCGGCATAGGGCTTTCGACCGAGAAAATGGACGTTTGGAACGTCGTCGAGAACCTTAACCTTTTGCTCAGCATCGACTGCGATCTTGCCGATCAACACAACCGAACCGTCCTTAAAATGTTCAGCGGTCTTTTTTATCAATTCGAAATCCACCCAATCGGCAAGCAGCCCGTGAAAACCGATAATGGGCTTTGGCAAATGCGCGATCTCGTCCGGAACCTTCGTCGAGTCATCAAGCGCGGTGCGAAAATGCCGCCAATCTGTCCCATGCCTGATGATGTGCGTATTTGGGTTGAACTGCTTTTTGGATTCGTAAAGCTTTTCTGCCGAAACTACCACGAGATCGGCAACACGAAACAGCTCTTCCTCGATCTCTTTGAGCGCTGATGAGCCAGTAAAGGCTGTGTATTCATCGACGCAGTAATATATCAGCGATTCTTCTCCAACTTTTCCTGCGATCATTCCCGCGGCCGGGTTGAACACCATGTTTATGACGTTAGAAAACCCAAGTTTGCGCATCGCCTTTTTCACCTGGCGAATAAGCGAACGCTGATTGAAATTTACGACGGTTTTGTTGCCGTAGGCCGGGATCGCAAGTGGATTTAGCAGAAAAATATTCGGCTCAACCTCGCGGATCGGTTCGGTAAAGGCTTTTAATTTCTTGTAAATGCGTGACAGATCTTTTGACGAGGTCGTCGGCATCCGGTTAGCGATCGCGTTGATCCACAAAATGCGATTATCTTTCGAAAGAACACGCATCAGGTGCGTCTTTGACAGCGGATCACCCGTCCAATCATGCGAAAAGCACAGAATATCGCGGCCGCGTAACACGCCCGCTTCTGTCGTTGCTTTTGTTTTTTCTTGACCGTAACTTACGAGCACAGATTTTCTCCGTTAAGAACTTTCTTTTCGAAAACTTCCATTGTTTTTTCTTCCAGAATGAGCGTGTCGGCCAAAAACTTGGCGGCCCAATTCGGAAAAATAAACGGCGTGTATTTCCCGGTGACCGGATACGATCCTTGCACGCCGCCGCATATTCCACGGTGCATCGAGGTAATATTCTGCGAGCGTTTTACGTCGTCGGTGAGTTTCAACGCGGCGTTCAGGAATCGGATGTCGCCCGTTGTCTGATAGTGCTTTAACCACACGCCGGCTATCTGAGCGTTACCGGTCAGGCAGGAATAATCGCCGGATTTCTTCCAGTTCTGGTCAAAATCGCCAGCCATCTTTTTCCGCAATTCGAAAATACGAAGCAGCTTTTCCGCGGTTTTGGCGTAGGCCGTCAGATACCTTTCGTCGTCCAGAATTCGATACGCTTCCTGCAAACCTTCCATCACATAGGCGATCGTGTGCGTGAATGGCGCCGACCATTTTGCCGAGTTGGTAAAAAATGCATTGTTATCGAACCAGCCATTTTCATACTGCTGGGCGAGAGTCCAATCGAGATTTCGCCGTGCTGCGGCGGCGTATTTTTCATCGCCGGTCAATTCGTAAATTTCGAGCAGGCCCCATGCGGTTCTTACGTCATAAGCATGGACGCTCGTTTCAGTCTCCTGGCTTTCGAAACGCCATGCTCCGTCTTCGTCTTGCACACTGATTAACCAGTCGCCGGCCCTTTTGGCGGCGGTTAAATAGCGATCGTCATTGTTTTCGACAAACGCCCGGCACCAGCCGAGGATCACCTGTCCGGTATTAAAGACAGCTTCGACCTGCTTGGCATCCTTTCCTTTGTAGAGTCCTGCCTGAACGGCTCCATTCGGCATCTGGACGTCGATCTCCCATTCGGCCATCGCCTTGGCCCGGTCACGCCATTCCGTTTCGCCCGTCATTTGGGCGTAATCGTAAAACGTCGGAATGATGTAGCCGGTCGTCTCGGGATAGGGATCGAGCCAGCCGTCGATCAGTGAATATCCACCCGAAACGCCGCCCGCCGGTGACGCATCATCGGCTGCCCTTAGCCATTCCATCGTAGCCCTGAGATGTTCGATAGATGCAACCGGTGCTTTGCGGACCGCGAAAGCATTTTTCGCCCAATGGCTAAATGCGGACGGATGCGCATTTCGCACTCCCGCTTTTACAACTCTTGATAATGGAATATTTCTAAGCATTTTATGCAAATTTGTTGAGTCTTTGATTTGCCAGACGTTTTAGACGCTCGTGCATCTGGAAGAACTGGCTGCCGCCCGGCTCGGTAGATTCGACAATAGGAAATTCCTTCCCGTTTGCAAAATCCGAGACGGCGGCCGCGAGCAGATCAACGACAAGAGTGGCGCTTTTGTCGCGAAGGCTGCCAACCGTGTCAATCCTGGTTGGTTTGATGGTCTCTGTGCGTAGAACAACGCCCGTGTCGACGCCTTCGTTCACAGTATGAACACTAACGGCGACATCGGCTCCGCAAAGCACGGACCATTCCGTAACGTCCATGCCGCGAAAATCCGGGAGTTTGGCATAGTGAGGATTAATGACGCCGATCTTAGGTATGCTGAGAACCTCTTTCTTAATGATCCCACATCCCCGAAGTACGATCAGATCGGGAGCGATCTTGTTAAGGATCTCGACGCACTCGGGTGAATTGTGGGACTTAACGAAATAGACCGCCGGCGAAGCCTCAGGAAGCTTTATCGCTCCGGTCGAAGCCGGTACCGTTTTCTTGCCAAGGACCTTTTGCGCAACTTTCTTAAGAAAGACGTCGGCCCCAAGTTTTTTCCTCCATTCGCGGAGCGAATCGAGCGTCGATGTGACCTCGACGATCACACCGGCAACCTCGTGGCCGTCGGCCGTCAGACGTCGTGCAAGCCGCTCGTTTTTGAACGAATACCAACGTGGAACTCTTGAAAAAAGCACAACTTTCATTTTATGCCACTACCAACTCCTCTTCGTATTCGACCGCGGTGTTAACCGTGGCATGATCCCCATCGATAAATCGACGCTGCCACATTTCAAAATTCACCATAAACCAGAGTCTCTGAGCGTGATCCTCACCCGCATTGTGCTGTCCTACAAGATCGCGAACGGCCTGTGGATCGAAAATGCCTCGTCCGAGACTTCGATCGCTCAGGACAAAATCATCGACGAGATATTTGTATTCGCCTCGAAACCATTTTCCGACGGGAACCGGAAAGCCCATTTTCGGACGATTCAAAATGGTGTCAGGCAAAATTCCCTTCATCGCCTCGCGCAGGATCCATTTAGTCGTGCCATCGCGGAGTTTCATTTCCCTCGGCATTTTCGCGGCGAATTCAACCAATTTGTGATCTAGAAAAGGAACCCGGCTCTCGATCGAGGCCGCCATCGACATCTGGTCCTGCTTCATGAGCAGCTCGTGCATGTAAGATTTGGTGTCAATGTAAAGCATCTTGTCGAGAACATCGATCGCATCGGAATTTGCGATCAGACGATTCTGGTTTGCGTATGGATTTGTATCGACAATTCGCTCAAGTGAAGCCTTCGACAGCATCTTCGCCTGCATCGATTTGGGGAAAACGCCGAAATTGTCCAAAAACAGATTCTCGATATCGGCTTCACGGGTCAGGAATGTCCGGCTCAGTTTACTTCCGAACTTTGATGGCAAGTTCGAGACGCCGCCGCGAACAACATCGCGAAAAAACGCGGGCGTCATGCTCTCATATTTCTCGCCATAGCTGATGAGGCTTAGAGCCTTTTGATAACGTCCGTAGCCCGCGAGCGTTTCGTCGCTTCCCTCGCCGGTCAGGACGACTTTGACGTGCTTGCTCGCGAGCTTTGAAACATAATACAGCGGTATCGATGCGAGAAAGCCGATCGGCTCGTCCTCGTGCCAGATCATATCCGGCAGAATGCCGAAGAATTGTTCGCCAGTCAGCGTGATCTCGTGATGATCGGTCCCGAAAGCGTCCGAAACCAGCCGTGCGTACTCGAGTTCGTTAGCCTCGCGTTCGGCAAATCCGACCGAAAATGTCTTGATGGGTTCGCTGACCATTGTTGACATCATCGCCGCGATCGCCGACGAATCGATACCGCCGGATAAAAACATACCGAGCGGCACATCAGCCATCAATCTTAGCTCGACGGATTTGCGGAAAAGGTCACGCCATTCCTCGACATACTCAGCGTCGCTTCGCGGCTCATGTTTAGGTTCGAATTGTAGGTCCCAAAATTCACGAATATCGATCCGGCCGTCCTTCCAAACCATCGTGTGGCCAGGCGAAAGGCGTTTGACGCCGCAGAACAGCGTTTCATCGCCCGACGTTCCATGATTCGCGAGTTGATCGGGCAGAGCGTTGTAGTTGAGTTCGGGTTTGACCGCTCCGGCTTCAAGAAGAGCCTTGATCTCAGACGCGAAAAAGAGATTTCCCTCGCCATCGTGAACGTAATACAGCGGCTTCACTCCAAACCGGTCGCGAGCTATGAAGAGTTCCTGCTTTTTCTTATCCCAAATCGCGAAGGCGAACATTCCGCGAAGATGGTCCACGCAATCGCGGCCATATTCTTCGTAGAGGTGCAGAATAGTTTCGGTGTCGCTGCGGTTTTGGAATTTGTATCCGCGTGACTCAAGGCTCTCACGACGATCGGCATGGTTGTAAACCTCGCCGTTGTAGACGATCGCACACGAACGGTCGCCAGTGAACATCGGTTGGGCTCCGTGCGTAACATCGACGATACTCAGACGACGATGGCCGAGTCCGACGTTTCCATCAAGATAAATGCCACCATCATCAGGCCCGCGGTGATGAAGAATATCGCGCATCTGCACGAGTCTTGCTTCGTTAACCTGTCTGCCTGAGCGTGGGGAAAATGCTATTCCGTTGATACCGCACATACCGAGAGTAGAAAGAGAGAATAAGGTGTCTTTTGTAGATTTTTTTCACCGTGAAAGCGGCTATTTAGAGATTAACGGTTTTTATCACGAATTACCACGTTTTTTTCGCATCGTGCGGTGGATTCTCAGGGCCTTTGGTCCTTTAATGTTAGGGTTGGAGAAAATGTGGAACATCTAATCGTGGTAAATACAGTAAGAGTTAAACAAAAAGAGGCAAAATGCCGCCGTTCGATGCGTTGGTTTTTGCCAGCTCTCGCCATCCTTGTAATATGTTCAGCCGTGTGCGGAACCGTTATTTATGACTGGAATTACGGCACCTTCGGCTTGATAGGTCCGCAACCGACCGTCCAGGCAACGACTGCCGGACGAGTGATAAAAGTTCCACCGGGCGGCAACATTCAGGCCGCCCTCGAACTCGCAAACAGCGGCGACATCATCGAGCTTCAGGCTGGAGCTGTTTATCCTGGCACGATCACGCTGCCAAATAAACCTCTGACGGATTACGTAACGATCCAGTCATCCGCGGTTGGAAATCTTCCGGCCGACAAACGGGTTTCACCTGCACAGCGTTCGTCGATGGCCACGATAACAGCGGGAATTCTAGGCCGCCCGGCTGTCGCGACGGCAAAAGGTGCACATCACTATAAATTTATTGGGATCGAGTTTGCGGCTACGACATCGACCTACAATTACGGGCTGGTTATCCTGGGAAATGGAGAAATCGCAGCAAATCTTCCGCATCACCTTGAGATCGACCGTTCTTATCTGCGGCCCAACAAAACCGGTGTCGTTCGCCGTGGTGTCGCTCTGAACAGCGCGGAAACGATCATTAAGAATAGCTACATCGAGGGCTTTGGTTTCCCCGGCGAAGAAACGCAAGGGATCTGTGGCTGGACCGGCACTCGCAACGTCAAGATCCTCAACAATTACATCGAAGGCGGAGCTGAAAACATCATGTTCGGCGGGGCCGATCCTGCGTCAGCGGACTTAATCCCGATGGACATCGAGGTTCACGGAAACTACCTGAACAAGCCGCAGGCATGGGCCAATGGCGTTTCCGTAAAGACTCTATTTGAACTGAAGAATTCTAAACGTGTTCAGTTTACGGGAAATCTGTTGACAAATAACTGGATAGGCTCCGCATTCAGGATCACGATCCGCAACCAGGACAACGGGGCTCCTTTTTCGACGATCGAGGACGTGTTGATCAAGGACAACATCATCGACGGAGCCGGAGACGGCATGAACATTCTGGGCAAAGACGATACGTACCCGAGCCAGACACTCAAGAACCTCACGGTCGAAAATAATCTATTTCTAAATATTCGCGGCAATAACGGCTTCGAAGGTGGCGGTTATTTGATTCAGGTGACAAATGGCGAGCGTATAACGATCGTAAACAACACCGCCTTCAACTGGGGCGCCACTATCAAATTTTACGATACAATGCCGAAAGCTTTCGTTTTCCGCGACAACATTATCGGCCACGGTGACTACGGCGTTCACGGCATCGATAATCGCTCTGTCCAAGCTCAGAATATGCTGCAGAACAACGTTTTCATGAATCTGAATGGCGTTCCGACGAGCGATTATGCATTCCCAACAAGCAACACGATCGTCGCGAGGATGGACGAGATCGGATTCGCAAATCCAGCGGCCAAGGACTTCCGTCTCAGTCCGACCAGCAAGTACAAAGGAAAAGGAAAAAACGGAAAGAATCCCGGCAGCGATCTGGCCCCGATCGCTAGGTAGCGAGCAATTGCTCGTAGAGGGCGATCACCGCGTTGATGTTATCTGCGTCTTCGGAGCCTCGTTGTGATCTCGACTTTGGTGTCGTGATGATCTCTCTGACTTTGCCAACCAGACTTTCCGCATCACCTATAGCGATCAAATACGTACCTTCGGGTCTCATACCATTTTCCGTTGCAATGACCGGCGTTCCGAGAAAAATGGCTTCGCGAACAGAGATCGCATCACCATCAAAAAGCGTGGTTCTCAATAATATATCCGCCCGGTCAATCAGGTGAAGTGTGACGGCGTGCTCAACATTTCCAGCGACCATGATATTATCCGCATAACCAGAGCGGGCAACCGCATTTTCGACCTCGCTACGCATTGATCCTTCGCCGACCAACATCAAACCCGCGTTTGGAGATTCTCGTAAGATCTCGCCCATCGCCTCGACCTGAAACAACGGATCATAATCCTTTTCAAGACCGCCAACCGATAGAAATAGCGGCGAATGCTCTGTGCGGAAATCCGTGAGTTCCTTCGGAACCTCAACGCTTTCATCCGGCAACCGCAAAGCGAAGGGTAATATCTTGTGGATACGGTTGTCCGCAACACCAAACCGGCGAAAAACGTCGGCGAGAGCGTCGTTCACCGCGATAATTCCACCAAAGCGGTGAAAGACGATGCCGTGTTTTGATAAGCTCTTAGCGTTCTTCGCTTCATCAGTTTGTGGAAATGCTCCGGAATGAACGGTCAAAACACTTTTCCTACCGGCAAAAATCGAAGCGATCAAAGCGAGGCCGAGCACCCGGCGATTTAACTCTCCGCCGACGTGCAAATGCAAAACGTCGTACTTGATGGAACTCAGAAGCTTTGTGATCTCGGCAGGGCCGCTGGGATGATAAACGTCGGGTTCGTCTTTGATGGAGCTACTTCGCGAGGTGGCAATGATCGAACATTTATCGCCGCGTTTTATAAGCTCGTCGCGGATCGCGAGCATGTTTCTGCTCACACCGCCCTCGGGCGGCGGATATGGGCCGAGTTGTAAGACGTGGATCGACATCGGAGATTATGTTACCGCAATAAAGAATCGTACAACTCAATTGTCTGCCGCGACTGGGCCGCTTCGGAGAATTTCGATGCGACAATCCGCTTTCCTTCGGCGCCAAATCGCGTCGCCAACGACGAGTCGTCGAGCAGTTCGAGTAAATGAGCCACAAGCGATGAGTCGTCGTCAGAATCGATCAGAAAACCGCATTTGTCATGGACAATCGCCTCGCTTGCACCGCCAACGTTGGTTGCAACGACCGGTTTCCCGGCAGCCATGTATTCAAGGATAGAATTCGAAAATCCTTCGGCGGTTGAAGTGAGAACGCAGGCGTACGAATTAGCGAGCAGCTCCGGCACATCTGTGCATCGACCAATAAAGTGAACATTTTTTGTAATGCCAAGTTCGACCGCCATTGCCTGCAAACCGTCTTTCAAGCCGCCTTCGCCGGCGATCACGAAATGAGCGTTCGGTTTGGAATGAACCACGGATTTGGCCGCCCTTAGTAGCATTGGAATGTTTTTAACGTCGTGGCGTAGATTCGCAACGAGCGTTATCAGGCGAATTCCTTCATCGTCGGGCAACGAGTACTTTTGCGAGAAAACCGGCCGACCTTTGGAGGTAACGTTAAACCTTTCGATATCGAGCCCGTTATAGATCACTTTTATTTTCGTATCAGCGATTCCGCGAAGTTCAAGATATTTCTGAACAGAATGAGAATTTACAACGATCGCATTTGCCCGACTAAAAGCGAGCTTTTCGACCATATCCTGACTACCAGACCTCATCCCGCCTGTTTCGCGTTTAGAGGCAATTCGAGCTTTCACGCCTGCAAGTGAAGCGGCGGCCATTCCGAAAACATTGGTGTAGAAATCGTGCGTATGGATGAGATCTATTTCGTTTTCCTTCAGATATTTAGCACACGCACGTACTTGCTTGACGAAGTTTGCATTGTAAAAAGACGTGAGCGGAAATTCGGGGATCTCGGGGAGTCCGATCGCATCGATCTTGGGACGCAGGATGCCTTCGTTGTTGAGCGTTGCGGCATAGACATCGAATGACCCTTCGTTTTTCAGCAGACGACACAGAGCTACCGCCTGGCGTTCCGAGCCGCCCTGATTGAAGCTACCGATAAATTGTAGGACTCTTTTCTTCACTGGTCGGCACGACGGCGGTCGTAATTTGACTGGCGGCGGTCTTTCTTTCTGCGGTCGACAAACCGGAGCGGAAACGTCCGCATTTCTTCACTGGTCTTGACATAAACATCGTTACCCAGCCGCCGTATCGCAGCATACGCGACGCTGCCCGATCCGAACGCCTCATTTTCTTCAATAATTAACTGATCGCCATCTATCAGTACCAATTCGTCTGGAACCGCTTCCTCATGGCTCAGCCTTGCCCACGAATATTTGAAACTCGACGCGAAAATTCCATTCTCGAGTAATGATTTTTCATCATTTAGCACAAAAACGTCCATATACCCGGCGTACCTTATGACGAATGCACGGCCCGACGCCATCTCAACCTCAGAAACCTCGGGCGGTGTCACTCCGGCGTCCATGGGCATTATGAACGTTATAAACTCCTGTTTTCCGGTGCCCTTAGAAATGAATCGCATGAACGGAGCGTTTGTCCGGTTCCCGTGGTTTTTCGAGATCCAGCTTTCTTTATGATCCCATTTGCCGTCGTCACCGAATGTGTAGATGCGATGATCGGTTCCGCCGATCCATTTGCCGCCGCCACCGATGTTAGTACGAATCGACGTATCAAAATGAAAATTCAAGGAATAGTCATGCTCACCCTGCGTTTCGACCATATCGCGAACGATCCAATAATCGTTCTTCAAAAACAGAATGCTGCGGCTGTGCGTTGCCGGATCGGTTAAACGCTCGTAACCATTGTGCGAGCCTTCAAACAGGTCGAATCTGTCGGTGGAAACCCAATTATTCCGCTTCGCCTCGGCCCTTGTTTTCCAGCTAAAAGCGGTCGCCGGTTCGGACGACGAAACTCCATCGATCTCAAGCGTATTATGTGCTGCCGTTGACCGGAAATAATCACGAAGTTCGCGAGATTCGTGATATGTGTAAGTTCCGGAATCCGTCAGTAGCGTCTTACCATGAATCGACACCTCGATCGAAAGTGCGTCGGCGTGGCCATGTCCACCAGAAAGTGAGCCGACTTCGCCGCAGTCGACGATCATGTAATTATCAGTATCGGTCCAGCCGTCACGCATGACGCAATATCCGCCGTTGGCGAAATCCGTCGACGTGATCGACGGTTCTTCAGCCTCGATCGACCTGAATAGTTTGATCGAATCCGGTCCCGTCAGCCAGAACAATTCCTCACTTGGAGCCTCGCTCACATATTTGTGATCGCCGCGGTCGAAGATGACGGCACTCAATGCTAGCGTTCCGCGAAAATCGTCCGATCCGGCGTTCGTCAGCGGCAGCATCCGGCCGCCGTCGTCATCACCTATGATGGGAGTCGTGCCGTCCGGCATCGTCACCTGCATCAAAAAGTCGAATGTTTGTTCCAACCGGTTTTCGAGATCGACGGACGACGGATGAAAATATGGTTCGCCCCACAGCGATCTCAGCACAACAAAATGTGCAAAAAAATCTGCCGTATATCGTTGATACCATGTGCTTTGCTCAAAATAAACACCGTCTCGAAGCACCTGTTTTGATATCTGAGCAAACAGAATATCTTCGCCAAGTTTTCGCCAGTGAGCCGCTTTCTCTAGAAAAGGAAGCTGTGTTCCAAGATAGTACAGGCCGAGCGCTTCGCCCGTAATGTGCGTATTTGGGCTGTAGTATGTCGAGAGGTATCGCTCGATATGACGCCCGTGAAGATGAAGGTATTTGACCGCTTTGTGAAAAAGCTCGGGAGTGAACCGGTTGGATTTCTCGAAAAAATGAAACGCCCAGATCCAGGACATTGACCTGAAAGCAACCTCAAGACTGCTCGCCCAGTTGATACCGAGTCCCGGCGGATTTTCGTTCATCCACGAGTCGAGATGACGAACAAATGCGTCCGCAAAACGCTCTTCGCCCGTGAGCCAGTACGCCACGCCGAGCGTGAAAAAATGCTGGTGACGGTTGAGTTCCCAGATGACCTTTTTGTTTCCCGTTTCGGAAGAATCCAGATCATCGAATTTTTTCCAATGCTTGAGCGGCGACCGTTTTGCGGAAAGCGGCTCGCGATGCCAGTCGATCTCGCGGCCAACATACAGGTTCTTGAGCCCCATCAGATCAATGCGTCCGTCGATGACATTCTCAGCCGCAGCAATGAATGCCTGCCCGGATCGTTCGCCGAAATTTGTTTTGAATGCCTCGATCGAGACCTCGGGCTGTTTGAATGACAGGAAGAACTTTTCCGATCCGTTGCTGAAGAATTTCTGCCAGATTGATTCGGCAATTATCGGTGTATCCGCGAACTGGCTTGCATCGATCAGCTTTACAAACTCCGCATCGGTTGGGATCTCGCCGCCTCCGCTTCGCTGCTCACGATAGACGTTGAGCGCCTGGCCGCCACGTGTTAGGACCTCGTCGAGACTACGGATCTTTTTGAGTTTTTCCAGCGGATTCGCCATTGTCCCTAACGTCATCTCTTTACACAAAAGCTCCCAGCTCACAAAACATGCTAAGCGGAGCCCATATCAAAGCTACCGCCTTCACAAACCGTTCCTTTTGCATGATGGACCGCAGCCGGTGACTCCTGAACTCATGAGGATCGCCAGCCTTTCCGTCGATCGCGGCGAGAACCATGTTGAACGCTTCGCGGGCACTCGCAAAATGAACTTTGAAATCTCCTAGTTTGTCCGATCGCTCGACGATTTCGCTGAAAAAGCGTTTCGCTCCGTCACCGATGGTCGCGTCCTGATCGTAGTCAAAGAAACCGTGGCAATAGAGTTTGATAAAGACCCAGTCAGGCTTGCCCGCGACCGAGATATTTGCAGATCGCCAACGGCGAAAGCGGCTGAGGTTGAGGGACTGGTTTGCCGCCAACGCGCCGTCATCAATTCGCGGAAACGGCAAACCAGCTAAACGCCGGGTCCAGTTGAGGACCAGCGGTCCGGTAAATATCAGTGGTAATAGAGGCTGTTTTCCATTTGTTGCAACTCGAATTCCCGCACGATGCGGAATCGGCTCGTCCATCGGATGAGCGCATTCGTATATTTGATTAAGAACAGGCACCTGTGACTGATCCGGTGCCGACGGAAGCGTCATGTCTGCGTAGCACCCCGTTTCCCGCAAAACCTCCATCTCATTGTCGACACCGCAGTATCGCCCGCCGCATGAATTGGCGAGAGCGAGATTTCCGTGAACGAACGCGTACATCGGGTCGCCCGTTCCGTCCATCTGCGAAAGGCAGTTGTGGCGGTTAGCGAGCGCGTCCCGGAATCTCAGGATGGTCGAACGAACATTCTCTGCCGTATCCGGTCCGTCACCTTCGTGATGCATGTGCACCTCGACCTCGCCGAGTCCCTCGGCTTCCATATCAGCCATGATCTCGAGGAGTTCGCGATCATATTGCTCGGCGGGATAAAAGTTCGTATGGCGAAAAGGTGTACCGTCCGAATCGAGAACCGTCCCTGCCTCCTCGCGAAAGCGCTTTCTATACTCCTTCAATCGTTTTACCTGTGTAACTCGGTCGAGAAAGCCACCCTCCGGTATCCAACCCGGCTCAAAGTGATTTGCGACGGTGATAATAATGTGCCGCTTTTCGAACGCATTTCGCTCAAGCATTGCCCTGGCACGCACCCACGGGTAGCGGACGAGCCACGGCAGGCTCCACTTGAGTTTGTCGAGATTCGAAGGCGAGCTTATCGGCATCCTTATTTTTTTTCACCGTCAATGTAACGTCGATGCCAAAGTTCAAGCATCCAGAGGGTCCAGAGCGGATTTGAATGATCGCGGCGGCCGCGGCGGTGTTCGTCGAGGAGCAGGCTGATGTATTTCGTATTGAAATATCCTCGTTCCATAGCTCGCTGATCAGAAAGATCGCTCGTCATGCGCTCCTTCAGTTGAACATTGATCCATTCGCTGATAGGCATCCCGAAACCTTGCTTTTCCCGGTACAAGATCTCCTTTGGAACGAATCCCTCGACAGCTTTTTTGAAGATGTATTTGGTCTCATTACCCTTCAGCTTCATTGACGAAGGGATCCGCGTTACATATTCGATCAACTCATGATCGAGAAGCGGACTGCGGGCTTCGAGCGATGAGGCCATCGACATGCGATCGACCTTTGTCAAAATATCAGCCGGCAAATACGTCTTGCTGTCGAGGTAAAGGAGATTCTCGACAGCATCGTCCGAACGCACACTGCCCGAGATCTGGCGAAAAAGCTTTTCGCCTCGCTCGAAGCTGCCGTTCATTTTCGTTCGTTTTTCGGTTGAATAGAGCTTTCGCTTTTTCGGGCCGTTGAAGTGCGAAATGCTGTCGATGTAGCGTCCGGCCGCGTCGAGCGAAATGTTGAAAAGGTAATTCTTACCGCGAGTTCCGTGCGGGAGTGCTTCGCTCAACGGCTTGATCAGTCCAGAACGAAGGCTTTTCGGCAGCTTTTCAAAACCGCTCTTATCGCGATCGGTTACGTATCTTGTATATCCCGCGAACAATTCGTCCCCGCCATCGCCCGATAAGACAACAGTTACGAATTCCCTTGCCATTTTCGATACCATAAATGTCGGGAGCGAACTCGGATCCGCAAATGGCTCGTCGAAATGCCAGACCAGATCATCGACAATGTCAACAAAATCAGGCGTGAGAATAAACTCGTGGTGATCTGTCTTAAAATGCTCTGCCGCGAGACGTGCATATTTTAACTCGCTAAAGCTGTCCTCATTAAATCCGATCGAGAAGGTCTTGACCGGTTGGTCAGTGATCTGTGACATCAATCCGACTACGGCACTCGAATCGACACCGCCTGACAAGAACGCCCCAAGCGGAACTTCGGAGATCAACCTAACGCCGACCGCATCACGAAGCTTTTCGAGCAAGTCGCCCGCGATCTCATCCTCGGTTCCCTTTAACGATTCCCGCGCATAATCAAAATCCCAATACTGCTCAGTGCGAACCTTGCCGTCTTTAAAGATTAGTAAATGGCCGGGCTCGAGCTTTTTGACTCCCTGGAAAATACACAATTCCTCTGGAACGTACCCAAACGTAAGGTACGCGTCGAGAGCCCCGTGATCGATATCGCGGTTCATTCCGCCGTGTTCGAGCAATACCTTCATCTCCGAGCCGTAAACGAATTCGCCATCGCCGGTGACCGTATAAAACAAGGGCTTTTTGCCGACCCTGTCGCGGGCGATGAAAAGGCTCTCCTCACGGTTGTCCCAGATCGCGAAGGCGAACATTCCGCGAAGCCGCTTTACACAATCCGGCCCGAACTCGTCGTAGGCGTGAATAATTGCCTCCGTGTCGGAATTAGTACGGAACTTGTATCCGCGTTCTTCGAGATCCTTTTTCAGCTCGCGATAATTGTATATCTCGCCGTTGAAGACGATCAGTTTAGATCGGTCAGTGTTGTAGATCGGCTGCTGCCCTGTTGCCACGTCGATAATCGACAAGCGGCGCATGCCCATGGCCGCACGGCCCACCACCGCAGTCCCCTGCTCATCAGGACCACGGTGCGTGATGACACGGCACATGGCATCGAGCCGCGCACCGCGGCTTTCGACGTTTTCGTTAGTTCTTGAAATAAATCCTGCTATTCCGCACATAATTAATTCGGCGTATTGACAAGCGGTTCGATCCCGCGTTTTGGGAGAAACCTCCTTAAAATATTGACTACTGCCTGTTTTTCGGTGTCCTCGATAACGCCCCACAAGTTTGCGGCCAACAAATATATCGGTGCAAAAACAAGTCCCGAGATCAGCATCACAAAGCTGCCGCCGATAAAATTTAGCGTACTCGCTTTATGCGTGAACAAAGCCTCTTCGGCAAAATACTCGCCGACGCTTTCGACATAAACGTGGACGTTCGCGTAGACGATATAGGTGACAATTCCAGCAAAGACCGTGATCAGGGCTGTTTTGCCAACGCCTTTCAGCAGGGACAGATCCTTCCAGCCGAGCCCGAGTTTTCTGATCACCATCGATTCGCCGATCATCTTTTCGATCAGGAGTGCGGCAACAGCGACAGCAATTACGCCAGACAGGCTCAACTGTTCGAGCCAGAAATAGAGAACGCCGATCAAAACTGTCAGCACGAATATCCGTGTCAGCAAAAAGAACCGGCCGAGTTCCTTATAAGACCTGACGATCGGATCGGTAACGAAAATGCTCAGCGGGATCAGCGTCAGGTTTATCATGAATATAGGCGTACTCTGTAGGTAGTCCTTAGTAAAAAGAGTCAGAACAAAAGTCTCAGCAGTGATCATCAGAAAAACGTAGATCGGGAAATAAAAGAACGAGAGCTTGTGCATCGCTCGGACTGTGAGGCGGATCATTTCTTCACGCTGGCCGACCTGCTGTAGCTCGTTCATCTTTGGTATGAGAACAGAGGTTACGGACTCGGAAAGCATCGCGACAAGCGGCAATTGAAAACAACCGTACGCATATATCGCATATTCCGCCGCGCTGAATTTATAGAAAACGAAGTAGTTGTGAATGTCGTTCAGAGCGATCCACAAAATGCCGGTCAAACCGAACGGGATCGCGTACCTCATCTGCTCGCGGAAGAATGCCGGGTCAAAACCACGCCAAAAGCCTGGAAAACGCGATCGTAAATAGTGCAGTAAGATCGCAGTCTGGATCACTCCATGGATCATCGCCGCGTATATGAATGCTCCGACCGTTGCAAAACCAATCACGGCTCCGCCCATCAGAAGGGTCTTTGAAAGCGACGCGAAAACGATGAAATACGTCGCGTTCTTCGCCTCGGAATTAGCGATCGCGACCGTTTCGAGAAAAGTCGAGAAGATCCAGATCCAAATGACTAGCCCGATCGCCGGACCAAGGTTAACCAACTCCTGGCTCTTAGTCAGTTTGTAAAGCAGATCTGGGTAGAGGAATAAAAGCAAAGCCGCGAGGCCGCCGACCACTAGATTAAAAAGAAGAATGTTCAGTATTGCGGCACCGCGGCGTTCTGTCTCGCGGGCAAGGAAATAGTAGGCGCTCATCGAGAAGCCGAGCGGTAATATCACCATCGCGTTCGAAATTATCTGGAAAGCCTCTCGATAATGCCCCACTTCGTCAAGCGGCATGAATCGAACGATCAAAAGCGGCAAGGCAAAGCTGAACGCGAAACCAATGATCTTGGCGATCAGAAGCCACGCGCTTTGCTGCTTTAGCGATTGAGTTTTCTTTTGTTTGGTCTTCAAATCAAATGTCTAGCGCGACGTAGAACTCCCATCAAGCTTTTGGATAAAGGCGATCTCACCTGCATTTTTCGCCTCGAACATTTTAAGAACGAGCCTGGGGAAAATTCGCGTGAGGATCGAAATACCAGCGAGTTTTATCGACCGCCGCCGCCGGTTCGCACTGGCAAACGAGCGGCTTGCTTCTACAAAATATCCGTTGACCAGATAAGCTTTCCCTTTCTCTATCTCCATGTCCGCCTCAAACCCCTCGATCCTTCGTAACAGTACGGATCGCTGTTCCTCCGTCAAATTCACGTCGCGGTCGAGCCGCTGAAAAACATCGATAGCCCGCCAAACTCTATTAACGGAATCACCTGAAAGCCCTTCAACGCTAACTCGATATTTGAGCAACTTGCAGCGCTGATACCCGATTCGCTCCCCAAGGTGAGCTATCCTAACCCAAAGGTGAAAATCCTCCGATTGGACGCGTTTATTTCTCTCAAACATCCCCGCAGCCTCGATCACACGCTTTCGGGCGATCGTTCCCGAAGTGATCACATTGCAGCGTATATCGAGAAGCGATTCAACGCTTACTTCGCCGGACGAGGGTGAGCCGTCCATAAAACTCGTTCCAATAACCGACGGCATACCGAAAAGCTCAGCATCGCAGTACGCCATGCCAAGGCCGTTCGACTCCAAAAATGCTACCTGAGATGCCAGATATTCCGGGTACCAAATATCGTCGCTGTCGAGAAAAGCGATAATCTCTCCTCGCGATCTTTCAATACCGGTATTTCTGGCCTCTGCCGCTCCGGCGTTGGGCTGTTTTATATAGACAATCTTTTCTAAATATGGACCAATGACACGCTCAAATTCTTCTGTATCGGGCGAACCATCATTGACCAGGACGATCTCAAAACTCCGAAATTCTTGCCCAAATACAGATTCCAGCGTCTCCACGATATTCCCCGCAGAGTTATATGCGGGTATCACAACAGACACCTTGGGAATGTCGTTGGGGTCTCGCGTAACGTTGGATTTTTTCGCTTCCAATTTCTTCACAATTGCATTTTAGATCATTGGCGTTCGTGCCGGCGGAGTATATACACGCAGCATGATCCCCGAAAAAGAATACGCCCAATAACACTTTGTTTTCACTTATTTAACTGACAAATGAGGGATTTTTTGAGGATAGCCGGGGAACGGGCCAACGCAACTATTGTAATACATCGTGTACGATCACCGCCAGCTAAATATTTCCGTTGAGCGGACTCCGAACCGCCGTTCACCAAACTGGGACCTCCTGCGGATTTTTCCACAATTAATGAGAGCGATCGCGAACTTTTACTCACTTCGAAAGATTTTTTACCGATTTTCCGCACCCTTTAAGTGGCACGGTGCTTGCGAAAGATTCAATGGGTAGGTAAAAAACCGTCCGACTTTTGCGGATAAAAAGGGAGTTCTGCGATGTCACCAAAATTCTATAATTTGTTGTGGGTTGCCTTTGCTGTTGCGGCGGGCGTTCTATTCGTAGCCGGTGTTTTCACGATGCTAACACTTGTGGTCTTCGGGTTTATCGCCTTTGGGCTCGTTTGGGTTGGCATGATCTGTGTCCTGCCGGGCACGGTGGGCCATGAAGCGGTCGCTGTTAAACAGCCGGCAACTCCAAAAAGCACCGAGTCGAAATCGTACGGAAAGCCTGCCCATGCATTTCGCAGCTATCGCTCAGCGTAAGTTCGCGGATATTGAGTTGTCCTAATGACTCTGCCATTGAGCGACGCTTCTCAACCGAAAGTTCGGAAGCGGGTAACGATCCAAAGATCGAGGTCGTGAATCTGCAATTTAGATGTGCTTAGAGGAGGTAATACGATGAGTGGCAACCAAACAAAATTGCAAAAGGTCGAAAAGGCGGAGGCGGCTTCGCCAGTATTTGTCGAAGCCGAGAAGATGTTCGAAAAGTTGGCCGAGATTAGCAAGGAGACTGCGGCAAAGGCCTATGATTTCTTTGTCGAACGCGGATCGCAGATCGGAACACACTTTGAAGATTGGCTTAGGGCCGAGACGGAAATGCTTCGTGCGGCCCCGGCCAAAATAACCGAGTCGAAAGACCTGGTAAACGTCGAGATTGCCGTTCCTGGTTTTAAACCGAACGAGATCGAGGTCAGCGTCAAAGACAATGTCCTGATCGTGAGCGGCGAAACGACCACTGATGATAAAAAGGAGGACGAAACTACGTTCTATAGCGAATGGCGGAGCGATCGTTTCCTAAGGAAACTCGATCTGCCGGAATTCGTCGAAACCGACGACATCAAAGCCATCCTCACAGATGGCGTGTTAAAGCTGACGTTGAGAAAGAAGGCCGCGGCGGAAGCCGTTAAAGTTGCTGTTCATTCCGCGTGAGCTAGAGGGACGGCGGTGGTCGTGTGAAGAGAGAGCCACAATTCCGCCGCCGTCTTTTCGAAAAATTTAGAAAATAGAGGCGGTCGAAAAAAGGCCGCCTCTTTTCGTTTTTTGGGGTGAAAAAAAGTGCGCCGTCATCTAAACGGCAATTTGGCGTTTTAAAAATGTGGCACGTGCCACATTTTAAATAAAACTCCCTGTTTATCGCTTTATCAAAACGAGACGTGCCGGATTGGTCGAAGGAACGCTCCAGTTATCCGTCCCGAAACAGCCTGATTGGTAGAGGTATTTGGGAGATTGGTCGAACGTCTTTGCCACTAAACTACTCGACCAATCCGCGTCACAGTTTTTTAGGCCGGACGCCGCTTGTATTTGTGCGTGATCGGACGCCTGCGGCCGACACCGATAGCGTTTTTTGAGATGATCAGCGTCGGCGGAAGCTGCTGGCGTTTAAACTCGTTTGCCGGATGCTCGACCTTGTTGAGAATGCCATAAACAAGCTCGGCGTCATTCCCCGCCTCGACGATCGCGGACGGCGATGCTTTTTGCTCAAAATACATCTGCAAAACAGGATCCATCAACTCATACGGCGGTAAAGAGTCCTGATCGAACTGATTTGGAGCAAGTTCAGCCGAGGGCTTTTTGTCGATGATCTTTTCAGGAATGATCTCGCGTCCGGCATTTTTATTGACCTGTCGTGAAACCTGCCACACCTCGGTTTTCAGAACGTCACCAAGAACTGCCAGGCCACCATTCGTGTCGCCGTATAGCGTGCAGTAACCTACAGCGAGTTCGCTCTTGTTGCCCGTCGAAAGCAGCAGACGGCCTTCGGAATTTGAGATCGCCATCAGGATCACGCCGCGAATTCGCGACTGCATATTCTCCGCCGCGAGCGATTCGCCGCCTTTGGTCGGTTTGTGCAAATTCATTTGCTTTAGAAGCACCTCAAATGTCGCGGAGATCGGTTCGATGCGGCTTTCGCAGCCGAGATTGCGGACCAATTCCTCAGAATCTTTAACGCTTCCCTCTGAAGAGAAGGGCGATGGCATCATCACGCAGAGCAGATTTTCCGGGCCTATCGCCTCGCACGCGAGTGCCGCTACCAACGTCGAATCTATACCGCCTGACAGTCCTAAAACAGCTTTTCTAAATCCATTCTTCGCTGCATAATCGCGGATTCCCAACACGAGTGCTTGATGGATAGCCGCGATCTCACCGCCCGTGATGCCCCGAGCGTCGGGCTTTCGTACGTCGAGTTCGACCGTTTCGACAAACTCCTCGAACGCCGCCGCCTGCAAGATAATATCGCCTTCTTCGTCCGCGATGAGGCTCGCTCCGTCAAAGATAATGCCGTCGTTGCCGCCGACGAGATTTACAAAAATTATCGGCTTTTTCTGCAATTTCGCCCGATGAGCAACCATGTCGCAGCGAAGCTTGATCTTGCCTTTGTTATATGGCGAAGCGTTGACCGAAACGATCACGTCGGCTCCCATCGCGATCACCTCATCGGTCGGATCGCTCTCGTAAAGCCGTTCCTTCCAAAAGGTCTTATCGTTCCAGAAATCTTCACAGACGACGACCCCGAGCTTCACGCCATTGATCTCAAACAACCGCCTGTTCTTGCCGTCGCTCGGTTCAAAATACCTTGGGTCGTCAAAAACATCGTATTCAGGAAGCAATGTCTTATCCGCAAATCCGATCAATTCCCCGTCAGAAATAACCGCCGCCGCATTATACAAACGCCGTCCGTCCGTATCGTCATTTCGCCGGATCGTCCCGATAATCGCAGCGATTCCTTTAGTTACCGGAATAATATCCCGTAGCGGATCGCCCACATGCTCAATAATATCCGCATCCTGAAACCAGTCCTGCGATGTGTATCCATGCGTCACGACCTCAGGAAACACAACCAGATCCGAGCCATCGCTCTTAGCTTTTTCGATAGCGGAGAGGATCTTAGAAACGTTCCCCGCGATATCGCCGTTGGTGGTGTTGATTTGGGCGATCGTGACTTTCATCTGAATTATCGGATCATCTCGATAGAGCAAACGTCGAGATCTTTCCATGCTCGATCGGCAGTAACGGCCGTTGCACCTTCCAAAATTGCTAAGGCCAGACAACTGCGATCTCCGAGAGACAAACCAAGGTGGCGAGTAAGCGGGCGCAGTACCGCAACCTTTTCGGCTTGTTCAAAATCGAAGTCCACAACTTTCAGTCTTAGTCGCGTGAAATCGGCGATGTCGTCATCCGTCACTTGACCGCGGTCAGCGAGGGTCGATAGAACTTCGGCCGCGTTTATTGCACTGATGCTCGAAACGCTGAATCGGCTCTTCACAATTTCGTGCCCGGGCTCACCAAAGATCACAGCCAGAACCGCCGAAGAGTCAAGTACCCATTTACTCATTGGCGGCCTCCTTTCGCCGCTCGGCTATGAACTCGTCAACGACTGAAATGCCGTCGGGCACGAGGCCCTGAAACTTTTTTTGAAGCCTCCGAAGAGCCATGTCCGGGGTGGTAATCAGTATCCCTTCAGGGCTTGACGATATATTAACTGTCTTACCGACCTCAATATCAAACTGCTTCCGAAACTCGGCTGGAAGTACAATGCGACCGCCATCAGTCACCTTAGTAGAAACTGTACTCATAAATGTCATCGCCTCTCCAAATGACATTCTATCACATTTATGACAGATAACTACACAGTCGGATTCTCTAAATCTGCAGCTTTTTTCACCATCGTCAACCGATTTCCGCGGTCGTTGTATTTGACCTCGTCCATGATGTTGTAGATGAAAAGGACGCCGCGGCCGCTGGTTTTGAAGAGGTTTTCGGGGTCGAGCGGGTCGGGGATATTCTTGACATCAAAGCCTTCGCCTTCGTCTTCGATGGTGAAGCGGGCTTCCTGCTTTGAGACTTCGGCGGTGATCCGAACGAGTTTTTTGGCGTCGAACTTGTTGCCGTGTTTCACGGCGTTGACGAAGGCCTCGTCGAGGGCGACGAAAAGGTTTGATTGCTCAGGTTTGATGACGCCGAGTTTCTCGACGCGTTTCATAAGGTATTCGAGAATGATATGCATCAGCGAGATCGCGCTCGGCAATTCGAACTCGATGTTCTCGTGCATATCGGCGACGACATCCTTTTTATCGACGAAGCGGATCTTGTAGTCAAGAACGGTCGCTACCATATCTTTTAGCTCGTTCTCGTCGAACTCGTCACGGCGAAAATTCGCCGCGCACAGCTTGAACGCCTTAATGTGTTCACCGGCCTTCGCCTCCGGCATGTTGGGCAGGCAGACGGCTCCGTTCCCATTGGCTGAGCCAGCAGCCGGGCCGTCAACGTCCAGATCGGTGATCACGAGATCGTACGAATCGAGAGCAAGCGCGAGCGCGTCAACGCGGCGTTCGAGCACACTTACACTATGTCCGACGTGCGTGAAAACTTCATCGAGAGCCGTTGCAAGGTCGTCGTGGTCGTCGATGATGAGGATTTTTCGCTGCATAGGCGTTTTGGAGAGGCAATTTGAGTTACGATTAACCCGGAGTCGTTGTTGCAAATAATACCCCAAATTGATACTTATTTTCTACCTGTGCAGGAACAAATCGACAAAGTTTATCAGTTCAAACCGCTCGATGGTTACACGTTTAAGGAACGTGTAATGATCCGTCTCGCCGGGTGGGTGTTTTATGTACTGATCAAGCTGATATCGAAAACCCTGCGTTTTGAGACCGAAGGCGTGGATTGGCTCACCGATAATTCCCGGTCGTACGACCAGCCGATAATGTGCGTCTGGCACGACCGTATCTTTGCCGGGATGTATTATTTACGCGATCGCGGCCTGGTCGTGATGTCATCGATCAGCTTCGACGCGGAATATACGGCCAGGAGCATTCAGCGGCTGGGTTTCGGCGTTATTAAAGGTTCGTCGACGCGTGGCGGAACGCGGGCTTTGGTTGAAATGATACGTCTGATGAAACATGGCGTGCCGACGGCATTCACCATCGACGGCCCGCGCGGCCCGCGTTACGAGGCGAAGCCCGGCCCGCCGCTTCTCGCCAAGCGAACCGGAAATCCGATGATCCCGCTCGGCGTTGAGGTTGAGAAATATTGGACGCTGAATAGCTGGGACAAATTTCAAATACCAAAGCCATTCTCACGAGCTAAGATGTTTTTTGGTGAACCTATATTCGTAAATACCGACGCAGACGACGGCCAACTTGAAGCAAAACGCATGGAGCTACAAAATGCTTTGGACGATCTGGTCGAACGGGGAAAGGAGTGGTCTGCGAGCCTTAGAGCCGTTACGGATTGATTGTATCGTGAAACGCACTTTTGAGAGTTGTTGAGACGCCTTCTCGATCCATCGAAGATGGCGACAGCATAAAGCCCAGGGCGTGAGCCCTGGGAATGGCAAATTATGATTTTCTAAGCTGGCGTAGACAGCGACAGGTGCGTGTTGATGAAGATCTGTCGCCCGCATTCGCGGGCTCGATCGATGAGCCGACCCTTTCCCAGGGCTCACGCCCTGGGCTTTATGCTGCCGTCCGCTACGCGGACTCGAGATCGTCACTTTCTTCGACCGGTCCGGAAGACAAAAAACTCGCAGCAAACATCACAAAACTCATCCAGATCAAATCCGCGAATAGCAGATGCCCGAGCTGCATAACGATCGGAGCCAAGGTCAACAGCGTGGCTGAACCGAATGCGATCTGGGCGAGGATGAGGATCGAGAGAATATTTGACCAGCGAGAGGCGCTTTTGTTTCCAGCCCGCTCCTTCGCCAGCCAGCCGGTCAGAAAGATCACGAACACACTGGTCAGGATCGCCGTTATCGGGTGCAGAAGCCGCAGCCGTAAGAGAATGTGCGAGGTCTCGGAAAAATCTTTCGCCATGCTCTCGGACAACGTTCCCGACGGAAAGATCATGCTAGACAGGGCCGCTATCGACCCGCTGACGCCGACGATAAATATTGCGATCACGCCCGCGGCAAGTCCGGCGAGGTACTTCGTTTCAACAGTAAAGCGGATCTTTGGCAGTCCACTCGCCGAGCGGGCTGTTAAAACCAGAAAGGTAAGCAGCGTGAACGTATTGATGAGATGAGCCGCCATCCAAAACGGGCGTGCTGCGGTGAGCGTTTCTGCCGTATTTCCGGTAAGAACCAATCCCGCGCCGACAGCACCTTCGGTCAGGACGAAAAAGAATGAAACGGCCGCCATGATCAGCGTAGCTTTCGCATTTGATTCACGAACTTTCTTCCACGCCAGAAACGCCCAAACGAGCATTATCAGCATGATCAGCCCGTCGGCTGCGCTCATAAGGCGATGGGTGAATTCAATCACTGTCTTGAATTGCGGAGCCGTCGGCAGCACCTCGCCGCCGCAAGTCAGCCAATGCATGCCGCAGCCGTCGCCGGACTTCGAAGCCCGAAGAAAAACGCCCCACAGGACAACCAACATGTTGAAGGCGAGGACGAACCAGGCGTATTTTGCGAGACCTGACAGCTTTGTTTTCATACTAGTTACGCATAGAATATCACTTTCAGTCGGACAGAAAAATGAGACTCATCGCAGCCACAATTTTGCTGCTATTATCGCTTGCGGTCGTATCGGCGGCGGAAGTTCCGTATGTGGTCGTTCTTGGCATCGGGCAAGACGCCGGAGTGCCGCAAATGGGCTGCGAAACGCCATTTTGCGGCCGAGCGTGGAACGCCCCGTCGCTAAGACAAACCGTCTCGTCGATCGCCCTCGTTGATCCCGAGACAAAGAACCGCTGGATATTCGACGCGACGCCGGATCTTCCCGAACAGTTCGATCTCTTAAAAACCATCACTGCCGACCGTTCAAACACGATCTCGGGAATTTTCCTCACGCACGCGCATATTGGTCATTACACTGGGCTGATGTATCTGGGCCGTGAATCGATGAGTGCTAAAGAAGTTCCCGTTTTCGCCATGCCGCGAATGAAGCAAATGCTGGAGACAAACGCCCCGTGGTCGCAGCTTGTCAGTCTGAACAACATTAGGATCACCACTCTAGCGGATAAAACGGCGATTCGATTGAACGATCGCATCACGGTCGAACCTTTTCTTGTTCCGCATCGCGACGAATTCTCAGAAACAGTCGGTTATCGCATTTGTTCCAGTGAAAAGACGCTGATCTTCATTCCCGACATCGATAAATGGCAAAAGTGGTCAACGCCGCTCGCTGAGATCGTCAGAGCATCGGACTATCTGCTGATCGATGGCACTTTCTACGCCGATGGCGAGATAAGCCGCCCGATGAGCGAGGTGCCGCATCCATTTGCCTCAGAGACAATGGATCTCCTGAAAGAACTGCCCGCTCGCGAACGAACCAAGATCTATTTCACCCATTTCAACCACAGCAATCCTCTCGTTCAGGGTAACGCGAAAAAGATCCGCGAGGTCGGGAAAAAAGGCTTTCATATTGCCAGCCGAGGCCTGAGATTAAACCTGTGAACGCCAAGGAACGCATAGATAAATTGCTGGTCAATCTGGGCCTCGCTGAAACGCGAAACCGTGCTCAAGCCCTCGTCATGGCCGGTGTTGTCCTGGTTAACGAACGCCGCGTAGAAAAATCTTCAGAAAAGGTAGAAATATCTGCGACCGTTCGGCTAAAAGGAACGTCTTTAGAAACTAAGTACGTTGGCCGCGGCGGCCTGAAGCTCGAAGAAGCTCTAAATGTGTTCAAAATTGATCCGGCCGGTTGGAAATGCATCGATATCGGTGCGTCTACAGGTGGATTTACGGATTGTCTGCTTCAGAATGGCGCGGCCAGCGTAGTCGCGATTGACTCAGGAACAAATCAGCTCGTCTGGTCGCTCAGAAACGATCCGCGAGTTGAGGTTCGCGAAAGGACCAATGCCCGCGAGCTTACGCCTGACGAGTTTGAAGAGAAATTTGACCTTGCGGTGATGGATGTTTCCTTCATCTCAGTAAAAAAGGTCATCCCGGCGGTAATTCCGTTGCTGGGGCCAACTGGAAAGCTGATCGTTCTCATCAAACCACAATTCGAGGTTGGGCGCGGCGAGGTAGGCAAGGGCGGCATCGTTCGAGAACCGGAAAAGCACGAGCGAGTGGTTACCGAGATCAATGATTTCGCGGCCGGGATCGGCCTGACCGTAGTCGGCGTTATTGACTCGCCGATTCTCGGAGCTGAAGGAAATAAGGAGTTTTTGGCATTGTATGCACGCTAGCTTCCCGCCGCCATTTGAATCTGAAGAGGAAAAAGCCGAGACCTTCGTTGAAGGCCGCGATTTCTATTTTGAAGCAGGCTTGATGGTATTAACCCGCCGCTACCTCGCCAATCGCGGCTTCTGCTGCGGAAGCGACTGCCGCCATTGCCCTTACGAGGGCGATGAGAAACGTCCCTAGAGCAGGTATACCGGTAACTCATCAACTTCCGAATCCGGTCGATGATCTACTTCGTTGATGCCCTCGTAACGCTGTGCAGACGATGCCGCCGGGTGGTTTACGGTGTGTGATGTTTTGCCAACCGAAGCTTCCAAGGCAGCATTCAGAACCGTCCCAACCGCTTCGTGCTGAGGTTCGATCCCATAATATATCCACTTGCCTTCGCGCCGCGTCGAGACGAGTCCGGCGGTGCGTAGATACGCCAGATGCCTCGATATCTTTGGCTGGCTCTCACCCAGTTGGTCCGCCAGATAGCCGACCGAAACTTCTCCCGCTGCCATCAGGCTCAGCAGCTTTATCCGGGTTTTGTCAGCCAATGCTAAAAACAGATTTTCGAGTCCATCGATCGCTTCATTATTCATGGCATCCTCATATTACGTCAGGCATATATGTTCTGCAATTCCTGGTCGCGTTTAAGCAACAAGCCATCGTCACAACCGATAGTCAAAAAAAAAAGGAAGCGGCAAACTCCGCTTCCTAGGTACTTATTGATCGTAGACAGAATTAGACTTCGTTATTCTCGCCTTTTGATTTGCTCATTCCGGCAGCAACTTGCGAGGCCGGAAGAGGCAAACCGACCGCGTCGGCATTCATCAGCGGCTCGTCATCGTCCTCATCGGAACGAGGCGAATCCGCGATGATCATCTTGCCCGATTGTTTCATGAAGGTAAGCTGTTCCGTCTCCTCATCAAAATCGACGAGAACGTAGTCGCCAGTCTCAACCTGCTCCGTCGCGACAAGGTTTGACAAAGGATAGACCAGGAAACGCTCGACGGATCGCTTCAGGTGACGGGCACCGTATTTGAGGTCGATGCCTTCGCTGAGCAGGAATTCCTTCGCTTCGGTCGTGCATTCGAACACAAATTTCGTCCCTGCCGATTCCGTGATCCGATCCTGGACGGCTCGAAGTTCGATCTCGAGGATCTGGCGCAGATGATGTTCTTTCAGGCTTCGGAAGACCACGACCTTGTCGATGCGGTTCATAAATTCCGGCGAGAATTTACGTTTCGCGGCTTCGAGGGCGGTGCGATAGATCTTGGTGTCGATCTCGTTATCTTCTTTTGCCTGATCGGTTTTCGTCGGCGTAAAGCCGATGCCGCCAGAGATCATGTCGGACATTTCGCGGGCTC
Organism: Pyrinomonadaceae bacterium; assembly: GCA_040080065.1. Taxonomy (GTDB): domain Bacteria; phylum Acidobacteriota; class Blastocatellia; order Pyrinomonadales; family Pyrinomonadaceae; genus OLB17. Next base: position 28,254 of record JBEBJB010000018.1, read on the forward strand.
CGAGATTCGAGGTCATGATGACGATCGTTCTAGAGAAATCAACCCGGCGGTTGTCGCCAAGCGTCAAAGTCGCCTTGTCCAGAATGCCCAGAAGCAATTGCCACAGCGAATCCGAAGCCTTTTCGATCTCGTCGAAAAGCACAAATGTCAGCTTCGTATCGTCGGTATGGGCTTTGTCCAGGTTCTCCTGCGTAAGCATCGGAGCCGTTTCGCGATGGCCGAGGTATCCCGGAGGCGAGCCGATCAATTTTGCGATCTCATGAGAATGTTGAAACTCGGCGCAATCGATCTTGACGACCGAAAATTGGTCATTAAAGAGAACTTCGGATGCTGCTTCGACTACCCGTGTCTTGCCCGAACCGGTCGGCCCAAGAAAGAGCATAGTGCCGATCGGGCGTGACGGGTTGTTCATCCCAGCCAGATAGATCTGAAAAAGCCCGCTCATACGCCTGACCGCGCGTTCCTGACCGACGATGCGCGAAGACAATTTATCTTCGAATTCCGCCGCTCTCGGACTCTTGCGTTCGGGGTCGAGCAAAATTCCCGACTCCGTATTTTCTCTCTTTTTTGCCGTTTCCTGTTTCATCTTTCCCTCGCGAGGGCCGTTTTGTCCCTCATGCTCAAAGAACGTTGTTCCCGATACAAACTTGCCGTCACACTGACGACGTGTTCGTCGTCAATAATGATGATGTCAAAAGATTATTAGTTGGCTGGACTTTAGCGTCTGGAAGGGTTGCGTCCAGAGGTAAGCGAGTATGAAGGCTCGCTATCCTTCTATAACTAGCACATTGCGCTACCCTGACGCAACAGAAATTAAGACAAAGTTAAATCTTTTTGTGGAAATCGCGCCGCAATTACAATAATGCAGCCCGCTTTCGGCTAGAAAAGAGGGCCGCGAGTATGCAAGCAGTTAGGCTGAAATATCGGGTCTTAGTCGTAATACTCGAGACCCAGATGCGTGATCAGGTCCTCGCCTTTCATGTGGCGGAGCGTGTTTTTCAGCTTCATGAGCTGAATAAAAATATCGTGCTCAGGATAAAGTCCCGGTGCCGTCTGCGGCGCTTTAAAGTAAAACGACAGCCATTCCTGCACGCCCTTCATACCGGCACGCTGAGCGAGATCCATGAACAGCGCCAGATCGAGCGCGAGCGGAGCGGCGAGTATCGAATCGCGGCAGAGGAAGTTCACCTTGATCTGCATCTTGTAACCGAGCCAGCCGAAGATGTCGATGTTGTCCCAACCTTCCTTGTTATCGCCGCGCGGCGGATAATAGTTGATCTTAACAACGTGGTCAAAATGACCGTAAAGGTCAGGATAAACTTCCGGCTGGAAGATGTGTTCGAGCACGGAAAGCTTCGAAACCTCTTTCGACTTGAAATTTTCCGGATCGTCGAGCACTTCGCCATCGCGGTTGCCAAGAATATTGGTCGAATACCAGCCGTCGAGGCCGAGCATTCTCGATTTCAGGCCCGGAGCGAGGATGGTCTTCATCAGCGTTTGGCCGGTCTTGAAATCCTTACCGCAGATCGGCATCTTGGTCTGTTCCGCGAGTTCGACAAACGCCGGAACGTCAACCGTCAGATTCGGAGCACCGTTCGCGAACGGGACGCCCGATTTTAGAGCGGCGTACGCGTAGATCATCGACGGAGCGATGAACGGGTCGTTGTCGTACATCGCTTTTTCAAGCGCTTCGAGCGAATCGTGGATCGGGCGTTCCTCGATGTAGATCTCGGTCGATGCACACCAGACCATAACGAGTCGGCTGCAATTGTTGTCCGATTTGAACTTAGCGATGTCGGCAATGAGCTGTTCCGCCAGGTCCATCTTGTTCTTGCCGGTTTTGACGTTTTCGCCCGTGATGCGTTTGACGTAATTCTGTTCGAACACGGCTGCCATCGGTTTCAGCGACGAAAGCGGCTCGGAAAGCTGATTGATGAGGTCCTTGTCGAGTACGCCGGCCTTCATCGCCGCATCGTATGCACTATCGTGAAAAATATCCCACGCACCAAAAACGATGTCGTCCAGCGACGCGAGCGGCACAAAATCCTTGATAAGCGGCGAACGGTTGTCCGTACGCTTACCCAGACGGATCGTGCCCATCTGCGTCAGGCTGCCGACCGGAGCCGAAATGCCTCGCTTAACTGCTTCCACACCAGCGACAAGTGTCGTACTGACAGCCCCAAGCCCAACCAGCAAAATCCCTAGCTTCCCTTCCGCGGGAGCAATCTCCACACCCTTCTCTACCATTAATTTCCTCCGAAAACGTAAACATAAAGAATAACTTTATGTTTACGAATAGGCAAATCAGCGTCAGTAGCGGGAGCCGCGCTGGAGAGCGAGCGTCCCGCTTGCCTCTGGTTCGACCCTGAGCTGGCAATCCCAACCAAAGTGTGCGCGAAACGCCGCACGGAAGCGAGACGCTCGCTCTCCAGTCTATCCGCCGCCGCCCCAGTACCTAGTTTATTACCTAGTTTATTTCGTTATTACCTAGTTTCCGCCAGGTTGCATTCCGGCCCGTTGAGATCGCTTCGATGAGGTTCTTATTTTTCATGTCTCGCAGGACTTTCCGGATCATGTCCACGCCTGCGGGAACCCGGCGCTCAATGTCGGCGATTCGAAATTCGTCCGGCAGTGAAGCGATCGCCGCCTCTATCAGCTCCGTTTTTTCGCCTCGTGGGGAAATGACGCGGCTCGCCCGGTCCTCAAATATCTTATAAGAATCCTTGAGAATATGGAGTGAATAGTTGATCAGATGCCAGTAGTCGTGTTTCCCATCGTGCCATCCGACAGAGCTCAGGTAGAGCGTCTCATAGTAACGCTCCTTGTTTTCTTCGATCAGTTTTTCAAAGCTGATGTAACGGCCCACTTCGTAGCCGAGCTGGTACGATAAAAGCAAAAAGAGAAGACGCGAAACCCGTCCGTTGCCGTCCCGAAAGGGGTGAATGCAGAGAAAGTCGAGATTAAAGGCAGCAAGGGCGATGAGCGGATGAACCCACTTCTCGTCCAGATTGCGATGCCACATTTCGACGAGCTTAATTATATAGCCTGACGTTTCCTCGGGTAGAACGGGCGAAAATCGTACCCTGCTACGGCCGTCAGGATACTTCTCAATAATATCGTTTTGCTGCGTCTTGTATTGCCCTGCATCGCCCGACTTAGCTCGTGACAGGTAGTGGAGTTCCTTGATCAGGCCCTCGGTTAATCGCCGATCCTTACCCTTCTCGTGAATCAGCTGCAAAGCGTCGCGATAGCCACGCACTTCCTCCTCGCTCCGGTCATGCAAAACAGCATTCCCAAATACAACCGTTCCTATTCGTTTGTTATCGATCTCGACACCTTCGATCCGATTGGATGAGATCGAGCTTTCGATGATAGCGTTTTCACGCAGGACGTTTAGTTTTTGCGGTGATTGATCCGTGAAGAGATGCTGTTTGCCGAGCGATTCGCCCAGATCTGCCAAATACCAGCTTGAGGTAAGCGGAACTGATGAAATTTGTCTTTCGAATTGTTCGAATGTTTTCATTCCTAACTACAATAAACCCGATAATCGATCTCGCCGAAGATGTTGTCCCGGCTTTCGATCTCGTTTAGCAGGTCGTGGTCTACGTCGGCTGTGTCGAGCATTTTGCAGAGCAGGTCGAAGCGGTGAATGTGGGATTGGAATCGGCGTGACGAATATTCGACCGTCGTGCCCTGATAGATCTGGAACGCCCAGTCGCTGGATTGGGCGAGGAGGAGTTCGCGGGCGAGTTGGTTGAGGATGCGGGTGTAGAGAACCACCCCGTCAGCCGAAGCGGCTGCCACCCCTCCTTCGTAAGGAGGGGAGTTTTTGAAGCGATCCGCGTACGTCGTCATCTTCCGCTCCGCATCGTGCTGATACGGGTACATCCACGAGTTTCCTTCGTTGATCCAGACCTTATAATATCCGTTTTCGCCCCAGCTTGACGCTGTTGGCTGTTGAACCTGGATCGGCGGTCCCGCATCGAGAAAATCGCCGGGTGTGATGCATTCGATCTCGTTTTGGTCGAAATGGATCTTGCGGAAAAAGAAATCGATGAACTGCGGCCCTTCGAACCACCAGTGGCCGTAAAGCTCCGCATCGTATGGACTTACAACGAGTGGTGGATGGCCTTCGAATGTTTGCCTGAGCTGATGCGCCTGCTTGATGCGTTCGCCGATGAAGTGCATGGCGTTCTCGGCGGCTTTGTCGCGGGCCATCGCAGGGATGTATGGCTCTTTGCGGTTTTGCGGCACGTCGCGGCCGGTGATGCGGTGATACTTCAGCCCTAGGTGGCGACGGCTGCCGTCTTCGTGCAGATGCGGCATCAGGTATTCGTGCGGAGCGTCGAAGCCGATGTCGCGGTAGAATTCGCGATAAAGAGCATCACCCGGATAACCGGATTCGGCCGACCAAACCTGCTGGCTCGTGTCCACATCGCGGGCGAAAACGGCTGTTCCATTCGGACAAACAACCGGAGCGTGAACGCCATAACGCGGCCGCGGATCGCCATAAAGTATCGCGTGAGTATCCGAGATGAAATACTCAATGCCGCTGTCCTTTAACAGATTTTCAACTCCCGGCTCATACGCACATTCAGCAAGCCAGATGCCCCGTGGCTGTCGGTGAAAATGTTTTTTATAGTTCGCAACAGCGATCTGAATCTGTGCCCGTCGAGATTCCTGCGTCGAGATGAGCGGCATAAAGCCGTGCGTCGCACAGCACGTAATGATCTCGATCACGCCCTCGTCCTGTAGTTCGCGAAAGGCATTGATCAAATTGCGTCCGTAGCGGTTATTCCAGAGATCGAGCGACGCAGAGAGATTTTCGACGTACATTCTGGCAACGTCTTGAAAGTTCTGCGATTCGCTCTGAGTGCGATGGAGTTCCTTTTTCGCAAGTTCGAGCAGGTTTTCCAGATGCCGCGTGTAGCGTTCCTGCAAAAGAGGATCAGCGAGCATCTCGCACAGCGGTGGCGACACGTTCATCGCCAAACGCGGCTTGATGCCCTGCTCGTGGAGCGATTGAAAAATGAATATGAGCGGAAGGTAAACCTCGGTGATGGCCTCGTAAAGCCAGTCTTCCTCGAGAAACTCAGGATATTCCGGATGCCGGACGAACGGAAGATGAGCGTGAAGGATCAGGCTAAAGTATCCGGTTGGCATAGGCGTCAGTTGTCAGTCATCGGAAGTCAGGTGATCGCTACTTTTCAATCAACGTTTTGATCTTGGAGACAACCTCAGCAATATAATCTTCCTTTACAGTGCTGTATTTCCGGAGAATTTTCCCTTGATCGATCGTAAATAATTTGTGAGCTTTTACAAGTGAAGTTTCCGGTAGTACGCCAATCTCAAGATCAGCGTCCGTTAACTCTACCGAATAGGCGTCCTTGCGAAGATTCGACGTTATAACACAGACCAAGACGTCCTTAAATTTTTCGTTGTATCGATCATTTGAAACGATTAAAACCGGACGCCTTTTTGCGCTGCTTAGGTCAGAATACGGAAATGGAACCAGAACTATATCTTTTTGGCTATATTTAGTTCCACTCACTAGCCGATTCCTCCCAAGCCTCGTCCATCACACCCTCAGTTAGATCGCCGGTGTAATCGCCCATATACAGTCCGTATTTGTCCTGATAAAGAATATCGATGAGCCTGTTTACATTCTCAAGCAATGCATTGTCTTTAAGGAGCGTCAATTCCTCCTGTAGACTCTTGTATTCATTAACTGGAATCTCGATGGTTTGCATAACTCAAACTTAACGGCCTAAGGAAAGCGAACTCACCGGGTTATATCTCGGTGCTAACTCGATGGACGGTTTCTTGGTTGATTCGATCCGGTTTGAAACGGTTCGTGTCTTCAACGTTTTCGGGAAATTTACGAGGCTGGCTCCGTAAACTGCGGGGCCGTGTTCTTCCTCGATATATTCCGCTTCGTCGATCTCGAAATGCTCGGTGAGCGCCGACATCGCTCGACCGGCGTTGATCTGTCCGGCGTTTGCCTGAAGTATCGCAAACAGCGTCGGACTGACCTTGCCGCGAAGCTCTTCAAGCGTCATTCCCGAAGCGAGAGCGATCAAAGCATAGCGGAGCTCGTCCGAAGAAATGCCGTCGATCTTGATCTCGTCGTCGCCGATAAAGCTCGTGAACGCCTGCTGCGAAGCGTCCTGCGCGAGAGCAATATCGTCGCCCGCCATCGCCACATCAAACGCATCACGCGAAAATCCCGCGACATCGAGAACCTCGGCAAATTTGTTCGCACTGACTCTCCAGTCAGAATCCGTGGCGGCACGCGGGCTCGGTGATCGTCGCGGCGTCTCGATCGAATTCGAATGCAGAATACGGAAATACGGGCGTCCCGGAGCAAAAAATCCGACCTCAGCCTGATACTTGCGGCCAGGCTCGACATCGAACCACCAGTTCCCTTCGGCCTCGCACTGATTGATCGTTTCGTGGCCGTAGGTCTGGTCAATGAGCTTGATCACGAGCGTGTAATTGCCCAGATCGCTGCCAAAAACGTTGGTCAGAATCGACCACGGATTTTCCTTGACCGACCAATAAAAATAAATACGCGTCGGCGTCTGCATCTGAAGACGTGCACGATTTTCACGTTGCAGCTCGGGCAATTTCACGTCTGCGAGTGCCTTAAATGTTGGCGAAAGTTCGACCGTTGGCTGTTCGGCAGCAAGTTCTGCGGTCACGTCGAGATTTTTCTTTCTGGCAGTTACTTTGGAAGCAACTTTAGAAGCCGCCTTTACTGCACGCGCAGTCGTTTTGGCAGCACGCTTTTTCACCGGCGAGGCCGTGGTTACGGCGGTCGTAAACGGGTCTGATTCGATAGTTTTCACCGCCTTTCTGCCACGCTTTTTTGGAGCCGCAACTTCGCCAAAAACGTCCGCCGCAGCTTTGCGCAGAGCCGTTTTCTTAACGGCCTTGACCTCAACCACAGACTCGAACGGATCAACCTCAGCGGCCGCCTTAACCGCACGTTTCGTTACAGGAGTTTTCTCTTTACCAGTTTTCGTAGCCATAAAATAAAATACGCGATGGTAAAGTATGCGGCCTTTTGTGAAAAGTTACAAGCCTTAGACGTCAGGGCGTTAGAAAGGAACCACGAAAATACACGAAAAAACACTAAAAAGATTTCCCAAGTTTAGTGTTTGTTGGTGTAATTTCGTGGTTGCAACTATTACGTAGGTTTCGTCAGGGATTTAATCTTGATCTCGACCTTGCCATATTGAGTATCGACCTGAGCTTTGACCGGTGTGTGGAGTTTGTCTTCGGTGAGCCAGACGATCATATTGCCTTTCTGCTCGATCAGCCGGCCTGGGCCAAAGATCGCAGGTTCCACTTTAAGACACCAAAACTTTCCAACAGCCGTTTTGAGCTGTTCGCGTTTCGTCACGGCAACCGGAACCTTGTAAACCAGCCCTGAATCACTAACCGAAAGTTCGAAACGATCGCCGACGGCGAGTTCACGTAAACGGATCGCGTAAATTGCCGAGATCATATCGTTCATCGGGTCGGTTATCTCTGACGCGATGCGCCGCGGCGGGCGATTGCTGTCTTTCGGGTCGGTCTCGGTGTAGCTGACCCGTTTCATTTGGTAGTCGAACTCGGCCTCGCTTTGCCGAACGCGCTGTTTCTGAACGTCCTTTTTGACTGTCTTCAAAATACGGAAATTTGCCAGATCGACCACCGATTCGTAATCCTGCATAAAGCTGTACCGAAACAACTTGAGCATCGTGCCTTTTGATTCTGCGACGGATCTGATTGAGAGCTGATCGCCTCTCGGCGTGATCGCGGAGCTGAATGTGAGGTCCGCGATGGCGATGCTGAGTTTTAATTTGCTCGCTTTTCCTTCGAACGTGAGCTTTTCGCCATCGAATTTGCTTGCAGGTGCCTTGTTAACCGGAGCGGATTCAGGCGTCGCAGAACTTTGGGCAAAACCGGCAACCGACGCCGCGAATACCATCACGGCGAAGAGTGTCGATCTGAAAAACGTGAACTTCATACTAAGTGAGAAAATAAGCCTTTGCGGCTAAAATCGCAACGACTACAGCGGCTCCGATCGCCGCCCGATATTCGCGATATTGCGAGTATAGCTGAAAGTCGAACTTTTCGCCCGTATTCCGCCATGCCGTGAAACGCGGAATTAACAGCGGAACGTTTTTTTCATATTCGTCGAATTCCGCTCCGAATATCCGCCGCATATCACCTATTTCGACGCGCATAACCGGCAAATAGATGCCGAGGAACAAAATACAAAACAGGATCGCGAGCCACCAAACGCCAGCCGCAACGGTAAACCCAAGCCCGAGGATCAGGCTGCCGAGATAAAGCGGATTCCTCGTGTATCCATACGGTCCGCTAACGGCTAAGGTTTTCGCCTTTCTAATATGCCCGGAAGCCCACGCGCGTATCAGTACGCCAACGCACACAACGACCGAACCGATCGCCAAAGTCAGCAGCGTAGGCCGTGCAAAGATCAAGAAAACGATCGCAAACAAACACCCGAGCGGAACCCGGATCCGTTGAACAATGCGTTTGTCGAATTTGATCATAAAATTTGGAGTCCCGCCTTTAGGCGGCAAAAGTCTGCTAATGAAGCCGCCTAACGGCGGGACTCCAAGCGTTTTGTTACGCTTGCCAAAACCGTCTCAACCTCGATATCCATGCAGATCCATTTCGAACACGTCCGCCGATGACAATCGACGCGGCAGTCGATGTCGTTTCGCTCGACGCAGATGTCTTCGTCACGCGGGCTGCCGTTTCGCCACCATTCCGTTGGGCCAAAAATGCCGACAACAGGCGTTCCCGCAGCCACCGCAATATGCGTCGGCCCTGTGTCGCCGCCGACATAGACGGTCGCACGCTTTGCGATCTCATAAAATCCTTTCAGGCTCGGCTCAGCGAGCGTTAGTCTACCAGAATGGCTGTTAGCTGCGGCCTTTTCTGCGAGGGCCGTCTCTTTCGGTCCGGTCACGATCAACGACGGCATTCCATGTACATCCCAGATCCGGTCGGCCAGCGCACCAAACTTCTCAGCATGCCAAAGCTTCGTCACCCAGCCGCCCGCAGGGTTGAGAATCGCGAATCCGCTTCCGTGCAAAAGCCCGCGCGTAAGCAAGGGCGATTCCTCCGACGCGCACGTATCGCCCTTGCTTACGCGCGGGCTTGTGCAAAATATAGCTTCGATTATCGCATCTGCCTCAGTAACATGCTCTTCAGTGGTCGCGATCGGAAACTCAAAATCGTTAGGCACCTCGATCTTCAAAGCTCCAGCCGCGAGAGCCAGATTCTTTCTAATTATATGAATTCCGGCCGGGACCGTTACCTGATCGGTCAGCAACAACCGGCTCGCAGGTTCACGCAAACCTTCTTTAGAAAACCCAAAAAGCCGTTTCGCCCCCGACAGCTTCCCGATCATTGCCGATTTCAATAGCCCCTGAAAATCGATCGAAACATCAAACTCAAACCGCCGCAACTCCTTGATCTGCTTGGTCGCGCCAAGCAATATCTCCTCAATCACCTTCCCGCCGCGAAGGCTCTTAGTATCGACCTCGATCAGGTTGTCGATCAGCGAATTCCCCCGCAACATCTCCGCCGACCGCTCCTCAACTACCCACGATATCTCCGCATCGGGCAACGCATGCCGAATAGCCGCGAGCGCCGGCAGCGTGTGGATGATATCACCGATACTGCCGAGTTTTACAATGAGAATATGCACGCGCAATATCGTAGCGACTAATATGGAAAAATGGAATTGGTTGAAGTCGAACGATGCCGCTAGGAATGATCGGCTGGCCGCTTTTTCGCTTTGATTTTAAGCTCTCTCTCTCTCTCTCTCTCTCTCTCTTGGTCATGTGCTCGCCGACTTCGGTGAATTCGTTTTCGATTTCGATTCTCAGGCGGATGTAGTCGTCCCGGATTTTTATCTTTCTGAATATGGGATCGGAAGTTAATTTATAGCTAGGTTCCCTCGTCGCGTTCGCCGTCCAACGCGTTCGCTCGATCCATGAGTGCTCATCTATTTCTTCCATCTTGCAGGCTAGACGATATCCGCATCCATGAACCGTTTCGATAATCCGGTCGGAGCGACCGCAGGCTAGTATTTTTCTCAGCTTACAAACATGAACCGCCAGATTCCCTTCCTCAACGACCGCGCCTTCCCAAATCTCGCCCAGCAACAGGTCTTTCGAAACCGTCCGCCCCCCATGCTCAATCAAAAGCCTAAGAATGTCGAAACACTTAGCAGGAAGAAAAACCAGTTCACCTTTATTCCAAATACTACGCTCGACCGTATTCAGAAGGATATTCCGAAATCGATAGATTTTCATGAGAGATCTGCGCGGAAGAAACCGCCCTCGCCAAAAAAATTAATTGCATCTCATCGCAAATTGTCGGTTAGCTTTATTGTACTCCGACCGTAAAGAATTGTTAAGAACTTTTTATTTCCGTTAAGGATTCGAGAATCTCAAACAAATTATGCTCGTGCTGTTCCACAAAAGGAGGTTATATGAGAGTGCTCGTCCGCGTGATAGTCGCAATGTGTCTGGTAGGTTTTGCATCAAGCATGTTACTTGGGGCCCCCGCTCGCAAGACTTTAAACTTTGAACTTGGTCCTTACTTTCAACTCGGCCCTAAAGATTCACCCGTTCGGGAGGAACTCGCTTACCAACAGCTACTTCGAATGATCGTAAGCTTCGCGAAGGAGGCAGACAAACAGGCTGCACAAGGACATGCCGAACGAGCCGATTACCTACGGAAATATTTTGAAGTTCATGCCGGATTATCGACCGATCAATTTCGAGTGCTGAAGACGTTCGCTCAAGAAGTATCGAGCCCATCCGGCTGTAGGCCATCGAATGCCCCCGGAAATGAGCAAGAAACGAGGCTTTATAAAGCTAGATTGCGAGATCTCCTCGGAACAACTGGCATCTCTTCGCTCGACAGATATCTTCGGGAAAAGCTAATACCGCGAATCGGTTATTCAGATTTTGGGAATCCCCAGCGCCCTCAATCCGGGTTTTCGACCGTTGACTATATTTACAACGCCGACGAGGTAATGGGGTACTCGTATACGCAGGAGCCGGGTGGATTTTGCATAGTTGTCGTGAATCAAGTCTCAGCCACTCTGACTAGCGACAACGAAGGATTAGTTGACTCGGATTCTGCAGAAGCCTGTGATGGAATGGCAGAAGTTTTCTTGTATTGGCCAAGTCCTGACCCAGGAGACCAATTATGCATAGACGGCCAGCACGCGTACGCGGAAAATTGGGTTCAAATGCGAGGAACTGGACTAGACATCCTTGGCGCTGAAGAAACGAAGCCTGATGGCTATTATTGTGGGTACGAAAAAAGCAACAGTTTGCCGCCGTCATATGATTGCTGGACCGCCCCGATAAACGGTATTCAAGGCGTTAATTTCGAGCTGATTGCTACTGATAGCCCGCCTATCGACAGTCCGGATACTGATTCTAATCCTAACACGGATGAAGGTCTGCGAATCTTTCCAGATAAGAATTCGCAGAACGACACCGTGAATCGTCAAACTATACGCGTTAAAGCTAGTTCGTCAAATGAGCTTCCAGGCAGGCCGATTTACTTTCGAGCTTTCGATCTAGACGACCCAGCGACGAATCCGGCAATCGACCCTGATGGGGACGGTAATGATAACAGGGGAACCGTTTCGGGCGGCACCTCAGCCGGCAAGCTAAGCGGTACTAGTGCGACGCCTAATCCGCAAGGAATTGCAACAGTTGATTTTACCGTTACAATGCATCCCGGAGACAATTTTGCGATAGCTGCGAGTACCGATCCGGCTTTATTAGAGGGAGCCACAATCGATGGAATTAATCTGAAAACTGCGGGAGGGTCTCTCATTGAATCGGAGTGTGACGGAACTAGCCAAATTTGTCGGAGCAATATGCTAACCATTTGGAGGCGGCTGAACATCGAGGTTGACTCGATGGGAGCAGCCGACGGCAATCATGTTGTAGGAACGACAGGCATATGGCGGAATTTCGTTATAGGACCGAATGAAACGGAGTCTTTTACGGTTGTGCCGTCGTCGGCTCCGGATTTAGAGCCCGGACGCTTTCAGAACGGACGATTCGTGGTCGTTGGCAATGGGAATACACTATTTGTGAAATCAAATTCTGCCGGAAACTTATTGGAGGTAGAGAATCGAACCAGTCAACCCATTACAATGGAAGGAGGCGTACAGTTTGTGCTTTACGACGACGATGATTTTAACGATGATGACGGGGTCTCGCCGGGAGATGGAACCTTGGACGGTGATGTTCAGGAAGATATTACGTTTCGTGGAAACAATCAGTTCGAACAAACCTTTTCCAAACTGAAATCTAGCGACGACGTGGATGAAAATCCATACGCTGCTGCCTACATCCGTCCGAATTACACATGGGCAGAGAGCCAACCTGGTATGAACGATTCAAACGTTCAGTTTCAGGTGGCAGTAACGGTGACCGGCGACTACAGCAATGAACGGACAATAATAGATAGCGTGCGTGATTCCACAGCTTTCGAGGCAGATGATTTTTGGGTCGCGTATGTCCTTCTAGCTTATCAAACCGCCCGGGTTCAGACGACGGTCACGGATGGAGACCCGAATGGTCAGGTAATTGGGGGGGTCGCCCCTCCGCCCGAAAATTCGGGAGCGCCATGGATTGATGTGCTTTATATTCCTAGCAGTCTTCCATCAGGAAGTATCGGCTGTCTGGTTTACATTGAAAATTCTAGGGATCAGGATGCCGCCCTGGCAACGGACTATAATGTTAGAGGAGTTCCTCATGAGGTTGGCCATCAGTTCGGACTGGCAGGGGACGATCCTGGATTTGATATAATGAGCCCGACGGGATTAACTAGCTTTGTTCCCGATCACATAAATATTCTGCGATGGCGACGAAAGAGCCCTGGTCAAAACTAAAAATGAGGAGTACAAAAGTATGCAAATTATGATTCGACTATTAATTCTTGTTGTGTTTACCTCTTCCGGCCTCGTGCTTTCCGGGGGAAATCAGAAGGCTGCGATTGTTGAACGCCTTTCGAGTAAAAATCCGTCGGACAAGGTCTCGCTCAAGTTAGCACCTTCGAAGGATCGCTACATACATGCCGAGCCTGTACCTATCAGGCTGTTACTATCAAATGATAGCCCGGGCAACATAGAATGGCGGGGTACCTTTAAGTTAGGCAAAGATTTAAAGATTACGACGCGAAATTCGGACGGAGACGAGGTTCGGTGGGATAGCAAGAAATATGTCAGGTATCTAGTTATGCCCTCGACGACTAACCACAAACCTGGCGACTCTGTAGAACAAGAAATGCTATTAAGTGGGGAACAATACAAAATTTTGTTCCCTCGCCCTGGACGCTACAATCTTCAGGTTGACTTCCAGTACGAATTAGGTCAGCGCTTGGAACAAACCGTCGTTTCTTCAAACTCGATCCAGATCGACATTACGGAGCCTAAAGGCCTTGATCGAGATGCTTACAACTTCATCAACGGTCCCCTGCAAGCGGCCAGAATCTCTTCGGATATCGGTCAAAGAGCCGAGCGAATGCAAGAATTCTTGAGTCAATATTCGGCATCCGTTTATTCACAATATATTGAATTTGAATTAGCTCAACTGCGTCTCGCTCTCGGTGATTCCGAATCAGCTTACAGATCACTCTGTCGGGTTGCTTCCGGACCAGATTTTTACTATTCAAGAGGTACATTAGACAAACTTGCCGAACTTGAGGCGAAACAGCTTCCGAACAACCGTCTACCTGCCGAACTACAGAGGGAGCCGTGTCCCGCATTGCGTCGGCAAACGCGTTAGCTTGAGTGAAGTTCGTATTAAATCGGTCGACGCAGTGCTTAATTTGCACCTGTATAAAAGGCTATCTTTGGACGAAGATTCAGGTTCAGTCCTGCACAACTGCAATTCTGACCCTTTAATTCTCTTAGGATGTTTCAACAACTTCATTTAACAATTTCTGGATTCTTCGCTCATTGCGTACTATTCTTGCAACATCGCGCCGCTTCAATTCGTATATTAGGCGTGGTCGGTCTTTGACAATTCAGGTCCCTAACTGACAACTCCAGCCTGGACTATTCGTGCGAGAGTGTCAACTTTTTTCAGGACGGGTCAAACTACACGTGGCAATGTTTTTTTTGAAAATTCCGGGAATCGAGCCAGATTTTCGCTGTAAGATATTGATTCCAGACGAGTTATTTGTCCCAAAACATGCATGGGACACTCGTGGGACAATGGAACAGTGTAAAACGAGAGATAAGGCTAATCACCGCAACAGTTACAGCCAAAGTTCGGATAAGACAGTTTTACTCCAGCGTAGATCCGCGAGAACGCGACAAGCATTCGGCCAGTCTCATCCGATCTAGCCCTGCAAGACATCCAATAATTTGTCGTGGATCCCGCCAAAACCGCCATTCGACATGACCGCGATCACATCGCCGTCGGCCATTTGTGGAGCGAGGTAGGCGACGATCGCGTCGGCGTCGGCCTGTGTCGTGGCCGAAGTTCCGCTGGCGGTGATGTCGGCGACGAGTTTGTTGACATCGAGCACATCACCGTACGTTTTTGCATCCTCTGGGTTAAATACTCCCGCGATGATCACAAGATCGGCGTGGGCGAAGGCGGCTTTGTATTTTTCTTCAAAGATAGACAGCCGCGAGGAGCGTGATCGCGGTTCGAAGACGGCGATCAGGCGGTTGTCCGCATATCTCTGACGCAGCGCCTTTAATGTTTCGTCCACCGCCGTCGGGTGATGGGCGAAATCGTCGATGACAGTCACGCCGCGTTCGACGCCACGGACTTCCATGCGGCGTTTGACCGATTCGAACGTATCGAACGCCTCCTGCATTTTCTCCTGTGAGATTCCCCAGGCGTCAGCCGCGATTATCACTGCCAGGCAGTTGCGGACGTTGAATTCGCCGATCATTTTGGTTGTGAATTCGCCCCAAAGTTGATCACCGATGGTCGACGGTTGATCGTTATCTGCCTTTTTGTAGATCTTGAATCGCGTGCCGGCGGCAGTAAATTCGATATCGCGGGCTCGCCACTTTGCTTCAGGAGAAAGGCCAAATGTTTCGAAGGTCGTGTGCAGTCTGCCTTTCATTTGGTCAAGCACTTCGCCAACGACGGGCGAATCGATTCCGCAGATCAGGCGTCCATTGCCGGGAACGAGATTCATCAGCCGCGAGAACTGCCATTTGATCGCGTCGATGTCTTTGTAAATATCGGCGTGGTCGAATTCGATGTTGTTTATGATCGCGATCTCCGGCAGGTACGACATGAATTTCGGCTTTTTATCAAAAAAAGCCGTGTCATATTCGTCGCCTTCGATCACAAAATAATCGCTGCCTGTCACGCGAAAGCTCTGCCCGAAATTCTGCACCACGCCGCCGACCAAAAACGTCGGGTCGAGCCCGCCGACCTCGCACATCCAGGCTGCGAGGCTCGTCGTCGTCGTTTTTCCGTGCGTTCCGGCAATGACCATCGAACGCCTGGCACAAGCCCGCGCGTCAGCAAGGGCGTCGCCTCGACGAATAAAAATATCGCGGATCGTCTCCGCCTGCGATCGATACAAAAGTTTTCGGTTCAGGACCTCTTCAAGCTCCGGATTTCCACGCATTATCGTATTACCAACAACGGTAACGTCGCGTTCAATATCCGTGTTCTCCGCCTTGTAACCGGACATGATCTCAATGCCAAGAGCCTCAAGCTGCGTCGACATTGGCGGATAGACATTCTGATCCGACCCGGTCACCTTGTGCCCGCGTGCCTGCAGCATCCCGGCCAAACTCGCCATCGCTGTGCCGCAAATTCCAATTAAGTGATAGTGCATTAGAAGTGTTTTCGTTTGTAGTCTTTGAGAATCTTTACGTGTTCGTCTGACCTGCTAATGGATTCCAGCCGTTTTGAGAATCGGTTCAACCGATCAGGTATAAGGTCATTCTCAACCTTACCAAAGGCAAGAATTAAACGGTCAAGCAACTGGTCGATGTCAATAAAGTCCGGAAGCCAGAGCAGAAGACAAGAATTCCAGGTCCTTTTCGCGTCCAGCGATCAATTTGCTCACGGCGATGTCATGTCTATCGGCACAGAGAGCGATGACTTTGCCCGAATCATCACGATACGGAACCAGCCGATCCCGCCAACCATCTGGCAGAGTCACGGACGCTAGTCCTAAAGCGTCAGCGAAGAAACCGTTCTCTAATCTGTATGGACTTTGAATGCCCAATGTCAGGTCGATCTGAGGACGTTTGTAAAAATTCGAGCTGCTTAGCATGAAATCACATTCGACCGACTTTCTGGCAATCTCGGGCATGTGATCGGTAAATGCATGGAATGACTGAGAACCGACAATTATCGGCGGGTCATCGCCAGACACCGCCGCAAAATCAGTTATTAATCTAATCAAGTCCGATCTCAGCACATTCATTCCATGAAACGCTCTGCTCTTTTTGGGTCAGAACACCAGCGAAGGGCGATGAAGACCGCAGCCTTTGGCCCTCGTCGGTTTCTGCTGTGATGATCGATTCGATCTCACGCGGGGCCAAACCCTCAATAATGCTCTTCCACTCCAGCAATGCCCGGCGTTCCGGCCCGAACGCAAAGCTGTCTTTTGCAAGCCAACGTTCCAGATTTTCAGCTGCGACGCTAAGGACCTTGACCGGATCACGGCGCATTTTCTCTGCAACGCGGCGATGGAGTGATAATGAAAATCTATCGGAGAAATTCATAGATCAATCTTACCAAAAACCGGCGCCCTTCAACGTTTCAATAACTTGAAAAACGGCAGCTTTGCCGTCGTTAGGTAGTAATCAACCTCGTCCCGATCGTCGCCCATGACGCCGTCGGAGTGTTGCTTTGGTTTCTTGGATCGCAGGTCGAGGTATTTCTCGGTCATGTGGATCTGCTTGCCTGTATCGTCAAAATATCTGCGGCGAACGACCATGAAGTTGCCGAGGAATGTGCGGTAATCAGACTCTATCATCGCTAACGAACCGTCTGCCCGATAGTAGTGATCATTGTACTTTGCCCAATCGCCCGACTGACTCGACAGCGTGAAAGTGGATTGAACGATCTTGCCGCCGCTCAGCCAATTAAAAGCGATCGAATAAACCTCGTTCCTGGTCCGAAATGTTTCAAGTGCTTTTTCAGAGGCAAATTTCTGCCATTTTTCCGTATCGCTCTCGGTATCGGCAGTGTCACCGAAGATCAAACTCGGTTTCTTCAATTTTTTACGGATCGCGTCGATCTTGTTCACGTAGGCGTCGATCTTTTTAACTTCCGGTGAGAGTTTGCCTTGTGCAGAAACACTTCCAACAAAACTCAGCACCAGGAAAGCGGCGATAAATGCTATCTTTCTCATAGTCTCCCTCAAAGTAAGAAATGAAGCCTGATACCACTTTTGGCTAGTTCGAAACATCTTAGTTTAATGCAGACGCCGGATTCTGGAAAGTCAGGTCAGATTTTCCGAATTGTTCCGTGCATTTCAGTGCGTTCCGTGGTAAATTCCTAAGATTTTCACCACAGATCACACGGAACTACGCGGAAAGAAACAAAGAAACAGATCGCGGAAAAGCCGCATTACAACTGCAAGTCATTTTGTTATCTATAAATTATGAAGTTTTCGATTCTATTTCCCGGCTTACTTTGTTCGATCCTCCTGCTGAACAGCGTCAGCCTGGCGTTTGAGACCGACCAGTTCAACCTGCCGAAAGTTCCGCTCGCTGACATTGGCGAAGAGGTCTCGGAGCATTTGATCGAGAATTTGCGGTTGGCTGTAGATTCCGTAAACGCCAATATTGCAAAAAGCGAGGCCTGCCTCGCCGCCAAAACGAAAGGCTGCGAGTCGCCCGAAAAGGAGCGTGAAAAACTAGAACATCTTCACACCGACGAAGCCATAGCCGATGCTTTTTCCAAGCTGATCGCCGGCGGCAATTTCATGACCACAAAGTTTGGTAAATGGTTGAATTCACATGAGTTCCGCTCGCAGCCCGCTCGCTATACGGCCGACTATAGAGAGTCGATCTACGTCCTCAACCCGTTCGACTTCGCGACGATCAGCCCAACCGTCCGCCTCTACGGCCACGAATTCGGCGTCGATAAACTCGAACACCTGTTCCAGCAGGGTCACCAATATTATGACATCGTGGGCGATGCCATCAAGAAAGGCTCGACGCCGGATGAGGCAGTACAAAAAGCCATAAAATGGGGCCAAAAAACCGAACGCACCTACTACGGCCTCTGGACTTCAGGCGTCTATTCGAACGCCGATTTGTTCGCCAACTATGTTGGGCTGAAATTCTATCAAAACATGACAAAACCGCTTGAGATAGCCGAAACCAAACGCCCGCCGTTGGTTGAGTTATCGAACGGAAACTGGAAGATCGTAGATAAAACGCTGAAAGAAATCATCCTCAAGCCCTTCATCACCGACCATATGAACGAGGCCCTGAATCCATCGTCGTATCGACCGACGCTTGTTGGATCGGTCAGGCGTTCGGTTAAGAAATACGCCTGTTCGGAATGGCGAAATGTTCCTGGTCTCAGTCCATGGGAACTTGAAACAAAGGCGGCGTCCCTCGAAACGTGGAACGGCGAGCAATATGGTTCGACCAAAAGAGATCGAACCGTAAAACTAGCCGATATATGTTTCGAGAAAGTCGCGAAACCGACAGATTCCGACTAATTCGCCAGCAATTCCTTCACCAACCCGTCGGCATCATAAACCTTCCGCAACGCTTCGATGATCCCCGCCGAGTGAACCCCGACGGCGCGGGAGCCTTCGTTTTCTTCGATGTACCAATAGCGGTTCGAGAGTTTTTGGTTGTTGCTGTCGAAGTTTAGGCCGACGACCTCGCCTTTTCGGTTGATGATGGGCGAGCCGCTATTGCCGCCGATGGTGTCGGCGGTGTAGACGAAATTGAGCGGCGTTGAGAGATCTACCTTGTCACGACGAGCTTTGAGGCTCGGGGCGAGGTCGAAGGGCGAAGTCTCGCTGAAGCTCAAAGCACGGTCGTAGAGGCCGAAGAACGTGGTTTTGTACGGGATCAGCGTCGTGTCTTCCTCATAACCTTTGATCACACCGTACGCGATACGAAGTTGCCCGTTGGCGTCAGGCGGCATTGATTTGCCGTAGACGGCGAAGCGAGCCTGAGCGATCTTCGTGCCGTTCGCGGTTTCGACGCTGAGGACGTTTTTCTCGTTCCAATCGCGAAGGGCACGGATGACCGGTTCAGTTCGTTTCGCCAGCGTGATCATCGGATCGGTCGAAGCGTTGACTACGCCCGCGCCGCCTTCGAGCAACGCTTTGCGAGCCGCTGGATCGCCTAGTTTTGTCTCGCGGATCGCACGACCGACAACCTCAGCCGGTTCCGCATCACCGAGAGCGGCTTTGATGAAAGCGTCATCCGCACCCAGCACTTTTCGAGCCTCAATAAACCAGGCTGTCAGAGCCGCCTGTTCCATCCCAGGATAGATCGGCGCGGGCGAAAGCAGCGACGATTTGAACGCTTCCAGCCGCGAATCGCGGTATTCAGGATAACGCTGGCCGTCCGGTTTTGCCGTCTCGATCTGATAGGTAACGACCTGCTGCGCGATGGTTGCGAGCCGCGAAGATGCGAGGCTGGAGAATGCAAGCTGCTTGGCTTTTCCTCGAAGTTCCCCGTTCGCCTTCGCGATCGCTGCCCAAGCCGGGGCGTATTGTTTGTCGAGGTCTGGTTTCGCGGCTAGTTTGTCGCGAAGGTCTTTTTCTTCGGCCTCTTTGCGGGCGAAGTTTCGCGGATTCAGCAGTCCGTCCTGCTGGCCTTCTAGGCGTTTAAGCGAGTTTGCGAATGAACGCATTCCCGGGTTTGCCTGACGCTGCTGTTCGGCACCGAGTCTGGAATAATCCTCGAGAGCCTTGCGGCGCGTTTTCCATACCTGAGCCTGCAGAGGATTTCCTAAATCACGCTGGTACGCCAGCTGAGCGATAGTCAGAAGCCGGGCCGTCGAGCCGGGATAACCGGAAGCAATGATGAATTCGCCCTCAGGAGCACCGGTCGCAGACCATTTCAGATAATTCGGCGTGCTCGCCGGTTTGTTATTCTCGTAAATACGCAGAAACGTGAAATCCAAATCGAAACGCGGATAGACAAAGTTATCGTAATCGCCACCAAAAAACGCCGCCTGTTCCTCAGGAGCCATCACGAGCCGCACGTCCGTGTAACGCTTGTTGCGGTAAACCCAATATTCGCCGCCGCTGTAAAGCGAGACAACCTCGCACCGCAACGCCTGCGGGCAATCCTTTTCGATCGCGGCGATCTCGGTCGTGCGTTTTGCTGCCATTTCGGCATCGGTCGCGCCGGTTTTTGCCGCATTGTGCACGCGTTCCGTGACGTTGTCGTACGACTCGAGGATCTGAACGTTGCCGTCCGGAACCTTCAACTCATCAGCCTGCGTTTTTGCGTAATAACCATTTTTAAGCAGGTCGCGTTCCTTGCTCGAAAGCCGCTCGATAAAGCCCGAAGCAACGTGATGATTCGTCGCGATCAAGCCGTTCGGCGAGACAAAGACGCCCGAAGCACCCGGAAATTTCACCGAAGCCAGCCGAACCTTATCCATCCATTCTTTCGAAGGCTCAAAACCGTAGCGATCCTTCCACTGCTTCAAAGGCGGATTGTCGAACGTCCACATGCCGTCATCGGCGAGGACAAATGGGACGGATAGGACAAAATTCAGAAGCAGAAAAAGTGCGGCAGTTCGTTTCATATGATTCACCGGTGAAATAGATTATTTTATCGCAAAACACGTTGCAGTTTTTCCATCGCACCTTCGAGAACAGCGTCCTCGCGGGCGATGCAGATGCGAACATATGCGTCCCAGTCGTCGCTGTCAGCGAAAGCTGAGCCTGGGGTCATTCCGACACCGGCGTCACGCATTAGCATTTCGTTGAATGCGATGGCGTCGTTGTATTGTTCGGGAATTCTAGCCCAAAGATAGAACGCCGAGCCGGAATCATAAATTTCAAATCCCAAATTTGAGATCCCCTCGGAAAACATTCGATGCTTTGCATCAAAGCTGTCACGCAAACGCGGATAGTAGCCTTCGTCAGCCATCAAAACCTTAGACAACGCCGTTTGCAGCGGTGTTGCCGGACAGACGTAGATGACATTTGCCGCGTTGTTGACCTTTGCGATCAGGTCGCCCGGGCCGTAGGCGTAGCCGAGACGCCAGCCGGAAATATTCCAGGATTTTGAGAACGAGTTGACCGTGATCGTCCGCTCCCACATTCCAGGCAGGGAAGCGATCGGCGTGTGCGGGTTTTCGCCAGTGACGTAATGCTCGTAAACCTCGTCCGAGACGACCAGCAGGTCGAGTTCCTGGGCGACGGCGGCGATGGCTTCGAGTTCGGTTTGCGACAGGACCTTGCCGCTCGGGTTCGCCGGCGAACAAACGATGATTATCGTCAGCGGAAATTCCTTGCGGTCCTTAAGTTCTTTACAGCGGGCGAGCAGAGCATCTTTTTCGAAGCTAAGATCGTTTGCGTCGAGTTCAAATGTTTCCGTTTTAGCACCAAAATCTTCCAGAATACGGCGGTGATACGGATAATACGGCTCAAAAACGAGAGCGGCGTTTCCGCGAAGCATGCTTTGGGCGATGCCGATCAACGCTCCGGTTCCGCCGTTCGTGATCATTAATTCGTACGGGCGGGCGTCGACATCGACTTCGATGTTGTTGTATTTGGCGATCTTTTCGGCGACGGCCTTTCGCAGAGATTCGACGCCTTCGCTGCCGCCGTAGTGGTTTTGGCTGGCGGCGATAATTGCGGCGGCCTCAGCGGCGAGCTGCGGGTCGATGGGCAGTTCTGACTGGCCCTGAACGAGGTTTCCGCTCGGCGGCACGAGCCGCGTGATCGCACGGATATCCGGTTTTACTTTCATAGGCTTTGGTTCTGACATAAACTAGAATGTAGCACGTTATCGCTGGAGAATCCTAGATGCCTGACGGTGGAAAAACAACCCCGATCGCCATGCCGCCGACGCTCAAACTCGGCTGGCTCGACCGCCGATTCCCGATGATCAGGCTCGACCGGCTTGAGTTTCTCACGGCTCAGTCGAAACTCGGTGACATCACGCACTTTCGCGCCGGGCCGTTCACGGTATATTTCATAAACCATCCAGATCTGATCCGCGATGTGCTGGTCGTAAACGCCGATAAATTCATTAAAGGCAGGGCTTTGCAGCGTTCTAAAACGATGCTCGGAATGGGCTTGCTGACCAGCGAAAAGGAATTTCATCTGCGTCAGCGACGAATGATCCAACCTGCTTTTCATCGCACCCGCATCGCCGAATACACGCGTGCGATGACGCATTTTTCTGACGCAATGGCCGAAACCTGGCGTGACGGCGAAACGCTCGACATCGACCGCGAAATGATGCGGCTCACGCTTCAGATCGTCGCAAAGACGCTGTTCGATACAGACGTGACAAAGGATGCTGACGATGTCGGCCGCTCGCTGACGACGCTGGTCGAGATGTTCAATCTGTTGCTGCTGCCGTACTCAGAGATATTAGAAAAACTTCCCCTGCCGCACTCGATCAAGCTAAAAAAGGCGCGTAAAACACTCGACCGCATCATCTATGGCATGATCGACGAACGCCGAGCCTCGGGCGAAGACAAAGGCGACCTGCTCTCGATGCTCCTACAGGCGCGCGACGAGGAAGACGGCGGCCAGATGACCAATGAACAGGTCCGCGACGAAGCTCTGACGCTGTTCCTCGCCGGCCACGAAACCACGGCGAATGCCCTGACCTGGACGTGGTACCTACTCTCACAAAATCCCGAAGCCGAGGCAAAATTCCACGCCGAGATCGACAGCGTTCTGGACGGTCGCGTGCCGACCATAGACGATATCCCAAAGCTAAAATACACCGAACACGTCCTCGCCGAGTTGATGCGGCTCTTCCCGCCCGCCTGGGCGATCGGACGTCAGGCGGTCGAAGATCACGAACTCGGCGAATTCCCGATCGCAAAAGGTTCGACTGTTCTCATGAGCCCATTCGTCCTGCACCACGACGCACGTTTTTGGGAAAATGCCGACGCATTCACGCCCGAAAGATGGGAAACCCAAAGCGTAAAAGAAGCCGGAAACCGCAACATCTATTTCCCCTTCGGCGGCGGCATTCGCAGGTGCATAGGTGAGAGTTTTGCTTGGTCCGAGGGCATTCTGGTGCTTGCAACGATGGCTAGGAAATGGAAACTTCACCTCGATCCTGAACAAAAGATCGGCACCAAATCTCTTATCACATTGCGGCCGAAGTTTGGGATGAAAATGCGGCTTCTTGTCCGATGATTTCCTTCGGTCATTTTTTGCATTGCAAACAGATCCTCGCCAGTGAAATAATTTGACTATGATTCTTCGCCCCCGTGCAATCAAGACAATCCTTCTGGCATTTTTCGTTGCATCCTCAATTTTTGGTCAGGTCGCAAAGGAATTTCATTCGGGAAGCGGCGGATTTGCCGTAACAGTCGGTGAGGTCAAACCGGTTGCTCGAAATATTCCGTTAAGGGTTGGCAACCTAATGCTGTTCGGAGACTCGCTTGCATTCGATCTGAACGAAGTTTTACTTGAAGTTTCCGCGTTAACTGTCGCAACGACGAAATCGGTCGGGGACAAGAAAGTGATTCCGACAGCTCTTGTTCGCTTCGCTTCTGAGATAAAAAAGGTTTACAGCGAACAAAAACTCGAATTTGCGGAGAAACCCTATTCGTTTGGCGGTTCGTCAGGATTCGAGATCGTTACAAACGGAAACAAACACCAGATCTTGCGCATTTTCCCTCTCAAGGGCAGGATAATATTGATCACTCTTACCGGCAAGGGCGAGACAAATCTGGCTTTTTTCCGGCCGCTCATAGACTCATTCCGGCTGCTTGATCGAAAAGAGAGAACCATCGCGGTGGTCGATGAAGCGATGCCCCCTCCACTCGACCAAGAACGTCCGAACCCTCTTCCGACTTCCGACGTTGTCGAACTAGGCTTGTTGGGATTCGTAAACCGAACTCGTGAAACCGTTCAGTTAACAACCAAATCGGAACGGCTCTTTTCCCGAGAACTTCGCTTCAACCAAGATGGCTTTATTCTTCGAGATATTAGCTTCAGCGATGGATATCCGTCGGTCATTACATCATGGGGTTGGCTAGGCGGCGCACGAATAAATATGCAGTCGCCGGTCAATTACTTTGATGAAGATCGGCCGATGGGTAGACCGAGCGGCATGACATCAGGCTTTTCGCCGATGGGTTCCTCATTTGGCCCGCGATTCGGCAACAGATTTGTTACAACCTATGATACGAATGGTCGCATGCTGTCGCGAAAGTGTTATACAAATTCTGAAGCACTGATCTCGGTAGAAAATTTCCGATATGAGGGTAAGTGGCGCGTGATCAAGACCACTGACTCGTCGGGTGGTTTTCTCTCTGCTATTCGAGAACGATTTGACAGTCGACACAATTTGCTCGAAACACAAACCTTGTTAGACTCGGGACGCGTCGCATATTCATTGAGATTCGAGTATCAATTCGATGAACGCGGAAACTGGATAGTAAAAAAGGCATATCGCGTGCAGACGACCAAGTCATGCAGACTGACAAAACCCGAGGAGACTTACTACCGGGAAATCGAATATGCCGAAGCTAGCCGATTCTCCGACTAACATAATGATTTCCTTTAACCCAAAACCGCCACGGCTTTTCCGCATCCTCGCCCGCGTAGTCGATGCCGATGCGTTTGCCAACGGTGATCTGTTCATCCGCTATAGTTTCAAGTTCTTCTAGCCAAATACTTTCACCGCTCAGGTTTTCGCCGTTTAAGCGGCGATCGATGTTTAGAGCGATGCACAGCTTACCCGGCCCGGACGTGAGATTTTTGTCTAGCATTGACCCAGTAGCTATCGCTCGCGGTTCTAACTTCTTGCCACTTCGCCGTTCATGCATGATCTCGATACCCTCCACGGGTTCGATGGCACGGATCAAGACGACGTGGGGCGAATCGATTTCTCCGCAGACGACGTTTAGTTGGTAGTACATGCCGTAGATGAAAAATACGTAAACGTGGCCGCCGAGGGCGTAGGTGATCTCGTTTCGCTTCGTTCGGCGGCGGCCAAAGCTGTGAGCGGCCCGGTCGGTTGTGCCGAGGTAGGCTTCGGTTTCGACGATCATTCCTGAGACGCGATTGCCGTTTTCGTCGGGGACGACGAGAAGTTTGCCGAGGAGGTCGCGTGCGATCTGGATCGTGTCGTCGCGAAGGTAAAAATCTCTTGCCAGTTTCATACCTTTCGATTTTCGCACCGAACGAACTCCAGGCCGAAATTAGGAATCAAAAACACTTGCGGGCAATTATTCAGTATTAACGTATCGTCTATTATTCGATGCTCTCACGAACTGATCGCCCGAAATTTGTTAGAATTATCAAACATTTATGAGACCTCTTTTTGTTTTTGTATTCCTTACTTTTTTGTCGCTCGCCGCATTCGCCCAAAAGCCGGATGACGTGCTCGGCACCGCTGCCGGCAGGTCGATCAAGTTGGTCGACCTCAGCCCTGAGACGCAGCAGGCGGTGAGCAGTTTGCCGACGCGGGTATTCGCGACGCGGACCGCGATACTCGATCAGATGGTGAGCCAGCGGCTGCTCGATGCCGAGGCGAAAGTTACCGGTATCTCAGCCGGAAAGCTCTTCGCGGCGGAAAAAGCAAAGGTCGCGAATCCGACCGACGCCCAGATCAAAGAGGTTTACGATGCAAATCAGCAAGCTCTGGCCGAATCAACTCCCGAGCAAGCTCGAAAGCAGATCATCGCTTATCTCAGGCGTGAGCCCGAGCAGAAATTGCTCGGGGCGCTGCTCACTCGGCTCAAGGCCAAATACAAATACACGGCCGGCAAACCCGTAAATTCCACACCGCTGGCCCCAGCGGATGTGGTCGCGACCGTCAACGGCGTTCCCATAACCGCGAAAGAATACGAGGAATTTGCCGCTGTCGCTCTCTACGAACTCAGTGCCGATGTCGGCGATCTTATCATGCAAGACGTAAACGAAGCCCTTTACAACGCAATGATTGGCGAAGAGGCAAAGTCGCTGAAGATCGAGCCAAGTGCTCTGCTTGCCCGTGAGATCACGAATAAGATGAAGGATTTTTCGAATGAGGAAAGAACCGGACTCGAGATCGCCTTCAGCAAATCGCTGGCAGCAAAATACAAGCCGGTGATCCTCTACAAATACCCCGAGCCGGTAGTTCAAAAGATCTCCGTTGATGACGATCCGGCGATGGGCCCCGCAAATGCTCCGGTGACAGTCGTGATGTTCAGCGATTTTCAGTGCCCGGCTTGCTCGGCCGCACATACGGTTTTGAAGCAGGCGATCGAGGCGTTTCCCGGTAAGGTTCGGTTTGTCGTCCGCGATTTTCCGCTCGAGAGCATCCACGCGAACGCTTTCAATGCCGCCCGTGCAGCGTCAGCCGCGAATGCACAAGGCAAGTTCTTTGAATATGGCGAGTTTCTTTACAAACATCAGGACGCTCTCGACACACCTTCGCTGTTAAAATACGCGACTGAAATGGGTTTGAATGTAAAGCAATTTGAGCTAGACTTTAATTCCGAAAAAACGGCTGCCGAGATCCGTAAAGATCAGGCCGACGGCGACAGTTATATCGTAAATTCGACGCCGACTATCTTTGTCAACGGCGTCCGCGTCCGTGATCTTTCCTTTGACAGTTTCAAGGCCGCTATCGAACGTGCTCTGGGAGCCAAGTAATTTTATGCGCTTATTCATTGCTCTATTATCTTGTTCGCTTTCCTTCGGATGTTCCGGCTCGGCGAATACTCCTAAACCCAACGTCAACGGGTCAAATACCGCAGCAAACACGGCGAAGGCAGGGCCGCTTCCGGTTTATGGTTATGAAATAGTCAAGGCGTATCCACACGATGGCAACGCATTCACGCAGGGCCTCGTTTTTCACAAGGGGTTTCTATACGAAAGCACGGGCGAATACGGCGAATCTACGCTCAGGAAGGTCGAGATCGAGACCGGCAAGGTGCATCAAAAGGTGGATATTCCGAAAAGCGATTTTGCCGAAGGCATCACTCTACTTGATGGCAAGATCTATCAGATCACATGGCGAGAAGGCATCTGCCGAGTGTTTGACGTCAACGATCTTAAGCTGATCCGCGAATTCAACTATCAGGGCGAAGGCTGGGGCATTACCAACGACGGAACCAACCTGTACATGACCGACAGCACACACGTCATGCGTATCCTCAACCCCGAAACGTTCAAATCGTCTAAGATGATTGCCGTTATGCGCGAGGACGGGCGTCCGCTAATGAGCCTCAACGAACTGGAATTTGTAAAGGGTGAGATCTGGGCGAATATCTGGCACTCCGAAAAACCAGAATCGGTAGGAAAGGCGAACTACATCGCTCGCATTGACCCGGCAACCGGCAAGATCGTCGGCTGGATCGACCTCGCGGGCATCTCGCCCGACGACGCACGCCGCGACACAGAAAATGTGCTAAACGGTATCGCCTACGACCCGGCTTCGGATCGTCTTTTTGTTACGGGTAAAAATTGGAAAAAGCTGTTTGAGATAAAAATTACCGGCCCAAAAGCATAATGACGGAAAACGACAACAAATTCATGATGCGGGCGATCGAGCTTGCACGCGGCGGCATGGAATCTGGTGTCGGCGGGCCGTTCGGCTGTGTGGTGGTGAAAGGCAACGAGATCGTCGGCGAGGGCAGCAATCAGGTGACATCGACCAACGACCCAACCGCTCATGCTGAGGTAGTAGCGATCAGAGATGCCTGCAAGAATCTCGGCACTTTTCAGCTCGACGGCTGTACCATTTACACTTCGTGCGAACCTTGTCCGATGTGCCTCGGTGCAATTTACTGGTCGCGTCCGGCTGGCATCTTTTTTGCCGGAACGCAGGTTGACGCCGCTGCCGCTGGTTTTGACGACGAGCATTTTTACCGGGAGCTCGAAAAACCGAACGACGAACGCCAGCTTCCGATGGTGAGCCTACTTCGCGACGAAGCTCAAAAGGTCTTTGCCGAATGGGCCAAAAAAACCGATAAAACCGAGTACTAGACACGAAATGTCGAACAATATTCTACTCTTGCTCCTCGCTCTCGTCGCCGGAGCGATGATGCCTACGCAGGCCGCGATCAACAACAAAATGTCGTTCGTGACCGACAGCCCGATCCTCGCGGCCTTTCTGTCGTTTGCTGTCGGCACGGTCGCCTTGTTTGTCTGCGTTATCGCGGCAGGAACTCCGGCAACGAGCTATGCCGCGATCAGAGAAGCTCCGGCGATTGCGTGGGTCGGTGGCTTGCTCGGTGCGTTTTTCGTGACCTCAGCGGTCTTTCTCGTGCCGCGCATCGGCGTTGCGATGACCTTTAGTGCAATGATCGCCGGCCAGATGCTGCTGACGCTCATCATTGACCATTTCGGTTTTCTCGGCGTCGAAGTTCGCCCAGTGAGTTGGACTCGGGTCGCGGGGATCGTGCTGATCACCGGCGGCGTTATCTTGATTCGGAGGTTTTAGTTATGGAGATCGAAATTCACGACGAGCCGCTTTTCTTTGACCTCTATGGTTTAAGCGGAGAAGTTCCTAACCACGATTACGCCGGAACCGGCATGAAATTGATGAACGAGATGTGGCCGCGAGTTAAAGATAACGGCCTGCCGCACAAGGGCATCAATTTCTGGGTTTACGATAGCTCGACAAGCATGTTTACGGGCGTCGAACTCAGCGATGCGTCGAATGTCGGTGACCTGCTCGAACATAAACTCGTAAAGCTTCCCAAATACGCTTATTACAAATACATCGGGCCATACAATAAACTCGGCGAGACGCATCGTGCCTTTGAGCGGGAAATGAAGGCGAGGGGCTTGACCGAGATCGGACCGCGCGTCGAGCGATACGGCGACTGGGTCGAAGACGAGAACAAACTCGTTACCGAGATATTTATCGGTGTGAAATAGGACATCGTTCTCAATGATCGACTTTATTCTCAATAACGAAAATATTTCCACCGATCAGCCGTCCGGCTCGACGGTGCTTGATTTTGTTCGTTATCACAAAGATCTGAAAGGCACCAAGATCGGCTGCCGCGAGGGCGACTGCGGGGCCTGCACGATCCTCGTCGGCGAATTGACAGACGGAAAAGTCCGTTACCGCTCGATGACGTCGTGCCTCATGCCGCTCGCCAATGCCCAGGGCAAGCACATTGTCACTATCGAAGGCATAAACCCCGAAAACCGTGAACTCACCCCCGTCCAACAAGCGATGGTCGACGAAAGCGGCACACAATGCGGATTTTGCACCGTCGGGTTCGTTATGTCGCTGACCGGATTTTGCCTCGATAAAAGCGGCCGGACGAGCCCGGAAGCCGCCATCTCCGCGATCGACGGCAACATCTGTCGATGCACCGGCTACAAATCGATAGTACGCGCCGCGTGCCGCGTGAGCGACCTCATGTCAGCGGGCGGAACGGACCACGCAATCGCGAACGCGGTTGTCCCGAAGTATTTTGATGATATCGCCGTCCGACTTCGCGACTTTTCATCAACCGGTGTTGCTCAAGGTCCGCCGCCATTCCGCCCGCTCATGCAGGCGGTTCTGACAGGCGGGGGCACCGACCTTTACGTTCAGCGGCATAATCAGATGGCTGAATCTGAGCCAACGCCGCTACTCTATAACAGCGACCTTCGCTTCATCCGCGACACCGGCGAATACATCGAGATCGGCGCATCGGCAACCGTCACGGACCTGCTCGATTCGCCCGTCATGAACGCGATCTTCCCCGACCTCTATAAGCACCTAAAACTCGTCTCATCAACCCCGATCCGAAACATGGCAACCCTCGCCGGAAACTTCGTCAATGCTTCGCCGATCGGGGATATGACGGTGTGGTTCCTCTCGTTGGATGCCGAAATCGAACTGCGTTGCACAAGCCCGCGCGTAAGCAAGGGCGAATCGCGAACACTAAGATTGAAAGACCTCTATCAAGGCTACAAACAGCTCGCAAAACAACCTGACGAATACATCACAGCGCTCAAATTCAAAAAAACGTCCGGCGATTTCCGTTTCAACTTCGAGAAAGTCTGCAAACGCACATACCTCGACATCGCAACCGTAAACACAGCGATCTCGATGAACGTCGAACAGCAGGCAAGCGGGACGCTTGCGCTCCAGTCTGTTCACCTCTCCGCTGGCGGCGTCGCACCGATCCCGCTTTACCTGCAAGAAACCTCGGCCTTCCTCATCGGCAAGGAAGTAACTGAAGAGACCATCACAGCCGCAAACGAAATAATGCAGTCCGAGATATCACCGATCTCTGATGTACGTGGATCGGAACAATATAAACGACTTCTGTTGCGGCAGCTTTTTAGGGCTCATTTTATTGACTTAGTTTGTTCTTATGAAGGAGATTTATGAGTTTCCGGGGACGGATATTTTTAGCCGGGTTCGCAGCCCTCGTCGTTATATCATTCCTCGGATGGATACTGATGAATATGGGAATCTTTAATACTCTTTTCGGGAAGAACCGAAACACTCTGGAAAAATCCCCGGCAATCAGCCATAAAGAGGATTGGGCTCCCTACTTGACTACCGTGGACGGCGACAAGGTGGGATCGATTCTGGTCGACCTTGGCTTGAAGCCAATCGCTCCGATCGCCAATAAACCGATGAGGCTCCGTGTTGGTGTCATCATGAACTCGCCTAGTGAAAACGGGCTCCCGATGCAAAGTGAGTTTGATGTGTTAAATGCGATTGAAGATAAGATCAGTGACTCCCTGACGCTCGGAGTTGGAGCGGTACGTGCCGGGCATCTGTACTTTAACGGAACGATGTACCTCTACTACTATCTCGGCCGTGGTGACGCATTCGAATCGAAACTGGTAGATTCGATGTCCGGCTTTTCAAATTATAAATACGAATACAAACTGGATGACGAGCCTAGTTGGGAGTCGTATGTCGAACTGCTCTATCCTCTGCCGATTCAAATGCAGAGTATCCAAAATCAAAAGGTAATTGATCACCTTCGAAGTAGTGGCGATAAACTTGACGTAAAACGTCCCGTCGACCACTTTATATACTTCAAAACGGAGACCGACCTCGAGCGCTTTCTTAACGAAATAAAGGGGAATGGCTTCGAAATTGTGAGTCGAGAACGAGCAGAAGTTGACGACTATAAATGGTCCGTATTGCTGAGGCGTGATGACCCCATCGACCCCGAAAGTGTTGATAACTATGTCCTCTATCTTTGGCAAAAAGCGTATGAGGCTAATGGCGACTACGACGGTTGGGGATCAACAATTGTTCGCGAATAGAAATGAAAAACATCGATTCACATTCCCACGTTCGCGGCGAGTCCGTGTATTTGGATGACATTCCGGTCGTCCGCGGGACGCTGTATGCGTGTGTTTTTGATTCGGCGGTTGCTCATGGAAAGTTGAAGAGCATCGATACGAGCGAAGCTGAAACAAGCGAAGGTGTTTTCAGAGTTATCACGGCCAAAGACCTGATCGGCGAGAACCAGATCGGCGGGATCGTGCCTGACGAGCCTTTGCTGGCTGAGGGCGAGGTGCATTTTCAGGGGATGCCGATCGCGGTCGTAGTTGCGGAATCAGAGGAACTGGCGAGAAAAGCCGCGAAAAGGATCAAGGTCGATATCGACGAACTCCAGCCAGTGACGGATCCGCGAGTTGCGGCTGCAAATGGCGATCTGATCGTACCGCCAAAGAAATTCCTGATGGGATCGACCGAACAGGCTTTCCGCAATTGCGAGTACATCTTCGAGGGAAAGGCTGAGATCAACGGCCAGGAACATTTATATATAGAGACGCAAGGCGCGTATGCCGTGCCCGCTGAAAATGGCGGCCTCAAAATATATTCCTCGACGCAAGGCCCAACGGCTGTGCAGCGTGCGGTTTGCCGCGTTACGGGGCTCGCGATGCACGAGGTCGAGGTCGATGTCCAGCGGCTCGGCGGTGGATTTGGCGGCAAGGAAGATCAGGCAAATGCTTGGGCCGGGATCGTCGCCGTCGCCACGCAGCTCACCAAACGCCCCGTAAAATATGCCCTGCACCGCATGGAAGACATGCGAATGACCGGCAAACGGCATCCCTATTCCGCCGATTACAGGATCGGGCTTGATAAGGACCTCAAGATCGTCGGCTACGAAGCAACCTTTTTTCAGAATGCCGGAGCGTCCTGCGACCTCTCACCGCCCGTGCTCGAACGCACGCTTTTTCACTGCACGAATTCGTATTTCGTGCCCAACGTCACCGCGACCGCCTATTGCTGCCGCACAAATCTGCCGCCAAACACGGCATTTCGCGGCTTCGGCGGGCCGCAGGGAATGTTTGTGATCGAATCGGCGATCGCTCACGCGGCGGAGAAGCTTGAAGTTTCAGCCGCCGAAATTCAGCAACGAAACCTGCTCAACACCGGCGACGAATTCCCTTACGGTCAGATCGCCGATAGCGAAGCTATTTCAAGCTGGGAACAGGCTGACAACATATACGGTTTTGCGAATATATACCGCGAGACCGATGAATTCAACGCAAATTCGCGGTATTTCAAGAAAGGCGTCGCCGTGATGCCTATCTGTTTTGGCATCTCGTTCACCAAAACGCCAATGAATCAGGCGCGTTCGCTGGTCCACGTTTACACCGACGGCAGCGTCGCCGTTTCGACCGGAGCCGTGGAAATGGGCCAGGGCGTGAACACTAAAATGGCACAGGTTGCGGCAAAGGTTTTCGGGCTCGAGATCGGCGATATTCGTGTCCACACAACCAACACGCTCCGCATCGCCAACACATCGCCGACCGCCGCCTCAGCCGCCGCCGATCTCAACGGCAAAGCCACGCAAATCGCGTGCGAAACGATACGAAAGCGTCTGTTCGAGGTCGCTCTGCCACTCGTCGAGGGATCAGGCATTGGCGAGCTTTCGCTTGAAGACGGAACTGTCTATCGCAACGGCGAAAAGACCTCGCTAACCTGGGAGACGCTCGTGATGGAGGCTCACCTACAGCGTGTCAACCTCAGCGAACACAGTCATTACGCCACGCCCGGCATCGGTTTCGACTGGTCAACGGCCAAGGGACACCCTTTCGCCTATCATGTCTATGGCACCGCGATCGTCGGCGTGACGGTCGATTGTCTTCGCGGGCGTTATGAGGTCGATTATGTAAAATGCTGTCACGATTTTGGCACGTCGATGAACACCGCCGTTGACCTCGGCCAGATCGAAGGCGGCATCGTCCAGGGCCTCGGCTGGATGACGATGGAAGAGGTCGTCTACGACAAAACCGGCAAGCTCCGCTCAAACGCCCTCTCGACCTACAAAGTGCCGGACATCTATTCCGTCCCAAAAGTGATCGCAGTCGCACCGCTTCAAACGGACAAAAACAACCTCGCCATCTTCAACTCCAAAGCCGTCGGCGAACCACCGTTGATGTACGGAATCGGCGCATATTTTGCTATTCGAAATGCGGTTAGATCCTATACAGATTGTTCACCAGATTTCGATTGCCCGTTCACGCCGGAGAAAGTGTTGATGAATCTCTTCTCCGGCGAATCCAATCTGCTGTAAAATCTGCCCGTGATCAAAGAACTCGAACTCTGGGAATTCATCGCATCGCGGCTATCAGTAGGCGAATGTCTGATACTGCTTGTCGTAGCTAAAAGCGTCGGAAGCAGCCCCGGCCGTGCGGGATACAAGATGGCCGTAGCCGCTGCCGGTGAAATGTTCGGTAGTATCGGCGGCGGTATGATGGAGGTAAATCTGGTTGAGCGAAGCCGGGCCGCCATGTCAGAACCCGAACCGCTAGCGTTCTTCCCCGCAACGTTAATCGAGCAGGTTCATCAAAAAAACGCCGCAAATCCGAGCGGCATGATCTGTTCGGGGCGCCAGACAGTGATCGTCAAACAACTTACCCCATCCGAGTTAAACACGGTCAACTTCATTGTCGATACTCTGCAAAAACAGCAGCCGCTCGCATTTGAAATTTCAAATCTGAGATTTCAAATTATCGAAAGTACGACAGATAATTCGCGGCGGCTCTTTTCAATAATGAGGGAAACCGATTTTGTCTATCAGGAAAAGCTGGGCCAGACTAATCACCTCTTCATCATCGGCGGCGGGCATTGTGCTCTTGCCTTGAGCGAACTGATGTCAAAACTCGATTTTCGTATCCGGATCTTCGACGACCGCCCTGATTTGAACACGATCGCGAAAAATAAGTTTGCAGACGACGTCACGATCGTTGATAGCTATCAGAAAATCGGCGAGCATATCCCGGACGAAGAGAATACGTACGTAGCTGTGATGACGCTGGGATATGTGTCTGACGCGGTTGTTATCAGGCAGCTTTTTGACCGCGATTTCAAATATTTCGGCGTACTGGGAAGCCGTGCGAAAATGGCAACGCTTATTAAAGAATTAAGAGCAGAAGGCCTGAGCGATGAACGCCTCTCGCGGATACACACGCCGATCGGACTGCCAATAAACAGCCAAACTCCCGAGGAGATCGCCGTTTCGATCGCCGCGGAAATAATCTCGGTGAAAAACAGGACTGGAGCTCAAGCATCTTGCTTGCCAACGCCGGTTCCTCCGGCGTGACGAGCTCAAAAATATTCAACATTCTCAATCCTTAGAGCCGTCAGCGTTCTTTCGAACGCTTGGCAAGCAGGATGCTTGCACTCCAGTCGCTGTGCTACAATCTCGTTTCAGCACGAGCATAATGGACAGTAAGAACGTCTCTAAACCAACTAAACGCAGTTATTTACGCAGCGTTGTGGGTCGCGAATACTACACGCTGCGGCGGCAGCTCAAGTGGCTTGCAAACTCGCGTTCGTTTGCTCGTCAGGAACCCGAAACAAAACTCGAACACTCCATTTTTCGCCACAAAACGATGCTGCTTCGGCCGCTTCGCGATGTGGAGATGTATCTGCAACACAATAAGATCACGAATCTGCGGCTCGCGATCGCTCCGATCAATGGCGTCGTGCTGCATCCCGGACAGAGTTTTTCGATCTGGAAAATGGTCGGCCGGCCAACTGCCGCTAAAGGCTTTCTCGATGGCCTCGTCCTCCACAACGGCAAGATCGAAAAGGGCATCGGCGGCGGGCTTTGTCAGCTTGGAAATCTGCTGTACTGGATCGCTCTGCATTCGCCGCTGACTGTGACGGAACGGTATCGCCACGGCTTTGACGTGTTTCCGGACATCAACCGCAAGATCCCGTTCGCCTGCGGGGCGACGCTCGCTTATAACTACATCGATCTGCAATTGCGAAACGACACCGACGCCACATTTAAGATCGATCTTTGGCTCGACGATGAATATCTGAACGGCGAACTGCTGTCGGACCGCGAGCAGGAATTCGAGTTTGAGGTTTTCGAGACCGATCACCTGATCAAGATGCAGCCGTGGGGCGGCTATACGCGTCACAACCGTATCTGGCAGCGACGCACTTCGCTGATCGACGGTATGACGTCGGAAAAACTCATCACGGAGAACCACGCGATCATGATGTACAATCCGTTGCTCACCGCGTGACTTTTGGTAAAGAAGTTTTGCACCGAAAATACCTTCGACCTATCTCGCGTTTACCTCTACCAATCAGTAACTTTTTGGCCGACAAGTGGTGATTCACATTCGACCAAACAGCCATTTTTGCTCGAATATTGTTGAAAATACGCCTATTTTTCAAAAGTGTGAAACGTTTCACACTTTTTGAACGCCTTTTCGTTGGGCGCATATTTTTGCACCGAAATTCTTCCCCCCAAAACGTTCGATCCTTCCGAATTTGATCGGGAACAAAACCGAAAGTCCGGTGTCTAACTTGTCAGCGGCTGGCACCGACGCTCACATAGGAGGATCTGAAATATGTTTGATCAATTGGTAGAAAGCGAACCACAGGGAGCGGATTTCAAAAACCGCCGTCGTTATTTTATGGTCTCATCGGTCGTCGTCGGAATACTGTTCACGACCGCCGTCGTCATCAGCATCTTTGCCGCCGACTTCGGGCTCGGCAATGGAAATCTTGAAGTGGTTGAAATGATCGCACCCGTCGCCCCTGATGCGGCGGAACCGGAAGTTCGCCAGCAGCGGACACCGGCGGCTAATACGTCAACTTCACAAAGCTCGGTTCCAACGCGACAGATAAATATGGCTTGCGTCGATGAACCAACTATTGCTCCGACAGCAGTTTCAACAACCCCGAATTCAAATCTCGCACGACCGAATATGGATCGATTCGTTCCGGGCCGATTCGACTCGAATCAAGGCACATCGGGAGCAGTCGGCCGTGAAACCGGAGATACTGGCAATAACAGTTCGACCCTTGGTGAAACCATTGCAAAAGCGGATAAGCCTGAGCCAGAGGAAACAACTCCACCGCCGCCAGCGATCAAAAAGCCGGAACCAAGGAAAACCATCGTTTCTAAAGGAGTTCTCAACGGTGCAGCGAAGGATTTGCCGAAACCGAACTATTCGGCAATTGCGAGGCAGGTTGGAGCCCAAGGCCAGGTCAGTGTCCAGGTTACCATCGATGAAACCGGCCGTGTAATCTCGGCAAATGCAGTAAGCGGCCACATCCTGCTTCGCCCCGAAGCCGAGCGGGCAGCCCGCATTGCACGATTTTCTCCCACACTGCTTTCCGACGTTCCAGTAAAGGTCACAGGTGTGATCACTTATAACTTCGTTAAGTAAATTCTTCGATTCCTGTCCTCAACTTTCGAGGCTTTTTGTAAAGGTTGCCGCCTTTACAAAAGGCCTCATCTTTTTGACGAAACTTTGCAAAAGTCGGGCCTTTTGTAGCGTTTAATAATATTGACGGCACACATTTATATCCGTCGGAGGGTCATTATATGTTTGATGAATTAGTTGAAACGCAGCCGCACAGATCGAGCGGAACAAATCGTAAGAGTTATTTCCTTGTATCGGCAGCCGTGCTCTTCTTCGGTCTGTCGGGAGCTTTAATATTCAGTCTTTTCGCGGTCGATCTTAACCTGGACATGAACGCCATGGAAATGGTCGAGCTCGTCGCACCCGTTGACACGACTCCCCCAGAGAAGCTTCCGGAACCGGAAACGGCCCCGAAAGAGCAGCCAAAATCACAGCCCGGCCCGTCAGCGGCACCGAGAATGACGATGCGGCAAGCCATCGTCGCCAGCCTCGATGAATCGCCCCGCGAAGCACCAACGGATATCTCAACCGTTCAGAATACGCAGAAAGCACGTCCGACGAATGGATACGTTCAGATCGGAAAATTCGACACTGATGGAACACCTGACGGTGTTGCAGGACGTGGTCCGGGTGGAAACGGAACGGGTGACGGCATAGGCGGTTTAGGTGACGGAACGGCTGTCGCTAAGGTCGAAACCAACGACGAACCGCCACCGCCGGTCAAGAAAGATCCGCCGGCACCGAAAAAGCCCCTTGTACTTTCGATGGGCGTGGTAAATGGCCGTGCCACGGTCTTGCCAAAACCTGATATCCCAGCCGCAGCAAAAACGGCAAACGCAGCCGGAACGGTGAGTGTTCAGGTCATGATCGATGAGAAGGGAAATGTTATCTCGGCGAATGCAGTTTCGGGCAATATTTTACTCAGAAATGCTTCCGAATCGGCAGCAAAGATCGCAAAATTCAGCCCTACGCTTCTATCGGGCTCCCCGACAAAGGTATCGGGAATCATTAACTATCATTTCTCTTGATATGGATCGTAGGAACTCGATTTATTCTCCGTCAGGCGGGTCTAACGATCCGCCTTTTTTTGTTCGAGCATCGAGAACAGGATCTCGGTATCGACCGGGTGGATCGGAACCGGAAACTGGTTTTGGAGATCATCGAACGTCATTCCGTCCAGGAAAATAGGCTCGTCAGATTTAATTGTGATCTTTGGTATTGTCACGAAATCACCAACGATCCGATCTCGCATAGCGAGCAGATCCTGCCCCGTCAACAATCCCGCAACCGAAACGTCGCCGCCGAAATAGGTATTCGGAACCGCCAAAACGTGAAGCCGTGAGCCGGTCAATTCGTTGTATTTCTCGATCTGCGCACGCAGGATCGGTGCGAACATTTCACCCGTCAGGATCGTGCCGAATATATCAGAACCACCTGCGTAAGCGGGCGGAACGAACTCAGCATCGTTCCACCGCCCCGGAACCATAGCCGCCGCATGCGTACGCAGGTCAGTCTTAGCCGCCCGAACCGCCGATGGTACTGACAAGAATTTCTCAAACGCATTCACAAACGACCGCACCATCCCAACGCCGTCCTCGATCTGCGGATAGTTGCCATAATGCCGTCGCGAAGGTATCTCAAGGCCGCCTTTTATATATATCTCGTCACCTAGAAAGGCGAACGTCACGCCGAGCGTCTTGCGAAATTCTTTTTGCAGCTTTTCGACGTCTTTCACCGTTCGGCGGCAAATTTCCGGCGTTACGCGGGTCAATCGCTCATCCGTGTTGTAACGGGTCAGAGCGACGGGCACAACGGCGGTTGAGACAACTTTTGGATAGTGAGCCGCAAGATCACGGAGCGTTTTTTCGAGGATCACTCCGTCGTTGATCTCAGGACAAAGCACGACCTGAGCGTGCAGTTCGATATTTGCCGCGAGCAGCCTACCTAATTTATCTGAAATGTCCGCACGAGATTCTTCAACACCAAGCAAATACGCCCGCGTTTTCAGGTCGGTCGCGTGCACAGAAACATACTGCGGCGACAAACGCTGCTCGATGATGCGTTTCATCTCGTCTTCGGTGATTGACGAGAGCGTTGTGTAATTGCCGTATAGGAATGAAAGGCGAATGTCTTCGTCGCGAACGAAAAGTGATGGGCGGGCGTCTTCCGGATTGCCTTTGCAGAAGCAAAACAGGCATTCGTTAGCACATTGCCGCGGCACGATCTGCTCGAACATCAGGCCGAAATCCTCGGATTCGTCGCGGTCAAATTCGATCTCGATCGTCTCGCCGTCAGGCTTTTTAACCTGAAAGGTAAGGTCTGTTTCCCCGCCGGTTTGAAATCTAAAATCCAGATAATCACGCACCATCCGCCCGTTAACCCGCACGATCCGATCATTTACTTCAAGTTCAAGCTCCGCTCCGAGGCTGTCAGGTGTGACCTCAGTGATGATCACGCCCGGGCGGCGAAGTTGAGTAACGGCTGGTGTGACGGCAAATTCGTACATATCGAAACTATTTAGTGTAAGTTTTGCGCCGCGCATTCGCAACAAGTTAATTCCTAAGCATCTCGAACTTGTGCCAACCGAATCGTCTCGTTTACACTTCAACTATGTCGGAAACAGAATTAAGAAAGACTCCGCTGAATGCGGCGCATCGTGAACTTGGCGGAAGAATGGTCGATTTTGGCGGTTGGGATATGCCGGTTCAGTATCCGGCAGGCGTGATCGAGGAACACATGCGGTGCCGAACGCGAGCGGGACTATTCGATGTGTCGCACATGGGCGAGATCTGGGTCGAAGGGCCGGACGCGATCGACTTTGTCAATCGACTCACGACCAACGATGTTACCAAACTCATCGACGGCCAGGCACATTACTCGGCTCTGACAAACCACGACGGCGGTGTGGTCGATGACTTGCTTGTTTACCGTTTTAGCCATGATCGCCTGCTTCTCGTCGTAAACGCTGGCACGACTGAAAAGGATTGGGCATGGATCAAGTCGCACCATTCCGAACACGACGACCTGGGCCTGAGAAATGCATCGGCGGACTTTTGTCAGATCGCCGTGCAAGGACCGGATGCGACAGGTATTCTACAGAAACTGACCGAGACCGATCTCGGCTCGATCAAGTATTACCATTTCGCGACCGGAAAGGTTGATGGCATCGATGCGATCATCTCGCGAACCGGTTACACTGGCGAAGACGGTTTCGAGGTCTACGCATCTCCAGAACACGCCGAGCAACTCTGGAACAAATTGCTCGCTACCGGCAGCTATGGCGAAGAAGGCGGAATACTTCCCTGCGGCCTCGCTGCTCGAAATACACTCCGGCTCGAAGCGGCGATGTCGCTCTATGGCCACGAACTAAACGATGATATTACACCACTGGAAGCCGGTTTGAGCTGGATCACGAAACTACAGAAAGGTGAATTTATTGGCTCCTCGGCATTGACCGCGCAAAAAGAAGCCGGACTGACGAGAAAGATCGCCGGGTTTGAAATGACCGAACCTGGTATTGCTCGCGACGGTTATGATGTTTACGCAAATGGTGAAAAGATCGGAATCGTAACGAGCGGCAGCCCGGCTCCGTACCTGAAAAAGAACATCGGCCTCGCGTTTTTACCGCCGGAGTTTGCAAATGTCGGCCAAGAAATTAAAATTGATGTCAGAGGCAAGCACCTCTCCGCTCAGGTCGTTCCGACTCCGTTCTACAAGCGGCAGAAATAGTTGATCACAAAATTTATTGGAGGCCTGCTCCCGTACAGAAATTATGTCAAACATTCCAGAAAATCTACGTTACAGCAAAGACCATGAATGGGTCGCCGTCGTGGGCGACGTTGCTACGATCGGCATCACGGACTACGCGCAGCATTCGCTTGGCGATGTCGTTTACATCGACATGCCGCGAGTCGGCGACAAGCTGAACGCCCACGAGGCCTTCGGTTCGGTCGAATCGGTCAAGGCCGTGTCTGAGGTCTTTACACCGCTCGCCGGCGAGATCACCGAGGTCAACGACGGCATCAACGACACGCCTGAGGCAGTAAATAACGATCCGTACAACGCCGGCTGGATGATCAAGATCAAGCTCGACAATCCCGGCGATGCCGACGCGATGCTGTCGTCTGAAGAGTACGAAGAATATCTTGCTGCCAGTGCGTAAAATATAAATCGTACGTATCGGCGAACATTCGATCTTAATTGGCAAATCCAGATAATATGAGCCGTTGGCATTTGCCGGCGGCTTTTTCGCTTTGACCAAACGATTTTGATATCATCGTATTTTCAAGAGATCCTTAATCAAAAGCTATTTTTTTAATACGAATTCTAGATGAGATACATACCAAATTCACACGAAGAACGGGACGAAATGCTCGCGGTTGTCGGGCTGTCGAATGCCAAGGACCTGTTTCGCTCTATACCTGACAATGTTCAGCTAAATCGAGCCCTGAAAGTGACGGATCCGCTTGCGGAATCCGAGGTCATTTCGGCAATGGAAACGATGGCTGCAAAAAACACAGCCACAACAAAGCCTTCGTTTCTCGGCGCCGGCGTTTATTCACATTTTTCACCAACCATCGTAGATCATTTGATCCAGCGTTCGGAATTTTTTACTTCGTATACGCCCTATCAGCCAGAGATCTCGCAGGGAACGCTACAGTACATTTTTGAGTTTCAAACGCTCGTTTGTCAGCTAACCGGAATGGAAGTCGCAAATGCGTCGATGTATGACGGCTCGACCGCGATGGCCGAGGCATATTTGATGGCTCAGCGTGTGACCCGCCGCGAAAAGATAGTGGTTGCTACAAGCGTCCATCCTGAGTACCGCGAGGTAGCAGCGACCTACGATCAGCACGGCGACAGCGAGATCGTAGAGGTCGGGTATGACACGTCAACAGGCCGCGTCAGCGGCCTGGAAGCCTTGGATAACAAAACTGCCGCACTCGTCGTGCAATCGCCAAATTTCTTTGGCTGTGTCGAGGATCTGAAGTCGCTCGCGGAGGCAGCTCACGCGGTTGGAGCCTTGTTAGTCGTGGTCGTGACCGAAGCAATCTCGTTTGGCTTGTTAAAAACACCCGGCGAATGCGGTGCCGACATTGTCGTCGGCGAAGGACAATCGTGGGGCGTGCCGATGAGTTTCGGCGGGCCGCATCTTGGCTTGTTTGCCACACAGGAAAAATTTGTCCGCCAAATGCCCGGCCGACTCTGCGGCGTGGCTTATGACAAAAACGGCAACCGCGGCTTCGTACTGACTCTGTCGACCCGCGAGCAACATATCCGCCGCGAAAAGGCGACCTCAAATATCTGCACCAACCAGGGCCTCATCGCCCTCGCCGCAACCATTTATATGGAAACGATGGGCAAGAAAGGCTTGCAGGAAGTCGCGATGCAGAATGCTCAGAAAGCAGCGTATGCGGCAAAGCAGATCGCGGCGATCGAAGGGTTCTCGTTGCCATTTTCTGCACCGATCTTTAACGAATTCGTTGTCCGGGGTTCCAAACCGGCGGCTGAGATTCTTGAGAACGTGCGAACAAACAATGGTCTCGTTGGCGGCCTCGCACTCTCAAAGTATTACGGCGGCCACGACCATGATTTTCTCGTGTGTGTGACCGAAACTAACAGCCGTCAGCAGATCGATGCTCTGGTTTCGGCTCTCGGCAAGGTGGGTTAGACAATGCTGTTTGGACTAGGCCCGGGCGAAATGCTCCTGTGTCTAGGACCATTCTTTTTGCTCTCGCTTATCGCCTTCATTATGCTGGTGAATTCAAATCGCCGGGCAAGATCGAAGGAGGAGGACAATGATGAATAATCCATTCGGAATGGATCTGAACAGACGAAACTTCCTCACCTCAGCCGGCAAAGGCCTTGGGTTGATGGCTCTGTCGTCAGCCGCTGTCGGTTCGCTTTTTGAAAATGTGAAAGCCGCTGGCAGGCACATCGACCACCTCTCGCCGATCGAAGCGGCACTGGACGAAGATTATTGGTCGACAATCCAGCAGGCTTTTTCGGTCACTCGCGGGATCGTAAACCTCAATAATGGCGGTGTTTCGCCCAGTCCTCGAATGGTGACCGAGGCGTTTGTTCGCTATACCTGGCAGCAGGAAGACGCGACAGCCTACACAATGTGGCAGATCCTAGAGCCGCAGTCGGAAACGATAAGAACTGGACTCGCGGAGGTATTTGGTTGTTCCGCTGAAGAGATTGCGATCACGCGAAATGCCAGTGAATCGCTTGAGATATTGTTGATGGGAATGGATTTCAAATCCGGCGACGAGATATTGACCTCGACGCAGGATTATCCGCGGATGATCACCACGCTTAAACAGCGTGAGATGCGCGAGGGGCTGAAATTAAACCTGATCAAGATTCCGCTCGCACCCAATAATATTGACGATATCGCCGCCGCGTTCGAACGGGCCGTTACGCCGAAAACTAAGTTGATCCTCGTCTCGCACCAAATAAATCTCACTGGCCAAATTCTGCCGATCCGAAAAGTTTGCGAAATGGCCCGGTCGAAAGGTATCGAAACGATCGTTGACGGAGCACACGCTTTCGCCCAGTTCGATTTCAAGCGGGACGATTTGCAATGCGATTATTACGGCACTTCCCTGCACAAATGGATCTACGCTCCGAAAGGCACTGGAATGCTTTATGTAAAAAAAGACAAGATCGCGAAGGTTTGGGCGTTGATGGCGTCGGAGGATCGAAACAAGAACGACATCCGCAAATACGAAGAGATCGGCACGCACTCTGCCGCGATGCGGCTCGCCATCGGCGAAGCGATCCTCTTTCACAACGCCATCGGCGGCAAACGCAAAGAGGAACGTTTGCGTTTCCTCGCCCGGTATTGGATGGACAAGCTTAAAGATGTGCCGAAGGTCGGGTTTAACACTTCTTTTGATCCAAAACAATCGTGCGCGATCGCGAATTTCAAGATCGATGGCATCGACCCGGTCGCCATCGGCGGTTATCTGATGTCGAAACACAAAATATTCACAACGCCGATCGTCCATGAGGAATTTACAGGTATTCGCATTACGCCGAACGTCTATACGACGCTCTGGGAGCTCGACCGTTTTTGCGAGATCGTGGAGTCAATAGCTAGAAAGGGCTTGCCAAAGGCATAGCCGGAACGCAGGCTGCCAGCCTGCCCGTTTTATATGAGCATTAAAAAAGTTACACAGCACCCAAGCCAGAATGAGGGCTTGATCTTTGAACGTTCGCAGACCGGACGCATCGGATATCGCTTGCCGAAGCTCGATGTCGACGCGCTCAGCCTTGATGAGCTTTTGCCGGCGGAATTGCGTCGTGACGACGATCTGGAAGGCGTTCCTGAGGTCTCGGAAGTCGATGTCGTTCGCCATTTTACACGGATCTCGACCTGGAACTACTCGATCGACCTCGGTATGTATCCGCTCGGCTCGTGCACGATGAAATACAACTCGCGCCTCAACGAAAAGGTCGCGAGAATCGGCGGTTTCGCGGGGCTTCATCCGCTCGCACCCGAGGAAGAATCACAAGGGGCGTTGGAGCTGATCTACAAACTTCAGGAAGATCTGTGCGAGATCACCGGTTTGCCGGGCGTCTCTCTACAACCGGCAGCGGGAGCTCAGGGCGAGATGACCGGCGTGATGTTGATACGGGCGTTTCTCGACCATCGCGACGGCGAGGAATCGAAGAATCGCCGTGTGATGCTCATTCCTGATTCCGCCCACGGCACGAATCCGGCTTCGGCTGCAATGTCAGGATTTACAGTAAAGACAATCCATTCAACGGCTGAAGGCCTGACCGATATGAACCACCTTCGCCAGTTATGTGACGAAGGCGGTGTTGCCGGATTGATGCTCACAAACCCTAATACGGTCGGCATTTTCGAGCGTAATATTAAAGAGATCTGTGAAACGATCCACGCGGCCGGCGGACTCGTCTATATGGACGGAGCGAACATGAATGCCCTCGTTGGCGTTGCCCGTCCCGGCGATATGGGCGTTGACGTGATCCATCTGAATCTCCACAAAACCTTCTCAACCCCGCACGGCGGCGGCGGCCCGGGGTGCGGGCCGTGCCTATGTTCGGCA
This sequence comes from Pyrinomonadaceae bacterium, assembly GCA_040080065.1. Lineage (GTDB taxonomy): Bacteria > Acidobacteriota > Blastocatellia > Pyrinomonadales > Pyrinomonadaceae > OLB17. The sequence continues at coordinate 73,106 of JBEBJB010000018.1, forward strand.
GATCTCGCTCCATTTTTGCCGACTCCGCGTATTGAGAAGACGGGCGATCGATATCATCTCAATTACGACGTTCCGACCTCGATCGGGCGTGTTAAGGCATTCTTCGGCAATTTCGGGATGATGGTCCGTGCCCTTGCCTACATCTACACCCACGGCAACGACGGCCTGAAAGAAGCGACAGAGGCTGCGGTTCTGAACGCGCGCTACGTCTCGCACGCACTTCAGGGGGCCTACGACAAACCATACGAATCGGACTGTATGCACGAAGCGGTCTTCTCGCACAAAAAGCAGTCGCCGACGGGTGTTCACACGCTCGATATCGCCAAACGGCTGATCGACTACGGCTTTCACCCGATGACCATTTATTTCCCGCTCGTCGTTGAGGGAGCAATGCTCATCGAGCCGACCGAATCCGTCGGCCGTGCCGATCTCGACGCGTTTATCGAAGCGATGATCGACATCGACCGCGAGGCTCAGGAAAACCCGCAGCTCGTCATCGACGCCCCGCATTCGACCCGAATCGGCCGACTTGACGAAGCCACCGCCGCTCGCAAGCCTGTTTTGCGATGGAAGAATGATCTTGATTCTCTGAGCACAGCAGCTTGAGCAACTCGCGTTTTTGGGGGAAGTCATTTCGTGTAAAATCGCTTCACACGGCTTTTGCCATTTCAAAAGTGTGACACGTGCCACACTTTTTAAAAATAGGCGTGTTTTTAACGTTTTTTTGGCAAAAACGGGCGGATTGGTCGAACGAGATGCCCCGTCTGTCGCTCAAAAACAGCCTGATTGGTAGAGTTATTTGGCTGATTGGTCAAAGGTGATTTACTGTGCCGATCGACGTTTGTCGTTTACGAAGCGCGCCACAGAACGGCCTGATTTTCCATCTTCGCCCCCATTCTTCATCCATCTTCCGGCCCATTGTCATAATTCCGGGTTCGGCGGTGTTTTCTCATTAATCGAGACTCTTCAGGAGAACAAATTATGAGAAAACGTTTGTCGCGGATCTTTCCGCTGGCGGCGATCCTCGCCGCGGCCTTTTTCACCTCGGATAGTAATGTCAGCCTTGCTCAACCGCCGCTCGGCGACGGTATTTATATGTTTGGGCGGATCGACAATGATAAGGCAAAATCGGGCATTTTCGTTCGAAACCGTCAGGATCTAAAGAACCGAGACTGGTGCGTTTTCATCGGTGAGAACGGAAGCGTCTATAAAATGTCGCTGATCGACCGCAGCGTTCACGAACTCTTTATCGACGGCAAGCGCGTAGACGACAGTCTGATCTGGAAGCGGACCGCCGAATTCAAACCCTACCTCGAAAAATACTGGCGCGATCGCGAGTTGGAAAAAGAATCCGCCGACCTCGAACGCCAAATGAAGCCGATCGAGATCAAGATCGAGGCGGTCAGTAAGGAGATGGAAAAGCTCGACAAGTTTGAGCAGCGTTTGGAACGATCGGCGGCGGGCTTTGCCGATGACCGCAAAAGCCTGAGCGACGCCCGTCGGAGGATCGCAGATACAGAACGAGGTTTCAGCCACGAACTAGAAGGTTTTGCACGCCAGCAAGACCGGATCGGCAGAGAACAGGAATCGCTGAACCTGATGGAGGACCTCGACAAGGTCCTAAAACAGATTTGCACCGACCTGCAGGCTCTCGGCGTGATCAAAAATACGGCGAATCTCTCGTTCAAACTCAGCAACGTCGAACTCGTCGTCAACGGCAAACGCGTCTCGCCGGAGGTTCTAGACCTGCTAAAAGCACGATACATCATTGCCGAAGACGGCGAATCGGGATTCTTATATCGCTGGAAGGGCGAGATTTAGCTGGAATGCGCGGCTTGCCGCTCTATTTGCGGGCAAGCTCGCTTGCCCGTTGCCCAATACTCGATCTGCGGCTGTGCCGCCGCCGAAAGCTGAAGATCGATGCCGTTGGATATCCTGGATCAGTGCTTAGGCGGCGGCAAGCCGCAGGCTGAGAGGAATGCCTCTCGGCGAAGCAAGCTTCGCCGCAAATAGAGCGGCAAGCCGCAGTTCAAGCAAAAGCAGCTATAAACCGACTTTTCAGAGATCCACACCCTTTCTTAACAATTGTCGCCGCACCCGCAACGTGAGAACATATCACGTTGAAAACAAGGATCTCTAAAACTACGCGGATCATCAGAGCGATCGTTCTCGTCCTATGGGCAGCGATCGTTTTGGTGTGTGTGGGCTCGTACGTTTACGATCCGTCGAAATTCTCGGCGGAGAATATTGCCGAATTCCTGCGGCGGTTTAGCGGCTTGATCTGGGTCATTTACCTTGCGTTTTCGATCGTTCGCGGCATCACGCTGCTGCCGTCGACGCCGCTCGTGATCGCGGGGACGCTGCTATTTCCCGATCAGCCGTTTGCCGTGCTGATCGTGTCGATGACCGGCATTATGCTTTCGTCGACGATGATCTATTTCTTTTCCGAATTTCTCGGTTTCAGCGAATATTTTGAAGATCACAACCCTGAACTCAGCCATAGAATAAAGGCAAAGCTCGAGCATCCGCTTGGTTTTCTCTTTGTCTCCGCGTGGGCGTTTTTTCCGCTTGTTCCGACGGACCTGGTCTGCTACCTCGCGGGCACGACGAAGATGAGATATTGGGAATTCTTCGCTGCAGTGTTCGTTGGCGAGTTGATCCTATGTATCTGCTACATTTTTTTCGGCGGATCGCTGTTAAAATTCGTGCGATAAAATAAAAATTATCGTATTTTAGAACCCGTCAGTAATTTTTTGCATCGAAGGAAGCGGAGGGATTAACACTTTGAAAGATTGTAATGAAATTGTAGATTGTTCGAGTCGCCGTGAGTTTTTGGTCAGGGCGGCTTTTATGGCTGGTGGTTTGGCCCTGACACTGTCAGGCGCGGGCAAGATGCTCGGAAACGTCATCGAGGACCTGGTTGTCCCGATCGACGACAAAAGTCCGCTGAATAAGGTTGGCGGTTCGACCGTTGTCTCCGGCCCCGCCGGAAAGATCATCATTGTCCGCACAGGCGAGACTGCGTTTGTCGCATACGCCGCGAAGTGCACGCACAAAGGCACGACGGTAGAATACGACGCAGCGAAAAAGCAGTTCGTCTGCCCGAATCATGGTTCGATGTTCGACGTTGCAAGCGGAGCCAGGACAGGCGGCCCGGCGAAAGATCCGCTTCCGTCATTCAAGGCCACTGGAACGGCGACTTCGGTTACCGTGACGACCAGCTAGACGCCTCATTCATACAAATAATCAGGCCCGCCGTGATCATTTTTTGATTGCGCGGGCCTCGTTTTTGGATATATAATCCCGCTCATCGCTTCATCACGGTAACCTTGTCTCTCACGAACGTTGATCTAGGAGGGATCTATGGCGCACGCAACGCAATCAGCAGAAATTAATGAAGACAAGATGCAGGCCTTTTTAGGCAAAGTAGTTGGTGATTTTGGCGCGAGTCTGAGCACTATTCTCGGATACATCGGCCACAAGCTAGGGCTTTACAAAGCGCTCGCGGATTCTACCGGCCTAACACCAGCCGAACTCGCGGCAAAAACAAACACCACCGAACGTTACGTCCGCGAATGGCTGATGAATCAGGCCTGCGGCGATTACGTTCATTATGACCCGAAAACCGGTAAATACTCGATGCCGCCCGAGCAGGCAGTGGCATTGACAGACGAAGACAGCCCGTTCTACGTCGGCGGCGGTTTTTATGTGATCAAAGCAATGGTGGGTGCTCAGCCGCAGATCGCGGACGCCTTCGAGAACGGCGGCGGAATGTTGTGGGGCGAACACGATTCCGATCTGTTTGTCGGAACGGAAAAATTTTTCCGCCCGGGTTACACCGCTCATCTTGTCGGTGAGTGGATACCGGCGATGTCCGGCGTTAAGGAAAAGCTCGAAGCCGGCGGCAAGGTTGCGGACATCGGGTGCGGCCATGGTGCGTCAACGATCATCATGGCGAAAGCTTTCCCGAACTCGGAATTCTTTGGTTTCGACAATCACGAAGTGTCGATCGCAACCGCCCGCGGTAAAGCTGAAGCGGCGGGCCTCGCGGATCGCGTTCATTTTGCGGTTTCAAACGCCGCCGATATTCCGCTCGACGGTTACGACCTGATCTGTTTCTTCGACTGTCTGCACGATATGGGCGACCCGCACGGAGCCGCAAAACGGGCCTGTCAGGCACTCGGCGACGGCGGAAGCTGCCTGATCGTCGAACCGATGGCGGGCAACACGGTCGAGGAAAACTTCAACATCGTCGGACGAACTTTCTCAGGAGCCTCAACGCTCTGCTGCACGGCAAATTCGCTCGCGCTCGGCGGCCCGGCACTCGGAGCGGTGGCAAGCGAGGATGCATTGCGCGAGGTTGCGGAATCCGCGGGATTCGGTTCGTTCGAGCGAGTGTCAGAAACCCCATTTAATCGCATTTATGAGGCGAAAGTGTGACACGTATCACTCAAACTGACACGGATCTGAGGGAAGATTAGTCCATGTTCAGCCAACGACGAAAAGTTTACAGCCGTCACCCCGAAACCGGAACGGCGTTTTCGCCGCGCTGATCATAAGAAGGAGGAAATATGTACACAAGAATAAGAATAGTGGGTATTTTTCTTTCACTGATCTTTTCGGTTCTCGCCATCACGGCACAAACGGCCCCTGATAAAAGCTCGTACACCGGCTACAAAGGATTGCTCATCGGAGCTACGGTGACGGATGTGAGAAATAAGCTCGGCGTCCCGAAGGAGAAGACCGATACAATGGATCTTTTTGTCGTCTCGGAGATGGAATCGGTTCAATTTTACTATAACGCGGACCAAACTGTGACGGCGATAATGATGACCTATAGCGGCGACCTCAAATTGGCGCCTACCCCGATGGATATTTTTGGCGAAGACGTCGCACCGAATGCCGAAGGCGGAGCGTTCAAAATGGTTCGCTACCCCAAGTCGGGTTTCTGGATCTCGTATAACCGCACGCCCGGCAGCGATGCGGTCGTCTGTATCGCGATCCAAAAGATCCTGTAAGTCGGGCACATTGGAGCTTTTGACTGCCTTGCGGTTCACGGCGGTTTGTCACAGGACTGCTTATCTAATAGAATTCCAAAAGTCGCATCCTTTGGCCCATTCATTGGCGAGATAATTTATGACAACGATCGGTATTCCGAAAGAGATACATCCGGGCGAGAAGCGCGTTGCCGCGACGCCGCAAACTGTTTTGAAGCTGAAAAAGCTGGGATTCGACGTCGTTGTCGAGTCTCACGCCGGACACGGCATTAATACCATCGACAGCGAATACCGCGAGGCCGGTGCGACTGTAATCGATGGCACCAAAGAGCTTTGGGCCGCTTCGGACGTGATCATGAAAGTTCGTCCGCCCGAGGAGAATAAGGAACTCGGTGTTCATGAGGCTGATCTACTGAACGAGGGTGCGACCATCGTCGGCTTCATCTGGCCGGCCCAGCACAAGGAAATGCTGGACCGTTTGGCAAAGCGAAAAGCCACGGTATTCGGCATGGATTGCGTTCCGCGTATCACTCGTGCTCAGAAGATGGACACGCTCTCGGCGATGGCAAATATCGCCGGTTACCGGGCGATCATCGAGGCAGCAAACCATTTCCCGCGATTCTTTACGGGACAGATCACGGCGGCGGGAAAGATCGACCCGGCCAAGGTTCTGATCATCGGTGCCGGTGTTGCCGGGCTTTCGGCGATCGGTGCGGCAAAGGGTTTGGGAGCCATTGTGCGGGCATTTGACCCGCGCAGCGCAACCAAGGACCAGGTTGCGTCGATGGGAGCCGAATTTCTCGAACTCGACGTCAAAGAAGAAGGCGAGGGCAAGGGCGGTTATGCCAAGCAGATGTCGGACGACTTTCTCAAAGCCGAGATGGCACTGTTCGCCGCTCAGGCGATGCAGGTCGATATCATCGTCACAACAGCTTTGATTCCTGGCAAACCAGCCCCAAAACTGATCACACAAGGCATGGTCGAATCGATGAAGCCCGGATCGGTCATCGTCGATCTCGCCGCCGAACAAGGCGGCAACTGCGTCCTGACCGAACCCGGAACCGTCGTCAAACACAAAGGCGTCTCCATCATCGGCTACACCGACTTGCCATCCAGAATGGCATCGATGTCGTCGCAGCTTTACGGGGCGTGCATTGTTGCACTGCTCACCGACCTGGCGAAGGAGCCTGTGTCAGAACCCGGAGCAGTGACCGCTGAGTCTTCCGAGGCTGAAACCAAGATCCACGTCAATCTCGAAGACGAAGTGGTTCGCGGAGCCATCGTCCTACATGAAGGTAAGATGATGTGGCCGCCGCCCGCTCCGCCGACACCCGCCGCGCCGCCTGAACCTGGTGTTCCGACCAAGAGCAGTGCCGCGGTAGCCGCCGCCGCCCCCAAAAAATCAGGTGGGCACGGCCATGACGAAGGTACCGGAGCAAGCCCATGGCTGCTCGCCGCTGTCGGGCTGATCGCCGTCGGCATCGGCTTCGTCGCCCCGGCATCGACGCTATCGCATTTCACGGTATTCATGCTCGCGTGCTTCGTCGGGTACCAGGTCGTCTGGAACGTCAAACCCGCCCTCCACACGCCCCTAATGAGCGTCACCAACGCCATCAGCGGAATTATCTTAGTTGGCGGAATGCTCCAACTCTTGGGCACGGATCTGAATTTGACCACGGTCCTCGGCTCCATCGCCGTCCTCATCGCCGCGATCAATATTGCGGGCGGATTTTTGGTTACGAATCGGATGCTGGCGATGTTTAGGAAATAGATGGATTTTGCTAACTTGCGAAATGATTTTGAGGTTCGATACCGATTCCTTTCTCCGGAGGAGGGCGGTCGAACAACCGGACCTCCTATGCAGGGAATACGAACCGACTGGAAATATGCCGAGCCAACAATTGAAGAGTTAGATTCTAAGCAAATTTGGGCGATCTACCCAGTCTTTCTAGGCAGTGACGGAAAATTGCTTCCAGAAAACACGCCAGCTAACGTCGAAGAGATCGCGAGAATGTTTATTCTGAACGACGATCTCCGCAGCACCGAGCACGGGCACCGTATACGGATTGGAACACAAGGCTATTTTGTCGAGGGGCCAAGACCAGTTGCAGTTGCAACAGTGATCCGCGTGGTAGAATTGGCGAATATATGATGAACGATCTTGATCACAATCTGGTAGAAATAGATCCCGAAAAGCTCGGCGGAACGCCCGTTTTCCGTGGCACTCGCGTACCTATTCAGAATTTGTTTGATTCGCTGGAAACCGGTGAATCGATAGAGCAGTTTTTAGAGCAATATCCGACGGTCGAACGCGAACAGGTCACCGCCGTTCTTGAAGAATCGAAGGAGCAACTACTCGTCGGATATGAACTTGCTGCTTGATGAGTGTGTAACAAACTATCTGAAACCCGATCTCATTGGCCATTGGATCTCGACGCTTGACGAAGCTGGATTTAAAGGGCTGAAAAATGGGAAGCTGTTGGCGGCAGCCTCGCCCGATTTCGATGCTTTGATAACAGTTGATCAGAATCTGAGGTTTCAGCAAAATATCAAGAATTTCGATATCGCGATCTTGGTACTTCGAGCAGGTCGAAGTACGTATCCATATCTTAAACCACTCGTGCCACAGGCATTAGCGGAACTCGAATCGATTTCACCTGGCGACATCGTGGTCGTCTCGTCAATTTAATGCAACAAAGTCTAATCACAATCGCCTACATCGCCGCGAGTGCGTTGTTTATTTTGAGCCTCGGCGGACTGTCGCGGCAGGAGACTGCTCGGCGGGGGAACCTTTACGGCATTTTGGGAATGCTGATCGCTCTCGGGGCGACCGGGGCGGCGATGAATGTCGGCGGGCTGCCCGTGCTCATTGGAGCGCTCGTTCCCGGCCTGGTCATCGGAGCGATCCTCGCGAGCCGCGTACAGATGACGTCGATGCCGGAGCTGGTGGCGATATTGCACAGTTTTGTGGGTCTCGCTGCGGTTCTGGTCGGGTTTGCGACCTATCTCGGGCCGCATAAAACGATGACGGCGGCCGAGCTGAATCTGCACACAGTTGAGGTTTTCATTGGCGTTTGTATTGGCTCGATCACGTTTACCGGTTCGGTTATCGCGTTCCTGAAACTTAGAGGATCGATCGGCGGCAAGCCCTTGATGCTGCCCGGCCGTCACGTGATCAATCTGATAATGCTGATAGCAACGATCGGGCTCGGCATCGCATTTTTCATCTCGCCCGATCACGCGGCCGGACAATGGCCGCTGATCGTAGCGACCATTATCACTGGAATTCTCGGCGTCCATTTCATCATGGCGATCGGCGGGGCAGATATGCCGGTGGTCGTTTCGATGCTGAACAGCTATTCCGGCTGGGCTGCTGCTGCCGCTGGTTTTATGCTCGGCAACGATCTGCTCATCATCACCGGTGCCCTAGTCGGCTCAAGCGGTGCGATCCTCAGCCAGATCATGTGTAAGGGCATGAACCGCTCGTTCGTGAGCGTGATGCTCGGCGGATTTGGCACCGAAAGCGGAACGTCGGCGCCGTCCACCGGCGAACCGCAGGGCGAGGTTCATTCCGTCGATGCCAGCGGAGCGACGGAGCTGCTTTTGGATGCGAAAAAAGTCATCATCATCCCCGGCTACGGCCTCGCGGTCGCTCAGGCGCAGCATTCGCTGGCTGAAGTCTGCAAGATCCTCAAAGAAAAAGGCGTCGAGGTCAAATTTGCCATCCACCCGGTCGCCGGTCGCCTGCCCGGCCACATGAACGTCCTGCTCGCCGAGGCAAACATCCCTTACGACATCGTCTTCGAAATGGACGAGGTCAACGACGATTTCGCCTCGACCGACATCGCGTGGGTCATCGGTGCCAACGACATCGTCAACCCCTCCGCCATGGACGACCCCGGCTCACCCATCGCCGGCATGCCCGTCCTCCACGTCTGGGAATCACGCCACTGCATCGTCATGAAACGCGGCATGGCCAGCGGATATGCGGGCGTCGATAATCCTTTGTTTTACAAGGACAACACGCTGATGCTGTTTGGGGATGCTAAGAAAGTTGTTGACGAAATTCTCGGAGTTATGCGAGCGTAACGAGCGAACCCCACTCTGGCTCCCCTCCTTACGAAGGAGGGGTGGCCGCCGCTTTGGGCGGACGGGGTGGTTCTCTTGGTGATGCCTAGAGAACCACCCCGCCGCCGAAGCGTCGTCACCCCATCCATCGTACGGGGGGAACTTTCTAGCGGACTTGTAGAGGCATATGGCATTCCAAAGAACCAAAACAGATATTCATTCTCTTCCACAAGTCGCGAAATTCCGAACCAAACTCCGCAAGAATCTAACTCCCGCCGAGGCCGCATTCTGGAGTCTGGTCAAGAATTCACAACTAGATGGCCGAAAATTCCGCCGTCAGCACAGCATCGGAAACTACATTTTTGATTTTTATTGTCCTTCCGAGAAAATAGCCGTCGAACTGGATGGCGAAGGACATTTTGTCGATCATCCTCGACTTAACGATCGATCGAAGCGAGAGTTTGCAGAGTCGCACGGTATTCGGGTAATTCGTTTCGAAAATAAACGAGTCTTTGAAGACACGCAATGCGTACTCGATGTTATCCGAAGTCACTTCCGCCGCGAGGACGAGAGAACCACCCCGTCAGCCGAAGCGGCTGCCACCCCTCCTTCGTAAGGAGGGGAGCTTTTCCTTCACTTTTCTATTAGCATCGAGCAAAGGCGGAATCGAAACACCGTCTGTACCCGTATCCATTATCGCTTCGGTCGGGCAACAATCAAGCGCCCTACGCATTGCAGCCTCTTCTTCTTGGGTTTCAGGCTGGCGGTAAACGTAGGCTGTAAAATTCTCATCATCGGATTCCAGTCGAATTAGTTCTGGAGCTTCCTGAGAACTAGCCGCACAGAAGACACACCCATTGGCATCTATCCAATATTTGCCAGGCACCTGCTTTGGATGGAGTTTCGGAGAATACGCTGAATTAGCCCCGAATTTTATCGATTTGTTCGGATCGATTTCCAAGTCACTGATGAGACCTCGATAGAAGTTTTTGTCTGAACTAACCATACGTTCCTTTCAACAACGTGAAACTCAAAACTTCGGAGACTAACCGCCTTACGCACGCGGTTCTGACAGCTCAATCAACGCCAACCTCTCCACAACCTTCCCCTTCTCCAAATGCTCTTCAACGATCTCCGCTGCGTCTTCGGGTTGGACTTGGCCGTACATTGTGCCGTCGGGGTAGACCATGACGGCGGTGCCGATGGTGCAGAAGCCTATGGAGCCGCATTCGGTTAGGACGATCTCGCCGAGGGGGTTGCGGCCTTTGGATTCTTTGCCTTGTCTCAAACCTTTTTCGGTCAGGATGCGGGAGAATTCGGCCATTACTTCCTGGCCGACGACGGCTGAGCAGGATTTTCCGGTACAGACAAAGACCTGCCGTTTTATCGGGGCTTTGAGCATTGGGGCGAGTTTTTCTAGTTCTTCGCGGTCAGTGATGAATTTAGGCTTTGGCATAACGAAGGCGGAAACACGACCGGTAGGGAGTGTGCCGGTTATGTAGAGATTAGTTTAACAGGAAATAGGGTGGTTGCCCGAGATCCAAACGAAAAGTTTTATGATTCTGGAGACGACACATGCCGTAACGGGCACACTCCCTACCGGTCGTGTTTCTGCCTAGCCCGTCGCCTCGACCATGTTTAGGCCTTTGACGGTTTCGAAGGCGGGGATTATTTCCTTTTCGAGCGCCGGCATCAGTTCCGTGGTGCGTTTGTAGTCCGAGAGGTTGAGGTAGAGTTTCTTTTTCAAAAATCTTTCCGGAGCACCGGCGAAGCGGGCGAGCGGGTATTTTATGCCTTTGCCAAAGAGCTTTTTGCCCATCATTTGGTAATAGATCGGCACGCCGAACTGCCATTGCCAGCGGGAACGCGAGCCGCCGTAGAAATCGATGTTGTAGCGCCAGCAGGTGAAGAAAAATTCCCATTGCAGATCGGTCATGTCGATCAGCTTGACGCTTTCTTTAGCCTGCATTCGCGTATTTTCGAGCGGTACGAACCACGTCGGGACAAACATCCCTTTTGCACCCTGCAATTCGAAAAGCAGATCGAGCGACTGTTTTGTGTCCTCGTCCGTTTCGCCGGGCAGGCCAATGATGAATGTGCAGAATGGATACCAGTTGTTGCGATTCAATATCTCCATTCCCTTGAGCACGACGTCACGCCATTGGTGGGCCTTGTACGGATAAGCTTTGCCCTTCATGAAAGTTTCGAAGAGTCGCGGGCTGCCGGTTTCGAGGCCGATGATCGGGTCGATGACGCACTTGTTCGGGTCGGTCGAGTGGTCGTGATGCAGATGCGAAAACGGTACCACGTGCGGCGACAATTGCTCGATCAGGTCGGGATGGCGAACGACCGGGGCCATTGTGATGTGCGATGTTTGCAGCGTTTCGATGCCGGGGACGGCCTTGACCGATTTGAATAGATTGATCAGCGCATCGGTGTTCGGCGTGAAATTCGGGCCCTGTTCGTAGAGGAACATATCCTCGCTCGCGAGCATGATCTCGGTCGCGCCTTCGACGGCGTTGGCATGAGCGTTCGCCAGAATGTGATCCATCGGAAAGCTGCGTCCCACCTTTGTCGCGGGCGAACAGAACTGACATCCGCGCCCGCACCCGCGGGTTATCTCGACCACGCCGAATGTCGAACGATGCCGAACGATCGGGATCTCCTCGACCGCGGGCTGATCAGATTTCGGAATACGGATAATGCGTTCGAGCGTCGGATCGCCGCTAATAATTCGGCAAAAGATTTCGGAAAATACCCGCTCGATCTCACCGTCAATCACATAGTCGACATTAAATTCATCCAGCCGGCCAGCCTTTTCGAGTTGCCACGCACCAGGACCGCCGATGACGATCTTTGGTTTGTATTTTCTGAGAACCGGATGCGTGACGATCTTCATGAACTCGGCCGCATTGACCGGCATCAGGTTTTCGCCCGCGAGTTTTGAATAAACGTCGGTCGCGTACGATATGCCGAGCGGATTATGGGCGTGGATGCCGACGACCTTGGTTTCCGGCCCGACAAATTTCTCAAGATTTTCGTGATAACACGTGACCACGTCTGATTCGTCGTATTCGCGCAGCAGCAGCGATTCGACGACCCGGATGCCGTTTGGCACATATTTGGCACGACCATCGGGCCACGATTCGCACCTGAGAGCCTCGGGGTTGATAAATTTCTTGCCGTACTTCGAGGGAATTCCAGCCGAAACCATCTGCTGCCAGATGCTGTGTTTCCATTCGCTTGCCTCGCTGGCAGAAGCGGTTAATACGATTCTTGGTGAACCCATAGATTGACCTTCCCCCCTTTTGATATCTATGCAGCCTGAAATCTTTTATCCTGTTATTTTATTCCGATATTACGGATTTGCAACATTTTTTGTCAGCCATCGTTCTTCGTAAAGAAAGTCCAGCGGAATTACTTCGCGTATGCTAGAATTTCATCAACGAAACACGTTCTATTACGATGGCGATCGGCATTATCATCCACATCACAGTCGGCACCGAAAAACGCACCGAATTTTTCTCTCAGGAGCGAATTCGGATCGGTTCGGACGAGACCTGTGACCTCCAGATCCACGCTCCGCAGACGGGCGACGAGCGGCCGTGGTTCGATCTGGAGAATGCTGACGGCGTTTACCGCATCGTCGAGTTCACCGATGCACTTTCGCTAAAGGTCAATCAGAATCCGATCCGCCGCTACATCGCGATCACCGACGGCGATGTGATCGAGGTACCTGATACTGACATTTCGTTCGCCTTTTTTTCGCTCGAAACAAAATCTTCGCTGATCACCACGAACCGCGATCAGCCGCACATCTCGCGGTTTATCGAGGACGCAGCTCTCGAATCGGCTTCGTCTGCCAAACGTGACGATGCCAAGGCATTCCTTCGTGAATTCGTCCGCGAACTGTTTCGCGAGATCTCGTGGACGACAAAGTTGATCAGCTTCGTACTGGTTACGGGTTTTATCACCGGAATTTTGTACATTGGTTTCGCAGTTAACAACGAGCTTCGCGAAAGCCGAAAGCAATCTGCGGAGCAAGGTGCGATCATCACCAAGCTGGAAGAAAAGCTAGGCCAGACGACCAACCAGATCGAGGAGCTCGACGAGACCAATAAAAAGCTGATCAAAACCGTCTCGCTCGCCCCGAACCTTCGCGTAGAATACGGTAACGGCATCTGCCTGATCGTCGGCGTCTATGATCTGGTCGATAAAAAGAGCGGCAAGGTACTTCGCTACGCCGATCCGCAGGCTTTTCGGCCTAATCCGTACGAGACGCAATCTGAGGATCCGAGCCGTCCGATGATGCCGCCGCAGGTAGGTTTGACGACCGAGGGCAACGGCTCGACAGTCGAATACGATTTTATCGGTACCGGTTTTCACGTCGGCGGCGGTTATATCGTAACCAATCGCCACGTCGTCCAGCCGTGGGAAGAGGACGATCAGGTCCAGCAGATGATCCGGGTTGCGAACGGACGGGCACGTCTAAAACGGCTTGTCATCTATTTTCCAAATTTCGCACAGTTTTTCCCGCTTCGGATCCGGCAGCTTGGCAGTCGCGAAGATATTGCGATCGGGACGATCGATCCGGCAATGCTGCCGTCCGAGATCCCAACCATTCCGCTTGATGTAGATACTGATTCGGCGACGGTCGGAAAAACTGTGGTCACCATGGGCTACCCGAGCGGCCCCGATCGGCTGCTCGCGATGGTCGATGATGATGAGGCAAAATCCATTAACCAGAGGTTCGGCAATTCGCGCCAGAACCTGATCAATTTTCTCGCTCAGTCGCAAAAGATCGTCCCGCTTCTAACGCAAGGTGCGATCACCGACCTCGACGCCAGGCGTATTGTTCACGACGCAAAAACCGCTGAAGGCGGTTCGGGAGCACCGCTTTTCGGCCAGTCTGGAAAAGTGATCGGCGTAAATTTTGGCGTGTTTACCGAGAACACAGCCGCAAACATGGCCGTTCCCGTCCGCTTTGCTCTCGACCTGCTGCGAAAAGCCGGTTGGAAATCACCCGAGGAATTGCAGAAAGCGGCCGATCAACAAACGCAGGTTGCGTCTAACGAAAGCAATTCCAACACCGCAACTCAGGGAAAACCGCAGTAGAATTAATCCGTCCTATCGCTCGCGGCCGGTTGGTTTCGGGCGTTTATTGTCGTTTGTTCGGCCATCAGCATTGTTTCTCCGCAATCGTCCCGGGCGTCGGGTTCGTCGGTTTCGCGGCGTTTCTTTGGTAGGGCAAATGCTACCAGCAAGGCCATAACGCAAGCACCGACGCCGACCCAGAATACTGGACGAACTGCCGAAGCCATCGCTTCCTGCAACACGTTGAGCGTCGCGGGCGGCAGTGTCGCTTTGGCAGCCGGATCGATCAGCGCATTGGGATTTGACGCATACCCCGCAGCTTGCTCGGCAGTTAGGACGCTGTCCGTCGCATTCGCTGATCTCAACAACTGGTTGCTTAATCCCGCCGTCAAAACGGCTCCCATTATCGCCACGCCAAATGCTCCGCCGATCGCTCGTGAAAACTGATTGAGCGATGTTACGCTGCCGAGTTGGTGGCGTTCGACCGCTTGCTGTACGGCGATAAGTAGCGTCAGCATCGTCATCCCGAGGCCGCTTCCAATCAGAACGAGATCGACATAGAGAAAATATGTAGGCGTCTCGCGGCCAAATGTCGCGAGGAATATGAACCCGGTCGTCATCACGATAAACCCGCAGATAGTCATGGCACGATAACCGACCTTGAGCAGTAAACGGCCGCCGATGATCGACATCGAGACCCAACTCAGCATCAGCGGCGTAAGCAGCGAACCGGCTTTCGTTGCGGTCATTCCCAAGGCTCCTTGGGCAAAAAGCGGTATGAACGAGATCGCACCGAACATCGCGATGCCGGCCAAAAACCCGCAGGCGACCGAAACGGTAACCGTCCTGTCGCGAAACAACTTGAATGGAATAATCGGATCTTTCGCCCGTTTCTCAGCCCACCCGAACAGAACGAGCAGCAATCCGCCGCCAGCAAATAGCACAAGATTCTCTGGCGAGAACAGCGACGCCATCGAGTTACCGCCCTCGACCATTGCCAGCATCAGCAAGCTAATTGCGAGCATCAGCGAAGCGGCCCCGGCGTAATCAACCACCGGTTTTTGAGTGTTTTTCGGCTCTTTTAGGGCAAATCCAATGATAATCGCGGCCGCGATTCCGATCGGCAAGTTGACAAAAAACACCCAGCGCCATGAAAGCTGATCGGTAATAAATCCGCCAATGATAGGCCCGATCACGCTCGATATCCCCCAAACACCGCTAAAATACGCCTGCATTTTTGCCCGCTCTTTCAGCGTGAACGTATCGCCTATGATCGTCATACCGAGCGGCACAAGTGCTCCGGCACCGAGTCCCTGAATCGCACGGAATATGATCAATTGCGTCATCGACCCAGCCATTCCCGATAGCAGTGTGCCGAGCAGAAACACGCCGATCCCGATCTGATACAAGAGCCCACGGCCATAGAGGTCGGAGAGCTTTCCCCAGACCGGTACGGTGACCGTCGAGGTTACGAGATACGCCGAGAAAACCCAACTGTAATGATTGATACCGCCAAGCGAAGCGATAACCGTCGGCATCGCCGTCCCGACGACTGTCGCCTCGAGCGCGGCGATCGCCATGCCGGTCATCACGCCGATAGTTACAGCCCAGCGTCGGGCGCTGGACATCTCCAGCGTTGGCCGTTCCCCTTGATTGTTAAATGTCTCTGAATTTCCGTCCACGTTGCTATTGTAATTTCTCGAACGCGGAATCTAAAGAGACGGCCTTTTCAGGCAAATTTCTCGCGGTCTTTTTCGGCAAGCTCGCCGATCTTTGTCATTAGAAAATCTGAGATCTCTTTATGGGTTCGCAGGCGGTCGCCTTTTTCGTAAAAAGGAGCGAGATCTATCTGTTCGCCGAACCATATCCGAACTTTCTCGCCGCCCGTCCAATTACCAATGATCTGTTTGGGGAGATCGTTGCCAAGCCCGGCGATAAATACCGGGATCACCTGCGGATGCGCAGAATAGATGACCTTGCCGATACCGGGCTGGGCCGGAAGCATGTCGTACGGCCCGCCTTTGAGATTGCGTTTGCCCTCCGGGTGAAAACCGATCACATGGCCGTTGCCCTCGGTGCAAAGCTGGATGAGCCGACGCATCGAATATTTGTCGAACTCGCGCTTCTTCACTTCTCTGTCCTCGCGAAAGAACGGCGGATACATCGAGAACCAGCCCATCACAAAATTCACGAACCAACCAAGAGGACTGTCGTAGAAAAACTTTGCCCGCACCGGGAAAAACAGCGTGACGGGACGCTTTGTCCGCCGAAATATCACGCTCGACACGGTGTACATGTCGAAGAAAGAGCGATGGTTTGCGACAAGTACCAGTGGTTTATCGACCGCTGCGTTTTCGACGTTCTCGATGCCGAAAACGTTCATCAGATTATATGTCGCGATCAAGATCCAAAGCGATCCGATGTGGCGCTGACAAAATGTCATAAGGCGTTTCAACACGCCGAGATTCATTCGGTGTGCCAGGCGAAAGCCCAGCCGCTCGCTGCTATCGAGGACCGCAAGTTCGACCGGTTCCGGCACAAGCGGCTCGGCGGCGAGCGTAATTGCGTTCTGTCGGGTTGTTTCCAGCGAATTTGGCTCCATAAGCAAACTGCGATTTTAGCATTTTCGAGCGTTGCTAACGAGAGCAGGTCTACTCTTCGAATTACGGCCTGTGATAGTACTTCGCGTTTTGGCGTCAAATTTATGGACACGCCCGAATATTTTTCATAAACTGTTTAGACAACTCTAAAAACGCTGAGCAGATCTCTCAATTTCCAGTGTCGTTAGCCAAGTATTTTACTTTTTAGGAGAACTCAAAAATGTCAATTACGAGGACAATCACCGCAGTATTAGCCTGTCTTATGCTTATGACGTCCGCGATCGCCGTATCGGCGATTACGCGTTCCGGCGACATTTGGACGGCGATCGATGATAGTGAACTGAGGCTTCGGCCCGTCGAACGGACCCGAACGCCTGAAAACTATCAGACATTTCGACTCAACAAAGACGAATTACAAAAAGCCTTGGCTTCCGCTCCGGAAGAATTCTCGCGACCGGCAGAGGACCAGATCATCGAACTCCCAATGCCAAACGGCAAGCTGGCCCGATTCAGCTTTGAGCACTCATTGGTTGTCGAGCCCGGCCTGTTGGATAGATATCCGGAACTTGGCGCGACATTCGTAGCGCGCGGTATTGACGACCCGACCGCAACGGCTCGATTCGATTTTTTGCCAAGCGGCTTTCACGCGATCATCTTGTCCACGGAAGGTACGGTACTGATCGACCCTTATGCACAGGGCGATACTGAGAATTACGTATCGTATCGAAAGAACGATCTGCAACGCCTGGACGATTTTCATTGCGAAGTCGGCGAAACGACGCTCGATTCCCTGCTCGGTGCCGACCTGCTCGAAACTCAAAAGATGGTTGACGGCGGGCGTCCTGAGGTCACATCAGGAACGCAGCTTCGCGTATATCGGCTCGCTCTGGCGGCGTCGAACGAATACGCGGTTGCGGTCGGCGGTAACACGATCGCCGGCACGCTCGCCGCTCAGGTACTTATTATGAACCGCGTGAACGGCGTATATGAACGTGATGTCGCCATCCGCATGGTCATGATCGCGAATAACGATCTGATCGTTTATGCCGGAAACAACATGAACTGTCCGGTCGGGGTTGGCGGCACGGCGTGTACATCGGCAAATGACCCGTATACGAATAACAGTGGCAGCGCAATGCTGGGTGAAAATCAAACTACGCTTAACAGCGTCATCCTTACGGCGAACTACGATATCGGGCATGTGTTCAGCACCGGCGGCGGCGGCGTGGCAAATCTGGCAGTTCCCTGTGGAGCCAGTAAAGCCCGCGGCGTTACCGGCCTGACAAATCCGGTTGGCGATGCTTTCGCGATCGACTATGTCGCACACGAGATGGGCCATCAGTGGGGAGCAAACCACACATTCAACGGCAGCGTTAGCAGTTGTGCCGGCGGAAACCGATCGGCTGGAGCGGCTT
>JBEBJB010000019.1:0-91271 GCA_040080065.1 Pyrinomonadaceae bacterium
TCGCAGTTTCTCTCCTGCCTTCAATCTTCTACCCCTCGCCCCTAAAGCGGACATCTCATTTGCTACTGCTACCGGACATATAATGTGCTAGCTACACGGTTAACCAAATGTGTTGACACAAAAGCCAAAGTTGATATACCTTAGTGTTCTCATTTAGCAACTGAAGACTTTTGGTAAATTGACACTAGTAGAAAGTGGAGGGCTTTTCGATGAAACTGCTGCGTCTCTTTTCTTTTTTGGTTCTTGCCTTTGTCATTTCTCTCTCGGCTCCGGGATATCTCCTCGCCAATAGTTCATATCACTCGAGTTCCGACATTCCCGAGATGATTACGGTCAAAACACCCGTGGACGGTGGTATTAAGGAAGAAATTCCGGCAAAATACCAGATCCGCTTTGACCGTTGGAAAGCCGAGTTCCTCGCAACCGATTTTGGCCGCGAGCAGTGGGAGAAATACGCTAATAATAAGCAATTTCTGCTCACCATCGCGATCACGAGCAAAAAAGGAAAGGGCGCCGGAACGGATAAATATCTGTGGGACGAGGCCGGAAACTTTGTTGGAGCGACGATAACGCTCGGCGATGAGCTGAACGAGGGCTATCCCAACCCGATCTATTACCCGGTGATGAATTCGCTGTCGGCAAACGAGACGTCGTATTCGATCAGCGGCAGGATCCTGGCCGCCGCGAAGATCTCGCACGAATTTGGCCATGTCAACCAAACGGCGAACGCTAACCGTGTGTTCATGCAGTTGCAAAACTCGCTGATGCCCGTTTACACATCGATCTTCCTGAAGAACGGCCGCGACACGCGTGACAAAAAGCTCGTCGAGCTAGCTAAGCAGATGGGCGGAACGCCGGTTGAGATCTGGGAAAGCCGCGAATACTGGAGCGAGGTCAACGCTCTTCGCTACCTGAACGAACGAATCAGCAAAGAGGATTATCACTGCTTCGTCTTTAACAAGATCAAGCAGAATATCGAGACCTACGCTAAAGAGTACGAGGATCGTTTCGATAAGCAAACCGAGTTTTCGAACTCGCCTTGCTGGAAATAGGTTTCCGTGAGCTTTGCTATAAAGCTATCGCGCCGTCAACATTCGTTGGTCGAAGTCTTAATCCGTGAAGTTCCGCGCGTTCCGCGTATTAAAAAACGACCACGGAACGCACCGAACTTCACGGAACAAGAATTTATCGAAGCAAGGCCATCGCGCTCCAGAGCGTCGCGGCTTGGCCGTGAAGGTCGCCGGTCGCGCGGCCGCGATCCATGTAATATTCGAGCGTAAAGCCTTTGTTTGTGCCGATGCAGACATCGGTCACGTTGCCGTCGGCATTGACGTGTTTGGCGAGGCCGAGCCAGGCTTTTCGAGCTGCCGGGCCATAGGTTTTTTTGTTGAGCCAGCCTTTTTTCACGCCTGTAACAAACGCAAACGTGAACATACCGGTCGCCGAAGTCTCGACCCACGATTTCGGAACATCGACCAATTGCCGCCACAGCCCGTCCTCAGCCTGAAATTTAAGCAGCGAAGACATCATCAGGTTGTAGCCTTTGACAATCCTTGGCCGCAAAGGGTGACCTTTCGGCATCGAGAGCAATATCTCGGTCATACCCGCCGCTTGCCAGCCATTACCGCGTCCCCAGTAGAATTGGGCATCAGGAGCGTGAAAGAAGAGGCCGTTCGGCTGCTGGAGTTTGTCGAGATACGCGACCATTGTTTTTGCCGCGCGGTCGAGATATACCGGATCGCCCGTCGCCCGATATGCCTGCATCTGGACCGCGGTGATCATGTACATATCATCGATCCAGTAGCGAGCCTCGTGCGTGATGCCGTCGGACGTCGGCTTCATCCACTGCTTATCCGCGAGGTCCTTGCCAAAATCGAAATATTGGTCGCCTTTGTTCTGCAGAAAGATCTCAAGCGGCACGATGCCGATGACGCGGTAATCCACGTGTTCGGCGGGATTGATATTTTTCGCGCCTTCCGGCGTAAGGAACCTGTCAAATTTAGTCTTGAGCCGCGTCTGTAGGTCCTTATCTTTGGTATATTTCGCGACGTTCAGGGCTCCATACCACGTGCAGACCTCGGGATAGATCAGAAACTGGCGCTTACCGCTTTCGAATTCGAAGCTTCGCTTTACCCAGTTCTCGCTGAGCAGCTTTCCAACCTCTTTTGGCGAACTCCCTTTCGGCCAGTTGCCGAAATACTCCGATTGGGCATCGACCTGGATGGTCGCCAGCACGAGGACAACAGCAATTGACGACAAAACGAGCTTTAGTCTATTCATTTCACGATCCTTAAATTTGCGTCGAACGTTTTTTTACAAGCCGCGAAACGGCCCGGATAATCGGTTAACCAGCGAGTTTTTGAATCATATCAAAAACTCTCCCGTTTGTGAAACATAACCCGTTTATCTGACGCCGAACAGAATATCCATCGTCATCTGGTCAAGCCGTTCGTACTTGAGCCCCTTCGATGCAAGCTCATGCCTGTCGAAATTTGTCGCGAGCAAGCGGCCGAAGCTGCCGAGCACGTCGGACTTATTGGTCTCCTCGATCTCCGCGAGGATCGCCTGGATCTCTGCGTCATTATTCCAGCGAATGGCCTTTTCCTTCAGGATCAGATACGTCCGCATGCAGCCGGCGGCAAAATCCTTGACGCCGCTGTAGTCTTCCGTTCTATATGCGTGAGCGTCGAAATGCCGCATTCCCTCGTAACCGACATCCTCGAGAAACTTGACCAGCCAAAAAGCCGCTTTTGGCGTGACAGAACCAAATCGCAGGTCCTGATCGTAACGGCCGCCGATCTGATCGTTGAGGTCGATGTGAAATAATTTGCCTGACTCCCAAGCCTGGGCGACGGCGTGTGTGAAGTTCAGACCGGACATGTGCTCGTGGGCAACCTCCGGATTTACACCGACCATTTCCTTGTGTTCGAGGGTTTCGATAAAGGCGAGATACGCTCCGGTCGTCGGCATATAAATATCGGCACGCGGTTCGTTTGGCTTGGCTTCCATCGCGAATTTGTAGCCGAAGTTCTGACTGATGTTGTATTCGCACAGATAGTTCATTGCTTCACGCAACCGCTTGATCGCGACATCGGGCCGACGGCAGGCGTCGGTTTCCGAGCCTTCCCGTCCGCCCCAAAGGACGAAGGTCTCAGCTCCGAATTCCGCACCGAGTTCCATCGCCCGCATCGTTTTCTGGATCGCATAATGACGAACCTTCGCGTCATTCGCCGTAAATGCCCCGTCGCGGAAGACCGGCTCGTAAAACAAATTCACCGTCGCCATCGGCACCTTGATACCGTTGTCGTCGCAAGCTTTTTTGAAATCGGCGACTATCTGGTCGCGTTCGGACGGCGTAGCATCGATCGGAACTAGATCATTGTCGTGGAAGTTCACACCGTAAGCACCAACTTCGGCAAGAAGCTCAACTAGCTCGACTGGCGTCTTTTTTTCCCGAACCTGAGTCCCGAACGGGTCAGCCCCGCGGTTGCCGACCGTCCACAGGCCGAATGTAAATTTGTCTTCCGGTGTTGGTTGATAATTGTTTTTCATAATTCTTACTTATTCGTAACCGTTTGGATTTTTCTGTTTCCAATCCCAGGCCGTTTTGATGATCGAATCGATATCCGCAAATTTAGGTTTCCAACCGAGCACTTCGAGTGCTTTCGATGCGTCAGCGATCAGGTGCGAAGGGTCGCCTGCACGACGCGATTCCATGTGTGTCTCTATGGATCTTCCCGTGACCTTCCGCGCGGCTTCGATCACTTCTAAAACCGAAAATCCGACGCCATTGCCAAGATTTATATGCGTCGAGTCGCCGCCGTTGTTCAGCAGATCAAGAGCCCTGACATGGGCGTCGCCGAGATCGGCAACATGAATATAATCGCGGACACAGGTTCCGTCAGGTGTCGCGTAATCACTGCCGAAAACCGATACGAACGGCAGCGAACCATCAGCCGCATTCAAAACGTTCGGGATCAAATGCGTTTCCGGATCGTGATACTCACCGCATCGCTCGGTCGCTCCCGCAGCGTTGAAATATCGCAATGCCACGAATTTCAGCCCATACGCCGTATCGTACGATTCCAGTATCCGCTCGGTCATGAATTTTGACCAGCCGTACGGATTTACCGGGTTTTGCGGATGCGTCTCATCGATCGGGATCCGAACCGGATCGCCGTACGTCGCACAGGTCGATGAGAAAACGAACTTTTTAACGCCGCATTCGATGAGCGTGTTGAGCAGCTCGTTCGTTCTAACAGTATTATTGCCGAAATATTTCGCCGGATCGGTCACCGATTCGCCGACGTAAGCATATGCTGCGAAATGTACGCATGCATCTACGCCATGCTCGCTGACTATCTTTCTTACGAGTTCCCGATCGCCGACATCGCCCTGATAAAACCGCACGTCCGATGCGTTCGCTTCGCGATGGCCGTATACGAGATTGTCCAAAACGACAACGTCGCGGCCCAACGAACAAAGCAATTCGACCGTCGCACTGCCAATATATCCCGCACCACCTGTCACTAAAACCGACATCAGATCTAACTCCCAAAACTAAACTGTATATGCCCGAATCCAGCCGCACCGTTGGTTGAACCCGCAAAAATATGCGGCCGATGACCGGTTCGCTCTTTGTATTCATCAGCGACCCATTTCACTTCCGCGTCGCCACCTTTGCGTCCAAGCACCGCGACCGTTCCGCCGCTGCCGCCGCCGGTTATCTTTGCTCCAAACAGGTTCGGCAACTGGCGAACGAGTTCGACGAGCAGATCAGTTCCCTTAGTGCCGAGGCCGCAAGACGAATAACTTTCATGCGACGCGTACATCAGCGTCCCGAGTTTTTCGAGATCAGGTTCGGCTGATGCAAGCAGCTTTGCGAATTCCTGCACACGCGAATTCTCGTAGATCGGGTGCCTCGTCGGGCAAAGCACCGAGTAGGTCTTATCCGCCAAAACTGTCGTGACTGTATCCGTAATGCCGTAATATTTCGCTAAAAACTCTTCTCCGGTCATCACTCGCGGCAGCTTTGTTACAAATCTTTTTTCAAATTCTACCGGCGTTATATTTGCCAAATAGCCCTGCCATTCGGGGTCATCGATCTCAACGACACCGTCGGCAACGTGCTTTACCGCAAGGCCTGCGGCCTCGGCGATCATGCGATAGCCCATGAATGCACCGGTTCGCACCGATCCGTAATCGTCACCGCTGACCGAATGCCGAATGCCGGAATCGATGCCCCAAAACTCGATGCCATCAGGGATCGCAACGCTTTCGCCGACCTCAGCCGGCTGGCAAACCATCGACAAAAGCCTTCCCGCCTCGCCCGCCGCCGAGGTCATCTGATCCATGATACCGCACGGAGCCCCGACAACCAGATTCTCTACCTTTTGGCAGAGGATCGCGAGTTCGCGAGCGTCGATCTCGATATCAAAAGCCGCTGCGATCGCCGTCATCGTCGCGACTTCAATCGCCGCGGATGAGCTAACGCCTTTCCCTTCAGGCACCTTGGAATCGAGCAGGACGTTCACGCCCTCACGAAACCTCACACCTTTTTCCCGCATCAGCACCACAAACGCACCCGCGACATAGGCTGCCCAACTGTCCGACGGTTCGCGGCGAAAATACTCTCTCGCTGCGGCATATTCGATGCACCCACCATCCGAGATCAGATCCTCGATCGGCATTTGAAATTCGTGCGTTCGCGACGAATCGGTGCCGAGGCTCCTGATCCGCACGATCGGCTCGTCAATTTTTTGAATTCCCGCAAATGCGGCCTCGGCTATCGGCATTTCGAGAACCATCGACCCCGAATAATCAGCAATGCCGCCCATCACATCGAGCCGACCCGGAGCACGGGCGATGATAATCTCGTTCGCTCCATCGAAAAACTGCCGATGCTCCTTCAGCGTTTCGACGAAGGCATCGAGATCGGTCGAGCACTCAATTTTTGCGGTTGTCGTCAGCATCTATCAATTTCGGAGCGTAAATGCTTCTCGATCTGCTCGCGGACGCCCACATTCGCATAGCCAGCCCAAGCGATATCCGGCTCGACAGCGAGTTTAGCTCGAAGCGGTTCGCCCTGCTCGTCGGTAACGATCACACCGAGTTCGCGGGCGATCAACTCGGTGCAAAGATCATACGGATGACAGCAAAGGCCAAGATTCGATCCACTTTTTCCGAACAAAGCCCGCAGATCGGCGACGAACCGGTCGTGTCCCGCCATTAGCTCGTAAAGCTGCCCGCCGGTCGAGATATATTGATCTTCAAAACACTGAGCTTTGCCTGGCTGAACCTCGCCAAGTGCCGCCCGGACCAGATTTTCATATATTTGGGTCGCTTCAACTCCAACGCCCGGAATAAATCGTGAGATTGTCGCAAAACCGTGTGCGATCGACCCATTTACCGAAGGTTTCAGCGTCAAATCGCTCGTCTCACCACTGATCCGGTTGAATCGCTCCGCCTTCGCACCTTGCCCGCGAAATGCCCACATCGTGTCGGAAAGGTGCTGTTTTACTAGCGGGATTTCAGTCTGTATCGCAAATTCGATGTCCGCGAGGTTCGTTTCCTCACCTCTGTTTGGAGCGACTCCGGTCAATATCCACGCGCTTCTTTTCTGGAACATCAGCCCGCGGGTTCCGTCGATCGGATCGACGATGATCCGCCATTTTGCATCGGATTCTTTCGCTCCGCGAGGCAAAATAATATGACCTGTTTCCAAACCTTCGGCAATCAGAACGACAGACGTTTTCGCGGCGATCTCTTTTTCAATGAACTCGACGATCAGTTCCTCGCTGACCTGATCGACGGCATATATCGTGTCCCCTTCTTCCTCACGCGCGACGGCCGCCATACTTTCGATAGCGGTCTGCTCGCAAGCGTCAACGATGACGGTGCGGATCCGTTCGTGCAGACGCTTAAGAATGGGCAGAAACTCGTCGATCTCCATATTTAACCGATTAACTGAGTTTGTAATGAACAGACGGCAAGGCACGAAGCTCAGCCGCTTTTTCCTCGGGCGAAGTATCGCTCAAAAAATTCCCGCCGCCGATCTCAGGCCCGGCGAGATATTTGAGCAGCTTCGGCTTACGCAGCGGCGGATGAAATTCGATATGAAAATGAAATCCGCGATGATCGCCACGGTCAGTCGGTGCATTGTGCAGCGGCATCACGTACGGAAACGGCATTTTCCACAGGTTGTCATATCGAACCAGAACCGCTTTTAACGCCTCGGCAAAATCCGTGACTTCCCGCTCGCCCAGTTCCGCCACGCTGCGGCACGAACGCTTCGGGGCGACGTACACCTCATATGCATAACGTGCAAAATACGGCATGAACGCTATTGCCTTTTCGTTCTCAAAAATGATGCGCCGTCCGTCTTTCTGCTCCGATTCGATTATATCGGCAAAAAGCACGCGGCCCGTTTCTTTCAGGTGCCGGTCGGCTGCTTTCGCCTCGGTCTCGATCGTCTTGAAAACAAAATTCGTTCCATATATCTGCCCGTGCGGATGCGGATTTGAAACGCCAACCGCTTCGCCCTTGTTTTCAAAGATCAAAACGTGATTTATCTCGTCGCGGCGGCCGAGGTCGCTGTATTCGCGTTGCCACGCAGCGATCACCGCTTCGACGGCGTTTTTGTCCATCTCAGCCAACGAAACGCTGTGGTTCGGGCTGTAGCAAATTACGCGAGCGAGGCCATTTGCGGGGCGGTTCTTATAGATGCCGACGGGCGTTTCAAGCTCCGTCGGAGCATTTTGCCCGACACTCGGCAGGTCGTTGTTGAAGACAAATACTCCCGTGTAATCGTCGTTGTGAACGCCGCCGACCCGTTCGTTTCTCGGGCAAAGATAGCAATCTTCGACGTATTCCGGAGAGCTCTTTTCGCCGCTCTCAATCATCTCGCCGCTCCACGGCCGATTCTGCCGGTGAGCCGCGACGATCACCCACTCCTCACGAAGCGGATGCCAACGCTCTTCCCAAATTCCGCTCACGCTGAAACCCTCGCCGCCTGTCGCTGACGCAAAAGCTGATCCGCAACCACACCGATCAAGATGACAGCCCCCATGACCGCAAAATTCAGCGAACTCGGAATACCGACGAGATTGACCAGATTCTGTAACACTTGGAGCAACGCTGTGCCGATCAAGATGCCGATGATCGACCCTTCGCCCCCTCGAAGCGAACAGCCGCCTAGAACTGCCGCAGCAATGCCATAAAGCTCGTAAAAGTTGCCGTGGGACGACGGCGAGACTGAGTTCGTGTAGAACGCGAGCAAGATCCCGGCGATCGAAGCTAGAAACGCACAAAGAATGTAGGCACTCGCGATGACCATGTTCGAATTGATCCCGGAATATCTCGCCGCCGTTTCATTTCGTCCGACCGCAAAAAGATAACGTCCAAATATCGAGCGATGGAGCACGACCCAGGCAAGGATACTGATCCCTATAAGAATAATGAACGGCGTCGGAACGCCCGCAACGCTGCCCGTCGCCATGCTCTGCAGGGTTTCAAACCCGCTCGCCGCACCGAAACCTTTGGTCTCGTCGCTCGCGACATAGCGAGCCAGGCCGCGATAAAATAATAATCCGCAAAGCGTGACGATGAATGGCTGGATCTTGACCTTGGTGATCAGAAATCCATTTATCACACCAAGCGAAGTAGTTATAGCAATGACCGCAAGCACAGCGACAGCAGCCGGAAGGTGCCAGTCAACGAGGAAGATCGACAGCAAGACGCCCAACAACGCGAAGACCGAGCCGACCGAAAGATCGATGCCGCCCGTTATCACAACCAGCCCAAGCCCTATGCTGAAAATACCGTAAATGCCGATCAGCCTCGCCAGATTCTGTAAATTGGCGCCTGTGATAAAACTCGGGCTATATATCGCAAGCACAATGCAAAGCACGACCAGCAGTACAAATGTTCCTAGTTCTTTTCTCATTTTGACCTAATAGAATAAAGGGAACTTAACGCAAAAAAAGAAACGTAACCACAGATGAAATCGGATAAACATAGATAGAAGAAATTTTCATATCGTCTTTATATCTGTGTTTATCTGTGTCCATCTGTGGTAAAAACTTTTTCGCGCTTAAACTCGGCTAATGTCCAACCGCGAGCCTCATGATCGCTTCCTCGCTCGCGTCTTCTCGATCCAAAATCCCTGTGATCGAGCCCTCGTGCATGACGGCGACGCGGTCGCTTTCGCCGATGACCTCTTCCATATCGCTTGAGATCATCACGATCGCGACGCCACTTTTGGCGAGGTCTCGCATTAGTTGATAGATCTCTGATTTGGCTCCAACGTCGATGCCGCGGGTCGGTTCGTCGAATATCAACAGCTTTGGTTCGAGCGATAGCCATTTGGCCAATACAACTTTCTGCTGATTGCCACCACTGAGGTTTGCGGCGTTTGTCTCCACCGTAGGAGCTTTGACATTCAGCCGTTCGCACATTTCTTTTGCTTTAGTTGTTTCCGCCGCCCTGCTCACCAGACCGCTCGACGAATACCGCGAAAGGGCGGGCAGCGTGATGTTCTCGCGAATTGGAATATCCAATATCAGCCCCGAATTCCGACGATCCTCCGGGATCAGAAAGATACCGTTCCGGATGGCGTCATTCGCCGACGAAATGCGGATCACCTTACCGTCGATCGTCACCGTTCCCGAAACCGGAACGTCCACCCCAAATATCGCCTGTGCCGCATCCGAACGCCCCGCACCGACGAGGCCTGCAAAACCCAATATTTCGCCTTTACGAACCTCGAACGAGATCGCGTTATTTGGATATCGCCGTGTTCGCAGGTCTTTGACGCTGATCGATTCGCTCGTCTCGTTCGAATTTTGCTTACGGTTATGCCGCTCAATGTCCCTGCCAACCATCAATTTGACGATCGCGTCGTGGTTGATCTCGTCGCGTTCGAGAACACCCGCGTTTTTGCCGTCACGCAGGACGACTACACGGTCGGCAATCTCCTTGATCTCGCCCAGACGATGTGAGATGTAAATGATGCTGACGCCTTGGTTTCGGAGGTCCTTTATCACTCCGAGCAGCCGTTCCGTCTCGGTCAACGTGAGGCTCGATGTCGGCTCATCCATGATCAGGATGCGTGCGTTGAGCGAGAGGGCTTTGGCTAGCTCGACCATTTGCTGCTGCGCGATCGAGAGTTCGCTAAGGCGTGTTTTTCCTTGAATGTCGAGCCCGAGACGCTTCAGAAATACCTCGGCATCAGTATTCAACTTTGCACGGTCGACCAGAAATCCAAACTGCTTCGGCTCGCGACCGAGATAGACATTTTCGGCGGCGGTCAGGTTATCGAGCACGTTCAATTCCTGATGGACGAATCCGATACCGTGAACGCTAGCATCCGACACCGACCTGATCGCAACTTCCTTACCATCAACAAATATCTTCCCGTCATCCGGCTGATAAACGCCGCCGAGGATCTTCATCAACGTCGATTTGCCCGCGCCATTCTCACCCGCCAGAGCCACGACCTCGCCAACGCCAATAGAGAAATCAACGCCCCCAAGCGCGACGACGCCCGGAAAGCGCTTGCCTATCCCGTGCATTTCAAGAATTGGCTGAACCATAATTTCGATACGCAAATAACAGATTTACACAAATTGGCACAGAATAACAATCAAGGGAAACGAGTACCCGTCAATTGTTTTGTCAAAGAACGCGTCGGATCCTGTCAACGGTTACATCGCGTTTTGGACGTAGCTTGCGAGCACCCTAAGATTCCTGACAAAAACGCCGCTCGCGTAGCCTTCTATTATCTCGAAATCACCGGAGTTCATCCCATCGGGCCCGGCATCGAGCTTTAATACGCGACAATCCGTGACCCACGCTCCGCGATTGTCCATTGAGCCCAAAATGCTCGTAACTACAGACGCCTCGGCTCTGGGCAGCGGCTCCCAACTCTTGAACCGCTGCAAATACTCAGCTTTCGCCTCTTCTTTCGAAAGTTTTGAGATCCGCTCATATTCCTTTCGAAAAGGCTCAACGTTGGTCACCTGAACGCCTGAGCTAACATTTCCTTGGGCTCTTGTATTGCTCCAGAGATAAACTCCGTAACCTTGGGGCGTTGTTTTATCGGTTCGAACCACGTAAACCGGCAAATTTGTTCCAAGCTCATAGTATCTCGCCGCCGGACGATTATTTTCTCTGGATTCGCGGTTTACGCGGTCGAACCAGTTTAGACACATCGGGATCGGCCGCAAATATCGACGGTCGCCGGTCATCAGGTAAAATGTTTCGAGCAGTTCCAGAACCTGCTCGCTTTCGCGGATCACAAAGCCAGCCGGTTCGTGTGTTCGCGCCTTAGTTGGCTGCATCGTGTCGGGATGATATTGCTCTGCCCATGCTGCCTGATCTTCGGGCCCCTGAACAGCGATCATAAAATCAACCGCCCGCCTCGCAGCTTCGAGATATCGCTTATCGCCGAGATATTGATAAGCATCGAGCAAAACCTCTACGTTGCTGGTCGCCGAGCCGTCGTTGAGCGTGTAATAGGACGTGTAGTCGGGAAAATCATCATGGACAAAATCGTATCGAAGCGGGAAACGCTGCGGGAAAGCACCGTTCGGGTATTGAGCCAAAAGCAAGAAATTCAACGCCTTTAGCAAAGGAGTTCGATATTTCTCTTCCTTGCTTGTCAGGTAAAACCGGAGCAGGAAACGAGTCGCCGACGAGCTGTTCGAGTCGTCAAAGGTCGCATTTCCTTTATAAAAACGCTGCTCTTCCATTCCCCATTTGAATTTGGACGCCTTGTTTTTATACCACTCCTGCATACCTTTCGGATCGAAATCGATCGCGTAGTGCCAGCCGCCGAGCGGATGCTGCCCATAGATCAAAGCGTTAGCGGCTTTTCGGGCGGCGGCGAGATAGACCTTGTCTTTGGTCGCGTCAAACGCGTCGAGATAGGCCATACCGACCATCGGCGTTCCCGATTGCACCCAGATCTGTGATTTTCGCGCCGGGACTTCGCCGTATTGCTTTGAGAAATCTTCGGCAACGTTCCAGACATAACCACCGTGAGTCGAGACCTTTTCGGTCATGAAGACTGTCGCCTTTTTCATCGCCGACAAAACTGTGTCCCGATCCGGCTGCTGCGGGAAACCTGGTGCAGTAAACATCAAGAATAGCGAAATGAGGAAAAGTTTACGTTTCATAATGCCTTCGATCCGAAGGGAACCTCTAAAACTTCGTAAATGACAAAAATTCTTTCTTCTTTTCTTTCCGTGTATTTCCGTGCGTTCCGTGGTCGATTTTTCGGAATTTACCACGGAAACGCACGGAACATCACGGAACAAGTGCCTAAATCTTGTCCGGCTTACGTTCCCGGCTGCACATACGGCACCTTTTCAAAAATTTTGCGCTCTTCGCCGCGAGGATCATTTTTCAGATGTGTCGGAATATCGAAAATCATCGTTTCGCGCCTCGCCATCGTGTATGGTTTCCAGGCCGGGATCTTTTTATTGTTTGGGTTTCCTGTCCGCGCAAATTGGATAAAGGTCTCGCTCATCGTGTCGGCCATTGGCTGGGCCTCGGGCCCGATCGCGGTCGCACCCGGTTTCTTGATGTTGTCAAATACGAGCTGAATTTCCGCTCCGTGAGGTGCTCCGAATTTGCCGCCTTCTCTCGGCGAAACCCAATCAAGTTGGTAAGCGTAGGCCGGAAAGCCCGATTTCGCGCGTTCCTCGGCTTCGATGATGGCTCCCCGCCAGCTTCTGGATGCGGTGGTGATCTTAAACAACAGATCGCTGGCCGTAAGTTTCGGATAGAGTTTGCGGTATTTTTTGATCACCACCTCGGGCTGGATATCGACACGCATATTTGGGATCAGTTTATCGGGCAATTGCTCCCATGTGACCGTGAAGTTCGATTCGTCACCGCCTAGAAAGGCCCGTGTCTCATCATGCGTATTCCCGATGATCATCGGAATCTTGTTTGACTGAGCAGGTGAGTCAGGATAAAACGGATGTCTCAAAAGATTCCTTTCGTCCAAAGCGGGAGCAAAATTGACGCCTCCGAACGGCAAAACCGGGTCCTTCGTATTCAAAACTTCGACGATCCTTTGAAACGGCATCGTCCGAATTTCGTGAGTATTTTGCGGTGTTAGTTTCAAAGCGTCCAGGATTGCCTTGGCCCGCAATGTTCCGTTCAGCGTTCCGCACGCCGTGACCTGCTGGCCGCTCATCGTCGCCGCCCGATGGAACAAACCCTTGGCGGACGGCATTGCCATCATTGTGGCGATTTTTGCTCCACCGCCCGATTGCCCAAAGACCATAACGCGGTTCGGATCGCCGCCAAATTCGGCAATGTTCTCTTTTACCCATTGCAAGGCGAGAATGATGTCGAGCTGCCCGGCATTGCCCGAATCTGCAAACTCGACGCCGCCAAATCTCGCTAAATACAAATAACCAAAAGCATTAAGCCGGTGATTGATCGAGACCACGACAACATCTCCACGTTTGCAGAGATTTACACCGTCATACAACGGGCTCGATCCGGAACCGCCTGAATAGGCCCCGCCGTGAATGTAGAACATTACCGGACGTTTGCCTCCGTCACGCAGCGAGGGCGTAAAAACATTCAGGAATAAGCAATCCTCGCTCTGTTTATCGCCACCGCGTCCCGATTGGGGCGAACTCGGGCCGTATTCAACAGCCTCCTTGATGTCGTTCCACTTGTCGGGTGGGAGCGGCGCCATAAAACGTCTCGCGGATGTATCCGCACCGTACCGGATGCCTTTGAAAACGTTGATATTTTGGTCCATGTAACCGCGTACCCGGCCATATTTGGTAGCGGCGAGCGGCGCGGCGGTTTGAGGATAGACCAATCGTGAAGACGCCAAAACCGCCGCGCCCGCAACTACGCTTTCCAGAAAGCTTCGGCGATCCATTTTTTTATTATTCATCAAGAGCCTTTTGTAATACTCAGTTGCCATCCTGGCCATGACCGCCTTGCTCACGAGGCTGCGTCAAAACTACAAGACAATCGCGGCTTGCCGCTTATTTGCGGAGAAGCTTGCTTCTCCGACAGTCAGCATCGGCCTTGCGGCTCTGCCGCCGTTTGCCCGTAAACCATTCACGGTATAAAGCTTAGCTCCGCAACTATCGGCGGCGGCAAGCCGCAAAACTTCACCAAACCGAACGACCGGAAAAGTAAACTTTTCCGCAAATAGACGGGCAAGCCCGAAGAAACTTCAGTTTTGACACAGCCTCGATAGTGGGCGGTCAGATCGCATACAAAAATAACGCACATATTCCGTGAGGAACTGACCACCCGCTTACGCAGGCGGTTCTGACCTGTCGAAAAAAATGGGAAGGTGGCTTCCGCCGCCTTCCCATATTTCGTCAACATGGTTCCAGGCTTAGAAAACGAGTCTTAAGCCGTATTGAACTTCACGTCCGACATATGCACCGCGTTTCGCAAGCACTTTTCCGAAATCCGCATTGCCGAACGTCATGTTCGGATTGTCCCAGTTAATGTTGTTTGCAACGTTATAAACTTCGAGACGAGCCTCAAGCTTGATCGATTCACGAATGCTGAACGATTTGCTTAGTGTCGCATCGGTTTGGAATGTTGCCGGGCCAACCAAGCCGCGGAATGTCCACGGATTCTGCCGAAGTTGAAGTTGCGTCGTCTCGTTAACTGCCGAGAAAACTGAAGTATCAAACCACCGATCTCTGGTTGGGTTTTCTAAAACAGGATTACCGGAAACATTCAATTTTGTTCCGAACCCGAACCGTAACAAACGACCGGAGTAGTAGCGCGAAGTGTTGGAAAGTCTCCAACCTCCCAAAATGTAATCAACCGCCTTGGGAGCATCGCTCAAAAACATTCTGCCTCTGCCGATCGGAATATCCCAGGTAATGACGTTGGTAACACGATGCCTTGCCGCATCAGTCGGTATCGATGTGAACTCCCGATGATAAAGTGCCAGATCATCAAAGGCTTCCGTCGTTGTTTCATCGTTGATCGCATACGCAATCGTGAAGTTCAACCCTTTATATGCCGGCTGCTGAAGCTGGAATTTTAATGATTGGATCTTAGAATTCCTTAGATCGGTATTGGTTTGATTGATAGCCTGATACATCGGATACGGCCGCAGCAGTTGCGAAACTGCGATCGTTGTCGAATTCCGCAAGGTACCAGGAAATACCGAAGCGCTCAGATAATTTAAAAACGGATTCGGGACGTTGAAATTGTATTCAGACCTCGGAACTGAATACAGATAATTTGCATTTACGGCATTCAAATCGATCGTTTGCGGCAGACGACTTCCATAGTTGTAAAAGTAATCGACCGAGAAGACCATTTTGTTCCAAATTTCCTGTTGATAGACCACTGAGAACTTATCGTTGATCGGGGGCTTTTGGTCAAATTCATCAAAGTTGACCGCGTTTCCCAAACCAGTATATCTTCCAAGGGTTTGCTGAGTTGGCTGCTGGACCGGATTGCGGGCAACGCCAGTAGTTGGAAACGGATTTGAAAGCAGTGTTATAAAATTGTTCGCCGGCGTGGTTGTAAAAGTCGGATTCAACGTATTCGTAACTGTCGAGTACCCAGTATAGGCGTCAACGAAATCACCAAGCGAATCTCGGATTCTCGAAGACGGTTGAATATACCTCGCCCACCCGGCCCTGAGTGATGATTTGTCATTTATGCGATAGGCAAATCCGAGTCTTGGTAAAAAGTCGGTCGGACTTCGATGCCACGCATTACGATTATCGGCGGTCGCAAAAATCCACGCTCCGTTGTACGTTGGAGCTTGTCCAAGTCTGGTCAGAATGGTGCCCACACGCGGATCAAAGGCGGGAGGCGGAGTTGCCCCGACTTCGGGAATCGGCGAGGTTAGATCGAGCCGTTGTGACAAACGATTTTGCCCGTCAACCGGACCCGGCTCATATTCCCAACGGAGTCCAATATTGAAGGTAAGATCATTGTTGAATTTCCAGTCATCCTGGAAATATAGGGCATACCCTTTGCCGACAACTTCCTGGATAGGAACTCTACGGGCAGAACTGCTGTTTTGCAACGCACCGATCAAAAAAGAAGCCCACGGCGAACCCGTTGTCAAATTTTCAGTCCCAGAAACGCTCTGCCTGATAGCGGTCAATTCGCTTCTAAACGTAAAATTTAGGGGCTCAAAACGGGCGGCTTTTCCTTTATTTACCCGATATTCGCCACCATACTTTAGCGAATGGTCTCTTAATGCGGTATTGATTCGAAACGAACCGTTATAACCTTCGGGATGCTGCCAAAATTCACGACCTGGCCGGCCAAAGCGATAGGTAGTTCCACCGTTATTTCTGACATCGATCGCCGGATAATAAATCTGGTCGGTCGTGTAAAGTGAAGAATAAAATGTATTGGTTCCCCACAAATTAGTTAAACCGTCTTGACCCAGAAGTGTATCGGAATTTGCGAATTCGTCCGTCAACCGAAAGTATCCGCCCCGAATATTCAACACCGTATTTGAGTTCAGGGTATAAACCGCGT
The DNA here is from genome assembly GCA_040080065.1 of Pyrinomonadaceae bacterium. Lineage (GTDB taxonomy): Bacteria > Acidobacteriota > Blastocatellia > Pyrinomonadales > Pyrinomonadaceae > OLB17. The sequence continues at coordinate 16,513 of JBEBJB010000019.1, forward strand.
CTGCCGAAAAATTAAGTCCGTGACGATTACTTCCGTTTAACGGAAAGAGCAACGCTTCGGTTGGATTGGTTTCTTTCGGACTTGCCTGAAACTGTCCATATGAAAAATAGGTCTTGAATCTTTCGCTGATGTTCCAGTCCACCCGTGTCGAAAGATTCCAATACTGGGTTATTTCATTTTTTGAACCTTGCCAATCGAGTTCTTGCCCGGGAGTATTTGGAAGGGGGAACAACGCCAAAAGTTTAACACCAACCGGGTCCCAAAAACTCTGTGGAATGAGGTTTCCCGTAAATTGAGTTCTGGTAGAAGCGTTACTCGTGGACGTATATGGATTGTAAACACTAACACCCGACTGGCTGAAATCTCCCGCCCTTTCAAGCGCTGTCGGTACATTTAGTCGCACCGTAATTGGACGATTATCATTCCATCTTTCAAAGGAAGAAAAGAAAAAGACTTTTTTGCCAATAATCGGTCCACCGACATTTCCGCCGTACATTGAGAGGTCTGTACCCCTGAAGTTCGTCTCATCGGCACCGGCAACTCTGACAATGGTTGGATCGCCAAAAGCATTAAATCGCGGGTCGCGTTTGTAATAATATCCCGCGCCATGATACTTGCTTCCGCCGGACTTCATGTTCAGCGCAATTGTTCCGCCGGAACTAAATCCCTGTTCGGCGTCAACAATACTGCGTGAAAAAGTGACTTCTTTAACCGCATCGATGGATGGGGTGTAAGCGACCTTATAACTGGAGGTTAAGGCAACTCCATTTAATTGGACCTCATTCGCCCGAAACGTTTGACCGCCTGAATCGACCTCATTTGCATACGCGTGATGATAAGGGCGATTTTCGCCGTTATTGTTCTCACCGCCATTAATTGAGGGATCGAGCGTGATGATGTTGTAAGGATTACGCCCCCTAACCGGCATCTGATCAATTGTTGTGTTATCCAGGGTTAATGCAGTTCCGCTTGTATTAAACTGGACCGACGCCGGCACATCCTCGACCGTCACACTGGCCGAAACATCTCCAACCGACAGTTTTAGATCAACGGTCAGATCTCCCTGGATTCGGACGATCAGGTTTTGCTGGATCGTCTTCTTAAAGTTCTCTTTTTCGGAAATTAGGGAATAATTGCCCGGCTCAACAAAGTCAAATTTGAAACGCCCTTCATCATTTGAGATCGCTGATACTTCAACTTTCGTTGAGTCGTTGCGCAAAACGACCTTCGCCCCGGGAACTAAGGCTCCGCCATCATCAGTTACGGTTCCTTGTACCTTTCCACGATAGTCCTGTGCTGGAGCAAAAGCAGAAAATGCGAGTACCACCAATACCGTCGACAAAAGGATGCCGCATTGGCGAAGTTTCAAATCGATCATTTCAGTTCTCCTCAGAATTGTTTTTATTTTTAAAGCAGAAGCAATTGGTCTTACCAATTAACTTATGCCGAGCATTATGACATAAGAATTGCAGAACAACAACCGCATAAGGATACTTCACCTATTATCTTACTAAATTTTTTTTTAGAACCGCTCACCAGGCGGCGATTCCGGCAAAAGATGGTACACCAATAACCGGTCTGATTTTGTCATTGGTTTTACCTATTTGTAAAATCATGCACGCGGCGGGCTAAAGCATTTGGGAGATGGTCGGTCACGCGCTGATTCGGTTTACGCCCAATAATTCCTATCCAGCGAACGATAATTTATCGCTTCGCTAATGTGCCCGGGCTGGATGTTTTCGCTGCCTTCGAGATCGGCTATCGTTCGCGAGACTTTCAAAATACGATCGTGCGCACGTGCCGAGAGCCCTTGCCGCGACATCGCTCGTTCCAAAAGTTCCTCGCTCTGAGCATCGAGTTCGCAGAATTTGCGGATCTGCTTTGGCGACATCGCTGAGTTCGAATAAACGCCATCGCCGCCGAGCCGGGCGATCTGTATCTCGCGGGCAGTATTTACGCGGCCTCGAATGGTCGCCGAACTGTCACACTCCTCGACATTCTTCCCGCGAAGTTCATTAAACTTCACCGCCGGAACGTCGATGTGTATGTCGATCCTGTCCATAAGCGGCCCCGATATTTTGCCGACGTATCGCTGGATCTGCATCGGCGAGCATTTGCATTCACGCGAGGAGCCAAAATAGCCGCACGGGCACGGATTCATCGACGCGACGAGCGTAAAATTCGACGGAAATGTCAGCGAGGTCGCCGCACGCGATATCGTCACGGTCTTGTCTTCCATCGGCTGCCGCAGGACCTCGAGGACGCTGCGGTCGAATTCCGGAAGTTCGTCGAGAAACAAAACCCCAAGATGCGCGAGCGAAACGTCGCCCGGCTTCGGTATCGAACCGCCGCCGATCAAACCGGCTTGAGAAACCGTGTGATGCGGCGATTTGAACGGCCGCTCGACGATCAGCCCTGACTTTCCGGTCAAACCGGCGACCGAATGGATCTTCGTGATCTCGATCGCCTCTTCAAACTCCAGCGGCGGCAGGATCGTCGGCAAGCGCTTCGCCAGCATCGTCTTGCCCGATCCCGGCGGCCCAATAAAGAGCATCATTGGAACGGTACCCCTGTTTGTCCAGGGGTAATGAATACCGTACTAACAACTCTTTCCCATTACCGACTATTTTAACGTTTAAGGCTTCCACAGCCATTTTCTTTTGTTGAAAGCCAAAACGGTCCAGTTTTCGGCTGACACGCTTAAAAAAGGTTGTAGCGTCCTTAACGCCCGACCTTTCCGCGTCAAAATCTGACAGATTTCGCTCCGCTTTCGCTACCGCCGCGACCATTCTTTCACGTTCCTGCCGCTTGATGGCAATCTGTTCCATCGCGGTCTTGTAAATAAGGTCATCCTCTATTTCCAAGGCCCGCTTAGTGACTCCGAGGTATCGAGGGAGATTTGGCTGGATAGAAAGGGCCGTGAAATTCTTTAGGTCTACGGCTGTAAATTCCGAGACTTACATTGGTGTCCCTTTCGATTTTGGAGCGTTTCGAAACTCCCAGCCCTTTGGGGTGTCGATAATTACTAGCCCTTCGTTTATTGACGTCTGCACGCTTTCAAACCCGACTATCAAATTTGAGAATTGCCAGACCGCGGTCACCTTGTCAAAGGTTGCACCCATTCGATTTTGTACTTTGGCGGGAACTATGGAACTGGGTGCACCATATTTCGCCTTGAGGTCTGAAAGCACAACGGAATCTGAATCAACACCTGCGGTTTTGAACGACAGGCCTTCAACTTTGCCATCCATTATTGTAACTGTTACGTATCCGTCTTTTGCAATAATGATTTTTTCGGCAAAAGGAAATACTACCCAACGGTACACTGGTTTGGATTCGTCCATCGACTTGAAGGGACCAAATTGGAAGCACCTGATTTCAGTCAATCTCATTGGTTTTTCGATTTCGTATTCGTCAAACGTTTTGAAACCACGACACTCAGGCAATTCCAATGGTGAACCCAACTTTATTCCAAACACCGACAAATCGGGGGCGGGTGCGGGCTGAGGCGGTAGGGGCGAAGTCGCAGGGGCCGCCGTTGGCTTCTTAGGGGCAACTGGGCGTTTGGTTTGGCCCCCAGCCGAAATGACTGAGACGAATAGCAAGGCAATTAGCAATGTAGTTTTCACTCGATTTCACGCTCCCAAAAAAGTTCTTAATTTCTGTAACAACTGCACGTGAGGACCTGACGGGTTGGATGTGTCAGTCACGTTCCACGCAATACGATAACAAAAGGGTCGGTTTGAAAATCATCTATTGAATTCAATCCGTGTAGATATGCCCTAGACTTGCCAAATCCTCATCCGTTTCTATGGGCACGTTCAATATATAATCAATAGAGTTTTGATAGATTTTGGGCTCTGGACTGTATTCCTTTTCGCTATCAGTCTCTTCCTTTTGTTGATATGTCTTACTCATTAGATGATTTTCGCAAGTAGTCGGCGTGTCTGTGTTCAATATGCCCCATTTCACCATCATCCCAGCGAACGGTCAGCTTTTCCTCGTCAGTGTCCACAATCAAGCCCTTGTAAATACGCCCCGAGCCCCCCGTCACAATCATGTCGATTTTATCACCCTTACATAACTGCTTGGATTCGTCAACATTCATAATTGAACTCCTTCGTTTATAACGTAACTTGAAAAGAAAAGGTAGGAGTTACGTTCCAAACATTAGAATATTGTGTCCACCCGCGCTCGCGATCTCCAGAGCCCGCTTCGCCGATTGTTGTCCGCGCACCTCGTTAAAATCAGCGGCGTATTTGTTTTCGCGCGCTTTTAACTCAGAAAGATCGAGTTTCAATGGCTGAATACGCGTCGGCTTGCCGGTCATCAGGTCGTGCGAAAGGTCGGCCGCCATTCGAAGGTCTTTTACCGGATAGACATTTATCCCGCTTACCACGGCAGCCTCAGGAGCGTTCTCCTCCGGCAGAAAAATGTGTTTGATGCCCGCCTCGCGAGCCTTGAGCGTGATCGACAACGCCCCGCGAACGGGACGCACGCGGCCATCGAGCGACAGTTCGCCGACACTCAAAATCCCCTCAACGCTCTCGATCGCCAGATCGCCCGCCGCTCCTAAAATCCCAAGAGCCATCGGCAGATCGAACGCCGCCCCCTCCTTGCGAACGTCCGCCGGGGCGAGGTTAATTGTCGTTTTGTGAAACGGGAAAAAGTACTTGCTGTTATTGATCGCCGCCCGAACGCGTTCCTTCGATTCACGAATCGCCGTATCCGGCAGCCCGACGATCGTAAACGGCGGGATAATATCGCCTTCCTTCGGCACCGGCTGCAGATTCACCTCGATATCGACGATCAACGCATCGATACCATAAACGCACGCCGATTGCGACAGGAAGAGCATAGATAGGTAGTTGGACAACGAAAGTTTAACCTATCTCACTAGAAAAACAAATACCTATATGGGCCGGGGACAACGATTTGCCGGGAACGCAGGAGCCCTCGCCTGCAACGCCGATTCCTCCGGCGTGACGGACTCACATTAATCTCAACTTGTAGAACCGCCACGTCCGTCAGCGTCCTTAAGAAGGACGCAGATCCCTATTTCAGTATCACTTTATTATATAGAAACACCCCCCTTCTTCAGTATCATCTTGCATTGGACAAGACTCTTACTACGTTTTTTCCACTGTTTGCGTTAAAATATTAAGTTTAATCGAGGCTAATTGAAATAAAGTGAGCGAAAATAAAACCAATTTATCCGAATTCATAAGCGAAGCATTTGGTTCGAACGCGACCTACGTCGAAGGTCTGCTCGAACGTTATAAGACTGATCCTAAAACCGTTGACGAGTCGTGGCAAACGTATTTTGGAGAACTTCTCGCGGGCGGTACGCCATCGACGAACGGCGCAGCAGCCGCACCGGCACAGGAGCCGGCTGCTTCGATTCCGGTGCCTGCAAAACAGCCTGTCGCCGTTCAATTAACCGCTGATACTGAGACGAAGGCGATCACCGGTGCGAGTAAGAAGATCGTCGAGAACATGGAGCAGAGCCTGACCGTGCCGACGGCAACGAGCTTTCGCAACGTTCCGGTCAAGGTTCTCGAAGAAAATCGCCGCATCATCAACGAACATCTCGCCGCTTCGGGCCGCGGAAAGGTTTCATTCACGCACATCATTGCATGGGCGATCGTTCAGTCGGTCAAGGCGTATCCTAGTCTCAACGTGGGTTTTGGGGTTGTAGACGGAGCACCGTCGCGTCTGTTGCACGAGAACGTCAATCTTGGCATCGCAATCGACATCGAGAAAAAAGACGGCTCGCGCAATCTGCTCGTTCCCAACATCAAGGGTGCGAATCAGATGAATTTTGCCGAGTTCTTCGCCGCTTACAACGAGCAGGTTAAAAAGGCACGTGAAGGCAAGCTTGAGATAGCTGATTTTCAAGGCACAACAATTTCGCTGACGAATCCCGGCACCATCGGAACTGTCGCTTCAAGCCCGCGTTTGATGTCCGGCCAAAGCGCGATCATCGCGACCGGTGCGATCGAATATCCGGCGGAATATCAGGCGATGACCAACGCCGCCCTTTCGCAGATCGGCATCAGCCGCATCGTGACGATCACGAGCACCTATGATCACCGCGTGATCCAGGGAGCCGAAAGCGGGATGTTCCTCGCGAAGATCCACGAATTCATCAAGGGCAGCCATGACTTTTATGATGCGATCTTTGCAGATCTCGAGATCAACTTTCCGCCACTCCGCTGGGCGGAGGATTATAATCCGAACCTCTTCGGTGCGGGAAGTGAACAAGTTGAGAAGCAGGCGAACGTTCTGCAGATGATCAACTCGTATCGTTCGCTCGGCCACCTTTTGGCTGATATCGATCCGCTCAAAATGACCTCGCAGCACGCCTCGGAACTCGATCTCGAAAACTTCGGCCTCACTATCTGGGATCTTGACCGCGAATTCATCACCGGCGGCCTTCACGGCGAAAAGACTGCAACTCTGCGGCGGATCATCGAGATACTCCGCAAAGCCTACTGTGGAAAGGTAGGTATCGAATATCGCCATATTCAAAGCAACGAGCAGAAAAACTGGATGCGGAAAAAGGTTCGCGAACAATTCGTCGACACACAGCCCCTGCCGGTTGAGACCAAGAAGGAACTGCTTCAGAAACTCATCGAAGCCGAGCAATTTGAACAATTTCTTCACAAAAAATATCTCGGACAAAAACGGTTCTCGCTCGAAGGCTGTGAGACCGTCATCCCGATGCTCGACCAGCTCGTCGAGGGAGCTTCGGCTCGCGGCGTGGACGAGATTTACATGGGGATGGCCCACCGCGGACGTTTAAACGTACTGTCGAACATCATCGGCGATCCTGAGACCGGCGAAATGGCCGAACGAATCTTCACAGTTTTCGAAGGCACGTCGCACCCCAATTTCCCAGCCGATGAGGGCGACGTAAAATATCACCAAGGAGCGATCGGTAAAAGAAGGACCAAAGCAGGACGCGATCTGACGATTCAGCTTTCGTCCAACCCGAGTCATCTCGAAACTGTAAACCCGGTCGTCGAAGGCATGGTCCGTGCCCGTCAGGATTACCTCCGCGATGGCGAAGGGAAAGAGCGTCAGGAAACCTATACCCATATTCTGCCGCTACTGCTCCACGGTGATGCCGCCTTTGCCGGACAAGGTGTCGTGATGGAAACACTTCAGCTCGCGGGACTTCCAGGCTATCGAACGGGCGGCACGATCCATCTGGTGATAAACAATCAGATCGGCTTTACGACCTCGCCAGGACTCAGCCGCAGCTCGATCTACTCGACCGATGCTGCTCATATAACCCAGACGCCGGTCTTTCATATCAATGGCGACGACCCTGAAGCCGCGTACCGCGTGATCCAGATCGCACTCGATTACCGCCGTGAGTTCGACAAAGACGTCGTGCTCGATCTCGTCGGATTCCGCCGCCTCGGGCACAACGAGGGCGACGAACCGAGCTACACGCAGCCCGTTATGTACGCCCGCGTCAAAGCTCATCCGGGCACACGCCATCTCTATGCCCAGCAACTCATCCGCGAAGGCGTAATCACCGATGCTGATTTAACCACAATGACCGACAAGGTCGTTGAGAAATACGAAGGCATTCTCGCAAGAGCAAAGGATATCGCCGCGAAGAAACCGGCGAGAGCCGTGCTTGCCGCGCATCCTCAGGACGAGGACGGCTCCAGCATTCTCGAAACGGGAGCATCGGCAGACGTTCTCAAACGCGTTGCGGACAAGATATCGCTCGTCCCCGAGGATTTTCACATCAATCCCAAAATGGTCGGCCAGCTCGCCAAGCGTGCAAAGATGGGCACAAGCGAAGCTCCGATGGACTGGGGATTTGGCGAGGCTATGGCGATCGGTTCGCTTGTGTTGGAAGGTTATCCAGTTAGATTTTCGGGCCAGGATTCTGGTCGCGGCACGTTCTCACAGCGTCACGCTTCGATGTACGACACTATGACCGGCGATCGCTGGGCCCCGCTCAACGAACTGCGTCATGAGTCGAACCCATTTGCCCGTGCGTACATCTTCGACAGCTCGCTGTCTGAGTATGGCGTGCTTGGTTTTGAGTATGGCTATTCGGTCATTTCACAGGATCACCTTATCGCATGGGAAGCCCAGTTCGGCGATTTCTCGAATGGTGCTCAGATCATGATCGATCAGTACATCTCGGCAGCCGAGGACAAATGGCAGCAAAAATGCCGTCTCGTCATGCTCCTGCCCCACGGCTATGAAGGCCAGGGCCCGGAGCACTCATCGGCACGTCTCGAACGCTATCTTCAGCTTTGTGCCGAGAACAACTTGCAGGTCGCGTACCCGACGACACCCGCACAGTATTTCCATCTGCTCCGCCGTCAGGTCAAACAGGAGATTGTCAGACCGCTGATCGTGATGACGCCGAAGAGCCTTCTTCGTCTTCCGGCCGCAAGCTCGACCATGGCCGAACTCGAAACCGGCGGCTTCCAACCCGTGATCGACGACGCCCGTATCGAGGATCGTTCAAAGGTAAAACGTGTCGTCGTTTGTAGCGGAAAGGTTTTCTATGATCTGGATGCTGCCCGCGAAACTGCCACCGCCACTGATGTTGCCGTTATTCGCCTCGAACAATTCTACCCATTCCCGACTTCAAAGCTGGTCGAAGTCTTCGCGTCATATCCAAACACGACGGAAATCGTCTGGACACAGGAAGAGCCGCAAAATATGGGAGGTTGGACGTTTGTCGAGCCGCGTCTGCGAAATATCTTGCCCGCTGACGCCACGCTTGCATACATCGGCCGTTCCGCCTCGGCGTCACCCGCGACCGGCTCGTACGCGATCCACAATCTGGAACAAGCTCAGCTCGTTAATGGATCGCTAACGATCGGTGCGAGCAGCACATCGGCAGCGACGTAAACCTATGCACAAGCCCGCGCGTAAGCAAGGGCGAATCACGCAAGTTGAATGATTCGCCCTTGCTTACGCGCGGGCTTTCCCAACCTGCGCATTTCGCGGCTAAATCAAGCGTATTCGGGAACCTCAACCGTTTCCAATTCCGTCACAGCTTCCCGTGCTTCCCGGTACCCGAACATCCGTTTCGTTTTTATGATCTCGGCTATCGGCGGCGGAACCATTTGTTCCCACGACGCGTCGCCTGATTTTAGTTTGTCGAGAACTATGTTGGAATTAATGTCCAGATATTCCGGCGTGTAATTGGCAATCTCCCCGATAAAGCCGTTTTCAATCAGATGTGTGTAGAGATGCCTGACCTTTGGCGGCACTTCGAGCGAGTCGATCGTGAACACCTGCCCGGTTTCATGATTTCGCCATGGGTAGGCATAGAGCTTTACGCCGTTGCGAAACAACTGGCCCAGCGATTCCATCAAACCGCCTTCGAGATCCGTATAATAGGTTTCGTCAAGGATCGCTCTCACGCGGGCCAAACCAAGCGGCAGCCCAATCATTTTCTGAGTATGACGCCCGATGTAATGCACGAGCCGATGGTAGCGGAGAAAATTTGAGATCAGCACCGGCCGATGCAGCGTGCTGAGCGTATCTACGCGTTCGAGAAAGTCACCGTGATCGATGCAGTCGCCAACATGCAGTTGACGCAGCGTCATCTCCATCAGGGTCACGGGTGTTTCCCCTTCCATACCTGATTCTTTGACGAATAATTCGTGCGAACGCTCGAGCATTTCGAGCATCGGGTTGGTTAACGGACGAAAGCTGCCGCGTTCGATAAGAACCGGTTTTCTATAAAGGATCTCAGACGGAATGACATTTTCGCCGTCTGCGGTAAACATCGTCGCCTCCGCCAGTCCTTGTTCGACCAACTGCAACGCCATCAAACGATTGTCCACACCAGCAAACGCCGGACCGGAAAAGCGGATCATGTCCACCTCGATGCGGTTGCTCGTGAGCCCGTCCATCAATGAAGAAATCAGTTTCAACGGGGCTTTGCCGTGATAGAACGCACCGTAGATCAGATTAAGACCGACGATGCCGAGAGCTTCCTGCTCACGAACAATGTCGTGATCGAGCATTCGCACATGGATAATTACCTCGGACGGACGCTGACGCGGTGCCGCCTGAAACCGCAGCCCAAGCCAGCCGTGGCCCTCGCCTTTGCCGGTGTAGCTGCATGTGGTCACGGTGTTCGCAAAAGCAAAAAATTCCGTCTCGCCGCCGCGTTTCGCGTCAAGCCGCTCGATTACCAGGGCATATTCATGGTCGAGCATCGACTGCAGCCGCTGGCGACTAACATAACGGTCGGCCTGTCCATAGATCGAATCGCTGACCGTCATATCGTATGCCGACATCGTCTTCGCCACCGTCTGCGAAGCACCGCCGACGCGAAAAAACAGCCGAGCCACCTCCTGGCCCGCGCCGATCTCGGCACACGTGCCGTACTTCGCTTTATCCAGATTGATGCGCAGTGCTTTTTGATTTGTATTTAGTTGTTCTTCGTTCATGGTTGTGACGGTTTTGAGGGATCGGCGCATAGAGAGCCGTGGTGCTTATCGGCAACCCGTCGGCAAACTTGAAAAATTCGGGTTGTCCGATATAAGTTATATGTGAGAAGTAAAAAGTTGCTGAACTGATCACTTAAAACCTTTCACTTTTAACCTATTCCGGAATTAAGCCCGGAGTTTTTCAAAATATGTGCGAAAATCTCCGTATGAAACACTTTCAGCTTACCTCAGTCATTTTTGCGCTCGCTTTCATATTTGCCTTGTTGGCTTGTCAGCCAAAGATAGTTGGGAGCGAAGTGCCGTCGAATGGAGAAAAGCCGATAGCCGAGGCGACGCCAAAGAATACCGAGCCAATCTCCATAGCCGCCGTCGGCGACATAATGTTAGGTTCGCCGTTCCCAAACGACAGCCGAATGCCGCCAAATGACGGTATTGATATGCTGAAGGACGTAACGGAGATCCTTTCCGCCGCTGACATCGCCTTCGGCAATCTCGAAGGTCCGATCACGGACACCGGAATCTCAGCAAAATGTCGTCCGGGTTCGACGCGGTGCTTCGCCTTCCGCGTTCCAACGCGTTATGGAAAATACCTAAAGGCCGCCGGATTCGACGTGATGAGCGTTGCTAATAATCACGCCGGTGATTTTGGCGAAGTTGGAAGAATAAATACGCAGAAGGTGCTGGACGAACAGGGTATCAAATACGCCGGCAGCCTACAGCCACCCGCGACGATCGCATACCTAAATGTCAAAGGAAAACGTATCGGCTTTGTCGCCTTCGGACATAACAATGGTATGCCCAGCATCAATGATCTCGCCGGAGCCCGCAGCCTCGTGATCGAAGCTGGGAAGAGATCAGATATCGTCATCGTCTCATTCCATGGCGGAGCCGAGGGTACTGATAAACAGCATGTTCCTAACTCGAGCGAGATATTTCTCGGCGAGAACCGGGGCAACCTTCCCGCCTTTACGCATACTGTCGTCGACGCTGGAGCAGACGTCGTGCTCGGCCACGGGCCACACGTTATGCGTGGCATCGAGATCTATAAAGACCGCCTGATCGCCTATTCGCTTGGTAATTTCGCGACATACGGCTGGTTCCAGCTCGCCGGTGAGACGGCGATGAGCATGATCCTCGATCTTAAGATCGACGCTGAAGGAAAATTCATCGGCGGCAGAATAAACAGCGCGAAGCTCGAGGGCCGCGGTATTCCGATGCTTGAAAAGACCGGAGCATCTGTCCGGCTGTTGAGAAGCCTGTCAACAGCCGATTTTGGACCGAACGCCCCAAAGATCGCCGACGACGGCACAATGACGAGATAGAGTTTCGCACTGGAACTTCGTTCACGATCTAACCGCGCGGTGTAGCCATGAACCTCACGCGCAATGTCACCGTTTTGTAACATTTTTTGTCATTCGAGTCGTTTCCTCGCGTTCCGGCCTCCCGTAAGTTATTGATTTTGTTCATATACGAACTGGCATAGGAATTGACTTTCTACGCTTCGGGGGTCCCTCATTAAGTTTTGAGGGAATTTGATATGCGTAAAAACACTGGAGCCTTTCAGAAGGGATTCTCCTTGATCGAACTCTTGATCGTCGTGGTCATCATAGGTATCATTGCGGCGATCGCTATCCCGAACCTTATTGCTTCACGACGGTCTGCAAACGAGGCAAGCGCTGTTAGCTCTGTCCGTGTCATTTTCGGTGCTCAAGCGACTTACCGCTCAACCGAGGGTGGTGGTTTCTATGCCGACAATCTTGCTCAGCTCAGCAACAGCGGCATCGTTGACAAATCTCTCGGCTGTGCCGCTGATCCATGCGTAAAGTCAGGATACAGTTTTTCGATCGATCAGGCTGTTGCCGTGGCAGGTTCGCCGATCTGGAATGTTACCGCAGCGCCATCTGTGCCGTCCGGGGCAATGCAGACCGGTTCCATATCATTTTACTGTAACGAAATCGGTGCTATTTACTATAAACTGGGCGGCAGTCCTCCAGTCGCCGGTATAAGCTCGACGAGCCGAACGCCGAGCGACGGTATCCCGTATGGAAATTAGCGAAAGCTCGGGCAGGGAAGTAGCCGTGGTGTTCACAACACGGGCTTATTTCCTGGTCTTTTCGATCTCCTTCACCATTTTCGCGGCGCGATTTCTCGCAATCAACGGAAGGCGTTCGTCATTAGAAAGCTCCGTTAAAAAAGGCAGCAGATGAACTGGATCCGAGATCTCGCCGCGACGATAGTACGCATCGATCGCATCCATCAGGCTTGGTGTCTGTAGCGGCATATTCTGGCGTGCGAGCAGGATCTCAAACCGCCATGTATATTCGTTAGAGATCCGCCGGTACTCGTCCATCAATGCTTTCGCCCCTTTATTCTCGGTCCAATTGTATTTGACCGTCCGGAAACGTTCGCCCTGTTTGAGCGTAAATGTAAGATTGCCAAGATGTGAATAGTCGCGAATGTACTGATAGTCCTCGGTCGAATCGAGAAAATTGAGTTCTTTTAGTGCGTCGGCTATTTTTCTTAGCGTTACATCGGAGATCTGCATCGGGTCGGTCAGCATCTCGTCGTACCCGTCTTTGAGAAATGATATTTTCCCTTTCCCCGCATCATCGTGTTCGATCACGATACGTCCGTAGGAAAATCCTGGCCGGGTGAACTCATAAATATGAGTTGGCGGCGTTGAATTGGCGGCAGTGTCTTTTTGATCAGTAGCTTTAGAACCAGCCGCCGGACGCTCGTTTCGCTTACCAGACGGCGTCGCTTTGGTCTCAGGCGTCGGCTCGGGCGTTGCGGCAGCTTTTGGCTCAACCGGATTTCTGGCATTTGCCTTTTTCACTTGAGCACCGGCGATCGAGACAAAAAGCAAAACTATGGTTAAAAAGCCGAATATTTTTAGAGTTCGTCCCATTGCCGACAATTCTACAGAAAACAAAAAAAATTAGGAACGCGAACGGCGTAATTGTCTTTGATGCCGACAGCAAGTGAGCGGTTGGCAACCGCGGTGACTATTCAAATTTAACTGAAACGATCTTCGACACGCCTGCTTCCTGCATCGTGACGCCGTACAATGCGCGTGCCGCCTCCATGGTGCGTTTGTTGTGGGTGATCACGATAAACTGTGTCTTTTCAGACATTTCCGCTATCTTTGCGGCGAAACGTCCGACGTTCGCATCGTCGAGCGGAGCGTCAACCTCATCGAGCAAACAGAACGGCGACGGGCGGTATTTGAAGATCGCCAGCACGAGAGCGATCGCGGTCATTGCCTTTTCACCGCCCGAAAGCAGCATGATATTTTGCAGACGTTTGCCCGGCGGTTGAGCGACGACCTCGATCCCGGCTTCGAGAATGTCGTCGGATTCGAGCAACAGCATCTCACCGCGGCCGCCGCCAAACATATCGAGGAAAAACTGCTTGAAATGCTCATTGATCGACTCAAACGCCGATTTGAAACGCTCGCGTGAACGCTGCTTGATCTCTTTTAACGCTTCCTCGGTCGCCTGAATGCTGTCGATAATGTCGGTCCGCTGTGATGTCAGGAAGAGGTGGCGTTCTTCCGCTTCGCCGAGTTCCTCGAGAGCGAGCATATTGATCGCTCCGAAATTATCCAGTTTTTCCCGCAAATCGTCAGCTTCGCGACGGGCATTTTCGAGAACGAAATTTTTGTCTGGCGCAGTGTTTTCGACCAATTCGACAAGCGGGATATTCAATTCCTGCTGACAATTATCACTGGTATTTCGCAGGCGTGTGATCGCTTCAGCTTGCCGAATCTCAATCTCTGCCTTCTCGTTTCGAGCTTCGACCGTGCGGCGGTTAATATCGGCGAGTTCCTCGCTCGTTGTGTCTGAGAGTTCACGGGCCGCCGCTAGGCCAGCTATCGCCGCCGTAAGTTCGGTATTTTCTTTCTCGATCTCAGTTCCGGCTGACGAAATGCGGTCAGTGATCTCGTTGATCGACTCACGCAAAGCTTTGATCTTGGCTTCAGCCTCGGTAAATTCCAGATTCTGCACGGCCATGCGCGATTCGATCTCGCGATGCTCATTCTCAACGCGGCGAAGAGCCGACACCGCCGAGCGCCGGCGCTCGTCAGATGTGGCCGCGATCATACGTTTATCGTTGAGAATAGCGATCGCCGATTCCGCCTTCTCGCGGGCAACGTGGAGTTCGAGTCCGACGGAATCGAGCCGAGCGGCCGTTTCCGTTCTCGCCTCTTCCGCACTTTGCTTGTTCGAGATCGCATCGGCACGCCGCTGCTTCACTTCCTCGATCTCAGAGCGAATCTGTCCGGCCTCGTCGGAAACGACCTTGCGATGGCGTTCCGCTCGCGCGATCTCCTCACGGGCCGCGTGAACCTGGATCTGTAGGCCGTGAATACCACGATCCACCTTGATTATCAGCGACTGAAGATCCACAGTCTTGCTCTCGCTGTCAACGAGGCTTGTGTTCGCTTTTTCAACGACGGAATTGGCCTTCCCGATCGCCGTTTCAAGCCGTGTGCATTCTTTTCCAAGCTGATTCAACTCGCGTTTGAACGCCAGCAGCGACGAATTCTTGCCCGTCGATTTCTGTTTCCCGCCGACAAACATCCGTCCGCCCAGCAGCAGATCGCCTTCGTAATTGACGAGCAGGTCGCCATCCGAAACCTTCTGATCGAGATCCTTAACGAGTCGCGCGGACATTTCACGCGGAAATATCTGCTGTAGAGCTTTCGCGAGTTCACCCGAGACACCCAGATGATCGGCCATCGAACCGTCACCGCTTCGCTCGTTCCCGGTTTCCAGGTTTGCATCGCCGGGCAAAATTATCATCGCCGTGCGGCCGATGTCGTTCTGCTTGAGCCAATCCGACACGCGTTTTGCATCGCCAAGCGATTCCACGACGACCGCTTCCAAAAAATTGCCAAAAAGCATCTCGACCGCCGTTTCGGCATCACGATCTACGTTCAACCGGTCGGCGAGAACACCCGCGAGCTTAACACCGATATTTGCCTGTTCCGCAAACAGCCTCTGCACCTGCGGAGCGTAAACTGCTTTCTTTTCTTCGAGTTCACGCAGCGTCGCCAGTCGATGTCGCTTTGCCGAATGTTCGTCATTCAGCGTCCGAAGTTCGACTTCGGCGGTCCGTACGACATTTCGAGCCTCAGTGGTTGCCGCAAGGAGAACTTCTTTCTCACCGTTCAATCCGGCGAGCTTCGCTTCTTCTGCCGCGAGGCTTTGAGCCAATTTTTCAGCTTGTTTCTGATTGGCAGTGAAAGTTTCTTCTGCTCGATATCCTTCCTTCTGCAGCCCGTCGGCACGCATTTCAAGGCGTTCGATGTTGTTTTCGAGCTGCCGCGAGATCTCGTCGAATCGCTCGGCCGCACCGGTGTGCTGCATCAGCTCGCTGCGTAGTTTTTCTATCGACCCTTCGGTCGCCGCGAGTGAAGCCGCCTCTTTGCGGTGCTCGTCTTCCGAAGCGCGAAGAATGGCTTCGGCCTTAGCGTGTTCAGCGGTCTCGTGTTGCTCGTCCTTTCGCAGCTTTTCAAGCTCGGCGGCGAGCGAAGTGTGACGCTCTTTGCTGACCTTAATTTCCGCTCGCAGAGCATCGCAGCGGCTGTTTAGCCCGACGATCTGGTCGGATTTGTAGATGTGTTCACGCTCCGCACGGTCGCGTTCGAGGATGTTGTTGGCGTGGATCTTGCGAAGCTCGGCCAGGCTTTCCTCGGCATCGCGGGCCTTTTGCGTTGCGTCACGCGAAGCTTCTTCCTTCGCTTTGACCTGCGCCTGCATCTCAGCCTCGATCTCTTCGGAGCGGCCAAGCTGGACGCTCAGCTCGTTAGAAAGATCGGTCAAATACCGCCCCTCAGCCGCATAAAGCTGCCGCAAAAGCTCGCGAAACTCTTCCTGCAGGATCTTGAACCGCCGCGTTTTCGCCGCCTGCCGCCGCAGCGAATTGACCTGCGTTTCGATCTCGGAAATAATGTCGAAGATGCGGCTAAGATTCGATTTGGCACTATCAAGACGCGATTCCGCCGCACGCTGGCGGGCACGGAATTTCGAAATACCGGCTGCTTCCTCGATGAGATTTCGGCGGTCAGCCGGTTTTGCCGACAAGATCTGGCCAATGCGGCCCTGTTCGATGATCGCGTAGTGGGCACCCGACAGACCGGTCCCGGCAAAAAGGTCGGTGATGTCGCGAAGCCGGCACGTTTTGCCGTTGAGCTGATACTCGCTCTCGCCCGACATATACAAACGCCGCGTGACCGAAACGGCCTCGCCCGGTGCAAAATCCAGAGCAAACGAACGCGGACGCCAATGGCGTTTGGTTTTTATCTTGGTCTCAAGAACCTGCGTCGAGCCAACCGCCATCGCCATCACGGCTTCGACCGGTTCGCCTTCCTCATCAACACCTTCTCCAATGTGGAATGCAACATTTTCCGCGGAATCTGCTTCTGCCGCTGCTTCTGCTACTTCGTCCACGCCCTCGATCTCGTCCATATCGACCGCGGCTTCGTCGATGCCGGACAGGGCTTGATCGATATCGGAAAGCTCGCTGTCGTCGCCGTCGAAAACCGTATCGTCACGGACCAGATGCAGTACGACCTCGGCCATTCCGCCGGGTTTGCGCGAACGCGTTCCAGCGAAAACGACATCCTTCATCTCGCCGCCGCGAAGCGATTTCGCCCGCTGTTCGCCGAGGACCCACGACATCGCGTCGGACACATTCGACTTGCCGCAGCCGTTCGGGCCGACGACCGCCGTGATGCCGCTGCCAGTGAAAACTATCTCCGTGTAGTCGGCAAATGACTTAAAACCTGATATTTCGAGACGTTGAAGCTTAAACATTCTATAGTGCTGTGAGTTATGTTGAGCACTATATTTTGTAGGATTGGGCGTGCGAAGTCAACCGCGAAAATCATGACCGGAGGGTGAGCTTCCACCTCGCCCGTAGCGTGGATTCACGGCCCTCCAGTCGAAAACTACGCAAAGTCCGCATAACCCGCATAACCATACAATTTGAGAAAAACACGCCATTGTGTGCATAACACGTCGATCTACGCAGAACGGCATTTCAATTTCGATGCGGTTTGTGTAGCGTTGAATATATGAACGCTACACCCATCTGTAAAACGTGCTCACAACCGCTTCGTGTCAAACTTCCCGCCTATGCTCCGGACGAAAAACTGGCATTCGTTGAGAACGTCTTCAGTCTGCTGATCGAAAGCCGATTTAAGAATCCGCGTCCATATCGGCTTCTCATCCATTTGACCGACGAACCCGAACGCGAGGATCACATCTTCTTCGACATGACCCACGAAGGCCCGATACCGTCGTATATGATCGAATTCCTCAACAATGAATTCATTGAAGGTCTGGTCAGCGACCTCGTCGAGCGACGCCTCGGCATCTTCGCAAACCTACCGCTGCTGACCTCACCGCAGAATCAGGCCCGAGGCTCACCCGCGTCTCAAAATTCATGCTTGCCGCCGCGTCACTAAATTTGAGCAACGCTAGATCTTTGAAAATTCGGTTTCCCGCTCCGCTCGTTTCCGTGGTAATCCGTGCGTTCCGTGGTTAATTCTTCTAAGGGCTCTGGAAGAAATGAACCACGGAATGCACGGACAGGCACGGAACAAAAACCAGTGACGCTAAATGAATGGTCATTTGATGTCGGGAATCAAAGATCCGGATCGGAGATTCTTGTCGCCACCGCGACACACATTAAAGCCTGGGGTGCAGCCGCTTCGGCGGAACCCCTAGAGCGTTTACGGTTTGCATGTACGGGTCAGTACCACCTGCGGTAGCGGGTGGGGCTTCGGTGCGACGGTCAAAAACCCCCACCCGCTAGCGCAGGTGGTACTGACTCAATGCGACAGCCGTACACTGAATCCGTAACCGCTCTAGGTACAGTGACGCGAATTCCGGGCTCGCTGAAGGCGAGCGATATCACCCGTTGCGTCGCTTTCAGCGACGCAGGCATAAACCCGGAGTCCGCAATAGGAATTTTTTGCCCGCGAAATACGCGAAAGAACGCGAAAATATTTCTTTTTTTCGCGTTCTTTCGCGTATTTCGCGGGCAGAATTCCTATCGCTTAATCTGGGATAAAACAACAAGCAGAGTTTCATTCGCTTTCGCTCATTTCACCCTGGGCTTTAATGTAGGTCGCCGTTGGCGACATGAAATTCCAGTGACGCTTTTACATCAACTCATCGCCCATGCTCCGGAGCCCTTGCTTTTCGGCCCGCTCATTGTCGAGTTCTGTCAGAACGTCGAGGAGGAAATTGGTATTGCTCGTGATCGCGATGACAATGGGGAATTCTTTTTCTGAAATGTTGAATTCAAACGTCCCTGAGCTGATCTCGATGATCTCGCGAAAAGCCGCGTTGCCGTTGGCACCGTTACATTCGGCATCGACGATCTTGCCTTCGTTAAACGAAACGCTGCCCATGTGCATATCGGATTTGATGATGCACAGGCCCGTCATTTTCGCACTCTCGATCACCTGCACGGCATCGAAAATGCTGACATACGCGAGGCTTCCCGCAAAAGTGACATCGGTGCGGACCTGTTGCGGCGAACGGTCGCGGTCAACCGCAAAATCCGGGCGACGCGCACGGCGAATTGCTTCCAGTCCCGGAGCGACCGAGATCCGCGGATCGAGCAGTTTTGCTTCCTGCAAACGGTCGTACGCCAGGTCAAAATCTTCGCGGGCGATGTAGAGACTGACAAGAGCGAGACATTGTTTCGCAGCTTCGTTCAGGTTCTTTTGCTTCACGCAGATGTCACGCATCTTTTCACGCAGGCTGATCGAACGCGGCGAACGTTCAAGCGACTGGCGAAGCAGCTCGAAAGCCTTCTCAGGTGAGCTGTATTTAACAAAAAGATCCGCATCGAGCAGAACTGACTCGATCGTGGTTTCGGTTACAGGAAGTTGAGGTTCAGCGACGGCGAGGCTCATAAATAGATAGGTGAACAAAAATGTTCAACATCCAAGTTTATCACGGCAGTCTCGATCTAGTCACGAAAATTTTAGCGACGCGGCCATCAATAAAAAGGGCCGCTCTCACGAACGGCCCGATAGCAACTATGTCGACAAACTAAAAATCAAATCTCAAACCGACACGCATACGGCGATGCGTCATCGTACGGGTCGGGGCCACAAAACCGTCGCACGTTGCTTGTTGAGCGGTGGTCAAAGTTCCGCCGGTCGTACAGAGCGAAAGGTTATCAAAGTTGATGAAGTTAGATCCATAGCTGAAAACACGAAGGTTGAGCGGATTCGTGACCTCAACTGAGGGACGCATTCTCAGGCGTTCTGTCAGCTTGAACTCGCGGGTAACATTTATGTTGAACTGCCACAACGCAGGCCCTTTTCCAGCATTTCGCGGAAGCGTTCCCGGGCTGCCAAGAGGTGCGAGCGAAAGCTGCGACGCGAGCTGTGCCGGAAATGAAGAACCGTAAATTCTCCACGGAATATCGGCGCCACCGGTGAAATTCGGACGGTCATTACTCAGGTCGTCGAGATTGCGATCGACCCCACCCGATGAAAGATTGAACGGAGCACTCGATCCATAACGGATCACAGGGGAGATGCGGAGTTTGCCGAGCCAATTAGGTGTATCCATCGTGGCAGTTAACGAGATGCGGTGCGTACGGTCGGCCAAACTTCGCGACCAGTCGCCGCGAAAATCACCCGGCGTCGTTGGATCGGAAGTGTTGACGATACCGTCGTCCATCAAACGCGAGAGCGTATATGAAAGCCGCCATGAACCGCCAAACCCGTTCTTGAATCGGACATATCGGTTTCGAAGTTCAAATACGGCACCGATGTACCGGCTGTTTCCGATCGACGTAACCGTTTCAAGCTGCTCCTGCCCGAACTGGGCGAACAACGCAGCCGGCCGAAGCGGATTAAGGGCCGCGATGGCCCGACAATACGCTGTATTCGGCGCCGCCGTCGCACATCCGCCCGATGGGAACGATGTTGACGAGGTATTTACATTGACATAACAGAGCGTAGTTGCGGTGGTACACGCCGCAGCAGCAGTCGGGCTGCCGTCATGAGTTCCGCCGACTTCCCCGACGGTACCCGAGAAAAAGCGATTTGTTCCGGACGAAAGGCCAAGCAAATAGTCGGTATACGTTACACGTCCGTCACCGCTGGTATCCGTCACACCAGTGGGAAGGATCGGGGCATTCGGATTAGTTTCGCGCCAGAGATTCACCGTGCGGTTAAAGGTCACATTCGCTTCGAATACCATGCCCTTGCCGACCTCACGCTCAAAGCCTCCGTTTACCTGATAGCTCTTCGGGATGACGATATCCGGCGAAAGATTGCGGAAAACGGTGCTCGAACGCGAAAGCTCACGAACAGTGAAAGTCTGCCCCGGCGTGGTCGTTACGGCAAGCCTGGTGTCGAGGGTCACGGGATTCGGGAAAAGCCCGGCGAGCGAGCGTCGAAGAGCGTCCGTGCTGAACGAACTGCCGGCAGGAAGCGGAACACTATTCGTGTCCAAACGCAACGAAGTCAGATCGCCCGTGTAATCGTCTATCGTCCTAAGCAGGACACGGTTGTAAAAAATGCCGACACCGAAACGAATGACGCCTTTGCCTTTCTTGAACGGGTCCCAGGCAGCGGCGACTCTCGGTCCCCAATTGTTGTTGTCGTCGAGAACGGTTTCGCGTTCGTATCGCAGGCCGAAATTTAACGTGAGGTTCGATTTGGCTCGCCAGTCATTTTGCACGAACGCCCCGAAATACTTGTTATTCAGTTCGGAGTTACCACCAAAATTCTGCTGAAGCCGAGTCGGAACACCGCCGACAAAGTTCGAAAAGCTGCCGAATGTATAGGTGCCCGTTATATCGAACCGATCAATAAAGGTCGTGTCAACATTCTGAAAATCGTAGCCCATACGCCAGGTTGTATTTCCCTTGACGAGGCTGAAAGTATCCTGTATCTGTATGCGGTTTTCCTTTCGGTCCGAGGAGCTCGTTGTCGAGCCGAATACCTGCGTTCCCTGCTGAGTGAAAGTCACAAGCACTGCTGGTGACAAGGCACCAGCCGCCTGGCTCGAACTCGGATCGAGTTTTGAATACTGGATACGAACCTGATTCACCTTGTTGCCGTCGAATAGATTATGAGTGAAATTGAACCCATCCGTGTTCCGCACACGGCCGATGATCGAATCCGCGATGCGGTTGGTTCCGCTGAACGAGCGGAGGTCGTTGGATCTGCCGAGCTGCCACGAGAACGTCATGTTCTGATACTTCCCGGCGTTCCAGTCAACCCTGGATGTCGCAGTATGAACGATCGCAGGCGTGTCGGTAGCAAGCGTATAGTTGCCGACGGTGACCGCAGGGCAAGTAAACCCGGTTGGACAGGTGGCGGCAGGCACGATTACAGTGCCGAGCGTCGGGTTGTTCGGAGTAGGGAGCGGAAATACCGAATTAGCTCCGGCAGCCGGCGTCCATGCGTCGAGGATGGTCGTATCGAACAGGTTGTTGTATTCGTAAGAGCTAAAAAAGAAGAGCTTGTCCTTAATGATCGGCCCACCGAAGGTAAAACCGGGGTTGCGTTCCTGAAGCGGCGGTTTTGCAAAACCGCGGCGGTTGTTATTCCAGGTGTTGGCATTCAGGCTCTCGTCGCGGAAGTAGAAATAAGCACGCCCGCGAAATTTATTGCTGCCGCCTCGCGTGGTCAAATTCACACGACCGCCCGATGCACGGCCGTATTCCGCCGAGAACTGGTTGGTGATGACCTGAACCTCGCTGATCGCGTCGATAGAAGGCTGAAAGCGGAACGAAGCACCGCGATCGTCGTTGTTATCGAGGCCGTCGATGGTAATGTTATTGGAATATGCCGCACCACCCGAAAGGCCAAAAATACCTGCTTCCTCGGGCGTTGTGCCCGGTGCGGTCAAACCGCGAGCACCCCGATCGCTCGAAAGGTCGCGGGTCGAGAGCTGCTCTTCGGCAGTACCGCCGAGCGTCAGCACCAGATCAAGCGGATTGCGGGTATCGATCGGAAGTTCCTCGATCTCGCGCTGGCTGACCGTGCCGCCGACGACCGTTCTAGTCGTGTCCACAAGCGGGGAATCGTCTTCGGTGACGGTGATTGTTTGTTCCGCCGTAACACCTGCGGGGCTCAGTTTGAAATCGCGTTGCACGTTCTGCGCGGAAATGGTCGCGATGCTAGGCGTTTCCTGAGCGCCGAAACCACTCGCGGTTACCTTAACCTTGTAATTGCCCGGTGTTAGCTTTACGAGGTTGTAGCGGCCTTCGTCGTCGGTCGTTACTGTTCTCGATGTGCCGTTTTCGGTATTCGTTGCGACAACGGTTGCTCCGACTATCGCGAGCCCGTTCGGGTCAAGAACCTTACCGGTGATCGTGACATCATCGAGATTCTGTCCAAAGGCAAATATCGCCGTGACCAGCACGACCAGCGTGAGCGCAAAACTGCGGGTACAAATTCTTCGAAACATCGATTACTCCTAACTAATTACGGATTTGGTCAATGGGAAATCGTATCCCAAATTCGCTGTTAAAGCAACGATAACGGGATGGGATGTTAACGAAATGGTAAGACCTTTTATGAGAGTGATGGAAGTATGCGGACGATCATTCGTCAATCGCGGCTTCCTGACGAACACGCGTTACGCGAAATCGCGAAACGGGAATGAGTGCCTCAGTCGAGGAAAAAGCCTCGCTCTGACGAGAGAATTCACTGGCATGAGTTTTAAGATATTCAAAAAACTGTTCGAATTCCCGCTGCATCTGATCCATCTTGGCACGCATGTTCAGGATGATCTCGACGCCGGCGAGATTGACGCCGAGTTCACGCGTGAGGGAAAGAATGATCTCAAGACGTTCGAGATCGGAATCTTCATAAAGCCGCGTATTCCCCACCGACCGCGAAGGCAGCAAAAGCCCTTCGCGCTCGTACAAACGGAGCGTTTGCGGATGTATGTCATACAATTCCGCAACTGCACTGATCGTATAGGTTTTGATTCGCTTTTTCATGACTCAAATTTTGAATCTCAAATTTCAGATCTCAGATCCTTATTCGAGACCCATTACTTTTCTCGGGTTTTCAGGGTTCAATCTTTCAAACTCTCGCAGAACCGTTTTGGTCTCCTCAGATATCACTCGCGGCAGCGTTATCTTAACCTCAACGAACTGGTCGCCACGCAGGCTCGGATTTCGAAGGCTGGGGAACCCGCGTTCGCGAAGGCGGAATTTTTGCCCGGACTCGGTTCCAGATGGAATTTTCAACTGGGCTTTGCCCTCGACCGTCGGCACCTCGATCTTGGTTCCGAGAGCTGCCTCGGACACAGTGATCGGCACGGTGATATAAACGTTATCGCCCTTTCGCGTCAGGAACGGATGTTTGCCGACATTGGTCAAAATAAACAGATCTCCAGGCTCGGCACCGAGCCGTCCGCCATGGCCTTTCTTAGGAACACGAACGCGGGAACCGGTATCCACTCCAGCCGGGATCTTGATCTTGACCTGCTCGGATTTCGGCGTGACACCTTTGCCGTTGCACAGCGAACATGGCTGTCGGCGACGGCCCGTGCCTTCACAATCGGAACACGCCTGCGAAAATTGCAGCCGCCCGCCCGTTTTCATTACCTGACCGCTGCCTTTGCATGTCGGACACGTCACAACCGGCCCGCCGGTATCGCCCGCACCCTGACAACGCGAACATTGCTCGCTGCGATTGACAGTAATATTTGTGGTGAGACCCGTAAAAGACTCTTCAAAGCTCAGTGCCAGCGGTATCTCTATATCACGCCCGCGTTTTGGCATGGCACGAGGCGGTTCAGGCTGAGCCGCCCGCGCGGAACCTCCGCCGCCTCCGCCAAAAAGGTCGGAGAAAATGTCCCTAAAGCTGGAACCGCTTCCGGTCGTCTGTCCGCCGCTGGAGAAATCAAATCCCGAAAAGTCAAAGCCGCCCGTGGGCCCGGCTCCGCCTGCGGCACCGGAACTAAAAGGCGAAGCATCCGGGTCCAGATTGTCCGCGTAATAGCCAAACCGGTCAAAAACCTTACGCTTCTTCTCATCCGAGAGCACGTCGTAAGCTTCCTGAACCTCTTTGAATTTGTCCTCAGACGCCTTGTCGCCGGGATTTACATCAGGATGATGCTTACGCGCGAGACGGCGGTACGACTTCTTAATTTCGTCCGCTTTCGCGTCTTTTTTGACGCCGAGTATTTGATAGTAATCTTTTTTTGCCATTTTGATCAGGCACAAGTTTAGAGTGACTAAGGGCGAGAGGCAAACCTGAAAATAGCTTGTCCCTCGCCCTCTGTAACTTAACCAGGCACGTTACTTAGCGTCGCCTTCGGGCGATTCGTCCACATCTACGTACTCAGCATCTATAACATTTTCCTCGTTTGCGGTAGCATTTCCATCGCCCGCTCCAGCCGAGGCCGAAGAGGCTTGTTCCCCATCTCCACCGTCCGCTTCCGGGGCTGGGGTTTTGCTGTAGATCGCCTCGGCGAGTTTGTGCGAAGCGGTTTGCAGACGCTCGAAGGCGTTGTTCATCGCATCGACATCCTCTCCGGCCAGGGCCGTTTTGGATTCCGCGATCGCGGCTTCGATCTCGCCTGATGCAGCGTCGTCAACCTTGTCTTTGTTCTCGGACATGGTCTTTTCAACGCTGTAAACCAATCCGTCCAAACGGTTTCGGGCTTCGATCGTGGACTTTTTCTTCTCGTCCTCGCCGGCGTGGGCTTCGGCGTCTTTCATCATTTTGTCTATTTCCTCTTTCGAGAGACCTGACGAAGATGTGATCGTTATCTTCTGCTCACGGCCTGTGCCAACGTCCTTAGCCGAAACGTTCACGATGCCGTTAGCATCGATGTCGAAGGTGACCTCGACCTGCGGAACACCGCGCGGTGCCGGTGGAATGCCGACCAGATGGAATTTGCCAAGCGTTTTGTTGTCCGCCGCCATCGGCCGTTCGCCCTGCAGCACGTGAACCTCGACCGATGTCTGGTTGTCCGAAGCGGTCGAAAAGATCTCCGACTTACGCGTTGGGATGGTCGTGTTTTTTTGGATCATCGGTGTTGCGACGGCTCCGAAAGTTTCGATCCCAAGCGTTAGCGGAGTGACGTCGAGGAGCAGGATGTCCGTCTTCTCGCCGCCCAAAACACCAGCCTGAACCGCGGCTCCGAGAGCCACGACTTCATCCGGATTCACCGATTTGTTCGGCTCTTTGCCAAAGAATTCCTTGACCATTTCCTGAACCTTGGGAATACGCGTCGAACCGCCGACCAGCACGATCTCTTCGATGTCTTTCGCGGTCAGACCGGCGTCTTTGATCGCCTGTTCGACCGGCGGCATCAAGCGTTTTAGGACAGGCTCGACGAGCTGTTCGAATTTCGAACGCGTGAGCTTCATCACCAAATGCTTCGGCCCCGACGCATCCGCCGTAATGAACGGCAGGTTGATCTCCGTTTCCATCGCGCTTGAGAGCTCGACTTTGGCCTTTTCACCAGCTTCTTTCAAACGCTGGAGGGCCATTTTGTCGTTGTGCAGGTCGATTCCCTGATCTTTTTTGAACTCATCGATGATCCAGCTAACGAGGATCTCATCCACGTCATCTCCGCCCAAATGCGTGTCGCCGTTGGTCGATTTTACCTCGACAACGCCTTCGCCAACCTCGAGGACCGAGATGTCGAAAGTACCGCCGCCGAAGTCAAATACCGCGATGATCTCGTCCTTTTTCTTGTCCAATCCGTACGCCAAGGCCGCCGCCGTCGGCTCGTTGACGATACGCAGGACTTCGAGCCCCGCGATCTTGCCGGCATCCTTGGTCGCCTGACGCTGGGCATCGTTAAAGTAAGCAGGCACAGTAATTACGGCCTTATCGACCTTCGATCCAAGATAGTCTTCAGCCGACTGTTTCAGCTTTTGCAAGACCATCGCCGCGATCTCAGGCGGGCTGTAGTGCTTGCCGTCAACATTGATACTCACGTCACCATTTCCCGCCTTGTCGACCTTGTACGGGACCTGTTTGATTTCTTCACTTACCTCGTTGAACTGACGGCCCATGAAGCGCTTGATCGAATACAAAGTGTTTTCAGGATTGGTCACAGCCTGCCGTTTGGCGACCTGGCCGACCAGACGGTTGCCGTCCTTGGCAAAGGCCACTACCGACGGTGTCGTACGACCGCCTTCGGAATTCGTGATGATGATCGGCTCACCGCCTTCCATCACGGCGACGACCGAATTGGTCGTTCCCAGATCGATACCGATAATTTTGCTCATAATATTTATTCTCCAAAAATTATAATTGCCACTGCTCCAATAAAACGCATTTAGTTGAGCATAGATCGATGATAATAGTTGAGTGTGTTGTTGTCAAGTTTATTTATTGTCTGTACGACTGGAACTTTTACCAGCTAAATTTCAGCCACGTTGGTCGAGCGAACCGCCTGCTGTGGTCAAACGGTTCCCCGCGTTTGGTAGAGGTATTTGCCAGTTTGGTAGAGGTGCTTTTTTTACTTCTTTTGGCGAAACAGTTCCCAGGAACTCTGCAACTATCCACGTTATCGCCGTCAAGATACCCTCGCCGTTCTCGACGTTTTTTCTCACGGTCTCCGCATTCTCGCGCGAAAGTACGCAAAACGCATCAATTTGAGAAAAACACGTCATTCTGTGCACAACACGTCAAAGTGAGAAAAACGGCATTTCAATTCGATCGGGGTTTGTGGATAATTCTGGCTGACCACAATTTGGGAGGTTACAAAAATGAATAATCAATGGACAAAATTCGAAGGACGGCAGCATGGCAGAACGGCACGGCGGGAAATGCGTGTGACGATCGGGCCGCGGCATACAATCTATCTGAATGGGATGGCATTCGACGCTATCGACCGGCATCCGGCGGTGGAAATGCTTTACGACGGCAATCGCCGGATCATCGGGATCAAACCTGTCGACCCGCACAAAAGCCACGCGTTTCGCGTCAAAAAGCACGGCAGCTCCGGCGACTATCACCGCATCTCGGCGTCGGCATTCTGCCAGAACTTTCGCCTGCGAATCGACCGCACGCTGCTTTTCGAAGGCGCCGAACTCGACGACAACGGCGTCCTGCTCCTCGACCTAAACCGTACGGTAACCGTCGGCCGCGGTGCGAGATGACTGGAGCGAAGCGAGACTGGAACGCAAGCGACCCGCGTGCCGGTAGTAGCTGCGATAAGTTATTTGCCCCGCGTTGATTTTCACCAACGCGGGGCATTTCTGTTTCCACTACTGCAGTCCCCAGAAATCGATGTTCGACAGGTTTGCTGTGACGAGCATGTTTCGGGTTGGGTAGCGGTAGCGTTTTGAACGGACTCCGATCGTGTAGACCTGTGTCGTCGGGACATTTTCGAAGGTGAAAATGCCGAACGAGCTGGTGGTCGCGGTCCGGCGGAGGCCGTTGGGGTCGGTGAGGACGACCACGGCGTTCTGCAAACCAAGTCCATTTGTGGTTAGAACGCGTCCGGTGACGGAAGCCACGGATTCGCCGCAGTTTATGCCGAGGGCGGCATCGTCGATCATGAAGCTGTCGCTTCCGGCGGTTCCGGCTGGACGGCTGTAATTAAAGCTGAGCGTGCGCGGCACGCCGTCGGCAAATGCTGAAAGGTCGATCATACGCAGGCCATAATCGTTGTCAGCAACCGCTGGTTCGCTGATCGTCTGGACGACCGCACCGCCGACCGAGATGGTCAGGGTCGAATTTGCCGGAGCGGTCAAGTTGGCTGCTTTCAGGTAATAACTGAGCATCGCAGCACCGCCCGCGGGTATCACGACGGTTTGCTGAACACTCGCGGTGTAAGCGGCCGAGCCGTCACCCGTACCGTCGAATCGGATCCAGCCGTTTCCGGTCCGCGGTGCAGTTCCGATGCCGCATCCTGAGCCGCTGCACAGCACAGCACCCGACGTCGACAAGGATGTCCAATCAGGGTTCGCCGCCGCAGTATTCGACTCAAATCCGCCATCGCGAAGGATATTTGAGTTAGGCAAGCAGGCCGGCGTTGGAGTCGGCGTCGGTGTAGCGACCGGCGTTGGCGTCGGCGTTGGTGTCGGCGTTGGCGTCGGCGTTGGTGTCGGCGTTGGTGTCGGCGTTGGCGTCGGCGTTGGGGTCGGCGTTGGGGTCGGCGTTGGCGTTGGCGTTGCTCCTGCCGCGAGAGACATCGTAAAGTTGGTCAGATAGGTCTGATCACCTGTGTCATCATTTTGATCATCAGCCTGAAGCCCGGCTGCATAGAATCTGACGTTACCGACGCTGGCAGCCGGTGGTGTCCAGTTGAACGTCCACGACGCCGTGCCTGTCTGTCCTGAGAACGTTCCCGCGTTCGTTTGATTCATGTACTGACGGGTCGACGAGTTTGCAACCGCTGTGAATGAGGTCGTCGCGGCAAGCGTCCCGGCCTTTGAATTGGTCGCCGTATCGAGAGCTGTGAGCTGAAATCCCCAGGCCCTTCGCGACGTGTCGGTCGTTGCCTGTGTGACGGTGATCTGAACCGTCTGGCCTGGCGTGTAGCTGGCGGGAGCAACTATCTGGATCGTGCCGGGGCCGCTATTCGAGTTATGACAGCTCGTGCACGTCTGCTCGCTCGGGGCACCCGTCCGGGCGTTTGGTGAACCGTTTGAACGTGCCTCAACCTGCGTGACCGAACGGCTTCCCCAAAATATCATTGCGGCCAAACCTAGAATAAATACGATGAGTACCGAGAGCTTGATTTTATGAATATTCGTGACCATTTTTCCTCCTTGTAGAGAACGTGCGTACTGCCGGCATCGAAGGAAGTTGGGTGGGAGACCGGTCAATGAAGGGCGTACGCGGAATGATAATGAAGTTGTCAATGCAGGGTTACAATCTGGAATAGCAATTGCCATTCCAAAAGGATATAGCCGGATCTGCCCGCATTTGGTCAGCTTTCGATAAGCGAGGCGTATATGCGAGCCCGAAATTTCCCGTGCGATGCGGATTTTTTCGCGGTCGGGATGTTCAATTCAAACGCTCAACGGCTTAGCGGAATTGAATAGGTATTTGGTAAAATTGGCAACTTAAAATCAAAAACTGGAGACGTTATATTTCGATGAGATTCCGTAACAATTTTGTATTCCTTTTCATGCTTGTGGCGATATTTGCGGTGACGACCGGGGCTCAGAAACCTAAATCCAAGGACGAAGCTCTGAAAGAGATCGCGACGCTGGTTGCCACCAAAAAGCCGGAGGACTACGCTAAAGCGTATCCGCTGGCCAAGGATTTTGTTGCCCGTTTTGGCAAGGATAACAAGGAAGGGAAAGACAAGGCGATAAACCAGGTCAAGGCTTTTGTCGAGGGCTATCGCGATAGCTCATTCTACGCAGCGGTAGACGGAAAGAACACCGCCGATGCGTTCGCACTCGGCAAAGAGATCCTGGCCGAGCGGCCCGATGACGTCAGCGTAGTGATCAATCTGGCCCACGCCGGTTATCATTCGCTCGGAACGGCTCGCGACAAGACGTACGCGGTCGAGACCATCGGCTTTGCAAAAAAAGCGGCCCAGGCGTTGGAAGCCGGCTCGGAGCCCAAGAACTTTGCACCCTATAAAGACAAGGACGAGGCTCTCGCGTGGATGTATTATATTCCGGGCTTTATCCAGGTCGACACTGACTACAAAGAAGCCGCTGGCAATATCTACAAGGCCACAACGTTTAACACGCCGATCAAGGAAAGCTCGCTGCCCTATTATCTGATCGCCTCGTACTATGAGGACGCTTACGCAAAACTCGCCGCCGATCTAAAGGCAAAGGGCAAGTCGCTCAGCGATGCCGATTTCAAGGCGGCGAACGACCGCGTCAATAAATCGATCGAACTGATGATGGACGCGTACGCACGAGCCTTTAAGAAAGGTGAAGCGGAGAAGAATCCGAATGCCGCGTCGTGGAAAGACCGGCTCACGCAGGTGTACAAATTCACGAAGAAAACCGAGGAAGGGCTGCCGGAATTTATCAAATTCGTCGTGCTGTCGCCGATGCCGGACCCTGCGAAATTCTAATCGGCGGGGGCTTTGGCGGCTTCCTCTTCGCGCATTAATCGAGCGACCTGGAAGATGTAATGAACGCCCGAAACAACCGCGAATAAGGCAACCGTCGTATAAACCGTCGGCAGATAAAACCCGCGAAGCTGTGGAAAAACCGCCGCAATCAGGATCGCGATGACGCCGAGAACCTGAACAAACGTGCTCGCCTTGCCCAACCACGACGGTTTGAAACCGCGAAAGCCGGTCATGACATTTATCGTTCCGGCGATGGTCACGATAGCGATGTCGCGACCGATGACGCAAGCCGTAACCCAAAACGGTATCGGAAGATGTCGTTCCGTGCCGACCACGCTTGAGAGCGTCAGCATGACAAACGCTGTCGTCATGAGCAGTTTGTCGGCAATCGGATCGATGATCGTGCCGAGTTCAGATTCCTGTTTCATCTGCCGGGCGATGAATCCGTCGATGCCGTCAGAAACGCCCGCGATAGTGAATACGACGAGAGCCCAGCCTTCGCGGTGATAGACAAGCAGGATCGCAAACACGGGGATCAGCCCGATCCGCAGAAAGGTCAGCATGTTTGCAACAGTAAGGACTTGTGTGGAAACCGGACGCTCGCTCATTAGGCTGTTCTCAGCTCCAGCAGCGAGATCTCGGGCGGGCATTGGTACCGCATTGGAACGACGACCGTGCCGATGCCGCGTGTGACGTAAACCTGAGATTTGCGGCGCTCGTAAAGGCCGGCACGCAGCTTTCGTGGACGGATAAGGCGTTTTTCATCGTCGCGAAACTTGATCTGTCCGCCGTGCGTATGCCCGCTGAGCGTGAGATCGACGCCGTAACGGGCGGCCTCGCGAAAGATGATTGGGTTATGCGCGAGCAGGAGCTTCATTTCGTCGGGGAACGAGCCTTTCAAAGCTGCCGGAACGTCAGTTTTGCCGACCATGTAATCATCCGCGCCAGCCAGCCAGAACGACGCTCCTTTCGCCTCAAAACGGAAGCCCTCGTTGACCAACATATTAATACCTTCGCCACGGAATAAGTGCGTGACCAGCTCGGCATCGGTCCAGTGATCGTGATTGCCGAGACAGGCGTGAACGCCGTATTTTGCCTTGAGTTTCGCAAGCTCCGCCGCGACTGGTGCGATGTATTCTCGCTCGTGCGAGACGTAATCGCCGGTAAGGAGAAAAATGTCCGGCTTGAGCCGATTCGCGACTTTTATTACGCGTTTGATATGTTCGATACCCGTAAAAGGGCTATGGTGAATGTCGGAGAGATGAATGATCTTAAACCCGTCGAGAGGTTTTGGGAGGCGTTTGAGACGGATCTCAACTCGTTCAAGCGACAGGCTGTTCGCCTCGTTGAGAGCTGTTCGCGCGGTCTTTGACCAGTTTCCCGCGAGTTTCCGTATCGGCGCCTCAGATGCAACGTACGCACTTATCCGCTCAGACAGCTTCACCCGCTTTGTTGCAGTTTCTCTCATGTATGGATTTCTGAGTATAGCGGTTTGGGCGGGAGAATACAATGAAATTACAATTCAGTTCTGGTCGAGTATTACCTGCGGGATGTCTCTGGCTCCGTGAATCACGCGAAAGACTTCGATACCGGATTCGATCGGAATGTAGAAAATTATGTAGTTTCTGAAAGGAAGACTTCGAACATCGGGCAGCAATTCAGGACGTAGTCGAAAACCTGTAGGTGCTCGCGAAATTCTTAAGCATTTCTCACGAATCTGGTCGACAAATCGGTCAGCTACCTCTACGTTGGACTCGAGAGCTATATAAAGCCAGATTTGATTTAGGTCTTCGGTGGCGAGCGGGGTAAAAAGAACTTTGGAACTCACTTTTGGTGCTTGACGGCGGCCAATCGCCTGCGACCTTCAGCCTTAATTGCTTCCACATCTAATGGGCGGGACTCACCGCGTTTGGCTTGTTCATAGCCTTTTAGAACTTCCGCACGAAGTTCCGTCAGCTTTGCTGCTTTTAGCTCTTCCTTATCCTTGAGCAACCTCAGCCCGTCGCGCACGACCTCGCTTGCAGAGTAGTACATTCCGCTCGCCACCATTCCGTCAATAAAATTCTCAAGCTCATTAGTTAGTGAAACATTCATCTTACGACTATTTTCTGGCCTATAACGATATATGTCAATATCTGTTATTCACCTAGATGATAAAACTTTCAAAAACTTCCGTTTCCCCACCTGAAGCAATACGCCATCGGTACCAATCGAGATCTCAGCATTCGCCGCCGCGGCTTTTTCACCGTTGACCTTAACACCGCCCTGTTCGATCAGACGACGGGCTTCGCCTTTTGAGGCGGCGAGGCCGGTGTCGGCGATCAATGCAGCGAGTGAGTATGTTCCGGCTGCGATCATCTTTTCCTCGACCTCATCAGGAACCTCTTTTTGAACGAATCGCTTGACGAACTCTTCCTCAGCCGCGATAGCCGCCGATTGGGAGTGGAAATCACCGATGATCAATTTTGCCAGATCGACCTTAACGTCACGAGGATTTTTCCCATTTGAAATTTCAGATCTTAAATTTGAAATTTCAGATGGGCTCAGGTCGGTAAGCAGCTCGTAGTATCGCCACATCAGGTCGTCGGTGATCGACATTACCTTGCCGAACATTTCGTTTGGCTCGTCCTCGATGCCGATGTAATTGCCGAGCGATTTCGACATCTTGTTGACGCCGTCGAGGCCTTCGAGCAGCGGTGTGGTAATTATGACCTGCGGTTCCTGGGCGTATTCACGCTGTAGGTTTCGGCCCATCAGGAGGTTGAATTTTTGGTCGGTGCCGCCGAGTTCGACATCCGCGTTGAGAGCAACCGAATCGTATCCCTGAACAAGCGGATACAGCAGCTCATGAAGCGAGATCGGCTTTTCCTCGTTCATCCGCTTGGTAAAATCGTCGCGCTCCAGAATTTGTTTGACGGTGGTTTTCGCGCACAGCTTGATAAAATCCGCCGCATTGAACTTATCCATCCACTCGCCATTAAATCGCAACTCCGTTTTCTCCGGATCGAGCAGCTTGAACATCTGCCGTTTGTACGTCTCGGCGTTCACATTGATCTCTTCCCGCGAAAGCGGCGGCCGTGTTACATTCTTACCCGAAGGGTCGCCGATCATCCCGGTAAAATCGCCGATCAAAAAGATCACCGTATGCCCGAGATCCTGAAACGCCTTCAACTTGCGAATCACAACCGTATGCCCCACATGAATATCAGGCGCCGTCGGATCAAGCCCGAGCTTCACACGCAGCGGCTTACCAGTCTTTTCAGCCCGCTCCAGCTTCTTGCGCAGGTCTTCCTCGCGGATCACGTCAACGGTGCCTTTTTTTAAGAATTCTATTTGTTCGTCGATGGTCATTGTAAAACGGCAATTATAACTTAAGGTACATAATGTACGCATTCGTCAGGCCGTTTTTTGAGTGGTTGAAGGCGTCGCGGATCTCGCCGATGATCTCGAAGCCGACGCTTTGCCACAGCTTGACGGCGACGGTGTTGCTTTTTACGACGAAGTTGAATTGGATCGCGGTGAAACCGAGGCGGCGGGCTTCTTCGATGGAGTGTTCAGCCATCTGTTTGCCGATGCCTTTGCCTTTAGCGTTTGGGGAAACCATGTACGCCCCGTTGGCAACATGGGAGCCGAGGCCGGGATAGTTCGCTCTGAGCCAATAGATCCCAAGCACCTCGCCGTCCTCAACCGCGACATAATTGTACTTGTCCGGCGTGAACCAATACGCGATCATCTCTTCTTCGGGTGTGTCAGGGGCAAAGACGTATGTGTCGCCGCCGGCGATCACGGCTTTGATGATCTGCCAGATGGCGGGTTTATCGCGCTCTTCGGCCCTTCGAATTTCGGCCATATTTCTTACTTTGCGTTCTGCCCGACTTTGCGTGAAACTCTTATTGTTATTCTCACGCAAAAGGTGCGAAGCACGCAAAGTATGCTGCAAAATTTGCGAGGATCCAGGGTAAAACTCAATGGCAAACGATCTGAAGAATCTACATTTGGCATTTATCGGCTGCGGTGTGATGGGCGAATCAATGTTGGCTGGCCTCGTTAAGAACGATCTCATAGATCCAAATAAGATCGTTGTAAGCCATCCAAGAAGATCACGATGCGATGAGCTGACGGCAAAATACGGTGTTGACGCAAGCGAGAGCAATTCAGCAGCCGCACATGTAGTCGTTGGCGAACCAAATTCCGCGATCATCATTTGCGTAAAACCTCAACGCCTGCAAAAGGTTCTCGAAGATCTTAACAATATTCTTTGTCCCGGACAGTTGGTAATTTCTATCGTCGCCGGAGCCCGCATCGAACACCTCGCCGACGAACTCGGCACCGCTAAGATCGTCCGTGCAATGCCAAACACGCCTTCGCAGATCGGCGCAGGGATAACCGCCTGGACCTGCACGAACGCTGTCGATGAAGCCGAACGCGGCCACGTCCGCGAAATGCTCTCCGCACTCGGCAAAGAACTATTCGTCGAAACCGAGAACATGATCGACATGGCCACCTCGCTCTCAGCCACCGGCCCGACCTACATTTTCATGGTCATGGAAGCCCTAACCGACGCCGGCGTCCACCTCGGCTTCTCCCGCGACATGGCCAAGGAACTCGTCCAGGAAACGATGCTCGGGTCCGTGAAATTCGCCATGGAATCCCACAAACACCCCGCCGAACTCCGCAACATGGTCACATCGCCAGGCGGAACCAGCGCCGAGGCGATCTACCAAATGGAAAAAGGCTCACTGCGAACGGTCCTATCGAAAGCAGTTTACGCGGCGTACAAACGAGCGGTCGATCTCGGCAAAAAATAACTACTTCCTTCTGCACACCTTCGCCTTCGGTCTGATCGAGCAGACGATTTGCTTTAATGAGTCGATCTGGGCTTGCTGGCGGCGATTCTCGGCTTTTACTGTTTCATTTTCGACGGACAATTCCTTGATCGCGGTGAGCATCACACCCGAGACGTCGCCAATATTGAGGGTCGTCGGTGTGCCGAATGAACCTATCTCGTCACGGCCAAAGGCTCCATAGAAATCCTGAGCCATCGGACCATAGTGTCGAAACTGCTTTGGATCCTGTCCTTTATAATTCCAACTCGTCATGTTGAACCCACGGATCTTCCGCAAAACGTCCCTGCCGTTGACGGCGACGAAATTCTCTTTCTGCGTTTTGTCCGACGAAAATGTGTATGCGACCTGGCCCTGTATTACCGTGACGGAACTATTACCAATACGCACCTTGTTGCTGGCGTTGACCACTGCTCCGGACCCGAGGGCGGTAGCGTTCGTGAGGTTTCCAGTCGAAACGCCAGCAAACTCGCCAATGAGTGTATTGAATGACCCGGTCGTATTATTGAGCCCTGCCTCTGCTCCGACAAAGGTATTGTGTTCTCCTGTGGAATTATTGAAGCCCGTGAAATCACCAAAAAAAGAGTTAAAATCGCCGGTCGTATTGGCTACGCCCGATGTCGCACCAAAGAAAGCGTTGCCGATCCCGCTCGTATTCCGCGTGCCCGAATCAAATCCGAAGAATGAATTGTCGGCTCCGGTTGTATTGAGTGAACCCGCGAAGGAGCCAAAAAACGAGTTTTTTGCACCGGTAGAATTTACCTCGCCTGTGCTCTTACCAAAGAACGAATTTCGAAACCCGGTCGTGTTTGCCCGCCCTGCGCTTACGCCGAAGAACGAATTCTCAACGCCGGTATTGTTCGCGAAACCAGACTCACGCCCGAAAAATGAGTTTGACGAGCCGGTAGTGTTGTTGATGCCCGAGTTAGAGCCAAAGAACGAATTTGAACCACCTGTTGAGTTAAGGACACCCGCCAGAGTACCGAAGAAGGAATTATCGCCGCCAGCGGTGGTACCCTGGCCCGCGCTTTTACCTACGAAAGTATTAGACGATCCTAGAGTCGTGGACTGGCCTGAGCCGACGCCTACGAAAAGGTTATTTGTCCCGTTCACACTGAGGGCACGTTCCGCACCGATATTGTATTGGGTAGCCGCGCTAAAAACGTTCGCTGTTCCCGTACCGCCGATATTGAAATTCGCTCCGGCTTGCTGCGTAGTTTGGTTGATTATAGCGTTCACAGAAGCGGTGTTCGAGGCAATGGTAAGTGTATTTCCGCTAGGCGTGATCGTGATATTAGCCCCCGCGGCTAATGTGACATTGTCTTTCAGAGCGTTAATGCCTTTTACGACCTGCCCTGTTGCGATCTTAGGATCGGTCACAGCGTTATTTGCGATAACGGTTGCAGACTGCGTTCCAACGACATCTCCCGCGAGCGGGCCGCTAAAATTAACGGCGCTGGCTGCGTTCCCGACCGGCCCGATCACATTTGCACCCGGTATCGTAGCGGTAGTTATAGATCCGGTTATTTTGCCTCCTGCAACATCAACGATCTTTGCGTTGGAAACGCTGGCATCAGCAAGCTTTGCCGCAGTTACCGCTCCATCAGCCATCAGCGCATTTGTGATGCCGCCGTTGGCAATACTGACTGTGACGCTGCCTGTATTACCACCTCCGGTCAAGCCGGTGCCAGCCGTAACGCCCGTGATGGTTCCGCCGCCGCCCGAACCTATATTATCGGTGTCAGCCTGCCATTGGTTTGCTCCGCTGTTGAATTTGAGAACTTGACCGTTGGTCGGCGTAGCCACAGCGACGTTGGTTCCGCGAAGCCTTGCGACGGTGGTCGAGCCTTGAGTTCCCGTCACATCGCCGGCGAGCGGGCCGGTGAAATTATTCGCGGTTGTCGCAGTAACAGCGTTGGTGGCGTTGGCCGCATTCGCGGCGGTTTGAGAATTGACCGCGTTCTGTGCATCGAGGCTTCGAACAGCGTACGGCGAACTCGCGATGGTCTGTCTCGGCGATAATGTCGTATATGCCCCGCCGCCGGATTGCCGGACGCGGATCTCAAGAAAGCGTGACGTCCCGTCAAACTGATTACCAAAATCCAGCGACACCGAAAAGATCCCGTTCGCCACATTTACCCCGCTTCGCGGCTGAGTGGAACCAAGCTGGCTGCCGCCAAACGCCGAGCCGAATAGGGCAAATTCAAAATCGAAAACGCCATTCGCCAACGCCGATGCATTCTGCAACTGGCCTTGGTAGCTGAATTCACTTGATTGAGCAGAAGCAGTGCTGTGAAACAGGAAGAAGAAAACGAGAGTGAACACAATAGCGGTCTTTTTCATATTAACGCCCCTCAAGATCCTAGTTTGAAGATTTTTTACATATATAACATACAATCCGACATAAATAGCCTCAGATACTAGCGATCGTGTCGAGAATAGTTCTCAATTCGAAGACCATTTAATTTGAGCTCGTCCTCTGTGGCTCTAATCTTCCGCCGGGCCAAATCTGTAAACGAGAAAACCCAACGCTCTCGCGGGACGGCCTTCGGCGGTTGGGCGTTTGAGTTTTGACGCGAGGGCGGCGCGTTCGGCTTCGGGCCAGAGTTCTTTGTTGCCTGTACGTGGCTTTGCTGAGATCACTGACCCATCGGTGTTGACCAAAACCTCGACCTGCACCAGGCCTTTGGCTCCGCTGGCTTTGGCGGCTCTTGTGTAATAAGGCTTTTCGGCTGAGACCACTTCGAAATTCAAAAACGTGTATTTATCACCGAGCACCGGGCCGTTGAATGATGTCGGCGGTGGAGGCGGCGGTGACGGCATCGGTTTTGATCTGGATGATGTCGTGGCTTTCGGCTTTTTTCCGGCCGTGGACGTTTTTTGGAGATTTCCGCCGCTCTTTGGCGAGTTTTTCTGCGTTGCGTGTTTGCCGGCAGATTTGCCTGCCGAACCGCTTGCTTCGGCTGCCGGTTCCGGCTCATCGATCGCCGCGATCGCTGCCATTTGCGCAGAAACCTTTACTGCACACAGCGAGAAGACTGCAACAAATACAAAACCAAACAAAAGTTTCCCGAGCTCAGTTCTCATATCTCAATCGTCAACTCTATTCAGAGTGAATTTCCAAACCATTCTACCCGCGTTTTCGTCGAAAATGTAAACCCCGCCAGCGACTTGCCATTTACCGAGGTATTCCCAACGTCCAGGGGCGAGTTTGTTAAAGAGCGGAACGCTCACAACCGCATCGAGCAGAGCGCGGTTCGATGCGTCGAGTTTTTGGTTGCCGCGTCGGCCGTAACCGGTGTAGTGGATAACGTCGTTCGTGTCGCCGTGGAAATCCGGATAGCACGGATTGATCCGGCCAAAATCGGTAAGAAGCGAGATCAGCTGGCCGTTTCGCTGGTAGATGCCGTTGCGGACCTTGTGGTTCTCGCTGACGGCGTCCCACGAATAAATGCCGCCCGGTTCGAAGTTGATCGGTATCACGGCATTTATTCTATGAGATTGTCGGCCCGCTCGCACGGCTTCGAGGTCGATGCAGCGGGCTCGCTACTTATCGATCAGGTAACCGGAAACGGTGTACCTTACCGTGACCGAATCAGTCGAACCGAGACGCGTTGCCCTGACAACCACGCCCGGAGCGTCGGCGTAGAGTTTTAGCGACTCGCTAACCGTGTAAATTCCGCCAGTCGTAAGCTGCCTGCGATCGTTGTTCAGATAGTGCGTGCGAAGCGTATTGTCAGGCGCAATATGCGTTAGCAGCGCAAATGTGTCGAGCGTCTGATCGGTAGACGAAAACGCGGAAACATGCTCGATGACGAAGAGTTTGCCGGGAGCAACCGGTATTTCCGCATTCTCGCCGCCCTGTCCCGGACCGATCACCAGATCGACGGCGGCCTGATATGGCTGTTGCGCCTGGTAATTTGCATCGCGGATCACGACCGGATTTGTTTCGCCGTTCGTAACCCTGACCGGCGGCGTGCCGACCAAACCGACGTTCCACACGCCTTGCTGACTCGCGTTTACCGTCGGCGTACCAATGACGTTGACCGGCACGGCCTCGGTTGGCGTGTTAATGACGCGAACATCCTTATCCGGTGCGGCCAATGCGCTATGTCCGGTCTGCGGCAGCGAAACGCCGATCACCACCGTCAACAGGATCACGCCCATGCTAAGTGTTATGTGTTTTTTGTTTTTCATTCTGTTACTCCTTGTTTGCTTATTTATTACAGATCTCAGATAAGGGGTTCATTTCGCACAAAGCTTTTTTGAGGGCGCCGATCACGGCGGTTTGCTCGCGAACCTGATTGCGCAGCCTTTCCATCTCGGCGTCTTGCTCCTTGATGCCGTTGAGCATCGTCCAAAGGATCGGATCGACGTTTAGCTGTAGGTAGCCGTTGCGGCTCGTGGTTACCGCTGCGGGCAGAACTTTCTGAACTTCCTGGGCGCTAAAGCCGATCTGTTCGCCCGTATCAGCGAGGCCTAACGGGTTGTCCGGCCGGTACTCGAATCTGACCGGTTGGAGCTGCCTTATCACATCGAGACCAAGTGAAAACTTGCCTTTTATATTCTTCAGCCGCTCGTCCGAGAAGACGGCCCAACTAGTACCGCCGGTTTTGGACGCATTGCCGTTGACTGTGAGTTTTTGATCCGGTGCGGTCGTGCCGATGCCGACATTTCCCGTTCCTGCCTGTATGAGGTGAACGTTGCCGCCGTCGGCATTTAAAGCGAGCGTTGCCGTCGCTCCGTTATTACGGGCCATGATCTCATTGTTGTCGATGACGATGTTTGTCGAACTGGTGAGTCCCGAAATAATGTAGCCGCCCGAGCCGGGCTCCGCATCTGTCCCATTCAGAACAAATAGATCGCCGGGTATTCGAACGGTATCCTGCCCACCGCTGCGTCCTAGGGCGATCGTATTGCTTGAACTGACGGTCGCGCCGGAACCGATCGCTGCAGCAAATGACAGATTGCCTGACGTAACATCCGCATTCGACCCGATCAGTGTGTTGTTGTCGCCGAGCGTGTTGTTAAAGCCGCTGCGGTAGCCGACAAAAGCATTTTCATCGCCGGCGGTGCTCCCCTGGCCCGATTGGTAGCCAATAAACGCGTTCCCCGTGCCGACAACACTGGCGGGGCCGGCGGAAAAGCCAAAAAAGGAATTGTAATCTCCGGTGATATTATCCTGACCGGCGGCTCGTCCAAAGAAAGAGTTTCCCGCGCCGCTGACGTTAGCCTTCCCCGCATCCGCACCAAAAAAAGCGTTGCTGCTGCCCGTCGTAGTGTTTTGACCGGAAAGGTATCCAAAAAAGGCATTCAGAACTCCGCTGCTGTTTTGACTACCGGAAAGATGGCCGAAAAATGAGTTTTGAGTACCCGTATTGTTCTGGCCGGCGAGAGTTCCCGCAAAGAGATTTCCAGCGCCCGGACGGCTGAGAATGTGGTTGCCTCCAATATTGAACTGGTTTGAAGCGCTGATGTTAGTCGCTGTCAGTGTGCCGCCGAGCGTTCCGTTTCCGGAAATGTTGAAGTTGCTCGCGGCCTGCTGGCCGATCGAATTCTGAATATAGTTGCCGCTCCCGGCTGGAATCGGCCCGGAATATGTTCCGTTTAGAGTCAGATTCCCGGCGACGGTCAAACTTCCGGGTATCTGCACGGCGTCATTGCCGTTGCTGCGCCCCAGAACCATTGTGTTGCTCGTGCCGACCGTCGCGCCGGATCCGATCGCGGCGGCATAGGTAAGATTGCCGACCGTTACGTCCGCACCGTAACCCAACACCGTGTTTCGCGTCCCCGTGGAATTCGTCTGCCCGCTGAATGCTCCGATAAATGTATTGAAGCTCCCCTGATTTCCGAGGCCGGATGCACTTCCAAACATCGCGTTGTTGAACCCTGCTTCGTTTAAAAAGCCGGCGCCGTCACCGAAGTAGGAGTTATTGTCGCCGGTCGTATTATTATTTCCGGTCGCATGGCCGAAGAACGAGTTTCGCTCACCTGCATTTACCGGCCCGGTAAGTGACCCGAAAAACGCGTTTCGCGTCGTCGTCGTCGTCCCGGCTCCAGCCGAGCGGCCGAAGAAAGTATTTAGGTCGCCGGTCGTCGAGCTGCCCGCTCCGATCCCGAAAAACGTGCGGCTGCCGGAAGCCGCGAATATTTTGCTCGCTCCCAGATTGTATTGGGTTGCCGAGAAAATGCCGCCGACCGTACCGTCGCCGGAGACATTGAAGTTGCTCGCCAGTTGTTGCGACGTATTGTTTTGAATAAAGCCGGAAGCGGCGATCCCGCCGAGTTGATTCGCATTTGCTGCGGTTGCGGCGTTCGTCGCGTTTGCTACCGAACCCGAGACTTTTGCTCCACTCACGCCAACGATCTTGGCATCCGTAACGCTAGCGTCGGCGATCTGCGCGGTGCCGACGCCGCTGTTCGCAATGCTTAACGTAACGCTGCCCGAGGTACCGCCGCCCGCTAGTCCTGTTCCGGCCGTAATGCCCGTCAGAGTTCCGCCTCCGCCCGCGGCCGTTTCGTCGTTGGCTGGTTCCCATTGAGTAGATGCGGTGTTGTATTTCAAGACCTGGCCGTTGTTCGGTTGATTCGCGGCAACGTTGCGGCCTCGCAGCCGGGCAACAGTGGTGGAGCCCTGCGATCCGGTCACGTCACCAGCGAGCGACCCTGTAAAATTTGTCGCGCTCAAGGCGCTTTCCGCATTTGTAGCATTCAGCGCCGTAGCTGCTGATTGAGCACTATCGGCAGTAAGGCTCTTAACCGAATAAGGGGCGCTCGATACCGGTTGGCGAGGCGAAAGTGAAACGAAAGAACCGCCGCCAGATTGCCTCACGCGGATCTCTAGAAATCTATTCGCGCCCGGAAACGACGAACCGAAATCGAGATTTACGCTAAAGATCCCGCCCGTAACCGAAACGCCGCTGCGCGTCAGTGTTGAACCGATCTGAGAACCGCTCGCGGCCGTGTCGAATAGTGCGAACTCAAAATCGAACGAACCGTTCGCCGGGGTTGACGAATTCTGTAGCTGTCCTTGATACGTAAACTCCGTCGTCTGCGCGGATGCCGGCATTATACACAGCACCGCGATCAATATTGCCCCAAAAAGCATTCTGAACATTACTTTTTTACCTCACTCCTTGTTTTTTATATCTCCTTCATCTTTGCCACGATCGGGCTACCGGCCATTCAGGTTTTTGTCGCCGCCTATGATTTCCGCAACGTCGCTGTTCGCATCCGTATCGGCGCCCACCGAACGGTCGGCGGGCGGTAGAGTAAACTTCTCGCCCGTCGGCTCTTCAGCGATAATGTCGTTCTCGAAAATTGTTCTCCTGATCCGCGTTACGCTGACCGTTTCGATCGTAACCTCGGTTCGTTTAATGGTGATCCCGGCCTGTTTTGCCTTCATAGTTTTTTATTGTTCCCAGCGGGCAAATCTGCTATTCTCGCGACTATCTGGAAAGAGTTTCGATCAAGGCGATCTTCGCTGACTTCAAGCGTTTTGTCCTTAATTTCGAGGCTAATCTTTCCTAATTTTTCCTAAATCTATGGAAACGCTCGCGGACGGCAAATTTAGATTCGGAAATTTCGAACTCGACTGCTCGAAACGCGAACTTCGGCGCGATGGACAAGCCGTCGCACTAAAATCCAAGACCTTTGACCTCCTTCAGCACCTGGTCGAGAATCACGGAAAGCTAGTCACCAAATCCGAACTCATGGACCGCGTTTGGCCGGATCAGTTTGTCGAGGAAAACAACCTGACGGTCCAGATATCGGCGCTGCGAAAAGTTTTCAATCAGCGTGGCGCCGAGGGCCGGTTTATCGCAACCGTACCAGGCAAAGGTTATACGTTCGTGGCCGAAGTGGATGCCGGCCAGACCGATGGCGAATTGATAATAGAGCAGCGAAGTTTCTCGCGGATCACAATCGAAGAACACGAATCGGTCGCCGACCCCGATTCCAGAAAATCGGGCAGGGAAAAGAGCTGGTTTAGATACCTCCCGTTGGCAATCGGGACCGCTATTTTATTAGTCGTACTCGTTGGCGCCTTTTTTTGGCAAAGAAGCTCACAGGCTATCGATGATGGCTATAAGCTCACGAAATTAACGGCAAGCGGCGATGTCACGGCGGCGACCATTACTCCCGATGGAAACTACTTTATTTTTTCCAGAAAGGAAGCGGGAGGCGAAAGCCTTTGGCTGCGGCAGATCGCCGATGGCAGCCAACAGCAGATGATCCCGGCGACTCCGGTCCGGTTCGTCGGACTCGCCACTGCACCGGACGGCGGTTCGGTTTACGCGACGACCTTTTCCCCGAAATTGCCCGATCCCCAAATATGGAAGGTCAGTCTGCCCGGCGGTTCGATTGCTGAGATACTTGGCCCCACCACAGGGGCAGCCGTAACGTTCTCACCCGATGGACTGCGGATGGCATTCACCGAGTCGCGCTCGTCAATGAAGCAGACGCAGCTTTTGATCTCGAATGCCGATGGTTCGGAAAAAAAGATCGTCGCACGTGCCGACGACGACAAACGCTCGTTCCCGAATTTCAACGCCGCCCCGGTCGCATGGTCGCCTGACGGAGAATCGATCGCCTGCGTAACGGCCGAAAAGACTTCGGCCGTAAAGTACGGAATCTTGCTT
Source organism: Pyrinomonadaceae bacterium (assembly GCA_040080065.1). Taxonomy (GTDB): domain Bacteria; phylum Acidobacteriota; class Blastocatellia; order Pyrinomonadales; family Pyrinomonadaceae; genus OLB17. The sequence continues at coordinate 60,462 of JBEBJB010000019.1, forward strand.
ATTGACCCCGAAACCGGCCGCGAAAATTTCGTCACCGATAAGCGATGGGACTTCGTTGAGAATCTCGCCTGGATCGATAACGATAATCTCGCTTTTGTCGCCCACACGGTCGAACCATGGCTCGGACAGGTATGGGCCGTGTCGCGAAACAGCGGCGAGGTGCGACGGATCACGAACGATCTGAGCAATTACGCCGGACTTGCGGCCGGAAAGGGAAAGCTTCTCGCAGTGCATCAAAACTCGGTTTCGAATATTCGTATTTCGAGTTTTGACGTCGCCGGAACTATTGCCGGACAGCGTAACGTCCTTACGGAATCCGGCTATGTCGATAGCCTTGGGTTTGCCTATGACGGCGGCCTTCTCTATAGATCGAATGCGAGCGGTAAGCGCGAGATCTGGCGAATGAACCCGGATGGGAGCGATCCGCGGCGGCTTACGACAAATGGCAACATCACCTTTGGCCTTTCGGTTTCGCCAATTGACGGGTCGATCGTGTTCTGCTCTTTTGAAAACGGTAAATATCTTCTCAAGATGATCGATGCCGATGGCCGGAACCCGCGGCTTCTAACCGACGGACCGAATGACCTTAAGCCGGAATTCTCGCCCGATGGCCGGTTCGTTGTTTTTCGAAAAGGCGTCGACAGCATGACTATCACCGCCTGGCGGCTCGATCTGGCCGATAAAACCCAAACACCGCTGACACAGACCACGGCGCTTCACCCAATTGTTTCTCCTGACGGAACGCAGATCGCTTTCTACTTCATGGATCAGGAGGAAAAAGGGATTTGGAAGATCGGCCTGATCTCAACAGTTGACGGTTCGGTCCTTGGCAAGGTCGCTTTCCCTAGACCGGTTACCGAACGCCAGATGCGATGGATGCCCGGCGGAACGGCGATCGGGCAGATCGTCGATGAAGGAGACAGGATCGATCTGCTCGTCATGCCCATCGATGGCAGCGAATCTCACTTGATCGCCGGAATAGCGAAAGGCGAGGTTGAATCGTTCGTCTGGTCTCGCGACGGCAAGAGCCTTGCCATCTCGTCCACGGAAAAAAAGCCCGACGTCGTCCTTCTTTCAAAGTAGAACGAATCCTTATCGCTCAAATAAGCAACGGTTATACGCTTAACTACAAAAAAAGAGTAAAAAACAGTCATTCACGGGTCGAAATAGCCAGTTTTTGTTTTGACAGTAGTAGGACTGGTGCTAGAATTTTCGGCGTAAACCCCTTTTTGGATAACGTTCGCTTTTCCGACAGCGAATTCTAGAACAGATTACACGATGATTTTAGAACAGCTCCCTTGGGCTAGTTTCTCGCACATCATCTTGCTTTACGGCTTAACAAAAAAAATCAGAGGAGAGATCAGGTGAAGAAAATATTTGGCATTGTGGCAGTAATTGTAGCTGCCTTTTTGGCTTTCGGCATCGTTTCTAAACGAGCCGAAGCAAACAAGACGCTTTTCATGACCGGTTCGCAGGACGAACTCGAAATTGCGAAACAGATCAGTCTCGAAGCACTTCGCGGCCGGGCGGCAAACCGGGCGATCGGAAACGTTGACGAGTACGAAGTAAAACGCGTCGAGATCGACGAACTGCGGATGGCTCATACCCGCGTTCAGCAAAAGGTAAACGGCGTTCCCGTATGGGAAGGCGAGGCGATCGTTCATCTGAAAGCTGACGGTTCCGTTTCCTCGATCACCGACGATCTGAAGGACGGCATCGCGGTCCGCACGTCGCCGGATCTTGGTGAAAGGGAAGCCGAGCGTCTGGCTTCGGGCGATTACAAAGGGCGTGCGAAACAGACCGATCCGTCGATGGTCCAGATGTACATCTATCGCGGGGAAGATCGCGATCATCTGACCTACCGCGTCGAAACGCCACGTCTCGACGGCTCGAAAGACACTTCGGCGCCAGTCGTTTTCATCGATGCTCATACCGGCGAGGTCGTCGACAAGTATGACAATCTGCAGACCGGAACGGGTTCATCGCTTTATAGCGGAACGGTTTCGATTAGTACGAGCCAGTCGGGCGCGAACTTTTACATGGAAGACACGACTCGTCGAATGGGGACGTTCAATATGAACAATACCGGCAACACCACCACCGGCACCGGCGGAACGCAGTCGCGCTACACCGACGCCGACGACAATTGGACAGCGACCAACGCACGTGCCGGCGTCGATGCTCATTACGGTGCGGCGAAGACCTTTGACTACTACCAATTAGTTCACGGTCGCAACGGCATTGACGGTAATTATGGCCCCGGCACGACGACCGCGATCGCAAACGGCGTCAGCATCGTCGCTTCGCGTGTGCATTTCGGAGCGAGCTATAACAACGCCTTTTGGTATCAGAATATGATGACCTATGGCGACGGCAACGGCTCGACCTTTACGCCGCTCACGACCCTCGACATCTGTGGCCATGAAATGACCCACGGCGTGACCGAGCGGACCGCGAACCTCACATACGCCAAGGAATCCGGCGCGTTAAACGAATCGATGTCGGATATCATGGGCTCGATGGTCGAGCTTTATGCGGACGGCGGCGTTGTCAGCGGCGATACGTGGAAGATCGGCGAAGATGCGTACACGCCGGGAACGGCGGGCGACGCCCTGCGTTTGATGGACAATCCGAATGCGGTTGGCGATCCTGACCATTATACGCTTCGCCTATATCAGGGAACGTGCACACCGTCGAGTGCGAACGACCAGTGCGGTGTTCACACGAACTCGAGCATTCAGAACCACGCTTACTACCTGATGGCTGCCGGCGGCACAAATCGCGTCAGCGGCGTGACAGTAACGGGAATTGGCGGAAACGATGCGGCGAAGATCTTTTACCGGGCGTTGACGGTTTACATGACCGCAAGCACGAATTTTGCCGGAGCGAGAACCGCGACCCTGAGTGCGGCGACCGATCTGTTTGGCTCTGCCAGCACACAATATAATACGATCGCGACCGGCTGGTGTGCGGTCGGCGTCGGAGCGTGCCCGGGCGGAACACCGACACCGAGCCCAACTCCAACCGCAACGCCTTCGCCAACGCCAACACCGGGAGCCAATCTGCTCGTCAACGGTGGATTTGAGGTGAGTGCAAGCCCATGGGTCAGATCGGGAACCGGTTCGTTTTACACCGCCAACGGCAATTCACCACACGGCGGCACCGGCTACATCTACTTCGGCGTGAACAACAGCGTCACCGGACAGGCTTATCAGACCGTCTCGATCCCGACGACCGCGGCGGGAACAATGTCATTCTGGCTTAACGTCACATCGAGCGAAACGACGACCACGACGGCCTATGACAAGCTGTTCGTCGAGGTCCGGAACTCCAGCGGCACGCTGCTCGCGACACTTGCGACCTATAGCAACCTGAACAAAACCACGCAGGGTGTTTATTCGCAAAAATCGTTCAACGTCGCCGCCTACAAAGGCCAAACCGTGCGGATCCAATTCCGCGCCACCATGGACAGCTCAATAACCTCGACCTTCCGCGTCGATGATGTCTCGCTGCAATAGTCGATAACCGAATCGACCTGAAAAACAAGAAGCGGCCCGCCGATTGCGAGCCGCTTCTTTTTTCGCCGAATAATCTGTGTACTTCCGGCTCTGCCGCTCGATGTGCAGAGAAACTCTGCTTCTCCGGTAGCAATAACAAAAGTCCGCGGCTGTGCCGCCGTTCTCTGCTACTACGACCGGACATATGATGTGCTAGCTACCGCTACTGACATTTTGCTTGACATTGCCATACATTAGGAATAATGTTGACGCACATTCCAGCTACCGCAGCTAGAACGATCATTCCACGGTTGTTTAGCCTCCCTAAGACCAAACAGCCTTTCTGTCGAAAGACATTCCCGCTCTCCCGCGAGAGCAGAAAGGAGATTGAAAATGAAAAACAAGATAGGATTAGCCATTGTTGGGATCAGTATCACAGCGCTTACGGGACTAATTGTCCTTTTGACGACATCAACGGGGCAAACCGTAATTGACCCGGGTCAGAAAGGTCATGAAGATAAGATCAACCAGGAATTCGTTGATACAAAAAGGGCGACTTTTCCAGTTGTAGACTACGTCGAGACTGATGTTCCGGATACCGCCCGACGTCTTAAGGGCCGCAAGTATGGCCTTATACCGATTCTAAATCCAAGTATAACGGGAAATTCCAAGGAAGCAATTATTAACGAGTGGGGGCAAAACTTGATCGCCCTTCCAATAAAAGAAAGTCAAGTAGTTGTTTTAGGAAAGATTGTCGGAACTCGCGCGTACCTGTCCGACAATAGGCAAGCAGTCTACTCTGAATTCAAGATCGGAGTCGAGAAAATATTTAAGAATGAAACAAAAACAAATGTCGGTGTAACGGATGTTATCGCAGCCGAACGACAAGGGGGAATTGTTAGATTTCCTTCGGGATTCGAACAATGGGTATTTATTGTGGGGCAAGGAATGCCGGTTTTAAATAAACGGTACGTTTTTTTTCTGAGTTACGAAGCAGTAGGCCTTGTGTCGCAAAAGTTTGATTTGACTATTTTGACCGGTTATGAAATCAGTGATGGCCATATTTTCCCCCTTGATTCCCCTGGCGACGGATCGCACCCGATTGAGACTTATTACAAAGGGAAAAGTGAAGGAGTATTATTGGAGGATTTAGAGAAATCGCTAAAGTCAAGGCTCCATGATCTACCAAAAAAGGAGGATAAGCAATGAATAAGCGGAAATTAATAGTTTTTGCCTCCTTTTACATTGTTATAGTTTTCATTGTCCTTGTTCCAATTTATCGAAAGGCCGTGGTTCACGCGCAACCGACTTGTTGCAATCCACCTCCCATGGATCCAACGGCACCAAAATTTCCGGCATATTCCGAAGTGACGGTTACGATCAGCTCAGCGTTGACGTTGGAAGAGAGAGAGAGGACATCATTTCCGGATTTACTGATTGGAATTATCACAATTTATTAAACGAAACATACATTTCTTACGGGCCCTTTCTGATTGGTGAAACGCCAATTTTGCAGGCCAATCATCAGTTTGTGGGCTATCAAGATCCGCTACCTGGCGCCTGTGCAATAGAACATATTGGAAGTACCGGGACTTCAGTTTACGGAAGAATGTATTTTGGTGCCTGCATGCGGACCGGTTCATTTCAGTCTGAAACCCAACGTAGCGAGTTTAGAAAATCTGTCGCCCGGCACGAAGTTGGCCATGCCCAGCACCTATGGCACCCGTCTTCCTGTCCGTTAGGATCGACAGTAATGTACCCTGCGGCGAATCCTGTGAGTTTTATTACGAGTTGCGATGATGCAGTTGTTTGCTCCGAGTACGGGTTCTGTACTCCCTCGCCGACACCGACTCCGACGCCAACACCGGAACCGCAGCCACCGTCATGCGTGGTTCACGTTCCTCAAAATCCCGACGGGAGTTGCCCGATACCCGATACGCAGAACCCTGATCCGAACGGCTCGCCATATTGCTGTATATGTATGCCGGGTACGAATACCGGCTGCACAAATTGTAGCGGGCAAATTGACTTCTGCAATCAATCAACAACCGGCTTTTGGAACGATGAGACCTGTCACTGCGACGGTATTAGTCCGATCGTTGTCGATGTCAGCGGGAACGGTTTTAATCTGACGAACGCGGCCAGCGGGGTCACGTTCGATTTCAATGGTGATGGGGTTCAAGATCAAATTTCCTGGACATCCGCATATTCTGATGATGCATGGCTCGTACTTGATAGAAATCAGAACGGATCTATTGATAATTCTTCTGAGATGTTCGGTAACTTTACGCCTCAACCAATTCCGCCGTTGGGCACGGAAAAGAACGGATTCCTTGCCCTTGCTGAGTATGACAAGCTCGAAAATGGCGGCAATGGTGACCGATTTATTACCATGCGGGATATGATCTTTCGCGATCTACGGCTGTGGCAGGACACAAATCACAACGGTGTATCTGAATCGTCGGAAATCGCAACGCTGCCTCAGCTTGGGCTTCGAAAGATGGACCTTGATTATCACGAGTCAAGACGTACTGATGAACACGGTAATCAATTCAAATACCGGGCGAAGGTTAAGGATGCTCAGGATGCGCAGCTTGGGCGGTGGGCTTGGGATGTTTTTCTGGTGAAACAGCCATAACATGGCGTTCACATTGTGGATTTTCTTGCGGGTCTTTCGTGGCCCGCTTTTTTATTGAAAAGCTTTGCGGGCGGGGCTTGGGCACGGGCCGCTGGGGTTTTTGCGGTTTGAGGCAGCTTTTGTGGAGGTTAAATTGGCTTGTCACGGTCTTAAATATTATTCCCACGAGTTCAAAAAAGTTTCCGCGACGCTGGATATACTTTCCTCAGGTTGAAAAAAGATTCCGTGAGCTTGAAAAAACTTTCCTCAGGTTCAAATTAAGTTTCCGTGGGCTTGAAGCAACTTTCCTCAGGTTTAAATTGTTCTCTCACGAAATAAATGGTTCTGTCACGAGTTTAAATTGTCCTGTCACGAGTTCAAATGGTGTTCTCACGGATTAAATTGTGTCCTCGCGAACTCAAATTATGTCCTCACGAATTTAAATGGTGTTGTCGCGAACTGAAATGCTGTTCTCACGAATTAAATTGTCTTGTCACGAATTAAAATGGTGTTGTCGCGGGGTTAAATCGTGTTCCGTGAACCGTAAATGCACATAATTCAGGTTGAAATGAGGTTGAAATTGATCGATTTGGGCATGGAATGAATTTTGTTTGGATAAAAAAAGGTTGATTTTGTTGAAAATGGGAGTAAACTTCCGCAGATAGACGTAAATTAACTGGCCGCGAAACGAGCAAGGTTGTTTAACGGTCACTTCCCGCGAATTCCTGTTGGAAATTCGTTTTCTTTTAGCCACATAGGAGGAAACTAATGCCTTTGATCCAATTAAACACTATCGAAAAGACCATTACGTGCCTGACTTTGCAGAAAACGAATCTGCCGATCTTTCAGGCTGCGGTCGGAGCTACGGCGACGGACATATCTAACGTTAACGAGTGGCTCGCGATACTCGAATCGCTTGTCGACCACTCGGAGCTGTGCGATGCGAACAAGAAAGTGACGAATGCCGTCAAAGATCGAGTCTGGCGAGGGCCTGTGACGGGCGATTCGCTGGTCGTTCCGACGACGCCCGCGTATGTGCCGCCGTTTCCGCTGATTGAGGATATTTTGGGGAAGGTGAATTCGGCCAACCGGCGTTTTCGCGAGGGACCGGGATACAACGATGACGAAGTCGGCGTCGCGCTCGGCTTTTTCTCCAAATCTCCGTTAGCACCGGTCGATCCGGACACATTAAAACCGACCCTCAACGCGTTCCCCGCCGCATCGGGCGCAATGTTCTCGTGCGTCGTCGGAAACCGCGCCGATTCTGATCAATGGCGCGTCGAAATACTTCGCGCCGGAGATACAACCTGGCAAAACGTCGGAACTTTCACCGGCAAATCCGCCGACGTCGTTATCTCGCTAACAACCCCCGGCCAACCCGAACAAATCCAGATCCGCATCCATTTGCGTAAATCGAATGCACCTTACGGCCTCGTCTCAGACGCCGTGACCGTAACGGTGAATCCGTAGAAATAGTTGGCAGTTGGCAGGTTGCGGAAGCCCGCGTGTTAGCAAGGGCGTAACATTCAAGTTGGATGCTACGCCTTACTAACGTGCGGGCTTCCGTTATTTGGCGTACACTTTCACGGCGGGCCGTTACGAAATGCTTTACAAGATCGCGGGGAAAATTTGGAAGATCATGCCTCGAAAGCTGAGGACGGTTGTTGCGCGGAGCGTTCAGGTCAAGTTTACCGTTTCGGCGGCTGGTGTGATCACGAATGCGAACGGCGAGGTTTTGCTGCTGAATCATTTGCTGAGGCCGATGTCCGGCTGGGGCGTGCCGGGCGGGTTTATGGAGTTTGGTGAGCAGCCCGAGGCCGCGTTTCGCCGTGAGATCCGGGAAGAAACGGGCCTCGATCTCAAGAACGTCACCATCTATCGTGCCCGCACGCTAAAACGCCACATCGAGATCATCTTCCTCGCCGAGGCGGTCGGCGAAGCACGCGTCCAGAGCCGCGAGATCATCGAACTCGGCTGGTTCGCGGTCGAAGATATACCAAAAGAGATGAGCCTCGATCAACAGTTCCTGGTGCAAAAGGCCCTGGGAACGCAGGCACCCTCGCCTGCAAAGCCGGTTCCTCCGGCTTAACATCCGCTTGTGTCGTTCAACTCGATTACTCACCGAGCTCGTCAGCGTCCCGAAGCGGAACGCTTGCAGGCGAGGGCGCGGCTTTTCACAAATCGGCGCGGTCATTGTATAATTTGCAAAGTTTAAGGAGAAATAATAATGGTCAACCTCGTACCGCCGCCAGAGACGGTGATGGACATTCTCACCAAAACCGAGGCCTATAGAAAAGGTCACTTCGTTTATCCAAACGGAAAGCACGCGTCGCATTATTTTCAGATGCCGCTCGCGTTTCGCTATTACGACAACGCCCGAATCTTATCGGTCGGTTTGAGCCGTTTGTTTAGGATGGAAAAATCGATCGCCCGCCGTTTGCCAAAAGTTTCCGTGATCAGCCCGAGCCCCGGCGGCATCATGGTCGCGTTTGGCGTTCGCGAAGCCCTCGGCGCGGATCAGATCTATTGGGCCGAAATGGAAGGCGGCAAGCGTCAGTTTCGCCAGTATATGGCTGATTACGAGGTGTATCCGGCGATCATCGTCGACGACATCAACCGTTCCGGCAGGGCGATCCAGGAAACGATCGATCTCGTTAAAGAGGTCGGCAGCGAAATCATCGGCATCGGGACGATTGCCAAATTTGACGACGCTCCAAACGAATTCGACGGCATTCCGGCGAAATCACTGCTGAGTTTTGACGTTAATTTCTACGAAACCGAAGAAGAATGGCGCGGCTCCCGCAGCGCGTCCGATGCGGTAGAACAGACGGTGAGATTCTAGATCTGGAACCACGAAATAACACGAAAGAACACTAAATGGAATAACACGTTTAGTGTTTTTTTGAGTTATTTCGTGGTTTCTATCTTAAATAGCGTGTCGATTTGCGAGGGCACGGTCCATGGTGACTTCGTCGACAAATTCCAGATCCGAGCCGACTGGCATTCCCATGGCGATCCTGGTGACCAGCACACCGAGCGGTTTTAGGAGGCGGGCGATGTAGTTTGCGGTCGCTTCGCCTTCGGTTGTCGGGTTGGTGGCGACGATTATCTCTTTGATCTCAATTCCCTCGTTATTTTCGGGCCGCAGACGCGGAAGCAGGTTTGCGAGCATAAGTTCGTCAGGCCCGATGCCTCGCATTGGCGACAGCGTACCGTGCAGAACGTGATATAGCCCCCGAAATGACCTCGTTTTCTCAACCGCGACCAGATTATACGGCTCCTCAACGATGCAGACGATCGAACGGTCGCGCTTCGGGTTTGCACAATACAGGCACGGATCGACGTCCGTCAGGTTGTTGCAATTTGCACAGAAAACAATCTTTTGCTTGACCTCGCGCAGCGAATCGGCAAAATGATCGACCTCGGCCTGTGGACGGCGCAGTATATAAAAAGCCAGCCGTTGAGCTGACTTATGTCCAATGCCGGGCAGGCGTTTGAATTCGTCGATCAATTTAGCGACGGGTTCGGAGTAATCGAGCATATTTTGGAACGCCGCCATCTTGGCGACAGGATCAGGATGCTATCAAACGGGAGAAGCCGCGAAGAGACCCAGAGTTTTCGCCTGCACCGAGTCGAGCACTGCATCCCGAAGAAAGGTACTCGCGTTGAGGATCTCAACGCCAATCAACTCGTTCTTCGCGTCCAACTCAACCGTGATATTTGGCCCTAACTCAACACTATGGGTTTCATCGCCGTCAGCCACAACCAAATGAAGGATGTCCTCTTTTTCAAAATACTGCATGCGAGCTTTATCCATTGGTAAATCTCCCCGTATTCAACCGAAATCGCATCTGTTGCCTCGTAGTGACATGGACGGTTACCGGCGTAACAATTTCGTCAATAATCTCATAAGGAATAACTACAAGCTCCTTTTTATGACGTCCTACGACTATCAGGCGGCCCGATGCCGTGTCGAAATATCGTTCACTCGAATGCCGTAATATCTGCTCAAGTACCGATAAATCAAAACCTCTTAACTCCGAACGATACCGTAGATAATCTGTCCAAACAATTTCGGGCATTGAATATATACTGATCAACCTGAGATTCAATTTCCGCAAAATCGGCAAGTGCCTGCGTCAATTACATCAATCCTGGCGGCAGCATTCCGCCGAGTTTGCCTTTTAGCGATTCTTCGACCTTGCGGCGGGCTTCGTTGAGGGCCGCGACGGTCAGGTCCTGGAGCATTTCCACGTCGCCGTCTTTTACAAGGTCGGGCGCGATTGTCAGTGCCAAAACTTCAAAATCGCCGCGCATCTTTACCGACACCGCTCCGCCGCCGGCTGCCGCGTCGACAACCATTTCCTTCATCTGACGGCCCATCTGCTCCTGCATCTGCTGGGCCTGCTGCATCATCGCCTGGAGGTCCATTCCACCTGGTAATTTCATATTTTCGCCTCAATAAAACAACAAATCCGAACTAGCCGATTATAGCACCGCCAACGGCAAAAACGCATTTTCGCGACCGGTTTTGAATAGAGAAATATCCTCATATCGGCAAACATTGTTAAAACTTTAGTAAAAAAGATTGACACTGCGGCAAATATTTTATAGTCTGTTTTCGGTGTAGAAGTATTGCACCGGTTTCTTCACGGACTATCCCCCCACAAAAGTCTTTTCAAAAAAAGAAACATCCGAGTCGGCAGACATCTTTCATCACCAAGGTGATCGGTTGACAGTTTCTTTGGCGGGCAAGCATTTCGTGCCCCGGTGGATACCCGTGTATTTTCGCACATTACACCTATAGGAGTTACGAGTAGAAAAATGTTCAAAACCATCATAATGGCCGCTAAAACGGCCCTCGTGACCGGCCTCGTGGTTGTCGCTGCAAATGCGCAAACCACGACAGGCACGGTCAATCTTAGCGGAACGGTCTCGAAGTTTGTCGAGATCAATTCCGGCGGCGCCGTCACATTGAGCGGCAATTCAGGCGGCGGCGTCACAACTGACGGCACCGCGAACAACCCTCTCGCGGTCGTCGTCGATCTCGGCGAACTCGGCCCGAGCAACACAGCGAGCTTTGTCACGGCCAGCGTGCCGCTAAAGCTTCGCAGCAATGCGGCTTACGTTATGTCGCTGGCGGCAACGGTCACCAGTTCCGGTTCCACAGCGAACGAGATCGGCGCAGCCGATGTCGGCTTCGGCCTCGGGGCTGTTACACGTTCTGGCGTCGGCGTTAATACGGCCGGCACGGACACCAATGCAACATCGGGCGACCCGACACTTGCAGCAAACGGAGCGGTAAACGCGACCAGCGGCCGTTTCGAATTTGTCACCACGCGTTCAAATCTGGGAGCATTCTCAGCCGCAACGACCGCACTTAACGGTTCGTTCATTCTCAACGCAGTCCCGCGAAGCAACACGCAGGGACTGACGGTTCCGGCGATCTTCGCTGTTAAGCCTCAGTTCTATGAGGTCGGCACGACGACGGTAACGGCGACGTTCACCGTCACGGCACCATAACTTAAGCCTTTGTTGGCTTTTCGGCGCGTACCGCCGCAGCCCCCGTGGCGGTACGCAGCCTTTTATTGGAGACGAAAATGAAAGGACTAGAAAGAACTTTCCCGATACTGCTTGCGATCTTTGCTCTGCTCGTCGCCCTGGCGTCAACGGCGTTGTCCCAGACCACGACCGGAACAGTGAGCATGAGCGCGACCGTATCGAAATTTGTCGAGCTAAATTCAGGCGGAGCAATAACGCTAACCGGCAATTCCGGCGGCGGTATCACTACGAACGGCACGGTCAACAACCCGCTCGCAGCCGTGATCGACCTCGGCGAACTCGGCCCGGCAAACACCAGCAGTTTTGTAACAGCCAGCGTACCGCTAAAGCTACGCAGCAACGCGTCGTACGTTCTCTCGCTGGCAGCGACCGTGACGAGCTCCGGCTCGACAGCAAATGAGATCACGGCAGCCGACGTTGGCTTCGGCCTCGGCTCCGTCGTTCGCAGCGGCAGCGGCGTAAATACGACCGGTACCGATACGAACGCGACCTCCGGCGACCCGACGCTCGGTGCAAACGGCTCGGTCAACGGCACAACCGGACGTTACAACTACACCGCTGTCAGATCAAACCTCGGTGCTTTTGCGGCATCGACAACAGTATTGAGCGGCGCGTTCATCATGAACGCCGTTCCGCGTTCCAACACCAACGGCCTCACCGTTCCCGCGATCTTCGCCGTCAAACCGCAATTCTACGAAACCGGCACGACAACCGTCGTTGCCACATTCACCGTTACAGCCCCCTAAGAACATGAACAGGAATACCTACAGTATTTTAGTTCTTTTTTGCCTCTTGTTTATCGGGGGGTTGAGCAAAACTCCCGCTCAGGCCCTCGATATTTCAAGCGGCGGAGCACCGACGATAACCGGTGCCCTGAGCGGCTCGGTGTCCGGGAGTTCCAGCGTGCTGAATGATCTATCGGTAACCGTCAACTTCGGTGAAGTTTCCCCTTTGAATACGAACAACATCGTCAAAGTCGTCGTCCCGATAGCTATCCGCAGCAACCGACCGTATCGTGTGCGAGCATCGCTAACCAGCTCGACTAACGCGAACCCGCAGGCTGTGCAGACGACGGACATCGGATTCGGCATCAATAATTTTCGTGCAATGGGTTCAAATTCCCGGGTCTGCTTACTGAGCAATCACATAATTTTTTCACCATTTAACAACGACCCGTCCACCGGAGTTACGATCAATGCCAGCGGCAGAGCCGCCTATCCATCGGATCTCAGCGATATTGCCGGTAACGCAACGATATTGACCGGCCCTCGGCTCTCCAATGGCGGAGGAGCGAGAGCGACGAACGACGGCTACATCTTCGATGCGATCCTGGCCATAACCCCGCAGTTTTATGCCGCCGGAACGACGACGGCTGTCATCACTTTTACGATCTCGAACGGCCCGGCTGCCCCTTGCTAGCACACTAATATGAAAACGCTCATTCTCGTCTTCTCGCTCATTGTCGGCTTGTCGGCGGCTATCTCGGCCCGCACGCCCACTTACGAGCCCGTTCCGCCGGGCGGAAGTATGGCCGTTTCGCCCGCTCGTTTTGAGCTTGAAATGAAGCCCGGAACCGAAACCACGGTCGTGGTCAACCTCGATTACCGTGCCGGCGAAAGCAGAGAGCCGGTCAGGATCGTCGCCTCGCTCAACGATTGGACTATGACCAAAGACGGCCGCGTGGAATATTTCAAGGCAAACGCTCGTGAGAATTCCGCCAGCCCGTGGCTCATCTATACACCGGGCGAAGCAGCGGTGGTTCCCGGAACTATCCATCAGATCCGCGTAACGATCGTCGTACCGCAGAACGCCCTTCCCGGCGACCACCTGACCGCGCTCATCATCGAACAGCGTCCCGAAAAGCTAAAATATGAGGCGAACGTCAGACAGATGATCGTCCGCTACCGTATGGCTTCGGTCTTTTATATAAAGGTTCCGGGCCTGACGAAAAAAGGCAGCGTTGAAAACCTTATCGCCGAATCAACGCCCGACGGCGTCGTCGTCACGCCGACGCTCAAGAATGAAGGCAATAGCGTCATCCGGCCGGTCGCCAACGTCAAGGTTTTTGACACTGACGGCAAAATGGTCGCTGACGTTCCAGAATCTGAGATCCTGCCTGTGCTCGCCGGTTCCAGTATCGATCAACCGGTAACGATCGCTAAATCCCTAGCTCCCGGAAGCTACACGGTCAAATACCGCATCGATTTCCAAGACGGTGGAAAAGCCATGGAAGGAGTCACTGATCTCGTCGTCAAAACCCAGATCGCCGCTGGACAAAAACCCGTCAAAAAGCCGTAAGAACTGGGCAAGCCCGACTGGAGCGGCCCGCGCACATGCGGTCGCAGGCCGTTTGCAAGCAGCGATGCCGCCCCTTCCATCTCGATGAAACGCCACCTAACCGTCAAAACGATCACCGGCCTTCTGACGCTTCTTATGGCGTTTGGGCCGGGGTTTGTTTTGGCGGCGGAGGCTGATGCGGCAGATTCTTCACAGATCCAATTTGCGGCGGTCACTGTCAACGGACGGACCTTGTCCGGCCCAAATAGCAGTGCTCAGCGACTGAACGGTCGCATTCTGGTCCCGGTTTCAGCGATCGCCCGGGTTCTCGGCGATGTTGTAAATATGGCTGTGTCGTCGCGTTCGGTAAGCGTTCGGCGTTCGACAGGCGTGGTCGCGGAGTTTGATGCACGCACTGGGCAGGTTGTGGAAAGCGGCTCGGTGGTTCTGGCGGTTTCGAATGCCGGCGAGATCATTTTCACGCCGAATGCTGAAGAATTCATGCTCCCGATCGAGATCGCGGCAAGCCTTTTTGAAGTTGCGATACGCTACGAAATCGATAAGAACATTGTCACTATTACGCGCGGCATCGCGGCCGGTTCGTCGAATCAAACCAGGAATGGTCGTGGCTTAGTCGATATTCAGCAGATCGATTACGAATACAACATGAACCGCTATTCGGCCACCACAGCACACAACTTGGTGCTGCTCGGCGCCGGGCGGCTCGCCGATGGCCGGTTCTCCTTTGCTTCGAATGCAAGCAGAACGTCACGCGGGATCGCGGTGCAAAATACAACATTCAACCTCGAACGGCCGAACGGACAGCATTTCGCGGCCGGAGACCTTGGTCCGGGCGGCAGCCTGCAATTCATGGCCGCAAATATTCGAGGCGTATCGGCGAGCGTTCCGGTTGGTGGCGTAACTGTCACCGCGTTTGGCGGACGCACGTTTTCCGGTGTTGTACTGCCGTTCATCAACGAATTTTCAGGCGAGTATTTGGGCGGTCGGAAACAGCCCCGGTACGACACGAATACGCTCGGGGCCTTTGTGACCGGCAGATCGGATCTATTTGGCAATAATAGAAGAAGGGTCGCCGTTTCAGGCGGAGCGATGCGTTTTAGCTCCGCGAACCGGAACGGCACGTTCGGAACAGGCAACGTGTCTTACGAATCCCCGCGGATCCGCCTACAGAGCGATGTCGCGTACGGAACTTTTGACGGGCGTGACAATTCGAACCTCCGCACATCGGGAGCCGGGACAGCCGTTGACTTAACGGGAACTTTTCAACTCCGTGAAGACCTCGCCGTCCAGACCAGATACACGAACATCAGCCGCAATTTCCTTAGCCCACAGTCCGGTATTCGCGAACCGCTCGACATGAAAGCCGCCGGCGTAACCTGGTCACCCGCAAAGTGGCTTTCGACATCGATCAACGCCAGCTTCTCGCGTCGGCCGGGCGACGTTACGCAGAATAACAAATTCGTGACGGCTGCATTTGCGATCACGCCTTCGGCCGGAGCACCGCGATTCTTTTTCTCGCATACACAAAGCAGCACGAGCCAGATCCGCTCGGCTTCATTCACGACCGTTAACGCTTCGAAAGATTTTTCGCGGTTGCGGTTATACGCGAACGCAACCCGGATCAAGAACCTCGGCGCCGCATCGGTAAATGCTCAATTCGGTGCAAATTTCTCGGTAAACGATCGGAATGCGATCGACGTCACTCAGGGATTTGGAAGTCGCCGTTCGAACAACGGGCAGATCGATTGGCGAACGTCGAATCTCCTCAAACAGCGACTCAGCTTCAGCGCCGGAGCCGGTTACAGTTATTCGCGGGCCTCGGGTTTCTCGCCGTACCAGCGCGTCGCGGCATCGGTCAACTTGCCGCGTCAAACCTCGCTGCAGGTCAATTATTACAACACAAACAGCGGCCCCACCGTTCTCGTCAGCCTTCGCGGAACCCTTTTCAAAAAGCGTCAGGCTCAGGCTTTTCTCGATTCGCCTGTGTCCGAAATGAATTCCTACGGCAAGGTCTCGGGCCGCGTCTATCAGGACGTTGACCAGAACGGTAAGTTCGATCCGTCGATCGACAAACCGCAGGCGGACGTTAAGGTTCGCGTTGACGGCAACCGCTATGTCGTCTCGGACGGAAACGGCATCTACGCGTTCGAATCGGTCACGTCCGGCGATCACACGGTCTATCTCGACCTGCTTTCCGTGCGGGCGGATCTGACTTTACTGAGCAACGCCGCAGGGAGCACCAAGTTACTGCCGGGCCACACTGCAAATCAGGACTTTCGCCTCGTCCGCACCGGCCGAATTTCAGGCCGCGTATGGCTAGATACAAATGAGAATGGCAAATTCGACGAAGGCGAGACGCCGCTCGCCGATATCCGCGTGGTTACATCGAGCGGCCGTGACACCCTGACCGACGCCGACGGCAACTTCACGATCGCCGATCTGCCGCCCGGCGAACACACTTTCCTGCTCGATGAAAAAACCCTGCCCGAAAAAACCATGGCCGGGTCAAAACCGCTCGCCGTCCAGGCTTTCGCCGGACGCGAAACGAGCGACATCGCCCTGACTGTCATTATGATCCCGGCCACAGTAAAGCAATTCCCTTCGAAACCCCAATAATCAAAAACATCGGCGCAAAATAGCCGTCACCGTCTCGCCGTCAATAAAAATATCCGCCCGATAGTCGTCCACCGCAGTAACGACCCGCCCATTTTTGATTACTGTTTTCATCGATCTGAGCCACCGAAACAGCGATCTCGTCTTTTAAGGTTTCATTTGTTAATACTGCCGCCATACTTTTATCGTTCACGCCCTTCGCGGACAAACGCGACGATTTCTTTAGTTGAAACGCCTAAGTCAATGCCTGCGATATCTAGGGCAGAACGCTTGCCATTCTCCGGTTTGAGGATAAATATCTGTCCGTTCGTTCGTTTGATCCGAACTTCGCCTTCGTCCGAAGCTCGTTCTAGTAAAACAGACAAATTCTCTTGTGTTTCTGTATATGTTCGCATTAGTTTGCCTCCCAAACTTCCAGGCCCGCCGCCTTTGCCGCATAAGCCAATCCGCCGTCTAATGTCAGCAGAGGACAACCGCGATTCTTAGCACATGCGATCATATAAGCGTCGTACGCATAAACTTTGTGCTTGTCGACTATCTTCAACGCCTGTTCCAAGTCAACATCAGCCAGGTCGATCGGGATCTGCTTGTATATCTCTATCGCCGCAGTTGCCTGTGCCAGAGTAATACGTCCGCGTTTTATCATCGCCGAAAAGGCGTTGCCTATTTCCCAATACAGCGAATATGGGGCAACCAAGTCATAGCCTTGCGTTTTGGCGATTAGCAAAGGCTTTTCAGGTTCATTCGCAATAACGCCGATAATAGTTGATGTATCTGCGACTAACTCCATAATTCCGCACTTACAATTTTACCAAATCGACGTGCCACTCTGGTGAATTTCTTAGCACAAAGCCAAACCCGCATCCAGCGCCTCGATGACTTTGTCGATCGAATCCGTTGTCGAATTGAGCATGACGCCGGTACGGATGACGTTGCCGTAGAGTCCGCCTTTGCCGATCAGGACGCCCTGGCGTTTGGTTTCTTCGAAGACGCGAAGGACGAGGTCGGGGGCCGGTTCTTTTGTCTTGCGGTCTCTGACGAGTTCGATGCCCTGCATCAGGCCCATGCCGCGAACGTCGCCGATGCAGGCGTATTTTTCCTTGAGTTTAAGCAGCTCGTTATGAAAATAATCGCCGACGACGCGGGCGTTTGTCCGCAGGTCGTCTTCCTCTATCACGTTGATCACGGCGAGGCCGACGGCCATTGAGACCGGATTGCCGCCAAAAGTTGAGAATGTCAGTCCGGGGAACGCATCCGCAACCTCAGGCGTTGCGATCGTCCAGCCGATCGGCACGCCGTTGCCCATGCCTTTGGCCGAGGTGATGATGTCCGGCTCGACGCCCCAATGCTCGATGCCAAACCATTTGTCGCCCGTGCGGCCCCAAGCCGCCTGGACTTCGTCCGAAATAAACAGCCCGCCGTGGCTGCGGGCGATCTCGGCGACGCGCGGGAAATATTCCTTCGGCGGGATGATAAATCC
Source organism: Pyrinomonadaceae bacterium (assembly GCA_040080065.1). Lineage (GTDB taxonomy): Bacteria > Acidobacteriota > Blastocatellia > Pyrinomonadales > Pyrinomonadaceae > OLB17. The sequence continues at coordinate 78,529 of JBEBJB010000019.1, forward strand.
GCCGACGCCGAGAATCGTCTCGGCCATAAACGCCGCGATGTTGCCGGTCGTCGTCGTGTTAATAATGTCCTCGACATCGTCCGCACACGCGACGCCGCACGATGGGTATTCGAGCTTGAACGGGCAGCGATAGCAATACGGCGCCGCCGCGTGAACAATACCCGCGACCTGCGAAGCGATCGGCTTCCAGGTCTTATGCCCGATCGTTGACAACGCAGTCGCCGAACGCCCCGCATAGCTGTGCCGCAGCACAACGATCTCTTGATTACCGGTCGCGATCTTGGCCGCGAGGATGGCGGTGTCGTCAGCCTCGGTGCCGCTATTCGAAAAGAACGATTTCTTCAAATTCCCCGGCGTGATCTCGGCCAGCTTTTCCGCCAGATCGCCCTGCGGCCCGTTGGCGTAGAGCGTGGACATATGCGCGATCTTATCGACCTGATCTTTCCACGCGGCATTAACCCGCGGATTGGCGTGACCAACGCTCACCGTCAGCACACCGCCAAAGGCATCCAAATATTTGTTGCCCTGATCGTCCCAAACGTACTCGCCCTCACCGCGAACCAGAGCCAGCGGCTCCTGATAATAAGTAGCGACGGCGGGAAAGAGAAATTCCTTATGCTTTTCGACAGCGCTCTTGACCGTCGATCTTTGTTCTTGTGGATTCATAATATTATCTCGCCCCTTCGCAGGGCCCAAAAAAAAGCGAAAAGAGTAAGATATTCTACTCCATTTCGCGTTATTTTGTACGCCGAAGCCCGCAACATGGCGCTCCAACGGAGCTATTTTCCATTACCACAAAATTGGTTCTACAAACATTCCGCTCCGATGGGGCTAAGACCAAAGAACAGCCTCGGAGAGGCGAAATGTTTGTAGAACCGGATTCCATCTTAACTCAACAAAGCTCCATAGGAGCGGAACGTGCCGCTCCCATGGAGCTATTAACCATCACGCCAAATTGGTTCTACAAACATTCCGCTCCGAATGGAGCTAAGACCAAAGAAATCAGCCTCGGAGAGGCGGAGTGTTTGTAGTACCGGAGTTTCTTCAAGCCTACGGAAACTTTTTTCAACCTGAGAAAAGTTTCTTTCAACTCACGGAAACTTAATTTGAACCTGAGGAAAGTTTTTTCAAGTCCACGGAAACTTAATTTAACCTGAGGAAAGTATATTCGGGCTCGCGGAAACTTAATTTGAACCTGAGGAAAGTTTCTTGAAGCCCACGGAAACTTTTTTCAACCTGAGGAAAGTTTCTTGAAGCCCACGGAAACTTTTTTCAAGCTGAGCAAAGTATCTTCAGCTTCAGGGAAACTTATTTAAACTCGTGAGAAGACCATTTAAGACCGCGAACTAGCGCGGCAGGAACTTGGCTAATCCCTTTTTCAAAGAATCGTATTTAGCTAACCTTGCCGGATCGAATGGTTTGGCGGCATTTGATGCTCCGGCTAGCAGGTAACTTGCTTCGCGGAGGTCGACGACGCCATTGGCACGCTGCAAGGCCCCCGAAGCGGAAACGAAAGCGTCCGCCGCTTTAGAGCCCGCAGTTGGCGGCCCTCCGGTTCCATTTTCGCGAACGTAGTCCAGATCTTTCTCAACCGGGGCGATATTGGCATCGAAAGCACGGTAAAACGCGTCGTCTGCCTCGGGATAGCGCTTTAGTTTTATCAGGATCCGGCCTTTATCGGTCAACACGCCCTGGATCCTGGCCGCGGCTGTCTGCGTAGCGGCATCGCCAACCGCGTATTTGCCGGTCTCAAGCGAATTCAGAACCCCGAGCGCGGCTTCATAGTTGCCTGCGTCCGACAAAGATCGCGCCGCTAACCGGGCATGCGACGCGAGTTCGAACTGATTCATCGGCGTCGCCTGCCCGTCGGCTGAGCAAGTAAGCACCAATGCAGCGGTAAAAAGAACGAGAATGTTTGCGAGATGCGATTTGAACATACTTTAATACAGGTTCCCTTCACGTTTTCTACCAGTGTAATCGACGTAGACGACTTTCAGCTCAGTGTAAAAATCGAGCGATGTCGAGCCCTGTTCTCGGGCGCCGATGCCCGTAGCTTTGATGCCGCCGAATGGGATGTGGGCTTCGCCGCCGGTGGTCGGTGAATTGACGTGCGTCATGCCCGACTCGATCTCCTCGATAAAGCGATTTATATCGTTATAGTCATTCGAGAAAACCGATGACGAAAGCCCATACTCGCTGTCGTTTGCAACCGCCATCGCCTCGTCAAAATCCTTTACGCGTAGCACCGACAGCACCGGCCCGAAGATCTCTTCGCGAGCGATACGCATATCCGGCGTGACGTGATCGAAAACTGTCGGCTCGATAAAATATCCGTTTTCGAGCCCTTCGCCCTCAGCCTTTTTGCCGCCGCAGAGCAATGTCGCACCGTCTTCTCGACCGATATCAATGTAACGCATCACGGTTTTGAACTGCGATTCGTCAACCGACGGCCCGATGTCTGTCGATGGATCGTCGCCATCGCCAAGCCTAAAGCTCTTGGCCCGGGCAACTATCTTCTCGACAAACTTGTCCGCGATCGATTCCATCACAACCGCTCGCGAGGTCGCGGTACAACGCTGCCCGGTCGAGCCAAAGGTGCCCTGGGCCGTGTGTTCAACCGCGAGGTCGATGTCGCAGTCTTCGAGGACGACGACAGGATTTTTCCCACCCATTTCGGCCTGAAACGGAATGCCGCGACGAGCGATCTGCTCGTACATTTTGAAACCGATCTCACTCGACCCGGTGAATGATATCGCCCGAACGGCCGGATGATTCACGATCTCGTCTCCGGCCTCAGAGCCGGAACCGATCACGAGATTGAGTACGCCGTCGGGAATTCCTGCCTCGGCAAATATCTCAGTCAATCGAACGGCCGTGGCCGGCGTATTCGATGCCGGTTTGAAAACAACGGTGTTTCCCGCAACTAATGCCGGAGCGATCTTCCACACAGGGATCGCGATCGGGAAATTCCACGGCGTCACGCAGGCGACGACGCCGTGGGGCTCCTTGATAGTGTAGGCAAAATTGGCTGGCAGCTCGCTCGGGATCGTTTCGCCGTTCATCCGCCGCGATTCGCCGGCACAGAATTCGACAACATTTATCGCCCTCGTCAGCTCGCCCCGCGATTCGGAAAGCGTTTTGCCTTCCTCACGCGTGAGGATCTGAGCGAGTTCTTCCTTGTATTCCTCCATCAGCCGTGCGGCTTTGGCGATGATGCGTCCACGCTGCGGCGCCGGAATTTTTTTCCAGCCTTTGAAGGCGTTGTAAGCCGCCTCGACCGAGCTCCGAGCCTCTTCGCGTGTACAAAGCTCGGAATGACCGATGATGTCGTTCGTGTTGGCCGGATTGATATTCGGTATCGTCTTACCCGATATCGAATCGATCCATTTGCCTGCAATAAAGCTGCGATAGGTTGCCATAACGCTATTTCTTATCCTTTTTATCTCCAGCAGGGCCTTCGCCGGCAGGTGCTTTGTCAGCTTTGTCGATTGTCAGTTTCCAGGCTCCGTCTTCTTTGATGAAATCCATGATCTGCCATTCGCCTTTTTCATCGAGATACTCGAGGGTTGCTTTGTCGCCTTCGACCTTCTCGTTGCGGGTATCAGGCGTCGACCCCTGCGGGCGTTCGCACATTTCCATCAGAACCTGGTCCAAAGTCTGCTTGTTTTTCGGATCCGCATCGCCGATCATGGTCAGAAAATCGATGATATCTTTAGACATGAGTTTCTTAAGTGCGGCGATGTCTTTGTTTTTGCGGGCTGCATACGCGGCCTTGTAGGCGCTCGTTGGTCCGCTGCCGGTGTCGGACGACTGGTTAACCGGCGTTTGCGGCGCGGCCGTATTTACTGCGGTATTTGTATTAGCTGAGGCTGAATTCGAATTGGTTGCCGTATTCTTATAGTCCGTTTTCTGGCAAGCGTTCGCTGCTGCTATGAAAACTACCGTCAATGTTAATGCGATTAAGTATTTTTTTCTGATCACGAGGGATCTCCTTTAAATTTTTCTAATGTTCTGCGAGACGAAAATAACAGTCGTATATTAAACTCAAAACCGATGAGCAACAACGTGCGACAGTTACTTGAGGAACGGGCTGCGGAATTTCCGGACAAGATCTTCCTGTTTTCCGAGGCGGACGCCCGGACGTGGACGTACACGGAATTTGACCGTGTCGTAAACCGCACCGCAAACATGCTCCGCTCGCACGGCATCAAAAAAGGCGATGTCGTCAGCCTACTGATGCCGAACTGCGCCGAATACGTCATCGCCTATTTCGCCTGCTGGAAGATCGGTGCTCTCGCCGGGCCGGTGAATTCGCTGCTCAAATCCGAAGAGATCGAATGGGTCGTCGGCAACTCGGAATCAAAACTGATGCTCGCCAACTGGACCGCGGGCAGCTTGCCCGCGAGTCTGCCTGTCGTGAACTTCGATAACGTCCAAACCGCCACAAAAGATTTCAGCGAAACCCTGGAGCAGTGCGAGCTGGCAACCAACGACGAAGCCATCATAATCTACACCTCAGGCACAACCGGCAAACCGAAAGGCTGCCTCCTGACCCACGGCAATCTTATCGCAAACGCCCAACAGATCTCCGAATGGATGGGCTTCGGCCCCGACGATCGTTTGCTGACGGTCATGCCGCTATTCCACATGAACGCCGTCTCAGTCACCACAATGACGCCGCTTTTTGCCGGCGGTTCGAGCGTCGTTGCACCGAAGTTCTCAGCCTCGCGATTCTGGAACTGGATCGAAAAATATCAGATCACATCGTTCGGCTCGGTCGCTACGATGCTGTCGATGCTGCTTACCAGTCGTGAGTCTGGGGCCGGCAGTCCCGAGCCAAGCCGACTCCAGACTCAAGACTCGCGACTCCAGACTCTGAGATTCGCCATGTGCGGTTCGGCTCCGGTTCCGGCTGAGGTTCTCAAACAGTTCGAAGAAACCTTCGGCTGCCTCGTGATCGAGGGCTATGGCCTGTCGGAATCGACCTGCCGCTCGACCTTTAACCCGCCAAATGAAAACCGCCGTCCCGGTTCGTGCGGCCAGGCGATCGGCAACGAGATGAAGGTCGTCGACGAATCTGACAACGACGTTCCGGACGGAGAACTGGGCGAGATCGTGCTTCGCGGGCCGAATATTTGTAAGGAGTATTTCAAAAATCCCGATGCGACGGCCAAGGCGTTTGCGCACGGCTGGTTTCACACCGGCGATATCGGCTACCGCGATACTGACGGTTTTTTCTACATTGCCGACCGCAAATCCGACATGATAATCCGCGGCGGCGAGAACATTTATCCGCGTGAGATCGACGACCTGCTATACACGCACCCGGCAATCGCATCGGCCGCGGTCATCGGCGTTCCCGACAAGCTCTACGGCGAAGAGGTCGCCGCGTTCGTCGTTCTGAAACCCGGGACGACGGCAGATCAGAACGAGATCATCGCCTTCTGCAAACAGCACCTCGCCGACTACAAATGCCCAAAATCTGTCTTTTTTCTCGGTGAGATCCCAATGGGCCCGACCGGAAAGCTATTGAAGCGCGAACTCGCAAAGCTGGTCCGCCCGTCAGACTAACATCCTGAGAAGCGGTTACGCCTTCGCTTGGTCGGAAACCAATACTTTTTCAAGATAAGGAATATTCATCCGACCTTTTGTGATCTCTCGGCTATTTTTTTCCGCCCACGGGCTTTGACATCGTCGGCAAAATTATCAAAATCTTCCTTTGAACGCAGTGTGACCGATTCTCCGTTTCTTATCTGCTCAACCCCGATCATGATCTCCCGGCGCAGTTCGTCGCGGCGGATGCGTTGGAGTTCGTCATGATCTTGCAACAGTCTAAGACTCTCTCGAAGGACTTCACTCGCGGAATTGTATCGGCCAGACTTAACTTTTTCGTTTACGTAATTCTCAGGTTCGGGTGTTAGTGAAGCGTTCATGTTTTTTATTCAAATCACGCAGCTAGCTTAGCGAAAATAACGATCATTGACAATATTTGTTATCGCCTCAATTCAGCCTCTGCGGCAATATATCCAAAACTCGCCCATTGATTTCCCGCCGTGATCTTGCGGAAAATGCTCATCGCCCGCACCTTGTCGCGGTTGTAGAGAAACCAATTTCCGAGACCGTAGCCGAGCGAGGCGTTGCCGAGGGTTTCGGCCTTTTCGCCGAATGATTCGAGCAGCATTTCCGGTTTTACTTCGCCGCGATATAGCCGCAGCATCTTTAGATAATCCTCGTTTTCGATCACCTCAAAATCACCGCCTATCGCATCCAGCAACCGTCCGGCATCGACAGGTTTTTGGCTTCGCTTGTAGGCCATATAGAGCCAGTGCGACATCGCCGCGAGCATATCGTTGTTTTTCGAGACTTTCATCCCCTCCTTGTAAGCCTCGATCGCTTTTTTGAAGTCGCCTTTCAGGTAAGAGGCCAGGCCGAGGTGGTACCAGATGTTGGACTGTAATGTGCTGGTCGGCGTGTTTTGGGCGTTCGGCATTCCGTCCGGCTCGACCTCGTCGGGCTTGCCTTTTATGAGCTTTGCTGCCTTTTCAAAGTCGCGTATCGCATCGTCAAAACAACGCAGCGTGATGTAGCGATGCCCGCGGTGGCGGTACATTCTCGCGTCGTTTGGGAATTTCCCGATCGCGATCGTCAGAGCGTCGATCGCGTCCTTGTAACGGCCGAGATACCCTTTTCGCCGCGCGTACCAGATTGCGTTATCGGCAGACGGATCGCTCGCAAATAGTGCAGCCGCAATCTCAAGATTTTTGGAATATTCCTTCGCAGCCGCCTCACTAAATACCGGCCTTACTTCCTTCGCTGTCTGTGAACACTGGCTAAACACATTGAGCGATGGCGCGATCATTAACGCCGTTATCAGAAATAAAAATCGCATGACGGGATTCTAGCAGAAATCGCGCGGCTTCCCGATCTAAGGATGTCGGAAAACAGAGATCTGCTAAGGGTTTTCTCGTCTTGTTCCGTGTTTGCGGAGTCTGGACCCGGTCCCATCTTGTCCCAGGGTGGGACAAAAAGCTCCTTCAAAGATGCTATATTATTAGGAATTGTTAACAGCGAAACCGAAAGAATTTTATATCTGCGGTGCGAGATAAATGATCAAAGTCCTCACAGCCGAACAAATGCGAGAGGTCGACCGCCTGACGACCGATCGGTACGGCATTCCATCGATCCTCCTGATGGAAAACGCCGCCCACGCTGTCGCGCGTGTTATTACCGAGAAACTTGGCGGTTCGGTCAAGGGTAAGTCGATATTGATCCTGTGCGGGAAAGGGAATAATGGTGGGGATGGAGCGGCTTTGGCGAGGATATTGAGCCTCGCGGGAGCGTACATCGACGTCGTGCTCTTTGGAAGGGTCAAAGATACAAAAGGCGATGCCCGGACGAATTTTGGTGTCCTTTGCGCTGAGGACTTTGAATACGATGATGTGCTCTCGAGTTTTTTTTGTGAAATGCACGAGATCGAGTCAAAGGATGCGTGGAATACATTTCAACTTCATCATTGGCAAGACGCCGATATTGTAGTTGATGCGATATTTGGAACCGGCCTGACCAGGTCACTTGAGATCTGGTTATATAACGTAATTCACGAACTGAACTTTCTTGGCGAAGACACCGAACGAAAGCCACGATTGCGGGTAGCCATTGATATTCCTAGCGGCCTGAACGCAGATACGGGCGAGCAACTCGATATAGCGTTTCAATCGGATGTGACGGTTACATTCACAGCACCAAAAGCGGGAAACGTTTTGCCCGGAGCAGCGCGGTTCAACGGCGAACTGATCGTGGCCGAGATCGGCTCAGAGCCGGATCTGATCGATGAACAGCCGTCACAGCTTTATCTCGCCGAGCGGGACGATGCGTCGAGCTGGCTTGAGGAGACTGCATTTTCCAGCAACGACTACAAAAACAAACGCGGCCACGCCTTGATCGTAGCCGGTTTCCAGGACTATTCCGGGGCGGCGGTGATGTGTGGGAATTCGGCGATGCGGTCGGGGGTCGGGCTGACGACGTTGTTGGTTCCGGCTTCGTGTAAGGTTGAGGTCGCTTCGCGAGTCATTCCGGAGGTCATCGTGGGGACGCTCTCTGAGATGGACGGCGAGGTTAGCTCGGATGCGCTTGCGACGAATGAGGACGCGATCCGGCAGGCTGATTCGATACTCATCGGCCCAGGTTTGAAGGCGACGGATAAAGGCGTTGAGAAACTGGTTCGCAAGATAGTTGAGACGCGGACGGTCCCGGTGGTTGTGGATGCTGGGGCGTTGTGGTTTTTTAGTCTGCCAAAAGGCTTGGGTGACGGGGTGGTTCTCTCGTCGCGGAGTGAACAAACGTACGCGGAACCGAGAGTAGAGAACCACCCCGTCGGCTCAAAGCAGCCGACACCCCTCCTTCGTAAGGAGGGGAGCCGTGTACCGCTCATTCTGACACCTCACGAAGGCGAGTTTTTGCGGCTACTTGGGACGGATGACAAAGAGGCGATCAGGGATCGAGTTGCGGCGGTTCGGGAGTATGCGGTTGCGAATAACGTGATCCTCGTCCTGAAAGGCGAGCGGGTTTTGATCGGTTCGCCTGACGGGCGTGTGGTGGTGAATCCGACCGGAAATTCCGGGCTTGGAAAGGCTGGGAATGGCGACACGCTGGCAGGCATTCTCGCGGGATTTGTCGCCCAAGCCGTTAAATTCGAGATCGATATTTTTGAGACGGTCGTCGCGGCGGTTTACGTCGCCGGACTGGCTGGCGATGTAGCGGAGAGAAGGTACGGCAAACGCGTGATGACGGCGTCGGATGTGCGGGAATGTTTGGTGGATGTGTTTGCGGAGTTTGAATAGATATGACCTCAAGAGAACATCTAAAAAACTGGATCGCGGCCTTTCAGGCTTGTGATGTGGAGAGTGTGATCGGCTGTTATGCTGCGGATGCGGTGAATTTTCAGATCGCGGCGGGCGAGCCGGCAGTTGGTATCGAACAGATCGCGGCCGACACCAAAGAATTTTTCCGTGGTTTCCCCGATGCGTGGTCGCGGGTTGAGAACCTGATCGCGGACGGCGACCGGGCGGCTTGGGAATGGGTCGGCGGCGGGACTTTTCTGGGCGAGTTTTACGGCAATCAGCCGACGGGCAGGAAGTTCGAGATACGCGGGTGTGGTTTTTTCACGTTTCGCGACGAACTGATAGTTCTACAGCACGGTTATTGGGACAAGCTGTTGTGGTTTACGCAGGTGGGACTGCCGATCGAATGAACCGCGAACTAACCGCTAAAACACCAGAAGAAATGTTCTCGATCGGCGAAGATATCGCTCAGGGCCTAAATGGCGGCGAGGTGATATTGCTTTTTGGCGGGCTCGGTGCGGGGAAGACTTTGCTTACGAAAGGCATTATGAGCGGGCTTGATTATGATATCGATGAAGTGACGAGCCCGAGTTTTACGTTGGTGAATTTGTACGAGACCGAGCTTTTTGACGTTTATCACATCGATCTGTGGCGGCTCGACGCGGCGATAAATATTGCTGAGGCGGTCGGATTAAATGAGATACTTGAGAATGAGCGGGCGCTGACGATCATCGAATGGGCGGACCGGTTGGGAGATACAAAATTGCCGAATACGCTTAAGGTATGCATTGATGGCGATGGTGATGACCCGAGAATTGTTACGATCCGCGAATAATGAGTTACAATTCCGAAACGAATCCGAAAAAAGTTAACATCCATTTTCTTTACGATGGCCGAGGCTTTCTTTTATAATCTTGCCGCCATCTATGACGTCAGACGCTGTGAAAAAACCTAAGGCTACTCCTCCTTCTTCGATCGAAACCGCACCGACTCCGGCTCCGCTACCAGTACCGGAATTCGACGGCAAGCCGCTATTCAATCGCGAGCTGAGCTGGCTTGAGTTTAACCGGCGCGTGCTCGACGAAGCGACGGAGGACAGCCTGCCGGTGCTGGAGCGGCTAAAGTTTCTTTGTATCTTTGCAACCAACCTCGATGAGTTTTTCATGATCCGCGTTTCCGGTCTCAAGGAGCAGATCGCTGAGGGAGTTGGTGAGCCGTCTCCCGACGGAATGACGGCGAAGGAACAGATTGAGGAACTCTACAAACGCCTGCGGCCGATGCTCAAGCGGCAGGTCTCGTACCTCGGCGAAAATGTATTTCCGGCGCTCCAGAAAGAGGGAATCACGGTCGAGGCGTATTCGAGCCTGAATACGAAAGAGAAAAAACTGCTCGACAAATATTTTCACAACAATCTGTTTCCTATCCTGACGCCGCAATCGGTCGATTCGAGCCATCCGTTTCCCTATGTGTCGAATTTGAGCATAAATCTAGGCCTTTATATCGAACCGAACCGGGCATTTACGCAGGCGAATCTCAAGCATCTGTTCAGACAGAAGCGTTTTATTAGGATCAAACTGCCGCCGACCGTTCCGCGTTTGATCCCGATCAACGAACGTGCGGGCCGTTACGCCTTGCTCGAGGAAGTCGTTTCGGCAAACGTCGCTGAGCTTTTTCCGCACATGAAAACGAGCGAGGCGTTCCTGTTTCGTGTGACCCGCGATGCCGATATCGAACTTCGCGAGGACGAGGCCGGTGATCTACTGCGGACGCTCGAACGCGAACTGCAGCGTCGGCGCGATCGTTTTGCGGTTAGGCTCGAGGTAGCCGCGGCGATGCCGGAGAAAATGATCAAGCTCCTGATGAGCGGGACAGATCTGACTGAGGAAGAGGTCGAACGGGTCGATGGCTTTGTCGATATTCCAGACCTGATGCAGCTCTATTCGCTGGACAGGCCGAAACTCAAGGAAAAGCCGATCACGACGATTACTCCGGCTCCGCTTCATAAAAAGGAGAACATTTTCGAGGTCGTGCGAAAGCAGGATGTGCTGCTGCACCATCCGTATACTTCGTTCAGCACCGTTGCCGATTTTATCGCCGAGGCGGCGGAAGATCCTGATGTGCAGGCCATCAAGATCTGTCTTTACCGCACCGGAAAGGACTCGCCGATAGTCAATTCGCTGATGCGTGCGAGCCGTTTGGGCAAACAGGTGACAGCGCTTGTCGAGCTAAAGGCGAGATTTGACGAGGGAAATAATATTGAGTGGGCACGGCGTTTGGAGAACGAGGGCGTTCACGTCGTTTACGGCATTTCGACCCTCAAAACGCACTCGAAAGTGCTGCTGGTTGTTCGCCGTGAGAAGGAAAAGCTCGTTCGCTATGTTCACCTTGCGACCGGCAATTACAATCCGTTCACGGCCAAGATCTACACCGATCTTGGCCTGCTCACTGCCAACGACGAGATCGGGGAAGATGCCTCGAGCCTGTTCAATTTTCTGACCGGTTATTCGCAGCAGGACAAATACAAGCGTTTGATCGTCGCACCGCTGAACTTACGCGAACGCCTGATCGCTCTCATCCGCCGCGAGAAAAAGCACAGGCTCGCGGGCAAAGAAGCAAAGATTGCCATCAAGGTCAATAGCATCACCGACGCGCTTTTGATCAACGAGCTTTACGAAGCGTCAAAAGCCGGTGTAGAGATCGAGCTGATCATTCGCGGAATATGTGCATTGCGGCCTGGTATTAAAGGACTTTCCGAGAATATCCGTGTGCGTTCGATCATCGGGCGTTTCCTGGAGCACAGCCGCATTCTATATTTCGCCAACGGCGGCGGCGACGCAGAGGAAGTTTATATCGGCAGCGCCGACCTGATGCACCGCAGCTTTGACCGGCGCGTCGAGGTCGTAACACCGATACTCGATCCGGAGATCAGAGAATATTTAAAAGAAACGGTGCTAGGATCGTATTTGAAAGACGAAATGAACGCGCGGATGCTGCAATCCGACGGATCGTACAAGCGTGTGTCGAGCCGCACAAAAGGCGGATTTGACTCACAGATGCATTTTGTGGGGCTTGAGACGCCGTCCTAGACGGCGGTTGTCTTGGCAAATCGGGATTCGGTAATGCCTTCAGCGTTTGGCTTGCCGTACTTGGCTGATAGACGCGGATAGCCGCGTGGTTCGATCTCAAATTTATCGGCGCCGAGCATTTTCTCAACCACGTCGATGTCCTCGACACTGCCCTCGATCTCCATGTAGTAGCCGAAGGGGAGTTCGTCGAGCACGATCTCGACATTATTGAAATCCCATGCTTTTCGGTGCTTTTCGTAGATAACTGAGAGCTTGTAGCCGAGTTTTTCGATAATACTCTCTGTTGCTTCAACGTTCGAAACGTCAGTCTCGAATTCGATCTGATGTTTGAAATCGTTCTCGGTCTGAACCTTTTCCTTGTAGGTCAGCGTAGTTCGGAAATCGGTTCTGCGCAGCCTCAATGTGGCCGAACGCCCGTCGAGCAACCCGCCACGGTGAAGATAATTTTCCTCGAAAACTTCGTACGAGAATGCGGCCCCGATCTCGCCGAGTTTTGCGGTTAGCTCGACAATGATCTTTTTGTCGATACGGTATTTTTTTTCGATCTCGATCGCCATTGTTTTTTGTTATGAAGTTTCGATTTTAGAGAATAAGCCAACCTCGCGCAAACTGGCCGCTCAGGTGTTTTGATGCTTGACTTGATATGCGTAGTGCTGGATACTTGAAAAAAAGGTCAGGATTGTTGATGTGAATGTCCGCCTTTGAGATTTTGCAATAATTTAGGGTCTAGAGTAGTTAAGCATCAAAGAGGCTGAGTTCTCAACATAGACAAGAGTGTTTTATAAAGGTCGCCAAATCGGTGGTTAAACCTGAACTC
>JBEBJB010000057.1:0-22821 GCA_040080065.1 Pyrinomonadaceae bacterium
TCCTCCTTCGGTCCTTATCGACCGTTTTGTTTTTTGATCAAAACAAGGATACGCTACTTTCTTTTTTACCCTCTTCCACAACTTTCGATACTAGCTCCGGCGAAGACGCTCTTGATCAGGCTTTTACCGATCAGACCCTAAGATCTCGGAGTGGTATCTATTGCAACGGAAGTCAAGAAATTAATATTAGTGGTCCGAGTCTGTTCATAAATGGCCCGGCAGAGATTCGTGTATGCGAGGCGAGTGAAACGCCGCCACCCCCATTCAATCCGATTCTACTGACTAAGGTTACTTTGCCGAATAACCAATCGTACCAATTCAAGTACAACTACTACGGAGAAATTACGAAGATCACCTATCCGACCGGTGCGTACGAGCGGTTCGTATATGGAACGATCGATCCGGTGCAAAATGCGAGCCCAGCCTATAACCAAGCAAACCGGGGAGTTACAAACCGCTTTGTAAGCGCAAAAGGAGACGGAAGCGACGAAGTGGCTTGGACTTACACTGCTGGTCGCTCTGGCGGCCAGTACATAGTAACAACAACCGCGCCAGACTCTTCGTACACCCAACAATATATTGCACACGAGGATGATCCGATGGTATGGCGGCCCTATGGTTTTGGAAATGAAACGACAGGACGCTCTTCCGAAGACAGGGTTTACGACAGTTCGCCAAGTCATAACCTGATCAGCCGCAAGCTGACCGACTACGTAATAACCGGGCCATTAGCCGGCGGCTGGGGCGGGGCAACTCGGGATATGCGACCGACGAAGGAAGTTTCGATCATATTTGAACCAGGCAATGTCAACGCATTAGCGACGATGACTGAAACGGTTTACGACACAACCGATCCGGTCGGCAGCAGCGATCCCGCATATTTCTCAAGCCTAAATCCAAAGCAGCAAAAGAGCTATCATTATGTATCAGTCAATGCATCGACTGCCGCGTCATCCAACATCGGCTCGGCGGTAACTTGGTTCTCCGGAGCCACTCCAGCCACGCTGACCGACATGACGTATCTTTACGATGTAAATTACAAGAGCCGAAACATTAACGGCCTTGTGACACAGACACAGATACTTGACCCGGCGAATCCGAGCGTGGTTAAGGCTCGGACACAAATTTTCTATGACGACATCAACGGAGTCCTCCCCTTAGTCGAACTGACGTCGACTCGTTGGGAAGATCCGAATACGTATAAGCTGGGCCTCGTCACAAAAACAAAGACATGGACCGATATAAGCACAAATCAATTTATCGAGACAAACGCGCAGTACGACCGAATGGGCAATCTGCGTTATGCATGGGACGCAAGGGGCAACCTAACACAAACGGTTTATTCGTCCGCTTATGACTACGCGTATCCAACAAGCGTGATCACACCGGTCCCGGATCCTTCGGGCTTGAACGGATCGGCCACGTCATTTACAACCTCGACAGCGTACGATTTCCCCACCGGTCTTCCAACATCCACGGTAGATGCAAATAATCAGACGACTACGATCTCATACGTCGATCCGGTTACGCTGGTCCCGGACCCGTTAATGCGTGTAAGAAAGGTAACTGCGCCGAACGGACATCAAACAATTACAGAATATGGTGCCGGAACGAGCGAATCGACCCGATTTGTTAAAAGCCGGTCGCAGATCGATGCTTCTACGTGGAAAGAGGGTTATGCATTTTTTGACGGACTCGGCCGCGCCGTAAAATCCCAATCCGTCGATCCTCAAGGCGATGTTTATTCGCTCACGTGTTATGACAACATGGGTCGACCGTCGCAAGCATCGAATCCATTCAGAAATATCCCGAACCCGACGTGCTCCTCGAGTCTGGAGTGGACGACGAACACATATGACGCGGCTGGCAGATTGTGGAAAGTGACCACTCCTGATAGTGCGGTTGTGGAAACGCTATATGGTCTTTCAACATCTGGAAGTGAAATCGGTTCGGTCGTGACCGTAAAGGATCAGGCCCTAAAAGAACGCCGTTCAGTCTCGAACGCCCTCGGCCAACTGAAAAGGGTTGACGAACCGACTACGGCCGGTCTCGGTTCTATCTCCGCCCCTAATCAGGCAACCTCTTACGCGTATGACAATCTCAGCAATCTGACAACCGTCATACAGGGTATCCAGACACGCAACTTCCATTATGACGCGATGTCGCGCCTGACGAGCGCCGACAATCCGGAGTCAGGGACGGTCGCGTATGTGTATGATAATGGTGGAAATCTGGTAGTTAGGTCGGATGCACGAGGAGCGTCAACCCATTATGCCTACGATGCTCTAAATCGGCTCAGCAGGCGTTGGTACAACGGTTCGGAAAGTGTAGGGGCAACGACACACAATTCGCCGGGTTTCCCTCTTGGCTCGGGCGTTGGCACAACGTATGAAGCAAAGTACTTTTACGATACTGGAACCAATGGTAAGGGCCAGTTGGCGAGTTCGAAGACAGGATATACTTACCTTTCCGCATGGCGCGAGATGACGGTAAACGAGTACATGGATCGCGATATTATGGGGCGTCCGCACCTATTTCGACAATGGATCGGTGAATTAACAGCAAGCTACTACGATATTGGCTACGACTATAACCTTGCCGGTGGAGTTACTTCAATGACGTATCCCTCCGGCAATACGGTCAGCTATGCTTATGACTCGACTGGTCATTTGAGTTCGTTTCAAGGCAATCTTGGCGGCACTGCTATGACCTATGCGGACACGTTTGAATACACGGCGTTCGGCACAACGCAGAACGAGCGATTTGGAACGACGACACCACTTTATCATAAGCAGCAGTTCAATAGCCGCGGGCAGGTTTGGGATATCCGTCTCGGCACCTCTCCAAGTCTGTCGGACGGCAACCGCGGGGCGATTGTCAATTATTACAGCAGCAATTACGCCCCAAACGGTGGTAGCGGGCCGGATAACAATGGGAATTTGCTGCGGCAAAACATCGAATTGCCCTCGACGGGGACTACTTACACGCAGGATTACACTTACGATTCACTCAATCGGGTTACTTCTGTAACGGAAAATCCGGGTTCGCCGACAATCAAGCAAACATTTGACTACGATCGATATGGCAATCGTATGATCATCGCCGGCCAGACGCTGAATGCTCCGGCTCCTCAGTTCTATACGTCCCAGATGGCCGATCAGAACCGGCTTTATTCGCCGGGTGAGAATATTTATTGGTCGTGCAGCGATTCCGCGAGGACTACTCGGCTCATGTGCTATGACTGGAGCGGGAATCTTACTCGTGACAAGCATGTCAGCGACGCAGCGTGGATGGTTTATGATGCTGAGAACAAGATGTGGCAACATAGCCGGAGTAATGATCTGAGTGATACGCTTACTTTTTTCTACGACGCGGATGGAAAACGAAAGCAGGTATTGAATGCGGTCGGAAAACCGGTACAAGATTTCGTACACGGGCTTGGGGGCGAACTGCTTTATGACGTTCCTTATAAATCAAAGTCAGTTTCCTATGGTTATCGAAACGGACAACTGCTGGTCAGGGCCGTGCCAGCTAATCGCACCGGCCCGGGGGACGTTAGGTGGCTGGTCACCGATCATCTCGGGACCCCAAGAATCATCGCTGACAGAACCGGCTCGCTAAGTGCTGTCAAACGACATGACTATCTGCCCTTCGGCGAAGAGATCGGCCCGGGAATCGGCGGCCGCACAACGGGCCAAGGCTACGGCAGCCCCCAATCCGACGGCGTCCGCCAACAATTCACCGGCTACGAACGCGACCTCGAAACCGGCCTCGACTTCGCCCAGGCTCGGTACATGGGCAGCTCGTTGGGACGGTTTACGTCGCCTGATCCCCTGCTTGCGTCTGGCAAGACCACAGACCCGCAGACGTTTAATCGGTACACGTATGTTATTAATAATCCGACGAAGTTTGTGGATCCCGATGGCCTATGTCCGCAGCCAAGTCTGAGCCCAGGTCAAGTTGGCATTTGCGTCGAAGCATTTATTGCAGCACCGAAAATCAACGGTATTGGCAATGGCGATAACCGTACTCATGATTCAAATTCAGATGCTTCAGCGAGGATGAGAGTTAGTCTCGTTCTTACTGCGACGGAAACGTCAATCAATCACGATGTACGGGAGACCGTAAAGGCAACGAGTACGGTCTCGGTACCTGGAACAGTCACGGATTTGGTTCCAGTTCCAACGGGAGAATCGCGTGGCGACATCAATGTTAGCGGTTACTCTACTGCGGAACAGGGATCCGCTGGGTTTGGCGATGGCCGAATGACCGAGACTGTTTTGAATGTCGGACTACGCAACGGGGCAAACGGAGCTCAGGTAGCCAGTCAAAGCACGGCTGCCACAGCCGCAAGCGCTGCGGCGGAAAGTCTCGGCGGCGTTCCAGCAGCAATTTCTAAAACAGCGAATGCGCTTGTGCCAAAGGGCACAATAGATACGCAGGCGCGAATCTCGATTACTGGAAGTGGAGACAATATAAGAGTCGCCGCAACGGCTGAAGCAAGGTTGTTTCCATCCGTTGGGGGTTACGCCTATATTGGTATGTCGGATGGTAGCGTAAGAACGATAACATTGTTTGAGCATAGAGAAACTAAGCCGTCTGATTTGACGAAGCCAATGAGACGAATACGTTAATGCTAAAATAGGAGCCGGTATGACAAGAAATTTTCTCTTAATTCTGACATTTTGCTTTTCCACATTTGGATGCGCTCATAGTTGTGGGGCTCAACAAGATGACCAATTAAATCAGATGGGGCCGAACGTTCAAGCGGGGCTTGTATTTTTTTTTAAGAAAGGGACTGGTTGGAAAGAAATTCTTGAATTTCACAGGACAACTATCGGCATCCCCGATCCGAGGCCAAACAGCTCAGGCCACTCGCTGCTTCCTGGTATGATGAGTATTGTCAAAATTGATCTCGACGGTTTCGAGGGGGAAGCCATCAATTTCCAGCCCGATGCTTCTGATGAAGAAAAAGCCTTTGTAAAGAAACGGGTATTGGACTCGCTATTAGTTTATAAGATCTATGAAAACGTCGTACCGAGTGAGATAACGGACCTGAATCCTAATCGCAAAACTGCACTACCTAGCAACAAGGTGAGCGAACCATCACCTCGCAAACTGAAAAAAGTCGTGAGGGCACACGATCCCTAACAAAAAGAGTCGGGTCAAACGACGTGAGCGGATAGGTGCGTTGATGTCTGACAAAAGAACCAACCTCCTCCGGTTTAATTAAAAGAAATCGGGGTCAGTCTTGGAAATCGGGAAATCGGGGTCAGTCTTGCGATCTTGCGATTCTATTAATTGGTCGGACTCCCAGTTCAATATTTCTCAAATGGCGGCGGCGAACAGGCTTTATTCGCCTAGCGAGAATTTCGAATCTTACTCGTGACAAGCATGTAACCGATGCGGCATGGATGATTTATGATGCTGAGAACAAGATGTGGCAGCATAGCCGGAGTAATGATCTGAGTGATACGCTTACTTATTTCTACGACGCGGATGGAAAACGAAAGCAGGTATTGAATGCGGTCGGAAAACCGGTACAAGATTTCGTACACGGGCTTGGGGGCGAACTGCTTTATGACGTTCCTTATAAATCAAAGTCAGTTTCCTATGGTTATCGAAACGGACAACTGCTGGTCAGGGCCGTGCCAGCTAATCGCACCGGCCCGGGGGACGTTAGGTGGCTGGTCACCGATCATCTCGGGACCCCAAGAATCATCGCTGACAGAACCGGCTCGCTAAGTGCTGTCAAACGACATGACTATCTGCCCTTCGGCGAAGAGATCGGCCCGGGAATCGGCGGCCGCACAACGGGCCAAGGCTACGGCAGCCCCCAATCCGACGGCGTCCGCCAACAATTCACCGGCTACGAAAGGGATATTGAGACTGGGTTGGACTTTGCTCAGGCGAGATACATGGGCAGCTCGCTGGGGCGATTTACGAGTCCTGATGACTTCTTTAACGATACCGATGTGACTGACCCCAGGAGTTGGAATCTTTATGTCTATGTAAGAAACAATCCGCTTAACCACATCGACCCGACAGGTGAACAAATACTCGTTAGATATTTAGATGACGACGGGAACGAACAAACGGTACAATACTTGAATGGAAAATTGTATACGGGAACGTTCAACAAACAAGGACAGTTTCAGCGGGGCGATGAATACGGTGGAAACAATCAATATGCATTAGACGCGAGAAATTACCTCAATGACTTGCGCACCGATAAGGAAAGCGATTTAGGTTCAAGAATTACTAAACTTGAAAACAGTAGACAGGTACACACTATTATGCGGGACGTAAGCGATCCAGACCGAAATGAAGCTGTACCATCATCGGAAGAAGCCGCTAAAGCTGGAAGGGCTACAGGTTCTACAATTTTTTGGTCGGGCAGGCCATATACATCCGAAGCATCAGGTTCGGCGCCGGCCGACACTACACCTTCCTATGCTGTTTTAGCTCATGAATTGCTTGGACACGGGTATGATTTCGATCAAGGATTGGATCGTGGTAAAAATGTATTTTTACCTGTTGAAGATTATAAAGGACTACCGGCTTCAATACTTGTTAGTGATCGAGAAATGAATGCTGTACGAGTTGAAAATGATGCTCGCTCTTTTGGCGGAAGTAGAACTAGAAAGTATTACGGTGGGTACAAACTGCCAGAATTAAAGCCAGTTCTGAAACCTAGACCCGGTCGTCGATAATTGTTCTTAGGACAAAGAGGTATAGTTATGACTATCAGAAATTTTTGTACAATGTGGAGTGCAATTGCCTTGCTCTCTGGATGTTGGCTCTTGTCAGCGAAAACCAGCCTTGCTCAGGACCCCGCTTTTTTTGATCGAATTCTGAATGACCGTGACTGCCGACAATGTTACTTTGTTTCGTTAGAGGTTTCGTCACTTCAATACTCCGGAAAGGTAATTATTGAAAATGATGAGCTTTTCTCATTTATTCGCGATACTAAAGGCCTAAACGGCAAGGAATACTCCGAATTTATGAAAGATCTTCTGATGAGTGGTAAGTCGCTCATGCTTGATAGCGCGATTCCCGGAGCGGAGGGTTTATCTCTAAACATCAAAGGGGTCACCAAGAACCAATTTAGACTTTTGAAGTCAAGTGATGAACTAGAAAAGACTCTCGCAAAAGGCTGCATTGCAACCGTCAGTCGCTATTTCCTCGACAAGAGTATTGATTCGATGAACGGCGTATCGTTGCAGGATTGTCACGCCTATATTAAAGATCAAAAGAAAGGGAAATTAATGTCAAGTATTCCACTAGGAGCGGGTGAAGACGCAACATTAATAGCGCGGTTGTTTGAGTGGCAGATCCCTGCCCGCATTGATGATTTGTCAGGGAGAATCGTGATCAGCAAATAAACGCCTTGCAGCCTTGGCTGTGGGCTGCTTTAAGACCGGGCGGTCATAGTTTTGATCAGAGTCTCGACTACGATATGTAGCAACCGTACCATCGACGCGGGACAGACGCTCAACGCCTGCCCGCAGTTTGATACGAGGCAAAAATGGCGGCAGCTAACAAGCTTTTTTCGCCCACTGAGAATTTCTGTGACACGTGCCCGAGTCCGACTACGACTACGCGGCTTATGTGCTACGATCAGGTCGGAAATCTGATCAGGGACAAGCATGTGACCAATGCGGGTTGGATGGTTTATGATTCAGATAATAAGCTTTACCAGCACAATGTGCACGACGTTCAGGATGACAGTATCGTCTATCTGTACGACGCTGATGGGAAAAGAAAACAGAGCTACAGCGTCGCCACAGGTACGCTAAAATACATTCACGGACTCGGCGGCGAACTCGTTTACGAGGCAGGCTCCGCCCAAAACACCAAAAAGGAATACGCCTATCGTAATGGCCAACTGCTGGTCACGGCGACCGTCGCCAAAATAAATCAATCCGACGTGAGATGGCTGGTCACCGATCATCTCGGGACCCCAAGAATCATCGCTGACAGAACCGGCTCGCTAAGTGCTGTCAAACGCCATGACTATCTGCCCTTCGGCGAAGAGATCGGCCCGGGCGTCGGCGGTCGTACGACCGGCCAAGGATACGGAACGCCACAATCCGACGGCGTCCGCCAACAATTCACCGGCTACGAACGCGACCTCGAAACCGGCCTCGACTTCGCCCAGGCTCGGTACATGGGCAGTTCGTTGGGACGGTTTACGTCGCCGGATCCGCTTAGTGCCTCGGCCAGTCCGGGCGATCCGCAGAGCTGGAATCGGTATGCATTCGTACTTGGTAATCCCATAAATCTAACTGACTCAACCGGTATGTCTGTCGACGACGATTGTCCTGGTAGTCCTGGTGGACGGTGTCCTTCGTTCCCGATTGCCATCAATGGCCCGGCCACCGGGTCGATAGCGATCGTCGATGTTGTTTCAGATGGAATTGCCGATGTTGTAAACTTAGCTGGTCGCTATGTTCAGTCGGCAAGTGATATGTTTTCCTATGGTTTCGGACGGGCACAAACGGAATACCAAACGGGACAACCTCAGGAAGGTCCACGAATCTTTGGAAATCAAGGCCCCACATCCTCAGAGGTCCTTGATCAGACGATGCAGTCGTATCAAGGCGCTGCCCAAATTGCTGAAGTAGGATTTTTTCAGGTTCAAATGATCCCCTTTGCCGCTGCAGCGGCGGCTGGTGGAAGCAGTGCGGTTTCTACGTATCGTGGAAGTGCCTCATCCGGTAGTGCTGTTGCCGACGATCTTTTTGCCCCGGTAGACTTACCAAGCCAAAATCATCATTTTGCAACGATCAGGAATCAAAGATTTACCCCTGAGATGGCCGAAATTGCGAACGACTTTGGCCTAAGCCTTAAGGGTTCTTGGAATACGCAAACGCTGCCTCATCTCGGTCGGCACCCCAACGCTTATCATGAATTTGTTCTCACAGGAATGCAGAACGCTCGTAACGGCGCCAATGGAAGTCAAGCCGAGTTCATACGGTTGTTTGATCTCTATGTAAGACAGCCGGTTATTCAAAATCCCCAATTACTGAGGAGGGCAGGTTGGTAAATGGTTAAATATTTTTTGTTTACTTGGAAAAACATAGTGGGGCCGGTCGTAAGCGCATTTCCACAAAAAGATGTAGGGCTAGCGCAGGATTTGGTACCTAAGCTTGTAGAGTCGAGCGAGTTGCCCTTTGACCTGACTTTGGTCAAGCTCACGCCTCATCGCGACGGACTGGACGAAAGCCGGGTTCTTTCTGGCCTACCTGATATCTGGCCGGACTATATGCCGAATAGGTTTGTTTGGCCGCTCTGCTCGGCCAAGCTGCGCAGAGTCATAGACCGTCATCTTCTCCATGACGAAGGTCTTTACTGGATATCCGCCAAAATATCCGGCGGAGGTGAAACCAGGGATTATTATGTCGTCCGTTTCGACACTATGCACGATGTTCTGGATGAAAAGCTAACGACATTCGTGCCTGGGACCAATCATCTTATTAGACCTTGGTTTTCGATACGGAAGGTCAATGCGCTCTCGATTTTTCCAAAACCCTCAGAGTTTGACCTTTGGCGAATTACCTCCAGTTTGTACGTTAGCGAATCACTCAAGCGGGACATCGAAAAAGAGGGCGTAACGGGCGTAGCTTTCGAACAAGCTCGGATCTCCTGAATAGAGAGTTTAAGCAACAAAAAGGGTGAAGTGTGTTAATTTGAATCGTCTTGAAGAAAAGATTGTAATTCATGATTTCCCTGCTTGGCGGGAAAAGGCAAACTTCATTATTGGAGCAAATTTAACTAGTCAGGGCCTCTCAGACTTGGCCACCTCTGAACAGATTTGGGCTCGACAAATTAAGGCTGACGTTTTTGAAATTTGTTGCATTCCTTTTTTCGCGTACGGATTTGCCCTTGGTGATTGGGTTATCACGCGTGATGATGGAGACGACAAATATATTATTAATTCGGTGCTGGAACGTAAGGGGCACACGACCTACCGATTGTTCCTGCCGTCCAACGAAGAAACGAATGCCATAATTGACGAAATCATCAGTTTGGAGTGCCTTGTTGAAGTTAGATGGCGAAAGAGTCGTCTTATCGCCATCGATGCCCCCCATCAAAGCGCCAAACATAGCCTAGAGACCTTTCTCCTATCGGTGAAGCAAAAAACTGGTGCGGAATGCGAAATTGCGGACTAGGATTGGCCGCCGTCTTTTTATGGATTTTTTTGAGTTGACTGGGGAACCAATTGATGTGACTTCGGTGGCGCGGCGGGTTGTGCCGGAGGGGTGTGGGGCGACGGTTACTTTGGATGGGTATGCGCGGCGGTTTACGCGGGTGAAGGAAACGGGTGAGGTTCGGGAGACGGAGTATTTGGTTTATGAGGCCTATGAGCCGATGGCACTCAAGGAGATGGAGAAGCTGATCGGGCGGGTGAAGGGCGAGTTTGAGATCGCGAATGTGGGGATCGTGCATCGGTTGGGAAAGCTCGCGATCGGTGAGACGAGCGTGGTGATATCGGTCGCGGCTCCGCATCGGAGGGCAGCGTTTGCGGCTTGTGAGTGGTTGATACGGGAGCTGAAACGGACGGTGCCGATCTGGAAAAAGGAAGTCTACGCAGATGGCGAGGTCTGGGTCGAGGGCGATGCCGGGTCAGAACCCCGTGCGTGAGCGGGCGGACTAAGAATTTTTAACCGCAGATGAACGCGGATGACGCAGATAGGAGAATTTCCCATCTGCGCTATTTGCGTTTAGCTGCGGTTGAATTTGCTTTACGGTTGTTCCGCCCCCGCACCGAGATGGTTCTGACCCGGATTCCGCCCCCTTACGGAGGCGGTTCTGACTTGTTTGCGTCCGCCCCCTTACGGGAGGCGGTTCTGACCCGGTTTGTCGCCTTGCATTCCGAAGGGGATGGTGGTGCGGCCTTCGGTGGAGCGGCTGAGGAGCCATTTGCCGTCGGTTGGGCGGAAGACGGCGAGGTCGGTGCGGCCGTCGCCGTCGAAGTCGCCGGGTGACGGCACGTCGGTCGCGAGGCCAAATTTGGTGTAATCAGGCTCTTGCGTCGTGCTCTGATAAATGTACCAAACGCCGTCGGACGGGCGATAGACGGCGAGGTCGGCTTTGCCGTCGCCGTCGTAATCGGCGGGAACCGGTTTGTCTTCGCCGAGGCCCCATTTTGCGACCAGATTTCCCTCTTTCGAACGCATGATGTGCCAGGTGCCTTCGGATGGGCGATAGAGTGCGACGTCGGCGATGCCGTCGCCGTTGTAGTCAGCGGGAACGGGTTTGTCTTCCTTGACGCCGTAGGGAATGGTGACCGAGCCGCTGGTCGAGAGATTGATCCACCATTGGCCTGCGGACGGGCGATAGACGGCCATGTCGGCTTTGCCGTCGCCATCGTAGTCAGCCGGAACCGGAATGTCGCTGCCGAGGCCGTATTTGAATTGGGTAATCGTGCCGGTCGCGCTTGCGATGATGTGCCAGGTTCCCTCAGACGCACGATAAACCGCGATGTCGGTCTTCCCGTCGCCGTCGTAATCCGCCGGAACGATCGTGTCGGTCGCGACTCCGAAAGTTGTTTGATAACCGCCCTCGGTCGAACGCGAAATATGCCAGCGTCCGTCAGCCGGACGAAAAACCGTCAGATCCGACCGCCCGTCGCCATCAAAATCAAAAGCCACATGCTTCTGCTGCTGAGGCACCGCCAGCATCGAACCCGCCAAGCAAAGAACCGCTGAAAATAAAACTATCGCCTTTTTCATATTCGTCACCGCCGTATTTCTGGATAATAACATTTTTAGAGATGCTTCGGATAGGGTTTTGCGATGCCTGCGATATTGAGCTATTGCACCGGTTGATCTATTTGCGATCTCAGCTCGGTCGGCAATACTTCCCAAAGCTCCGGATGGGACTCGACCAAACGGGCGATATCGGCGAGGTCTTTTATCCGTTTACTTTGACGGCGTTTTTGGTCGCTATGGCAGTCTATTTTGTCACGTAAAGCCTCGTCGGGGGTCACCACGCTGAAAATAAATCCGTCTCCATTTTCTGCTATTCGCCAAATAAGGTCATCCGACAGGCTGGCTGCGTAACGCATCACATCGTCGGTTCCACCCACAGTTTGCCAATCATAGAACTGCTTTTCCGTCATAAAAGTTCACGACGAGATAATACCCGATTTCCTACCCGCCCGAAACTGCTGTGAAGATGGCAAGCTCGTCGCCATCGCGGATGATCTCGTCGCCGGTGGCGTATTGTTGGTTGATGGAATAGTGGAGGCGGTGGTTTTTCAGCTTTGGGATGCCTTCGATCAACTTTCCGAAGACATCACCGGCATTCGATCCAGGCGTTATTTCGGCCGACATCTGGCGCTTACCAGCAATTTCTGCGGTAGCTCCGAAGAATAAGATAGAAATAGCCATCAGTTCTCGAACTCCGCTCTTGGCACACCCGACTGGCGAATAATAGATTGCAGAGTTCCGATTCGGATCTCCGAGTGTAGTGGAACCGGAACGGTGATGGTTGAGGTTTCAGTCGCCAATTGCATGATAGCGTGGCTGCCTTTTTGACGAACTTGGAGGAATCCGTGTCGAATCAAGATTCGGCATACATCATCGCCCGAAAAATTACGCAAACGCCCCAACTTCAACCTCCATCGACGTGATGTAAATCTCTGGATTCAGGCGACCGGTGATCTCGCTGGGATGAGCGGTCTCGAAAAACAGCTCCACAGCCTCACGAAGATTTTTTCTTGCTTCTTCAACCGTTTCTCCCTGGCTCGCGATATCTAACTCGGAACAATGTGAGACATACCCATCTTCTTCTCGCCAAATCGTGGCAGTTAATGTTTTAAGCATTCAGAAAACCTCCGATTAAGACCCTACGATATTATCTCATAAAACCTGTCACTTTATCGCACCTGCGATCGGGCTCGAGGCCGAAGCGTAAAGCCGTTTCGGCATTCTTCCTGAAAGGTAGGCGAGGCGGCCGGCTTGGACGGCTAGGTTCATGGCGGTGGCCATGCTTGGGGCGTCGTGGGCTTCGGCGATGGCGGTGTTCATGAGGATGGCGTCGGCGCCGAGTTCCATGGCTATGGCGGCGTCGGACGGGACGCCTACACCGGCGTCGACGATTATGATCGCGTCGGGCAACTGCTCACGCATTATTCGTAAGTTAGAAGGGTTTTGCACGCCCATGCCCGAGCCGATCGGGGCCGCGAGCGGCATCACTGCCGGGCAGCCCGCCGCAAGGAGTTTTTTTGCCATTATCAGGTCGTCGGTGAAGTATGGCAGCACGATAAAGCCTTCTTTTACCAAAACTTTAGCGGCTTCGAGCGTTTGCTCGTTGTCGGGCAGCAGCGTGACCGGGTCGCCGATGACTTCGAGCTTGATCCAGTCGGTTTCGAGAGCCTCGCGTGCCAGCCGGGCCGTGCGGATTGCGTGGTCGGCGTCGTAGCATCCGGCGGTGTTGGGCAGGATCTTCATGCGTGGCGAGAGGTGGTCGAGAAACGATTCGGTCGAGCCATCGAGCGGCACGCGATTGACCGCAACGGTGACCATTTCGGCTCCCGAAGCGATATGCGCGGCCTTCATCTCGTCATACGAGCGATATTTGCCCGTGCCGATTATTAGCCGTGAAGAAAATGTAGTGCCTGCGAGTGAAAATTGATCTGACATCGTTAGTTCAATTTTCACTTATGCGGAGACAGAAAACAATTCTACATAAGGAAGGAAGAAATTTTGCCACAGAGGACACAGAGTGAAAGGGGGAAAGACCACTTCTTCTACCCACCGCCGACGAAATGCACGACCTCGATCTTGTCGGCGTCGTTGACTATGGTCCGCGGCCAATCCGTTCTTCGAACAACGGAATTATTTAGCTCGATCGCGATGCGTTGTTTTGGTAGTGAAAAATGCTCGAGCAGGCGGTCGAGGTCGATCGCGTTTGGTACAGATCTTTTTTCACCATTCAGAAAAATTTGGATCTCGGGCATTCTTCAATAATCGGTCTTCGATCCGGTTATTTCAAATTTGAGATTTGAGATTTGAACTTTGGTCTTAGCCAGGCGTCACAACTCGTCTTAGTTCGATCTCCTCACCATCCGTAATCGCTCTGATCAGAAGAGCGGCCCGGCCGGCCTGGAAATGCGGGAGCTGCAAGTGAACGCGGGCGAGGCCGTTGCTGTCGGTTTTGGCATGGAATATAACCGGGCGAAAGCTCGAACCGAGTACCTTGATCATTATCTGGGCGTTGGTTACGACCTTTCGTTCGGTGCCGCGGCAGATCATGATGCTGACGGTTCGGCGGTCGCCACCTTTGAATTTGCTGTCGCTAAGCAGTTCGAGGCTGAGTTTTTGATTTGCCGATCGTTCCATGCCCGAGAGTTCGCTGACGACCGCGACGGCATCGTCCGGTAGTATCTCGATCTCATCGTCCTCAATAATATGAACGGCATCAATGACCAGCTCCTCCTCGAACATGTCATCCGGAACGACACGAATGAGTTTTTCCGTCTCGACGACTCCGATCTTGATCTGAGGGAGAGAAACGACCGGTTCCAGCGGAGCCGGTACGACCGGAACCGTGTCGGGAACAGGGACTCGCGGCGTTTCGGCGATTGTTTCCGCCAGCATCGCCGCGTCGGCCGGCTGCAGCATCGGTTCCGGCTGTTTAGCCTTTGACCCGGCGGACGCGGCCCGCGTCATTTTGACAAGTTCGTCGATTCGTCCTGCTTTGACGGCGGCACACATCAACTTATGCTGTCGCGAAAGCCTGTCCGTTACCTCTTTTTCGTCGAAATCGACAACGCTCAGGTCTTCATAGGTCGAGCGTTTGCTCGCGAGGATCGTACCTTTGTCATAGACAAGCGTCATGATCATGCGAGCGGGCGCACCTTTGTCCTCGGTCTGCACGTGGTACGTGGTTCCCTGATAATCAATGTCTGTATTGAAGCCTGAGATCACAAAACTATTTTAACGGAAATGAGGAGGAAAAGCGGCGAAAAAGAGCGCATGGGCTGCCACCTTTAAAATTATCACACGCCTCTCGAAAGGGTCAACGAATAAATGATTTGCTGTCAATAATATGCCGAAATTTCGGGATGCGACTGCCTTGACACTCCTAAACGGTTAAACTACGATTTAGATTGAGCCAAGAAACGCTGATCTTTTGCGGAATGCTTGCCATTTCTACGGTTTTTTGCGGTTAATAAGTTAACAGAAGATGTCGGAATATAATGTTTTCGATTACGTTCCTATCGCGATCATGTTTTTGGTCGCGGCGGGATTTGGCGCGAGCCAGTTGCTCGTTACACAGCTTATCGGCCCGCGCAAACGCACGGCGACGAAGCTGATGCCGTATGAATGCGGCAAAGAT
Source organism: Pyrinomonadaceae bacterium (assembly GCA_040080065.1). Classification (GTDB taxonomy): domain Bacteria; phylum Acidobacteriota; class Blastocatellia; order Pyrinomonadales; family Pyrinomonadaceae; genus OLB17. The sequence continues at coordinate 15,352 of JBEBJB010000057.1, forward strand.
CCGGTCGGCGGAGCACGCGATAAGTTTTCGGTTAAGTTTTACACGGTCGCGGTCATCTTTCTCCTGTTCGATATCGAAGTCCTGTTCATAATCCCTTTCGCTGTAGCATTTAAGAGCCTGATGGCTGAAGAAAGGTTGAGTGGTATCGCCTACGGCACGATCGCGTTCGTCGAGATCCTGATCTTCGTCGCGACGCTGGTGATCGGATATATATACGTTTGGAAGAAAGGCGTGTTCGATTGGGGCATTCAGGCCCGTGCGGAAGCCCGACAAGAAGCAAAAAACCTCGCAAAACGCCGGCGTGAAGAGGCTATGGCCAAAATGAAATTGGCCGCCTAAAGTGAGTTTATCGAGTTTATGAGTTTTAGAGTTATCGAGTCCTGAATTGGGAATCGAACTCACTACTCTACGAACTCTATAAACTCGATAAACTAGATTTATGGGTTTAGAAAATACTCTATTCGAATCGCTGCCTGACGTCGTCACTGTAAATCTCGACGCCGTGGTTAATTGGGCACGCAAGAGCAGTCTATGGCCAGCGACGTTTGGGCTTGCATGCTGCGCGATCGAGATGATGAACTCCGCGGCCAGCTCGCGTAACGATCTTTCGCGTTTCGGGGCGGAAACCTTTCGGGCTTCGCCGCGGCAGGCGGACGTAATGATCGTTTCGGGACGCGTTTCGCGTAAGATGGCACCCGTACTCCGGCGCGTCTACGACCAGATGCCTGAACCAAAATGGGTTATCTCGATGGGAGCATGCGCTACCTCGGGCGGCGTATTTGATAATTACGCAATCGTGCAGGGAGTCGACAAGATCGTTCCGGTAGATATCTATATACCGGGATGTCCGCCGCGACCTGAAATGCTGGTGCACGCGATCCTGATGCTTCAGGACAAGATCATGAAGGAATCCGTCAAGGACCGACGCGATACTTTCGAAGCAGAATCACGCGAATCATCTGTGCCGGGAACATTGCCGGTTACCGAAGACACCGCACTCGAACGCGAACTGCACGCCGAGGTCGATGCCGGAACAGCTGCGCGGCCGTATTCGGTGCCGTCAAAGCACGAAAGACGACGAAGTTCGTAACAGGTTTATATGACTGAGAAACTCCACGAGTACGTGAAACAGATAAAGGAAAAGAATGCAGATTGGGTCGTCTCGGTTGTCGAGGGGCATGGCGAGGTCACGGTCACCGTTCCGCGCACAGCGATCGTTGAAGTCTGCTCTTTCCTGAAAGACGACCACGATTTTGACATGCTCGCCGACCTTTGCGGCTGCGATCGCGGGCCTGAGGAAGATCCGCGGTTTGAGGTCAATTATCATTTGTTCTCAACGGAGCATTTTCAGCGTCTTCGCTTGAAGGTCTTGCTGACCGAAGACGAGCCAAACGTTCACACCGTATCGATGCTATGGCAAACGGCAAACTGGCACGAACGCGAGACTTACGATCTCGTCGGGATCAAATTTGACGGTCATCCTGATCTGCGACGCATCTTGCTGCCATCGGATTTTGACGGGCATGCACTTAGAAAGGATTATCCGTTGCGAGGCTATGAGCCTTACAGCCTGAATTAATTATGGCGACAGCTGTAGAAAACATTCCAAGCCAGTTTGAGGTTCTCGATCAGCCTCTCGAGTCTGAGATGACCCTGTCGATGGGGCCGCAGCATCCGTCAACCCATGGCGTTCTGCGTCTGGATCTCAAACTCGACGGTGAACTCGTTGTCAACGTTGTTCCTGATATCGGCTATCTCCATACAGGAATGGAGAAGCTCTTCGAATACAAAAAATACCAGCAAGGCATCGTTATCACCGACCGAATGGATTATCTCAATCCGCTCGGAAATAACCTTGCTTACGTAATGGCGGCGGAAAAGCTCCTCGATCTGGAGATACCGGAACGTGCTCAAATAATCCGCGTCCTGATGTGCGAACTACAGCGGATAGCGTCGCACATGGTCTGGCTGGGCACACACGCTCTCGACCTCGGAGCGATGTCCATGATCTTTTTCTGCTTCCGTCAGCGGGAGAAGATCCTTAACCTGATCGAATCTGCCTCCGGCGGCCGTATGACCCCGAGCTATTTCCGAATCGGCGGGCTGATGATGGATCTGCCGGCTGGATTCGATAATCGCTGCCGACAGTTCTTGGACGACTTCCCGGAAGCTCTCGAAACTTTCGATACGCTCGTCACCGGCAACACTATCTGGATGAGCCGCACAAAGGGCATCGGCGTGATCGACCGCGAAGAAGCCATCAACTGGGGGCTGACTGGCCCGAGTCTGCGCGGCAGCGGGGTCAACGTTGATATCCGCCGCACAAACCCATATTCAGGCTACGAGACTTACGATTTCGAGGTGCCGGTGGAAAATGACGGCGACGTCTGGGCGAGGTTTATGGTTCGCATGCGCGAACTTCGCGAGTCGCACAAAATCGTTCGCCAGGCTCTGGATAGATTAAAACCGGGCCCGATCAAAGCCGACAGCCCAAAGATCGTTTTGCCGGATCGCGACGATATGCGTAAACATATGGATTCGCTGATCCACCATTTCCTGATCGTTGCCGAAGGCTTTAATGTACCAGTTGGCGAAGTGTATATGCCTATCGAAGCCTCAAAAGGCGAACTCGGCGTCTATATGAAATCGAACGGCGGCCCCAAACCCGAACGCGTCCATTTCCGCGGGCCTTCATTTGTAAATCTCGCTGCTCTGCCGGTAATGAGCGAAGGCGAAATGGTGGCGGATGTTGTGGCGATCATCGGGTCGCTGGATATTGTGCTTGGAGAGATTGATAGATGACGATGATGGAGCAAAGCGATCCTGGACTAAGATTTGAATCACCGATTTCGCCGTTGCAGGCGGATCAAAACTTCAAAGTTCTTAACATGCTCCGACGGTTAGACAAGTTAGAACGAAGGTTTCGGTGTTTTGACGTCTCTGCCGAGAAAAAGAAAATGGTCAAGCATTTTAGGAGCACGATCTTTTCTATGTTTGACGGAAATGATGACTATAAAGACATGTTGCATAACTTAGTGTATATAAATCGAAAAATTGTCCTTCTCGAAAAAGAATTTACTATGTGAGCGACCCGATATAAATATCATGACGGAAAATCAAGAAAAAGAACTTTTCAGAACGCTCGAAAATCTGGTAGGCGGAATGCAAAAAATTCAGCACACACAGGCCGAGCATACGGGCATGCTGAACGAGCACACGGGCATGCTGAACGAGCACACGGGTATACTGAACTCTCTGATCGCCAAAACTGACAGCATTGCACGGCAAGTCATGGACAACGACGAGCGTCTCACCGCCCGCATCACTTCGGTCGAAAACGCGGTAGGGAATTTGGGAGGCGGTATCCACTAGTGGCAGCAGCGACACCTACAAGTTATACAGATAAAGTTCTCGTCACCGACGAAGTCGCGGAGTTTTCTCCGGCGGTCGTCGAGGAGATGAGGTCGCATTTAACAAAATATCCGGCAAACCGGACCCGCTCGGCATTGATCCCGCTGCTTTTTGTCGTCCAGCGGGAACGCGGATGGCTCGACAACGCGGGCGTGAATTTCCTGGCGAAATTCCTGAACCTGGAAGTTACAGACGTGTGGGAAACCGCGACGTTCTATTCGATGTTCAACCTGCGAAAGGTTGGCCGTCACCACATCCAGATCTGCAAAACGCTCTCGTGCCGCATCATGGGCGAGCCGGACATCACGGAGCACATTTGCACGAAACTCGGCATTCATCCCGGCGAAACGACACCGGACGAGAAGTTTACCGTTACGATGGTCGAATGCCTGGGCAGTTGCGGGACGGCACCAATGATGCAGATCGGGTTCGATTACCACGAAGATCTGACGGTCGAGAAAGTGGACAAAATATTGGCGGATTGTAAGTAAAATGGAAATTAAAGCGATCGGCTGCGTGCCATTGTCACTGAAACGAATGCACATCAAGGATGGGCATACGCTAAAGGTGTATCACGAAACCGGCGGTTACAAATCACTGGAAAAAGCTCTGAAGATGTCGCCAGCGGACGTTATCGAGGAAGTTAAAAAGAGCGCCCTTCGCGGTCGCGGCGGCGCGGGTTTTCCGACTGGTCTGAAATGGTCATTCGTGCCGAAAGATTCGCCGAAAACCAAATACGTCGTCTGCAACGCCGATGAATCCGAGCCCGGCAGTTTCAAAGATCGCTATTTGATGGAGCGCGATCCTCATGCCGTTATCGAGGGCATGATCATCGCCGGCCATGCTCTGGGCTCTACAGTTGGCTACATTTACGCCCGCGGAGAATACCATTATTTGATCGACGTCATGGATGTCGCGATCGCCGAGGCCCGTGAAGCAGGCCTGCTCGGAAAGAACATCCTCGGGTCCGGGCTGAATTTCGAACTTCACACGCACACCGGTGCGGGAGCGTATATCTGCGGCGAGGAAACCGCTCTCCTGAGTTCGCTCGAAGGCTTTCGCGGACACCCGCGAATGAAGCCGCCGTTCCCTGCTGTCGAGGGACTTTATGCTTCGCCCACAGTGGTGAATAACGTCGAGACATTTACGTCCGTTCCGCAGATCATCGAGATGGGCGGCATCGCGTGGCGTGATCTCGGCACCGAGAAATCCGGCGGTACAAAGCTTTGGTCGATCAGCGGACACGTTAAAAAGCCCGGTGTTTACGAGCTTCCGATGGGCTATTCCGATATGGAAAAGTTCATCTACGAGGACTGCGGCGGGATGCTTCGTAGCGATAAGAAACTGAAGGCTGTGATTCCCGGCGGTTCCAGCGTTTACATCATGCGCGCCGATCAGATCATCGGCAAAAAGGTCACTCTCGATTACGAAGGCGTCGTCGCGGCCGGCTCCCTGCTGGGCACAGGCGGCATGATGGTGATGGACGAGACCGTCGACATCATGGAAACGACGAAGAATCTGACCGAGTTTTACAAGCACGAATCCTGCGGCTGGTGCACACCTTGCCGCGAGGGAACGGACTGGCTTGTCAAAATTTTCAATCGCATCTCAACCGGTGGCGGACGCCCGGAAGATGCTCAGTTGATGCTCGACATTTGCGACAACATCGAGGGCAAATCGTTCTGCGCACTCGGCGATGCGGCCGCGTGGCCGATCCAGTCGGCGATCAAGCAGTTTCCGGAAGATTTTAAGAAGTGGCTGGTCGACAAAGCCGGTTCGAACGGCGTACAGCCGAACGTTTGACAAGTAAATGACCGCGAACAAACTCTCCAGATCAGTTGCGTTCTTTGCACAGATCGGGATCGCTGTACTCGCATTCTCATTTGCGGCACTTGCCCAGGGCAAAAATCCGGTGATCCTCGTTCCCGGCCTTTCGGGCTCGGAGTTGCGGCATAAAGTGACGAACGAGCGGATATGGTTTCGGACGTTCAAGTCGAAATCTGAAGACTTGCGGCTGCCGATCAATCCGGACTTGAGCAAGAATTACGACGATCTTGTTCCGGGCGATGTACTGAGAGGAGTAAAGCTGGGCGTATTTCCTGTGACCGACGTTTACGGCGGGTTCATTAAGGCGATGGAGGTTCGCGGCGGTTACCACGAAGAAAAGTGGGATTCGCCGTCTGAAAACGGTTTTGAAGATTCGCTTTACGTTTTTGCCTACGATTGGCGGCTCGATTGCGTTGAGAACGCAAGACTGCTGGTCAAAAAGGTCGAGGCTCTGAAGGTAACGCTTAAGAAGCCCGATCTGAAATTTGATATCGTTGCCCACTCGATGGGCGGGCTGATTTCGCGATATGCGGCCATGTATGGCGACGCCGATCTCGGCACGGGGAAAGCGGTACCGACGTGGGCCGGTTCTAAGCTCTTTGATAAGATCGTCCTTCTCGGAACGCCAAACGAAGGTTCGGCACTGAGCCTGAGCGGCCTGATCAACGGGTTCACGCTCGGCGGAATGCGGATCGACCTGCCATTTGTGCAGGACACATCGAAGTTCACGATATTTTCCGTGCCGTCGGCATACGAGCTTTTACCGTCGCCGGGAACGTTCAGGGCATTTGATGAGAAGTTGCAGCCGCTGGAATTAGACCTATATGACCCAAAAATTTGGGCAAAATATGGCTGGAACGCGGTGGACGACAAAGAATTTGCGGTCGAGTTTAAGGCGGTGAAGAAGGAAGATGCTGAGAGCTTCTTCGCGGCCAGTCTCGACCATGCAAAGCGGTTTCACCAGGCTCTGGACGCCGCGAATGGAAAGTCCGAGGGAGTTGCTTTTTATGCCATCGGATCCGACTGCCGCTCTTCACTCGATGCGGTTGTTATTTATCAGGACTTAAGGACGAAAAAGTGGACCACGCTTTTTCAGCCTAAAGAATTTACAGCGTCGGACGGCAAAAAAGTTTCGGCTGACGATTTGAAAAAGATAATGTTCACGCCCGGCGACGGTGTTGTTACGCAGAGGTCATTGAGTGCGGTAACCGTCTCTGAGAAGGCAAAAATTTCGTCGATCTTTAACGGAAGATCGAATAGTTTTATTTGCGGCGAACACAATAAGCTCGCCGCCAACTCGAAAATTCAGGAGTACATCATCGGACTTTTGAGCAAACCAACGGAATCGATGATCACGGGGAATTAATTGTTATGGGTAAAGGCGATAAAAGATCACGACGCGGAAAGATATTTGCAGGCAGCTTCGGCAAAACACGCCCGAAGAAGAAAACAACGGCAGTGAAGCCGGCGGAAGAAACAACGGCGAAGAAAAAGGGTAAATAGTCTTTGACAGCGGATCGTGAAGTTTAGCGAATCGAGTAGATCCGGAGATCACACATCGCGGCCCTCCGGAACGCGTATTCGAGAAAGAATTAATGTCAGAACAGATAAAAGTTACAATAAACGAACAGGAATATGAGGTCGACAAAGGTGCTCGGTTGATCGACGTGTGCCGTGATAACGGCCACGGGGTTCCGTCGTTTTGCTATTACCAGGACCTCGCCGTCCAGGCTTCGTGCCGTATGTGTCTCGTACGCATCGACAAAATGCCGAAGCTGCAGACCTCGTGCACAATCAACTGTACCGACGGCATGGTCGTGACCACTCAGAGCGAAGAAGTCGAAAAAGCCCAGCGTGCGATGGGCGAATTCCTGCTGACAAATCACCCGCTCGATTGCCCGGTCTGCGACCGCGGCGGCGAATGCGAGCTGCAGGAAGTCATCTTCGACTGGGGCGATGTCGAGGAGCGGTTTACCGAGAATAAAAACCGCGAACCGGAAAAATATTTATCCCCGATCGTTGCCAACGACCCGCAGCGCTGCATCTTATGCAAACGCTGCACGCGCGTCTGCGACGAATGGATGGGCGAGGACGCGATCGAGGCCGGAAATCGCGGCGTCAACACCGTCATCGGCACCTACGGCGGTTGGCTCAATTGTTCGCAATGTGGCAACTGCATTGAGGTTTGTCCGACCGGAACGCTTCTCGACGGAGTTTATCGCCACGAAACGC
>JBEBJB010000020.1:0-91053 GCA_040080065.1 Pyrinomonadaceae bacterium
CCCCCCGGGACTCCAAACTTATACTACGACGTAATTTTCGCCGTTGAAGTTGTGCAGGCGGATCTGGTATTTGTCCGCCCTGTATTCGTACGTTTTGCCCTTCGCGGCGAGCTTGATGATCCACCCGTAAGCGATCATCTGCGCCGACATCTCACCCGCAGCCGGAGCCCCGAGCGACATGTCCGGAAACTCTTTATCGGAAATGCTTTTTTCATCGATATCGTCGGCATCTATCTTTAAACGTCTGGCAAGGTCGATCCTTGCACGCGTCACAGCATTTTCCTTTGTAAAACCCATACGTTTTTGCCTTTCTAATCTTGCTCTTTCTACGAATCCAAGTCAATAAAAGTTCTGACGACTGGAGAGCAAGCATCTTGCTTGCCAACGCCGGTTCCTCCGGCGTGACGGCGCCGGACATCGAGCAACGTTGAATTACCGGTCAACTCCTCACACCGCCGAAGCGGCGGCGTTGTGGGCGAGGGCGTCTGCGTTCCCGGCAGGCGTGATCGAATTTATGACTGATGATTTCGCCCAATGGCCACCTTACTCTTGCTGCGACAACTTCGCGAGCAGTTCTTCCAGGTTTTGCAATTGAGCGATAGTCCCTTCCTTAAAGCCCATCTCGACCATCCGCTCTAAGCGTTCCAAGGATTCGTTATAGATAGAGATATGGACCGTTGTCGTTCCGTCCTGCTCGCTGAAATTCAGGTCCCAATCGGAGCCAGGCAAATCGAGGTTCTCTTCTGCGTCGGCGAACGCATTGAACATTTTGAAATTGGTCTTTGGCGTGATCGAAGTATATTTCTGTACGATCCAACGCTCGACGCCTTCGGGGCTGACCATCGCGTAAAATCTCTTGCCGCCAACGGCAAAGTCCATGACCTTTGTCCGTGACGCGAACGGTTTCGGGGCCCACCACCGGTCGAGCAGTTCCGCCTTTGTATATGCGTCCCAGACCAACGACAGCCCGGCATCAAACTCTTTGGTTATCGTGACCGTCTTGGTGTCTTTATTAACTATAAAATCCATTTGCACCTCTATTTCTTCTAACAGTGCGGAAGGCCGCGCGTGAGCAAGGGCGAAATACGAAGGTTGAGCGTTACGCCCTTACTTACGTGCGGGCTTCTGCACTTAATACTTCATCGAGCCGCTTGTAGTTCATCTCCATACCGTCGGTCATGCCGGTTTCGAGGGCTGCGTCGCGATCGGACTGCGAGGCATATTTGATCGTGGTTGCGACGTTCGTGATACCGTCGACCTCGTCGAAAGTAATGGTGATGATCGACGGTTCACCGCCCATCGAAATGCCCATGTTGCCCGGATCGAAGAGCTGCGTATGCACGATCTTCGAGTGCGGAACGACCTCCAGAACCTCGCCCGTGAATCCAAACTCCATGCTGTTCTCGTCATTACGCCAACGCCATTGATACTCGCCGCCGACGCGCATATCCATCTCGCAGACCGGCATCGACCAGCCGGGCGTGCTTCCGCACCAACGACGCATCAGGTCCGGTTCCATGTAGGCCCGCCACACCAGTTTGGCGGGAGCGTCAAAGCTCCGTTTGACGAGTACCTCGGTATCTGACGGCAGGCTTGCTTCGGCTGGCTTCATATCTTTCGCTCCTGTTTCTCTTGTTGTAACTCGGTAAGCAGCACATCCAGCTGCTCAAACCGGCTTTCCCAGATCTTTCTATATTGGTCTAACCATTCGTCGATCTCTTTCATTTTGTCGATCTCCAAGCGGTAATAGATCTCTCGCCCCCGCTGCTCGGGCGTCACCACTTCGCATTCCGTCAATATCCGCAAATGCTTAGAAACCGCCTGCCGCGAGGTGTTAAAATTCTCCGCAATAGCATTCGGCGTCATCGCCTGCAACGCAATCAAAGCAATGATCGCCCGTCGCGTCGGATCTGCAATAGCCTGAAATATATCTCGTTTCATAACTTCGAACAAGAGTATGCAACCAAACAGTTGCGGGCGTCAAGTGCAACCGAACGGTTTCGTGAAGTCAGAACCGGGAGCGATAGCGACTGGGTTCTTTCACCAGCAGTCAAAGTCAGGTAATTTGTCACCAGTTCGTTATTTACAAAGTTGCAGGATTCCCAGATGCTCAAGCCTGGGTATAAGTACCTCTCGCTATTGCTCCCGGTTCTGAGCCGTTGATGCATAGTAAAAGAATACAGCGCCGCAGCCAAATGTTTTTGTTTTTAAGAGCTTAAGGTCGACCCTATCCCTGATGTTTTTGAATAACGGTAAGCCGCTGCCGATAACCGTTGGCTGAACGCCGAGCTGGTATTCATCGATCAGGCCGAGCTGCGTTAAGGCTGCGATCAAACTTGGGCTGCCAACTAGAATATCCTTTCCCGGTTGTTGTTTGAGTGCGGAAACTTCTTCCTTAAGGTCTCTCGTCGCGAGCCTTGCGGTTTTCCAATCGACCTCTTTCAGCGTGCGGGAAAAGACGATCTTGGGAATATTGTCCATCGCGACCGCAAATTCATCCATTGCTTTTATACCGGCTGGTTTCTCCAGGACGGACCTCCAATATTCCATAAGCTGGTAGGTGATCCGTCCATAGATAGCGGAGCCTGAGTTTCTTAACAGATCGGTGTAATGCTGATGTATTTCATCGTCGGCGATCATCGCCGTGTGGTCGCAAAACCCGTTTAGGGTCATATTCATGGCAGCAATCACTTTTGCCATAACCTTTCTCCGTTTGTTATTTGTTTGTGGTTATCAGCTTACCGCCCACGATCGCCATTGGAAGCAGGATCGCCGTAAAGACAACGTGATACCACAGGGGAACATACTGCCACGACATAACTGCCTTCATGACACCCATGAGTAACAGCAGAATGCCGACGAATAACGGTGCGCGTGAGTTTTCACCGCCGATCGCCGCGGCCAGAGATCCGGCAATTACCGAGACTATCGAGCCCATGACTATATGCGTGAGCAGCGGGCCCGTTTCGCCGGTGAACGGACCGCCATTTTTGATCGCGTCTTCAAACGCCTGTTGGCGAACGCCGAACGCCGGCCAGATGGCGGAGATGATCTTCTCGCTTCCGACCCACATTATCAACCAGGCAATAAATCCGCCAATAACGCCCAAGACTATTCGTATCATAGATTTCTCCGAAAATGTTTTATGGCAACGCCAAACCGTGGCCTACTGTTCCGGGTTCCGGCTCTTGCGCGCCGCCGCGACCATTTCGCGGATCTCCCGGGCGAGCGTGGGTGCGTGGAAGGGAACTCCGTCGCGAACCGTCCATTCGATGCCGCCGGTTTTTACGGCTTTTCCGTCGCGGATCTCTTCGACGCCGAGGGGTGAGAGGACTTTGAAATTCTCGAGCGGATTGCCGTTTACGACTATCAGGTCAGCTTTGTAGCCGACGCGGACGCGGCCGAGCGTGTCCTCTTTGCCGAGGATCTTGGCACCGTTGCTGGTTGCGTGCTGGATGACCTTGAGCGGCGAGAAACCGGCTTCCTGATGAAGTTCGAGTTCGCGAAGCAGGCCGAAGCCGTACATTTGATAAATAAATCCGGCATCTTCGCCGGTTCCGATCAGGCCGCCTTTGCGCTCGAAATCATAAACGGCTTTCATCCAAATGCGGTAGTTTTCTTTCCAAAATGTCTCGTCCGTTGACGACCAGCCGATGAAATACGAGCCGTGATTGGCGGGATTTGGTTTGAAATACTCGTCGAGAACAGGGTGAAGGTATTCGGCAAATGCCGGATTGGTCTGCGCCCTTTGCAGGTCACGCGACGCCTCGTAGATAACAAGCGTCGGGTCCCAAGCCACGCCGCCGGCTACCATCGCATCGAGAACCTTATCGAGTTTCGTCGGGTCGGCCTCACGCCATAGGCGACCGGCGTAGCGGAAGCGGTCGACCTCGTTATTGTAATTGTATGTCGCGGGAAAATTCTGCCTGCCAGATTCGATAGCCGCGTCCGGAATCCCGTACCAATGCTCGATGCTGGTCGTGCCGCCTTTGATGTCGTCCCACGCGTTGGTCTCCTCGACGCCGACGTGGTGCATGACACGCATCCCCTGCTTTTTCGCTTCGTCCATCATCGCGGTCATCAGGTCGCGGTCGATGGTGTAGAGCTTGATGCCGTCGTAGCCGGCGGATTTCAGATCGCGAACGCGTTGGCGTGCCTGTTCGGCGGTCGCGGGAGTCGGAGCGTCGAAATATCCGCCGTAAGGAAAGATCCGCGGCCCGACGAGCGTTCCGGCGTTTATCTGATCGCGAAACCCGAGTACCTTTTTCGAAGCCCACGCGTCCCGCACCGTAGTAATTCCGCACACGAGCCACATCTTCGTCACGTACTCGACCGGCATCGGAACACCCGCCCGCTCGTCCTGAGTATGGCCGTGAAGATTGATCAGCCCCGGCAAAACATATTTGCCAGTCGCATCGATATCAAGATCGCCTTTCTCCGGCCGCCGGGCCTTGCCCTCTTTCGCGGCCACCGGGTCGAACGACATGATCTGCGTGATCACATCATTCTCCACCACAATATCAAATGGCCCCGCCGCCGGTTTCCCACTGCCGTCCACGACCATCGCATTGCGCACGACGATGCGTTTCAGGCGTTTGCCTGAGAACGTCCCAGGATTTGTCTGGGTAAAATCAGTCGAAGCGAGAAGAAACGATGCTAGTAAAAATGAAGCGATTAAGCGAATTCCTTTCATAATGTCGGCAACCAAAGGCCTATTTTTCCACGAGTGAGAGGTCGTGTTTCCTATCTGAAAACATAATATCCAGATAGATCTCGGATGCGAGCATTGTAATGTTGAGCGTCGGGATCGGAAGAGAAACGTCCATACCTAAGGCTTCCGAAATTATCCATTCACCTTCCTGTTTACTGTAATGTGTAATACTCGGCAGATCTGTCGCAACAAGCAGATACTCTGAAAAACTGGGAATCGATTTGTAATAGGTGAATTTCTTTCGTCGATCAAAAGGCTCGGTGGAGGGCGAGAGTACCTCAATTATCATTTGCGGGTTTGTCAGCACCTCTAGCCCACCCATCGTTACATACTCACTCTCGCCGCAGATCACAGTTAGATCTGGGTACCGATATGGCTCATAGTCAGGGACCATTACCTTTAGATTTGAGCCGAATACTGAGCAGCCCCGTCCGCGAAGCAGTTCGCGTAGATGACCTGCCAGATTTACTACGATTCGCTCATGCACCGGACTGGCCCCAGACATGCACCACACGTCGCCGTCCCAAAACTCCCATTTCTTTTCGGAGTGTCGCTCCAACTCAAAATATTCTTCAAGCGTATATTTTTGATCGCGAATTGCCGTTACCATTCTGGTCTCTCCGTGGCTTTTGCCGAATGTCGGTGTATGTGACAAAATACTAGTTTATTTTACACTGATATCTCAAAAGGAAGGAATAAAATGGCTGCAGGAAGAAACAAAGTAACGGTTGTCGGAGCAGGGAACGTCGGGGCGACGGCTGCTCATTGGATCGCGTCGAAGGAACTCGCGGACGTCGTTTTGGTCGATATCGTCGAGGGGACGCCGCAAGGCAAATGCCTCGATCTGGCTCAGGCCGCACCGATCGACGGATTTGATGTGAAACTCGTCGGTGCGAACTCCTACGAGGCAACGGCTGATTCCGATGTTGTCATCATCACAGCCGGCCTGCCGCGCAAACCCGGTATGAGCCGCGACGACCTGCTCAAGACCAATTCCGACATTGTCGGCCAGGTCACCGATCAGGTCGCCAAGTATTCGCCAAACTCGGTCATTATTGTCGTCTCAAATCCACTCGACGCGATGGCACAGGTTGCTTTCCGCCGTTCGGGTTTCCCGAAAAACCGCGTGATGGGTATGGCCGGTGTGCTCGATAGCGCTCGCATGCGCTGCTTTGTGGCTGAGGAGCTGAACGTCTCGGTCGAGAATGTTACCTGCTTCGTACTCGGTGGCCACGGTGACACGATGGTCCCGCTGCCGCGTTATTCGACTGTCGCCGGTATCCCGATCACCGAACTCATTCCCAAGGACCGTCTCGATGCCATCATCACCCGCACCGCCAACGGCGGCGCCGAGATCGTCGGCCTGCTCAAAACCGGTTCGGCCTATTACGCTCCGTCGCTCGGAGCGGTCGAAATGGCCGAAGCCATTCTCAAAGACAAGAAAAAGATCCTCCCATGCGCCGTCTTTCTCGAAGGCGAATATGGCGTTTCGAATCTTTTCGTCGGCGTCCCTGTCAAACTCGGCAAAAACGGCGTCGAACAGATCATCGAGATCAGCCTCACCAACGACGAACGCACCGCTCTGCATAAATCAGCGGCGGCCGTGCAGGAACTGATCGACGTTCTGAAGATCTGAGATCTCGGATCTCATATATGAGTTCCAAAATTAAGGGTTGCGAAGGGAAGGTTTCGGCCTTCCCTTTCTTGCGCCCAAAAATCGGTCACTTTGACCGTTCCGAATTAAGCAGAATGAACGAAGGCAACATCCTCACGCTAGAGCAAAATTCTATAACCAGTAATAAATACATTAGTTTAGCCCAGTGGCACGCCCGTTGCGATAGAGGAAGCTGACAACGGCTGCGGCCGATCACACAATACGTCAGATAGGTAGGATACGATGACCAATAAACTCGCCTTCAAACAAACTTTTACCATGCTGGTTGTTTTTGCTTTAACGATCCAGATGGTTTCATTTACTGCCTTTGGCCAAGAGGCAACGAATGATAACGGTCGATACGTTGCGGCTGATAAGGAACCGGACCAAATCGAGGCTGTTTTTCAGAATAAGATCGCACCGGATTTGGAAGAGAAATCGCAAGGGCTTGCGTACGGGCGGCTTGCAGATGGAACCGAGAAAGTCATCATCCAGCTAAAATCTGAAACGCCGCTTAACGAAATGTACGGCAATGCCATTACGGAAACAGAAAAAAATGATTTGTTCGAAAAGGAAGTCCGTGCCAATAGAGAGACGGCCGGCATCCTTGTTACCGACCTTGCTGCAATGCGCGGTCGTGTGAAAAAATCGTTCTTGAACGTTGGGCTGATGAGCGCCGAGTTGCCACTATCAAAGATCGACGAACTTGCGAACAACCCAAACGTTGCCTACATCTCGCCCGACAATGACATCCAGTCATTCGGACACCTAACCAATACCGTCGGAAAAGATAACGCAGGAATCTATGACAACGGCGATGCCGACCCTAATACCTGGCTCGATGGCCATTACGGCACCTTAGTAATCATTGACAGCGGCATCGATACGAATCATACGCAGTCAAAATGGAGCGATGGAAACCTGAAGGTAACGTACAGCCAGGATTTTACGGGCGAAGGTATCAACGGAGATCCGTACGGCCATGGAACTCACGTATCGTCTCTGGCAACCGGAGATGGCCTGAACAACTGGGCATACGCCGGACCGGCCGCAGGTGCAACTATCGCTAGTCTGCGAGTTTTGAATACCGCAGGACTAGGCTCGACCAGTAATCTGATCGCAGCTCTGGACTGGACGGTGGCAAATAAGACGTCCAAGAACATCCAGGTCGTCAACATGAGTGTCGGTACGGTAGCGAGAGACAGCTATGTGAACGATCCGATGTGCGTCGCGGCCCGCCGAGTGGTCAACGCCGGGATCGTTGTGGTCGCGTCAGCGGGTAACTATGGTAGGAACGCGGCTGGCCAGAAGCAGTATGGAACGATCGGTTCGCCGGGCATTGAGCCTTCGGTGATCACGGTCGGTGCTGCAAATACGATGGGAACCGACTATCGCAGTGACGATGTGGTTGCGACCTACAGTTCGCGCGGCCCAACCCGCGGCTACAGGACACTGTCGAACGGCGCCAGAAAGTATGACAACCTGATCAAGCCCGACCTTGTTGCACCGGGTAACAAGATCATCGGAGCCCGAGCCTATTACAACGGGACAGAGAACCTTTTATCGAGAACATATACTCCTCTCCGAACCGGCTCTTCGACGAACACGGCGGAAAAGCTGATGTATATGTCGGGGACTTCGATGTCAGCGCCCGTCGTTGCCGGTGCGGCGATGCTGCTGAGGCAGGTCAATCCATCACTGACACCAAATCTCGTAAAGGCGATATTGATGTACACTGCGCAGCCCATGAGCGGATTCAACACGCTGGAGCAGGGAGCCGGGGCACTGAATGCCGACGGAGCCGTTCGAGTCGCACGATTGGTGAAAACCACGCTTCCGACTACTAACGGCACGGCGTTGCTCAAGAGCTCGCTGCCGACATCGCAAACAAGCTCGATCGCCGGACAGACGGTTACATGGGGCAAAGGAGTTATTACCAACTTCGGTTTCCTCTATGGCAATGACCTAATGATCAAATGGCAAGGGATGTATGCCAACGGCGTTCTCGTCGGCGACGGAACTCCTTTCTCGGGCAGCACATTATCAAAATCGACGTCGATGACTTCGGGCACACTGAGCCTTTATCAGGGGGCTATCAGCAACAATGGAGTACTTGTCGGCGACGGGACGTTGTTCCTAAGCTCTAACTCGATGGGCGGCAGCCCGACGCCTTTCTACAACGCTCAGGGCGTTCTTGTCAGCGACGGAGTGCTTGTCGGTGACGGTGTCCTAGTCGGTGACGGCGTACTCGTCGGCGACGGTGTACTGGTCGGTGACGCACTGTTGGGCGACAATACTTCTTGTATGTCGCCGGCACCCTAACTTCCCAATAAGCATCGGCGTTTTTCCGCATCGTACATACGATCGGCCACAAAAGGTCAAGCGATTCGGGCTTGGCCTTTTGTGCGGTAGTGCACGCATACGATCTCGGAAAGTCACTATGGGGTTAGTATTGTCCCGCAAAACACCGGCCCTAGTCTAATTAACAAACATTGTTAAAACTATGTAGCTTTGATACAATGAAGTGGCATCTGGGCCTCACCCGATCCACCAACCTCCTAAAAAGCCCGCGTTAAGTTTCGATTAATGAAGACCGCCAATAAATTTGATGCTCCCGAGCTATTTATGCTTTCAGCTACGGCTGTGGGCATGGCTGCTCTCGCTTGGACGGTCTATATTTCGGATTTCTATCAACTTGGAGTGAGTTATCTCCTATTCTCACTGGTCACCCTTCTTTTTGCGGCACGGATCCAGGTTCAGATCCCTCTTGTAAAAAGCCATATATCAGTTTCGGATACGTTTGTTTTTCTTGCCATTCTCCTTTACGGCGGAGAGGGTGGTATTTTGTTGGCTGCCGCAGACGCGTTCTTCGCGTCGCGAAAGGTCACAAAAAACCCAGTAACATTTTCATACAATGTTGCCGTTTTCACTCTATCAACATTTGTTACGGTCTACGCGTTGCGCTTCTTCTTTGGGCCGCTTAAGGATATTGGAAACACGGAATTCACTTCTGAATTCATTGGCGTTATATGCTTAATGGGACTCCTGCAATACGTGATGAATTCCGGATTGGTCGCCATCGCGGTCGCTCTTAGAGCGAAAAAACCGATTTGGCAGATGTGGAAAGACAACTTCTTATGGACGTCGATCACATATTTTGCCGGGGCATCGGCCGCCGGGATCATTGATAAACTCATAGGACAATTTGGCATTTTTGCGTTCTTGTCGGCGATGCCGATCGTAGCTGTAGTCTACTTCACCTACACAACATATCTAAAAAATGTCGAGTCGGCCTCCGCCCAGGCAAAGCAGGCGGAAGAACACGTAGAACAGCTATCTCACCATATCGCGGAACAAGAGCGAATTGGCCGTGCGTTAAGGGAAAGTGAGGAGTATTTTCGCAATGCGTTTGATAACGCTGCAGGGATGGCCGTCATCAATCCCGACGGCAAGTGGATGCAGGTTAATGAGTCACTGTGCACCATGCTTGGCTATTCAGAGGAGGAACTTCTGACGCAGGGATTTCAGGGGATCACACATCCGGACGACCTCGGGAACGATCTGTCAAATCTATACCAGCTGTTGGCTAAAAATATTCCTGGTTATCAACTTGAGAAACGATACAGCCATAAGTCCGGCACGACGATCTGGGTTCTGCAAAGCGCCTCGCTGATCCACGACGCCGACGGCGACCCACGCCATGTGATCTTCCAGATCCAGGACATCTCTGATCGAAAGAAGGCCGAGGAATCAATTCATCACGCCGCGTTTCATGATGCGTTAACGGGACTTCCAAATAGAACCCTCTTTTCAGACCGACTCGGTATGGCGATTGAACGTGCAAAAAGAGTCGAGGGATATCAATTTGCAGTCATCTTTATCGATCTTGACCGGTTTAAGATCGTCAATGATAGTCTCGGACACGGAGTCGGCGATCAATTACTCATCGACCTTTCCCGGCGCCTTGAACAAGGAACCCGGGCCGTTGATACCGTCGCCCGGCTTGGCGGTGACGAATTCGCTATCCTGCAGGAAGATATTGCTTCTATGGCCGATACGACCGATCTTGCTGAGCGTCTCCAGAGATCACTTAGTGAGCCATTCGATCTCGACGGGCACCCTTTCTCGACTACTGCGTCAATGGGCATTGCTTATTCAGTATCTGGCTACGATCGGCCCGAAGATATTCTTAGGGACGCTGACACTGCGATGTACAGAGCAAAAGCAAACGGCAAAGCCCGGCACGAGGTATTTGACCGGTCGATGCACACGCGGGCAGTAAGTGTCTTGACGGTTGAGGCTGAGCTAAGACAAGCGCTTGAGAAAAATGAGATAGTGCCCTATTTTCAACCGATCATTTCGCTTCATTCAGGAACCATAGCCGGGTTCGAAGCTCTTGCCCGTTGGAATCACCCGTCGCGAGGCTTAGTCTCGCCTGCTGATTTCATCCCTCTTGCCGAGGAGACCGACCTGATCATTCCAATAGGCTATTCAATACTCGAACAGGCATGCGAGCGAACAGTTGAATGGCAAAACGCATACGATCTGCCGCAACTATCCGTTAGTGTCAATCTTTCGGGAAAGCAATGTCGAAAAGCGACAATTGTCGAGACTGTACAGGAGATTCTCTGGTCGACCGGCCTCAATCCGCATTCGCTGAAGGTAGAAATAACGGAAACGGTCGTAATGGAAGATATGCTTGCAACAACCGAGATACTCGATCGCCTAAAAGCGATCGGCGTAAATATCTCGATCGACGATTTCGGTACGGGATATTCTTCTCTCAGCTACCTTCACCGGTTTCCTTTTGATTTTCTAAAGATCGACAGGTCTTTTGTTATAGCGATGACAAGGGAAAAGGAAAGTCGAGCAATAGTAAATACGATAATTGCCTTGGCGGCAGGGTTAGGAAGATCGGTGATCGCTGAAGGCATAGAAACTGCCGAACAGCAGAGGATCCTGAGCGAACTCGGTTGTCAGTTCGGCCAAGGGTATTTGTTTTCGAAACCAGTTGACTCGAACTCGGCTGCTGAACTTCTGGAACTTGGTTCGTCATGGGAATGGACACCACCACAGATGTTCGCGTTGGGAGCGATTATTGAGAGACAATCAGAGATAAGTTTTCGCGACCGGATATGATATTCCGAACAGTTCATCGAAGCAGGCCCGCCTGATCGATGTTCTGAATATCTCATAACTGATATGACCTGTTAGATCTGAGGTTTTGTAGATCGGGGAAGGCACTTGAGGCCTTCCCCTTTTTTTGCGCCCGACTTTCGGTCAACCTGACTGAATCCGGGCGGGCAGGTTGACTGATATCTATTCGATGAAGCCGCTCAAAAACATGCTAACTGTAACTAACCACAGTCATTTAGCGTCATGGCACGACTCTTGCCAAACAATACATCGAGCGGCTACGGCCGGTTTTTTTGATAATGACCAATAGGTGGAATAACATGTTCAACAAGATTAGATTCAAACAACTCTTCACTGCACTGATCCTCTTTGCTTTATCGAGCCAGATGGTTTCAGTGGCAGTTTTTGGCCAGCGCGCCGTAAATGCCGAGAATACTGTTTCGGAGCAGCAGATCGACCAGAGCGACGATACGCCGCAAAGCAAGATCGCACCGGACCTCGAAGAGAAATCAGATGCGGCCTTTCATCGTATGGCGCCTGATGCCGTACAAAAGGTGATCATCCAGCTAACACCCGAAACCACGATCAACGAATCTGCGGGCGACCTGAATGCGGCCGACAGCGATCGGCTTCTCGAAAAAGAAGTGGTCGCTAATCGCGAGAAAGCCGGGATCCTTGTAACGGACATGGCCATGATCGGCGGTAAAGTAAAAAAATCCTACAATCGCGTTGGCCTCGTGAGCGCGGAACTGCCGCTTTCGCAGATCAATGAACTCGTCAAATCAAATGTCGTCGCGTATGTGAGCCCGGACCGTGAGGTTGCGGCTTCAGGACATGTTGGCTACACCGCCGGTATTTACAATACAGGTATCTCAGATCGCGGTGATGCCGATCCGAACACATGGCTAGTCGGCGACGGCATCGGCGTCGCAGTAATCGACAGCGGTGTTTACGGTGACCATGAGCTGTTCAAGAATTGGGCGAATGTCAGCAAGGTAACCAGTTTCGACTTCACAGGAACGGGAACGACAGATCAGTACGGCCACGGAACGCACGTTGCATCGATCATGTCGGCTGACTGGCGTCTTGGTGGTGCTGCTTATGAAGGCGTATCCGGCGGTGTGTCGGTCTATAGCCTGAAAGCACTAAACTCAATCGGGCTTGGATCAACAGCAAATGTTATCGCCGCCCTCGATTGGGCGATCGCGAATAAAGCAGCAAAGAACATCCGTGTTATCAACATGAGCGTCGGAACGCCAGCGGTAACCAGCTATAAAACCGATCCTCTGTGCCTCGCAGCGCGTCGGGCGGTGAACGCCGGCATCGTCGTAGTGGCTTCGGCCGGCAACCGCGGAAAAAACCTTGTTACGGGAGCCAAACAGTACGGCAGTATCGGTTCGCCGGGCATCGAGCCTTCGGTGATCACCGTAGGAGCGACGAATACATTTGGAACAGACAACCGCAGCGACGACGGCATCGCGACATACAGCTCGCGAGGCCCGACACGTGGCTACCAGACTATAAGCGGCGTTAGAAAATACGATAACCTCATCAAGCCCGATGTCGTTGCCTCGGGAAACAGGATCATCGCGGCCGCTAGCCCTGCCAGCACGATCGTCACGCTTTTCCCAAGCCTGAAAACCGGTGCGTCAACCGCTACTACCCAGCAAGTCATGTATATGAGCGGAACGTCGATGTCGGCGCCGGTTGTTTCGGGTGCGGCGGCATTGCTGATCGATACAAATCCGAACCTGACGCCGAATCTCGTCAAAGCCATCCTGATGTACACAGCGCAGCCGCTCGCGGGCTATAACACGCTGGAGCAGGGCGCTGGCCAGGTCAATATTGACGGGGCTGTCCGCGTCGCCCGTTTGGTAAAAACCACGCTGCCAATCACGAATGGAGCAGCGCTTCTAAAGTCAGCTTTGCCGGCTTCGCAGACCAGTGTGATCAACGGCCAGACCGTGACCTGGGGCAAAGGCGTCCTTACCAACTTCGGATTCCTCTACGGCAACGACTTGATGAACAAATGGCAGGGAATGTACGCGAGCGGCGTGCTCGTCGGTGACGGAACCACATTCGCGGGAACGACCCTTTCTAAATCGAGCACGATGACATACGGAACGCTGACGCTCTATCAAGGTGCGATCAAGAACAACGGCGTCCTCGTCGGTGACGGCACGATGTTCCTCAGTTCGAATTCCATGGCGGGCACATTCACCCCAACCGTAAACGGACAAGGCGTCCTGGTCGGTGACGGAGTCCTCGTCGGCGATGGCGTACTGGTCGGAGACGGCGTACTCGTCGGAGACGGCGTGCTCGTAGGAGACACGATCACCGGCGACAACACCGTCTGCATGGCCCCTGCTCTGTAGGAACTAACCAAAATTCATTCCTCTTAACCCCGGCCGTCCCCCACGGCCGGGCTTTTTTAATATGAGCCGGGCATCGCGGCCAGCGAATGCCGATGCGGGCCTCAAGTCAAAGTGAAGAATTCCGATCACACCAACCGGTCAGATCCGATCACACTGACGGTATCGAGCCGCCGCCAAAACATAAAAAAGCCGCTAACTCTATCTCTATCAACGAGATAAAGCAGCGGCACGAGGATTGAATAACCAAATATACCGTCGATGCGGCCCCGGAAGGACATGACTCCTATCGGAGCACAGGTGATTACTAATAAAACCTTTTCGGCTCGCCTCGACGAAACAAAAAACTCTCCCCCGACAATTTTCCCAACGAAACCCCGCGTCTCCCAACGCCGGGCGTCTCCTTCGTCTCAGATCGCCGGCCATGCATTCCAATGGCCGACGTCACCGGGAGGTGTTCAAAATGGGACAGGCCGGAGTCAACACCGGGAGGTGAACAAACCGACTCCGGCCGTCCCACATACCCTTTTCGTTCATTTCTGGGAAATCTTTAAGAAAAACTTGAGGTCAGGGCTGTGATTCTCGCGATTCTCAAGAAACCCGACTCTGTTTCATGAGTTTCGGCAAACGTGATTATCGGTTAGAATCGGTTTCATGAAAATTGCGAAATTCGCTCTGTATGCAGGCGCTGTTTGTGCCCTTTCGATTACGGCGTTTGGTCAGTGGGTCAGGCAGACGGTCGAGACGAAGGCCAGCTTTCGCGGGCTTTCGGTTGTCAGCGAAAAGGTCGTTTGGGCCAGCGGAACCGGCGGGACGGTGATCCGAACTATCGACGGTGGTGCGACCTGGAACGTGATAGCCGTACCTGAGGCCGCGAAACTTGATTTTCGCGACATCGAGGCTTTTGACGAAAACACTGCCTACATCCTGAGCATCGGAAACGGCGACAGCTCACGGATCTACAAGACGACCGATGGCGGTGCGACGTGGAAACAGCAGTTTGTCGGAACGCAAAAAGAGACTTTCTTCGACGCGATCGCCTGCTGGGATAAAAATAACTGCCTTGCGATGAGCGATCCGGTCGGCGGGCATTATTACCTGATCGCGACCAAGGACGGCGAGACGTGGGCACCTGTCGTGAGCAACAAAATGGCCGCGACGATCGATGGCGAAGCCGCCTTTGCCGCAAGCGGGACGTGTTTGATCGCGCACGGCAAAACGAATGCCTTCATCGTCTCAGGCGGCGACGCGGCACGCGTGTTCAAATCGACAGACCGCGGCGTGACGTGGTCGGTTGTGAATTCGCCCATCGTTTACGGTACATCCGGCAGCGGCATTTTCTCGATCGCCATGTGGGACGCCAAAAACGGTGTTATCGTCGGCGGCAATTACGAAAAACCAACAGAAAATAAATCCAATCTCGCTTTCACCGCTGACGGCGGCACGACCTGGACGGCCGCGAAGGGCCTTTTCGGCTATCGCTCCGGCGTTTCGTACGTCGACAGCAAACACATCGTCGCCGTCGGCTCAGGCGGCTCGGATATGTCCACTGACGGCGGCAAGACATGGACAAACATCGACAAGCTCAATTGGAACGCAGTTCAGGCCAAAGGCAAAAAAGCCGTCTGGGCGGTCGGAGCGAGCGGCTTGGTCGCTGTGATGAAATGAGCTACGCGTGGTACGACATTCTCGGCACGTTCGGCGTGGCGGTCATCATTATCACGTATGTTTTGCTTCAAAGCGGCCGCCTACGCAGCGAGCAATTGGCATATTCGCTGCTCAATGCCGCCGGAGCGTCGCTGATCATCGTTTCGCTATATTTTAACTTTAATTTCCCGGCGTTCATTGTCGAATTTTTCTGGCTGCTGATAAGCTTGTTCGGGATTGGAAAATATCTTTCGGGGCGGCGTTGATTGTCAGCCTGTACGAGATCTGATGCAAAGTTTTACAAGCGTTCCATTTAAAGCCAAGACGTTTCACGGGCTGTCCGATGTCAATGGGCTTGCAAAATTCTCGGGGGCCGGGATCGTGCTCGAGTTTGAGACGAAGCTCTTCGGCCTGATCTCGAACGGCGTTAAAGAAGCCCGCATACCGATCGGCGAAGTAATGGACATCAAGTTCAAAAAAGGCGTATTCAAGCGCGGTGCAAAGATCGAGATTCGGACAAAATCCCTCGCCGCGATGGCCAATTTGCCAAATGAAGACGGCAAACTAATCCTCAAACTAAAACCCGAAGATTTCGACCGCGCCCGCGACGCCGTCAACCGCCTCATCCGCGATATCACCACCCACGAAGCCGCCCTGCCGCCCGCACATACGCCGGTCAGCGTTCTGTTTGACGCTAGTGAGGATGAGACGCAGGAGTTGAAAAACTAGGTTATAATCGGGCTAAGAGGTTACCGGTATGCAAACTATATCTTTAGAAATACCCACAGCCGCCCTAACTGCCATGGGCAATTCTCCGAGCGAATTTCTCTCCGAGATGCGCATAGCCGCTGCCGTTAAATGGTATGAGATAGGACGCCTGTCGCAAGGAAAAGCTGCCGAGGTCGCGGGACTTTCCCGTTCGGCCTTCATAGACGTTCTTTCAAAATTTCGAGTGTCTCCGATCCAAATAACTGCCGAAGAACTCGTGCAAGAACTGGAAAATGTCGGTTGATCACGCGGTCATAAATGCTTCCCCGTTCATACTGCTAAGCAAATGTGGTTTGATCGAATTGCTTCCGCAGTTGTTTGCGCAGGTTTCAATGCCGCAGGCAGTTTTTGATGAAATACTCGCCGGTGACGATGTTGCTGCGATGCGGGCTGAAGATCTAGTCGGCAAATGGCTAAACATTATTTTCCACCCTCTCGAACCCGAAATAGTAGAGTGGAATCTAGGCAGCGGCGAATCCGAGCTTCTGAGTTTCGTATTAACCGACAAGATCAACTCGATCGCCTTGATCGACGACCGAGCCGCCCGACGTTGTGCAAATTCCTTCCAAATCAGATCCGTTGGCACAGCAGGTCTGCTAGTCCTTGCGAAACAACGTCAATTTATCAGCTTGGTCGAGCCGGAAATTGAAAAACTCATTTCAGCCGGATTGTTTCTCTCTGCGGAAATCCGATCAATAATTCTTGCCCAAGCAGACGAATAAGAAGGCCCTACGTACTAAAACGGCGGGCCTTCTTATTATCTGATGATCGTCGCTTCGTCGCTTTACTGTGCCAGTCTCGGATCCTGTTTCGCCACGATCTTGTATTCCTTCGGCGGATCGACGCCGAGGAGGTTCTTGACGAAGTAATCCCAGCGGCGGCGCATCATGTAGTTTGAATCCGCGCCATAGCCATGTCTCGCGTTCGGGAAGATGACCAGATCAAAATCCTTATTGGCTTTGACGAGAGCATCGACAACCAAATACGTGTTGAACGGCGGGACGTTGTCGTCCATGCCGCCGTGGGCGAGCAGGAGTTTGCCGGTCAGGTTTTTCGCATATTCCTGATTCGCCTGCATTTTGTAATTATCGCCCTGGAGCAAGCCGATGTAGCGTTCGCCCCAGTCGTCCTCGTAGTTGCGGTTATCGTGGTTGCCTGACTCGGAAATACCGACCTTGAAGAAATCAGGAAAGCGGAACATCGCCGCAGCCGTCGCAAATCCGCCGCCCGAGTGGCCCCAGACGCCGACGCGGGTCGTGTCCATGTACGGATATTTTGCGGCAAGCTGCTTGATGCCCGAGATCTGATCTTCGAGCGTGTTGTCAGCCATGTTGCCATAGCAGACGTCGTGGAACGATTTCGAGCGGTCCGGATTACACGTGCCGTCGATGATCACGACCACGAATCCGAGTTCAGCCAACGCTTGATGATCGCCGCGCGAAGCCGAGAACGAACGTCCGCCGACGCCGCCACCCTGCGGGCCAGGATAGATGTAATTGATGACCGGATACTTCTTTGACACGTCAAGGTTCGTAGGCGAGAACATCAGCCCGTAAAGATCCCATTTGCTGTCACGTGATTTGACTGTGACCGGCGTTGGAGCTTTCCAGCCGGTGGCTTTCAGACGATCGACACTTGCCGTTTCGAGCGTCGTGATCAGACGGCCAGTCATATCGCGAAGCGTCGCGACCGGCGGTACGTCGGGCTTCGAATAGTTATCGACGAGATATCGTCCGTCCGGCGAAAGCGTGACGGCGTGATTTCCATCCTCAGGCGTGAGCAATGTCAGATTCTTACCGTCCATATCGACGCGGTAGAAATGCGTAAAATACGGATCGCGGCCTTTCTCGCGGCCGTTAGCCTCGAAGAAGAGAACGCGTGATTTCGTATCCATCTTGACGAGCCGCGTGACGACAAAATCGCCTTTCGTGACCTGACTCTTGACCTGTCCGGTCGTCAGATCGTAGATGTAAAGATGGCCCCAATCGTCGCGTTCCGAATACCATAGAACTTCGTTAGTTGCGGGCAGAAATCGCCAATTGACCGCTCCCTGGCCCGATTCGTACTGCGTTTTGACGACTTCCTCAAACACCTCG
The DNA here is from genome assembly GCA_040080065.1 of Pyrinomonadaceae bacterium. GTDB lineage: Bacteria > Acidobacteriota > Blastocatellia > Pyrinomonadales > Pyrinomonadaceae > OLB17. The sequence goes on from JBEBJB010000020.1 coordinate 18,385, forward strand.
CGAACGTCGCCCGTCGCGACATCTGCGACGCGGAATTTAGCGGATTTGTGATCGCGGCTGCTCGAAACAAATGCGAGTTTCGTCACATCAGGGCTCCACTCATTGTCCTCAAAGCTGCCGCCGCAGGCGATGTCGTCGCAAAGCGTCCCGCGGCGGTCATCCGGGCCGATCTTGAGACGCGTCATTTTTGCAGTGTCGACGTCGATGATCACGCGGTGGATCTTGATGATCTCTTTATCGGTCGGCAGCGGATATTTCCAGGCTTCGAGCTTTCCGGCTCCGACGGCCGTCGATGCGAGGTACATGTCGCTGACATGTCGCTGGTCCTGCTGAAAGGTCGCCACCTTTTTCGAATCCGGCGACCACAGAACGATCGCCCGGTCGCTGTGCTTCCAACCGGCGTTGTCCGTCGCATAGCCAAAATCCTTAACACCGTCGGTCGTGAGCTGCGTTTCCTTCCCAGTCGGGATGTCCTTGACCCAAAGGTTCCACTCCTTGATAAAAACCGATTTCTTGCCATCCGGCGAGGTTGCTCCACCGCCAAGATTGCGTCCGGCAAATCCGCCGCCCGGCCCCGCCGGGGCCGTGACGCCGATCGCAGCCGCTGTTGCTCCGGTCTGACGCGAACCATCGACCGGGTTGATCATCACATATTCGCTGCCCGTCGCCGTCAGCACGCGGTACCAAAACCGGCCATCGGGTAGAAACGTTGGACGACCAAGCGTACGGTCAACAAACGGTGCCGTTCCCTGGCCGAGCATTTTCGCAGCCCGGTCATAATCCGCTGCGGTCAGCGGTTGCTGGGCAAAAGCCATCGACGCAAAAGCGAGAAAAATAGACGCAAAAGTAACTATCGAGATTCTTTTCATTAGGTTTCTATCCGATCCTGAATTTTTGTTTACGACAAATCATTTGTCAGTCTGTAGCGAGTTGAAACATATTCTATATCACACACGCCTTTTGTCACAGAAAAGTCGAGCATTTGATATTATTTGGTTTCGCGTTTCCGATCTTTATTACGAAGTCAGGAGAAAAAAGTATGCCGAAATATGTGATCGAGAGAGAAATTCCCGGCGTTGGCGATTCGACCGCTGATGCTCTACAGGCGGTTTCGCAGACGTCTTGCAGCGTTTTGAAGGATCTTGGTCCCCAGATCCAGTGGGTTCACAGTTACGTTACCGGCGATAAGATCTATTGCGTCTACATTGCCCCGAACGAAGATCTGATCCGCGAACACGCGACTCGCGGCGGATTTCCCGCGAACAAGATCTCTGAGGTCAAGTCGATCATCGACCCAACAACGGCCGAAGCTTAAATGGCCCAACGAGAAATAGACCTTGGCCGTCTGACCGCGACCCACGTGATCGCGCCCGCGTACATTCAGCGTGCGGTATTTACGGCTGTGCTTTCGTTCATGTTCTTTTTGGGAATGATCTTTGCCGCTTATATTCGGCCGCACATTCTTTATGTCTTCCTGGCGACCGCGTTCCTGATCGTTTATCTGATCACGATGTTCTCATTCGTCATGCAGCGAAAGGCTAACGTTGAAATCTATGAGAATGGTTTTAGATACCGGAAGAATATTATTTTGTGGAACGCGATCACGGGTGTGAGCGATAAGGGTGAGGTTTCTGTGGACAACAAACGAATTGCACTGCCCCAAACGATCTCCGACCTTCCGGGCTTGGTCGCAAATATTCGGAGAAACGTCAGGTAATAAAAGAGCCCTCTAATCTAATTGTCAATTGTAAATTGGGTAAATTGTTAATCGGAAGCAAGACCCCCATACGCAATTAACAATCTCACGATTTACAATTGACGCTTTCGTATTGTGAAGCCGACACGACGGCTCACTGTTTCTCTTAATCTCACATTTTTTGTATTCTTTTAAGTTGACCTCGTGTTTGCGGCGGTCCAGCGGAGAATTTATGAGCATTGAAGTCGTAATGCCCCAGATGGGCGAATCGATCACTGAAGGAACCGTTTCGAAGTGGCTGAAACAGGTCGGCGAACGCGTAGAAAAAGACGAGCCGATCCTCGAGATCTCGACCGACAAGGTCGACGCCGAGGTGCCTAGCCCGGGAGCTGGAGTTCTGCTCGAAGTCCGTACCGCCGAAGGCGAAACAGTCGAGGTCGGAACCGTTGTCGCGGTCATCGGTGAGGAAGGTTCAGTAAGCAGTAAGCAGTCAGCGGTTAGCGGTCATCCCGAGCCTGTTGCAGAAGTTGCCGCAGTTGCGCCCGAGCCGATCGTTCCTGAACCGCAGCCCGAGATCGAATCGATCAAAATGCCGGAACCTGAACCTATCGCCGCTCCTGCAACTGCCGCTCCTTCTGCTCCTGTCGCTGCAACTGCCACTGCTTCGACCGAGGTCGTCATGCCCCAAATGGGCGAATCGATCACCGAGGGAACCGTTTCGAAATGGCTAAAGGCCGTTGGCGACGAGATAGAAAAAGACGAACCGCTGCTCGAGATCTCGACCGACAAGGTCGATGCTGAAGTTCCGTCGCCGGCGGCTGGTAAGCTGCTAGCGATCAATGTTCATGAAGGCGAGACGGTCGAGGTTGGTTCGGTCTTGGCTTTAGTTGGCGGTGCGCAGGTGGCAGTAGGCGGCACTCCTGCGGCTGCTCCGGTTTCAGTTCCAGTTCCCGAGCCAACGCCGGTCGTGTCAGTTGGTCCGCCAGTTCAAGCTGCAGCAGCGGCCGCATCCTCGTCTCCTATTTCCACGCTCAAAGTCTCCGGCTCACTCGACGATCTTCGCCGCCAGAAATCGAGCCCGCTTGTTCGGAATATTGCGAAGGAACACGGCATCGATATCACGCGAATTCCCGGCAGTGGCATGAGCGGACGCGTGACGAAGGACGATATTCTTTCGTTCCTCGAATCCGGGGCGGCTCTCCGCCCGCAGGATCTGCTTGTTAAAGGTGCGGCATCGATCGCGGCTCCCGCTTCGATCACGGCTCCGAAAGCAACCTACGCCGCTCCGCAGATCGTTACCTCGATGGACGACCGCGTCGAGAAGATGTCGGTTATGCGTAAAAAGATCGCTGAACACATGACCTTCTCAAAACAGACGTCAGCACACGTGACGAGCGTTTACGAGATCGACATGACCAACGTCGCGAAATTCCGCAAGGCGAACCAGGATGCGTTTCAGGCGAAATACGGAACGAAGCTCACCTTCATGCCTTTCATTTTCCAGGCCGTCACGGCTTCGATCCGCGAGCATCGCATCGTCAATTCGCAGATCGACGGCGACAACATCATTTACAAGGGCGATATCAATATCGGAATGGCTGTTGCACTCGATTGGGGACTGATCGTTCCCGTAATCAAGCGCGCGGGCACGCTGTCGCTCGCTGAGCTCGCGACAACCGCAAACGATCTCGCCGACCGCGCCCGGACCAAAAAACTGATGCCCGACGAAGTCCAGGGCGGTACATTCACCGTCACGAATCCCGGCGTTTTCGGTGGGCTGTTCGGCACACCGATCATTAATCAGCCGCAGGTTGCGATACTCTGCGTCGGAACCATAGAAAAACGCGCGAAGGTAATGACGACGCCCGATGGCGACGATTACATCGCGATCCGTCAAATGGCCTACTTTGCTCTGACATATGACCACCGCGTCGTTGATGGTGCGGATGCTGAGAAATTCCTCGCCTACATGAAGGGCTATCTTGAGAGCGCTCCGTTCAGTATTTGATTCAGAAAATACCTATTTCGTGATTCGCGGCTGCTTTTTTCTAACAGCCGCGAATCGTATTTCGAAGCCTGTTTTACGGGGCTTCATAACAAATCCTGATACCGCTAAAGAAATTTCTTTATGCCTATTTCGTGTTTATGTATACTTTAATACTGTGCCTGGACGGCAATGTGATTAATCTAACAGACAACGTAGCCCTTTCGGCAAGCGTCTAGTATGAGGTTAGCTCATCAACCAATTTATCTTAGAGGAGTTAGTTATGTATAAAAAATTATCAGTTTTGGCCATGGCATTGACGCTCGGCGTCGCTTCGGCTTTTGCTCAGACCGGACAGATCAGAAATGCAGTCGCCGGCCAGAAATACAAAATTAAAGGCGTTGTTGTAGCTAAGGAAGATACAAATACCTTCGTCGTTCGAGATTCCGTCGGTGTTGATACCAAAGTCATCATTGCACCGAACGCGAGCATCAAAAATAATGCATTCTTTGGCGGCGATAGATATCCCGTCACGGCGCTCGTTCGCGGGCTCAACATGGAGATCGAAGGCATCGGCGACAGTGCCGGAGCTGTTTCGGTCAACAAAGTACGCTTTGAAAAGAGTAACCTTTTGACCGCTCAATCGATTGACGCTCGCGTCACTCCGGCTGAGGAACGCCTCAGTGCTGCCGAGCAGAACGCCGAACGCGTCTCCGGCCAGATTGACGAACTGATGGCTATCTCAAACGCTGCAAAGGGCGGTGCGAAAGCCGCCCAGGACACAGCCGATGCCGCAGTTGCCGGTGTAAATGCGACCAACAAGCGTATCACCGACATGGACGATTATATTGTTCAGTCGACCGCGACCGTTAACTTCAGGGTCAACAGTGCCGTGCTTTCACCTGAGGGCAAAGCTTCGCTCGACCAGGTTGCGACCGCAGCCGCGACGATGAAAGGTTACATGATCGAAGTTACCGGTTTCGCGTCGGCAGAGGGCAGCGTTAAAGCCAACAAAGCTCTTAGCGACCGCCGTGCACAGGCTGTAAAGGAATACTTGATCGAAACACACAATATTCCGCTTCGCCGCATGAGTACTTCGTATGGTTTTGGTGAACTGCAGGCAGTCGCAGACAACACGACCAAAGAAGGCCGCGAACAGAACCGCCGCGTCGAGGTCAAACTTCTCGTCAGCCGCGGTATCAACCAGACCGTCGAGGTCAAATCGACCAACGACATCAACGAAGACTAGTTTTCTGCTTTAGCCGGGCACTTGAAGCGGCGGACGCGCGTCCGTCGCTTCGGTGTCCTCTTAGTTTATAAGGTGTCCACATGCGCAAAATATCCATCGTCAGCCTTTCTTTGCTCTTCCTTGCAAACGTTCTAAACGGACAGACCCCAACACCGACGCCAAAAGTCATCGACGATGACGTAATCAAGGTCGAATCGCGGCTGGTTGTCGTTCCCGTTTCGGTCACGGACTCGAACGGCGAGCCGGTGGTTGGGTTGAAAGCGGAAAACTTCCGAGTCGGTGAAGATGGCAAAGCCCAAACCATCGATCAGGTTTCAGATGCCGAGGCCACACCGATCGAGATCGCTCTGCTCGTGGACGTTTCGGGAAGTGTGAATCCACTCTTCGATTTTGAAATAAAGGCCGCCGCCCAGTTTCTCGAAACCGTCATGAAAGGCGACGACCGGGCGACGATATTTTTGATCGGGGACAAACCGATCTCGGCGATGGCTCGTGAAAATGCCACGCAGGCGGCGATCCGCGTTCGTTCGATCGTCCCTTCGGGCAAGTTTACGGCTTTTTACGATACTGTTTCGATCGCAGCCAAATATTTGCAGAAGAACGCTCCGGTCCGCAGCCGCCGTGTGATCGTCGCACTGACCGATGGCGAAGATAACTGGAGCGACCTGACCCGCGAGGCTGAAAAAGCCAATTACCGTGACATCGATATCAATGGCCTAACGCCAGAGAAGCGTAACCAGTTGGCTGCGAACACCGATATCGCCCATTTGAAAGCCCAAAGCCAGATCCTCCGCGACCTGCAAAACGCCGATTCGGTATTTTATGTGATCAATCCGGCAGGCGATTCGTATAAGCTAAACACGATCAGCAAACGAGCCCAGATCGGGCTGGAAAGATTTTCGGTCGACACGGGCGGAACTGCATTCCTGCCAAAATTCCTCTCGACCAAGATGAAAGATCCGCTTCAAAATGCGGGAAATTCTAAGCGTAATGAGGCAACGCTCGATCGTATTTTCAAACAGCTCGCGGGCGAACTGCGTGCCCAATATCTGATCCAGTACTATTCCGACGCCGATTTTCCGGTCAATAAATACGTCAAACTCGATGTCGGCCTGCAAAATTCCGGCGGCCTGCGGCTTCGTTCGCGGCAGGGATATTATGTGAAGTAAAGTTTCAGCCCGGGAACGCAGGCGCCCTCGCCTGCAACGCCGGTTCTTCCGGCGTGACCGAAGTTTCCGTTTATTCAACCCGCCTCAGCACCGCGTCCATCAGCGTCCTCAAAGCAGGACGCTTGCAGGCGAGGGCGCCCGCGTTCCCGGCAAAATACTGTTACATTGTCTTTTCGACTTCGCGAACGACAACCTCGCCTTTTACTTCAGTCATCGTTTTCTTTTTCTTCATCGGCGGCACCGCAATCTTGCCCATCACGAAAGGATCCTCTTTTGGCTTAATTGAGTTCGCCTCAGGATTGATCGCAACCGCTCCCATCAATGGGCGAGGCGTCGGCGTTGCATACGGGATCAATCCACCTACAACGATGGTTTTCGGCTTCGAGAACATCGATACAAAAAACACGCCGGTCAATATAGCCATCAACAGCGAAGCCGCGGCGGTTGCGAAAACACGTGTGCGATGTTTCACACCTGCCCAACCGACCGGGCAGTCGTTTGTGATAACACTCCCGTCCGCCCGCTGGTAAAACCGCACGCACAGGCGGCCCTCGGCATTCAGGATCAAAGATTCAGCCTCGGTCTTCGTCATTCCCGAAAGATTGTAAACATTGAGCTTACAGTCACCGCAAAACCGCTTCCGCTCGTCGCCGTACATCTCATTCCAATCCGCCGAACACGGGCTCGCGATCTTTACATTGTCCAAAGGACTGTCGAATTTACGCATATAAAAACTCCGTTCAAAATAAACTCAGCAGTTGCTGTTGTTTTATTGAACGGGGCCGAAAAAGTTTCTTGCGAAAATTATCGTGCGGTCTTTCTAATTATTGCGGAAAACGAACCTGAGCGAAGGTGATCCAGCGAAAGTCCTGTTCGATCTAGAACTTCAGCCTCAGTCACCGCACCGCAATTGATCGCCCGCGTGAAAAAGTTGAGCAAGCCTTGTCCGGTCGCCGCGTCGTCAAAATTATTTCCGACAAGCGTTGCCTGGGCGGCTTTTTGGATGAAATTCTGCAGCCGTTCCGATGTCTGATCGAGGCCTTCGAGGAAGAATGTGTAGACGGCGGCATAGCGTGCCGGGATCTGTGCGGGATGGAGGTCCCAGCCCTGATAATAGCCGGTTTCGAGAGCGTGCCGACAGTTATCGTAATGCAGTTTCCACGCCGCGTGAACAACGCGTCTGTTCTCGGCAGATTGCTCAGATGTCAGTCCGTCGCCGCGATGCGGCGGGATCGGCATTACCGTTGTGGCACCGTCAGAGAGACGTATGCCGGTTTTACCAAGCGAAACCTGCATCATATGCCTCGCAAAATCACAGGCAGGATGCCGAAGGTTCTGAAACGGGGCCGTGATGCCGCATTCGGCGGTGTAATCGTATGCTCCAAAATGTGCCGCCACACACCGCCCGCGCGCCGCATTTACCAATCCCGGCAGAGCCGTTCCGCCATCAGGTGAAATGATCGACTGAACCGTCTCGACCATGATCTCGATCTTGACAGTTCCCTTTTGGATCCCAAGCTTCGGCTCCAACTCGTCGAGAATATCGACGAGCAAAGTAACCTGATCGAGCAGAACCACCTTTGGCAGCGTGACGACAAAATTGTCCGGCAGCTTTCCGCCAGTTTCGCCACAAAGTGTCGATAAATAAATGTCCAGCGTCCTGATCGCCCGCTCAAGGGTCTCTTCGCTGAAGGATTTTATTCGAATGCCGAAAAATGGCGGCAGCCGTGCTTCACGCATCGCTTTTGCGGTTTCGAGAGCGGCAGCTCCGGCATGTCCATCCTCTTCCACATTGCTTCGAACGCCGTAACCGTCTTCAAAGTCTACTCTCAGATCTTCTACCGCTTCCCGGGTTAGCTTTTTTTTAACGCGGTCCAGAACTGTACCGGCCAGGTTGGGAGAAATACAAAAAATTCCGGCAAAATCGTGTTGATCGGAAACATAAGTTTCCAATGACTTGCGTGCGATCGAACCAAGCTTTTGTGCTGTTTCGGCCTTGAAAAGATGAGCACCGCCGTAAACCGTGTGTACCGGTTGGCGAGCCGTTTTGTCACCGGGATACTGCTTAACCGTCGCGGTCAACGCCGGACGCAATTGAGATGCGACCTTTTCGACCGACTCAGCCGCAAGTGTTGTTTTCATCGGAACTTATTGATCAGGCTCGGTTTTAGCGGCCGCGAAATACTGAGTATCCAAACGGACTCAGTAAAAGAGGCACGTGGTAATGTTGCATCGCGTCCTTCACCACAAAACTCACCGTTATCTGCGGGAAAAAGCACTCGATGCCCTGGAGCAAAAAGTAAGGCCCGATCTCGAAAATGAACCGGTAATGGCCAGGCAAAAATGCTTCCTTTGTGGAAAGAAGATCGTTTATTCGCCCGTGGATATCAGTAATACCTTCGGCGATCGCCTGCCAGCCAGCTGAATGTGTCTTGCGTTCGAGTACAGCGGGAATTCCTGCACCCGGAAGGCCCGAGGTCGTGTCGAGAATATATGTTGTGATCGCGCTCATTGTTCTAAAAGTTTGTTAAGCCTGTCTTTGATAATCTTGCGATGCTCCTCAGCAGCTATTTGAAGCTCCGTCTCAACCGAATTTCCAAGGCGTGCCCGACAGATCGCGAGCATTTCATTCGAACTCTTGCCCGTATGACACACAACAAATATAAACCCAAATTTCTCCTTATACAAGCGTGCCGGTTCCGCCAGTTCGATCACGGAAACATCGGGCCGCAGGCTTGAGTAAGCGTCGATCCGCTCTTCCGGTGGCAACGCAAACCAGATCGCGCCCGCCGCCTCATACAGCCCTTCCAACATCAAAAATGGGCGGGCCTCGGCCATTCTCAGAGCCCAGAGTTCCGACCCGCTACAGGACCGAAATATGGCGGCCGCTTCGTCCATCGGCATGTTGTTGAGCAGGGCTAAATTTTTGTAGATGTTAAAAGTTTCCAATTTCTTGTCATTTATAACACGAATAAGAATTTATGTGTCATATGAAAGGATCAGAAAGTGCCCGCTCGCCGGCGAAAAAATGGACATCAAGTGGGCATTTGCCTAAAATTCACCATCTTAGTTTGTTTTTCAAACAAACTTTGTGTAATTTAGTCTAGAAAACCTCTCGAGTGCGATAAGTTAGATGAAAAAGATATACCTACACGGAGCTAAAAACCAAATCGCGCGACATAATACGATCCGGGGCATTAACAAACAGATCGTACTCAATTATGTTCGAGCGAGATCCCCGATCTCGCGAGCCGAGATCGCTCGCGAAACTTCGCTACAGCGTTCGACCGTCTCCGCGATCGTAGATAATCTTACGATCGAAGGCCTCATCGAAGAGATCGGTACGGGAGATTCGACCGGCGGACGCAAGCCGACGCTGCTTCGCCTGCGTACGGGCACACCCGCCGTGATCGGCGTTGACGTGACCCCGCGAGAGACGACGATCGTACTTGCCGATCTGACCGGCAGCATTATGCAGAGCGAGGTCTTCCCGACGTCGCCGGACATTGGCTACATGAACGAGCAGATCCTGTCGAAGGTGACGCACTTCGCGGACAATAATCCGGGAACGGGCCTGGAGGTCGGCATCAGCATTCCCGGAATTGCCGACCAGCTATCCGGCAGGATGCTGTACATACCGTACTTCCAGTGGTCGGATTGGGATATCGGGCAGCGAATTCACGCGGCCACCGGCCTGCCGGTAATCATTGATAATGATGCGAACGCGGTTGCTTTGGCGGAACTCTGGTTCGGGTCGGACGACATAAAAAGGACGCGAAATTTCATAATGCTCCTTATTGCCGAGGGCATCGGTACCGGAATAATCGTGGACGGCCAGGTCTATCGCGGCGAGAGCGGGGCGGCGGGCGAATTCGGCCACATGTTCGTCGGCGAGAATGCCCCGGTTACGTGCTCATGCGGACGACGCGATTGCTGGGAGGCACATGCATCAGAAAAGGCGATCATCCAACGTTACGGTTCGGTAAATGGGCACGGCGCCGCCGCAATCGATATCGAGAGATTTATCGGACTTGCAAAAAATGGTGAGCGTCAGGCGACGCGCGTTCTCAACGAAACAGCTCGATATTTGGGAATTGGTATATCCAATCTGATCATCGGCTTCAGCCCGGAGACCATCGTCGTCTCCGGAAGCATTGTAAAAGCATGGGACCTTATAAGCGACGAGATAAATGAGCTGGCGAAACGGAGCATTCGCCACGAACTGGCACAAACTAACATTGTCCCGTCTGCCCTGGGGGACAACCCAACAATATTGGGCTCCATAAGCCTGGTTTTGTCGAGAAAATTCGCGTCAGCGAGTTAATTTTCACTATTTTAAGCTTTTTGTCGAGTTTATTCTTGACATCGGGTTACGTTTATATTAAAACTTTGTTTGTTTACACAACAAACATCAATTGGGTTCTTTTTGGCATTTTCGGTAATTTAGATTTTCTGGTTGGCAAGCTGCTCGATTTATTCGGTGTCCGCGATGCTGATCTAAACTTTTCAGAGGTGATCAGTCGTATGAAAAATAGCAAACTACTTACAATCAAGCGGATCGTTATTCTAACGATCTCGATCCTGAGCGTTGTAACGTTCGGCATCGCGCAGACGGAATCGGCCCGTATTTCGGGATCCGTCATGGACGCTAACGGAGCAGCCCTCAGCGGTGCTACCGTCAGCCTAAAATCGATCGGCACAGGCCGCGAGGTCAAAACGATCAGCGGAGCGGACGGAACCTACAGTATTCTGTCGCTACAGCCGGGCCGCTACCAAATAGAAGTTGGTCAGACCAATTTCAAAACCACAAAGCAGGAAATCACGCTTGAGGTTGCACAGAACGCCGACCTTAATTTCACGCTTGAGGCCGGTGCGGTGTCAGAAACCGTGACGGTGACGAGTGATATTCCGCAGGTGGATAGTTCAACATCTGCACTAAGTCAGGTTATCGCCGGCCGTCAGGCTGTGGAGTTGCCGCTAAACGGCCGAAACGTGCTCGAACTCGCCCGCCTGACGCCCGGCGTCACGCAGGGTGTTCCTGCTGGTTTTGCGAGCGGCGTTTCGGGCAATGCCGAGACATACCGCGGTCGCAACACAGGCGGTGCAGCTCTTTCGGTAAACGGCCAGCGAACGCAGGCCAACAATTTCCTCCTTGACGGCGTCGATAATAACGAATCGCTGGTCAACACGATCAATGTCTTCCCGTCGGCTGAGGCCATTCAGGAATTTCGCGTGCAGACAAGCGTCGCGACTGCCGAATTCGGCCGCGGCGGCGGCGGCATCATCAATTCGGTTATCAAATCCGGTGCAAACGATTTTCACGGCAGTGCATTTGGTTTCTTCCGAAACGATAACCGCGATGCAAGGCCAACGTTTGAGAGTTCGAAACGATCATTCAAACGCGATCAGTTCGGCGGAACGCTGAGCGGCCCGGTGTGGAAAGACAGAGCATTCTTCTTTGCTGATTATGAGGGCCTGAATCAGGCGTTGCCGGTCAGCCAGGATTTTGCGTCGGTTCCAACTGCCGGATTCCGTACGGGCAACTTCGCGGCTCTTAACCAGCAGCTTCGAGACCCGCTGACCGGACAAAATATCTGTGTTACCGGCACGACCACGAACGGCATTCTGTGTACAAATGGAAACGGCGTCGCCTTCAACCGTCTCGATCTGCTTCCGGGCACACGTCTCAACCCGGTCGCCCTCCGTTATTTGCAGGCCTTCCCGCTTCCAAATTTTGCAGCGAATCCGTTTCGTCAGAACTACGTCTCAACGCGCGATGAGAACACGAGTACTGACACCTATGACATCCGCGGCGACGTTTCGCTGACGACCAACAACCAGATGTTTGGACGTTTCAGCAATGGAAAGTTCCGCCAGACAACGACCTCGCGTCTTCCAGATTTGCCCGCCGGTTTTGGTTCGGGAACAAATCCGACCGATACTCGCGGTGCGGTCGTCGGGCTCAATTCAGTCATCAGTTCTAAGTTCGTCAATGAATTCCGCGTACAGGTCAATCGCATCCGATTTGGATACACGCCGCCGTTCTTCGATGTGCCGATCTCGGCCAATCTCGGTATCCCGAACGCTAACCGCGACCCGAACCTCGGCGGCGGTGCTCTGATCGGCGGCTACAACGGCGATCTGGAATACACCGGCGATTTCGGCCCGTATCTTGTTCCGCAGTCGACGTATCAGATCGTCGAAAGCGTCAGCTACGCGAGCGGTAATCACACGCTCAAATTTGGTGGCACTTTACTCCGTCGCGACGTCGCTCTCTATCGCCCGAACCGCGGCAAAGGATATTTCTTCCTGATCGGTAACGGCGACCCGTCGCAGTGTGGCGGTGCAGCCTCAACCGGATTCGAACAGGCCGACCTGCTTATCGGATTTGTTTGTAATTATCAGATCGGACCGCCATTCGGCACGGTTGGCACGCGTAACTGGGAGAATGGCTTCTTCGGCCAGGACGACTGGAAAGTTTCGAAGAACCTGACGCTCAATCTTGGACTCCGTTACGAATACTTCACCGATCCGGCAGAAATGTACGGCCGTCAGGCGAATTTTGACCTTGCTACCGGGCGTCTGATCGTGGCGTCGGGAAACAAGGATTCGCTGACAAACATTGACAAAAATAACTTTGGCCCACGCCTCGGTTTCGCATACGACCTCGGCGGCAAAAGAAAAGCGACTATCCGCGGCGGCTACGGGCTGTTCTACTTCCTCGATCGCGGCGGTATCGATAACCAGCTCGCACAGAATCCGCCGTATAGCGGCTTCTCACAGTTCAACTACACCGATGGTGTTCGCATTACGCTTTCGGGACGCTGTGCGAACAACACGCTCGATTCGCGCAACTGCACCGCAGCCCTACCGCTCGGCAGCGTTACGGATGTAAATCTCGCAAACCCGCAGAACGTCACCGTTCTCGCAATCAAGCCTGATAACAAAACGTCGAACATTCATCAGTTCAACATCCAGTACCAGCGTCAGTTGACCGACAACACCGCCGTCAGCGTCGGTTACGTTGGAACCCGTGGACGCAATCTGTCGCTTTACTACAACCTGAATGGAAACGTTCGCGAAACCGGTACGAATGTGCCGTGCCCGAACGGCCGCACGACGACACCATGCTACTCGAATGGCGGCCGCGTCAACGTTCGCGACGATATCGGCAAATCGCAGTACGATTCGCTACAGGTGCAGCTCAACCGTGATTTTGCAAAAGGCTGGCAGTATCGGGCGGCTTACACGTGGTCTAAGACAAAGGACAACGGCGAAGGTGCTTTCGACAGCGTTGCCGATCTGAACCTCAACTTTATCGAGCCGTTTGCGACATCGCGTCTCGATTTTCCGCACGTGTTCTCGTTCGAATCAGTTTACGAGATCCCGTTCGGTCGCGGCCGTGCTTATGGTTCGGATGTGCCGAAAGCTGTGGATCTGATCCTCGGCGGTTGGCAGATCAACGGAATTTTCCGTGCACAGAGCGGCCAGACCTTCGACGTTCGTCGTGATGGTGTGAGAGTCGATGTCACTGGCGATCCGTATGCGGCAAGCGGTAATTTCTACCTCAACCGAACCGCATTCACGAATGCTCCGGCGACCCGTTTCGGCAATCTGGAACGAAATGGGCTTCGCGGCCCGGCGGGCAAGCAGCTGAATCTTGGCCTGCTCAAGGATTTCGGCATCACCGAGCGCGTCAAACTGCAGTTCCGTGCCGAGGTCTTTAACGTCACGAACACGCCGCAGCTCACGCCGCCGAATACCGATCTAAACAACACGAGTACGACCAATGGTTTCGGTATCATTAGCTCGACCTACGCGTTCACGAATCGCCAGGTCCAGTTCGGAGCACGTCTGCAATTCTAGGCAGCCATGCTGACCTTAAGTTGTTGTTTTTCAGGGCGTGAAACATAATTGTTTTCACGCCCTGATTTTATAAAAAGACGATGGACTTGAGCGACAAATATGATCTGGCAGAACCTGATCGACTGAAATTTGCAGCTGACGGGCATATTTTGCTGAGGTCGGTTGCGACAGCGGATGAGATCGCTGCATTTGGGCCGGCGATCCGCGAAGCAGGTTTCCGCTATAACGACGAATCACGAAGTATTGAAGAACGCGATACCTACGGCAGAGCATTCCTGCAGACGACAAATCTGTGGGAGAAGGACACGGCAGTCAGAAAGTTTGTTTTTGCGAAAGAATTTGCGCAGATCGCGGCAGCTCTGCTTGGCGTTGAAAAGGTCAGGCTTTATCACGATCAGGCACTATTTAAAGAGCCGGGCGGCGGTGCAACGCCGTGGCATCAGGATCAATATTATTGGCCGCTGGATACCGACCGAACGCTCACAATGTGGATGCCGCTCGTCGATATTGACGAGACGATGGGAATGATCACCTTCGCGTCCGGATCGCATATAAAAGGGCCGATAGGAAGCCAGGCCATTTCGGACGAAAGCCAGGCAAGGTACGAATCTTACGTACGCGATGAGCAATTTACGATCTCAAAAGCCGTATCGATGAACGCCGGAGACGCGACATTTCATCTCGGCTGGACGATCCACGGAGCGGGCGAAAATCGATCGGCATCGAGGCTCCGCGAAGTAATGACGATCATCTATTTCGCCGACGGAGCCGGGATCGCAAAGCCACGGAACGAAAATCAGATCGCCGACCTTAACGCCTGGCTCGACGGAAAAGAACCGGGAATGCTGGCGGACGGCCCGCTAAATCCGGTGTTGAACTAACAGAATATGCCCAATAAATTTCCGCGAGCTTCAGGAATTCTTCTGCACCCGACTTCGCTTCCCGGCAAGTACGGCATCGGCGATCTCGGCAGCGAAGCGTACGGTTTCGTCGATTTCCTGGCCTCAGCTCGTCAAACCTATTGGCAGATACTGCCGCTCGGGCCGACCGGATTTGGCGATTCGCCGTACCAATGCTTCTCCGCATTTGCCGGGAATCCGCTGATGATCTCACCGGAAATGCTGCTCGAGGACGGCTTGATCACCGAGGCGGATCTTGCCGACATGCCTGAATTTGTCGATCACAAAGTCGATTTCGGCGGCGTCTATAATTGGAAGAATCTGCTGCTGCTGCCGCGTGCGTACGCTGGCTTTCACCAAACAACAAGCGTCGATCTGCGCGGAAAGTTTGAGGCGTTTTGTCAGGAAAACGAATTCTGGCTCGACGATTATGCACTCTATAAAGCTATTAAGATCGCCCAAGGCCAGATCGCCTGGTACGAATGGCCGACAGAGCTAAAACTGCGCGATCCCGCCGCGATCAGGCAGGCTCGCGAGGAACTTTACGAAGAGGTCCAGGCGGAGAAGTTCTATCAGTTTATATTCTTCCGGCAATGGTTCTCGGTCAAAACGTACGCCAATCGCAAGGGCATCAGGATCATCGGCGATATCCCGATCTTCGTCGCTGCGGATTCGGCGGATGTGTGGTGCAATCAACGGAAATTCAAGCTGAACGCAGACGGTACGGCAAAGGTCGTCGCCGGTGTTCCGCCCGATTATTTCTCAAAAACCGGCCAGCTCTGGGGTAATCCGATCTACGACTGGGACGCTATGAAGGCCGATGATTTTCGCTGGTGGGTCGCCCGTGTGGCCTCGACGCTGCAGACGGTCGATGTCGTGCGAGTCGATCATTTTCGAGGGTTTGCGGCATCGTGGGAAGTCCCGGGCAAGGATAAGACCGCCGAGAACGGCCGCTGGGTCGATGTGCCCGGAAAGGAGCTTTTCATCGCCCTCAAACGTTTCCTCGGCGACCTCGCCATCATTGCCGAAGACCTCGGCGTCATTACACCCGATGTCGAGGAACTGCGTGACGGCTTCGGCTATCCGGGAATGCGGATACTGCAGTTCGCCTTCGGCGGCGACGCGAAAAATCACGACCTGCCGCACAACTATATTAAAAATTGCGTCGCCTACACCGGCACGCACGACAACGACACAACCGTCGGCTGGTACAACTCGCAAGCCGGAGCGGGCTCGACCCGCGATGCCAAAGAGATCAGCCGCGAACACGATTTCTGCCTCAAATATCTTGATTCGGACGGCAGCGAAATTCACTGGGATTTCATTCGAGCTGTCTGGGCGTCGATCGCGGACACGGCTATCACTCCGATGCAGGACATCCTCGGCATCGGCACCGAAGGCCGCATGAATCTGCCCGCCTCGACATCAGGAAACTGGCATTGGCGCATGACAAAAGATTCGATCTCGCCGGAGATAACGGCGAGGATCAAGGAGTTGACCGAAATATATGGACGGACGAACTAGAATTGCTCGTTTTTTTTCACCGCGGAGCCGGAGAGACGCTGAGAAGATAGGAATTTGCCTTCGTTCGCGTTTCTCCGCGTCTCTGCGTCTCTGCGGTTTAGTTTTCCTTTTCAGTGCAGCAATCGTCGCCCAATCGCCCACGGTCGAAAAGGTCGATCCGCCGAATTGGTGGACCGGAATGACGATCAACCCCGTTCGCGTCTTACTTCGCGGTACTGGATTGAAAAATGCCACGGTTACGGTACCGACAGGACTATCTGCGGGCAATTACAAATACAGCGAAAACGGCCATTACCTGTTTTTTGATCTTAAAATTCCTGCGGCAACTAAGCCGGGTGTCAAGAAACTCGTTGTTACAGGCGGTGGGAATGCCGCAACTTTCGATTTTGTGATCAACTCGCGGCCTTCGCCGGCGGGAAAATATCAGGGATTTTCGCCGGATGACGTGATCTACCTGCTGATGCCTGATCGGTTTGCTGACGGCGACAGCTCGAATAACGATCCGGCGATCTCGAAAGGCCTTTATGACCGCAGCAAAACGCGTCGATATCACGGCGGTGATCTCGAGGGCATCATCAGCAAACTTCCCTATCTCAAATCGCTCGGCGTGACCGCGATATGGACGACGCCGATCTACGACAACAACAATAAGCTTGACGAAAAAGAGGTTTACGACGGCGAAAAAACGACCGGCTACCACGGCTACGGCGCGGTCGATATGTACAGCGTCGATGAGCATTTCGGCGACGTTGATAAATTAAAAGAGCTGGTCGATAAAGCCCACGCGATGGGACTCAAAATGGTTCAGGATCAGGTCGCGAACCACACCGGGCCGTATCACGTCTGGGCAAACGATCCGCCGACACCGACCTGGTGGAACGGCACCGCCGACAAGCATCTCTCGAACAACTGGCAAAAATGGACGACGATGAACCCGCGCGCGTCCTACCAGACGCAGCGGCGAAATCTGGAAGGCTGGTTTGTCGACATCCTGCCCGACTTTAATCAGGACGATCCCGAAGTCGAAAAATACCTGATCCAGAACAGCATTTGGTGGATCGAGCGCGTCGGTTACGACGCGATCCGGATGGACACGCTGCCGCATGTGCCGCGTACCTTTTGGGCGAAATGGGGAGCCGCGATCAAACGTCAGTACCCGAAGGTAAACATTCTCGGCGAGCTTTTCGACGGCGATCCGGCATTGCTCTCGTATTTTCAGACCGGCCGCAAAGGCCACGACGGCATCGACACGCAGATCGACACGCTCTTCGATTTCACGACGTACTACGCGATCCGCGATGCCTTCGCTCAGGGGAAATCTATCCGTGCAGTTTCACAGGCATTTGCTCACGATTGGCTTTATCCACGCCCTCAAGTTCTCTCGACATTCCTCGGCAATCACGATGTCGGACGCTTTCTCGGTGAGACCGGCGCGATCGTCGAAGGCCTGAAACTCGCGAACACGCTCATCATGACCTCACGCGGCACGCCGATCCTCTATTACGGCGACGAGATCGCCATGAAAAGCGGCGGAGACCCTGAAAACCGGCGTGATTTCCCCGGCGGTTTCCCGGCTGACGGCATCGACAAATTCGCCGCATCGGGACGAAACGCAGTTGAAAAAGACGTTTGGGATCACCTCGCCAAACTCGGGAAACTGCGGCAGACATACGAACCGCTCCGCCGCGGCAAAACCGTCGACTTGCTTGACGAAGAGCAGCAGATTGCATACGCCCGCATGACCGATAAGGAAGCAGTAATTATTGTATTTAATAATGATACAAAACCCGCAACAGTGAGTTTCGATATCTCGATGATCAAGCCATTAACGGGCGTCAAAACTCTCGTTGATGCATTAGGCACCTTGCCGGATATCAAGATCTCCGGCGCGATCGTTAACTTTACAGCTCCTCCACGATCCGCAGGTGTTTTTCGAAAAGAATAGTGATTACGTCATAGGCTACTTAGCTCTCGAGGACAATTTCTATGCAAAACAAACCACGAATAAGCTTCTGGAAGATCTGGAACATGAATTTCGGGTTCCTCGGTATCCAATTCGGCTGGGGATTGCAGCTCGCCAACATGAGTGCGATCTATACCAAGCTCGGCGCCAATCCCGATGACGTGCCCATCCTCTGGCTTGCAGGTCCGGTTACCGGCTTGCTGGTCCAGCCGATCATCGGGTCGTTGTCCGACCGAACGTGGAACTGGCTCGGGCGCCGCCGGCCGTATTTCACAGTCGGAGCTGTGCTCTCAAGCATTGCCCTGTTCCTGATGCCCGACTCGAGCGCACTTTGGATGGCGGCGAGCCTGCTATGGATACTCGACGCCTCGATCAACATCTCGATGGAGCCGTTTCGAGCATTCGTTGGCGACAACCTAAACGAGGACCAGCGGACGACAGGCTTTATCATGCAATCGTTCTTTATCGGCGTCGGCGCCACGCTCGCTAATGCACTGCCGATCATTTTCCGCAACCTGGGAATGACGGGTACAACGGCGAGCGGTATACCTTTGACGGTCTATTACTCTTTCAAAATAGGTGCGGCGATGTTTCTGATCTGCGTGCTCTATACAGTCTTTACGTCGAAGGAATACCCGCCCGAAAACCCTGAAGAGTTTATCAGGCTCAAGTCCCAACGCGGCGGCTTTGCCAAGTTTATCGCCGAGATCGTCGACGCGCTCAAGGAAATGCCTTCGACTATGAAACAGCTCGCCGTGGTGCAGTTTTTCACCTGGCTGGGGCTCTTTTGCATGTGGATGTTTTACGGCCTGACCACCGCCTACAAGGTCTTCGGTGCTCCGAACAGCAAATCAGAGGTCTTCGACCGCGGCACTGAGTGGGGAGGATGGATGTTCGCGATCTATTCGATCGTCTGCTTCATTGTAGCCTTCGCACTGCCGTGGCTGTCGAAGACCATCGGCCGCAAAGGCACGCACGCTCTGGCCCTGACGCTCGGCGGGCTCGGCTTATTGTCGATGTATGTCGTTTCGTCTCCGAACGGCCAGTATCTGTCAATGATCGGCGTCGGCATTGCGTGGGCATCGATCCTCGCAATGCCGTACGCGATACTCTCGAGCTCGATACCGCCGGCGCGCATGGGCGTATATATGGGCATTTTCAACTTTTTCATCGTCATTCCCGAGATTATCGCGTCATTCACATTCGGGCCGATCATCAAGGCGGTCTTCGGCGAAGGCTCGACCATCGCACCGCTTTATGTCGTAATGACCGGCGGAATTTGCATGCTCATAGCCGCTGCGGTCTGTCTCTTTTTCGTCCGGGATCCGGGCGACGTATCAGCCCCGATCCCGGTCGATGACGAAGAATTCCTGACATTCCCCGAAAACGTCCAACCGGTCCCGACAGGCGGCCTCGTGGAGTAGGAAAATGAAGAGTTTCAACTTTAGAGCATTTGTTCTGTCAGTCTTTCTTGCGAGCTGCGTCATTGGCCAGCAACAGCCATCGCGCGATGTTTCTAAGGAAACGGCACGCAGCTCGCAAGATTGGGTTCGCGACGCGGTGATCTATCAGATCTGGGAACGCGCGTATTCACAGAAAGGCGATTTTAACTCGATCACGGCAGACCTCGACCGTATCAAGAACCTTGGCGTCGATATACTGTGGTTGATGCCGGTTCATCCGATCGGTCAGGTAAAAAAGAAGGGTTCGATCGGTTCGCCTTACGCAGTTCGCGATTATTATGGCATCAACCCTGATTACGGAACGCCCGCCGATCTCAAACGCCTCGTCGGCGAGGCCCACAAACGCGGGCTGAAAGTCATTATCGACGTCGTCGTCAACCACACCGCGTGGGACAATAAACTGATCACCGAGCATCCCGAATTCTACAAAAAGAACGAAAAAGGCGAGATCGTCCCGCCCGTTCCGGATTGGGCGGATGTCGCCGGGCTCGATTACGACAAACCGGCGGTTCGCAAATACATCATCGATAATTTCAAAAGCTGGATTCGCGATTACGACCTCGACGGCTTTCGCTGCGATGTGGCGCTGTTCATCCCGACCGATTTCTGGGAAGAAGCC
The DNA here is from genome assembly GCA_040080065.1 of Pyrinomonadaceae bacterium. Lineage (GTDB taxonomy): Bacteria > Acidobacteriota > Blastocatellia > Pyrinomonadales > Pyrinomonadaceae > OLB17. The sequence goes on from JBEBJB010000020.1 coordinate 38,817, forward strand.
CGGGCTGAGGTCGATAAGGTAAAACCGAATACCATCTGGCTCGCCGAAGCGGAAAAAGCGGATCTTCTCGTGAAAGCATTCGACGTCGATTATTCGTGGAACATGCACAGCGCTCTGACGGAAGTAATGCAAGGAGTAAAGCCCGCTTCGGCTCTGAGAAAGGTCTGGGAAGAGCAAATCACGACTTTCCCCAAAAACTCGATCCGCATGCGTTTTTCTGACAACCACGACGAACGCCGGGCGATCGTGCGGTTTAGTGAAAAAGGTGCTCTCGCCGCGCAGACTCTCGCCTTCACGCTCGACGGTGTTCCACTCATCTACAACGGCATGGAAGTTGGCGACACGGCAGAATCCGGTGCGCCGGCACTATTCGAAAAGCTCCCGATCTTCTGGCAATTTGCCGAACGGCGGCCCGAATTTCCGCGCTTCTACAAGGCAATGACCACGCTGCGAAAGAGCAGCATTGCCCTGCGACGCGGTGATGTTAACTGGCTCAAAAACTCAGACGAGAACCGAGTCCTGACTTTCACACGCCGCTCGGGCAATGAAGAATTGCTGATCGCGATCAACATAACGAACACGCCCTTTTTCGGCTCGGTCGAGGCCGGCGGAAGCTTCGGCGAAATAACACCAAACATCGGCAATCCGCTGCCGCCCGACGATGAAAAGGCGAAGCCGGCCGCGAAAGCAAATGTTGCACTGCCAACGCTGAGTTTGGACAGTTTTGGGTTTAGAATATTCAAACGGAAATAGAATTCCGTTCAATCGAAATCTGCGGTCATCTCAAGGGGTTAAAATGCGTACTTTCTGTTTCGTTTCTTTATTCTTAATCATTTTCGTTGCTACTTCTTCGGCGTTCGGGCAGTCGAAAAACACTCCACGGGTTTTTGTTCTGAACGCAAAAACTCTTCAGGAACGCCGCAAAGCCGTTCTCGATCCTAAAACCGCTGCGCAATATGCGCGACCGGTCAAGCGGTTGGCCTCGGACGCAGACAAGGCTCTCAAGGTCGGGATCGCTCCGGTAACGTCGAAAACGGCGGCTCCGCCGAGCCGCGACAAGCACGATTACATGAGCCAGGCCCCGTATTTCTGGAAAAATCCGGACACGAAAACCGGCTTTCCATACGTCCGCCGCGATGGCGAGCGAAATCCCGAGATCCTGCAATATCCCGATCACGCGTTGATGGACAACATGGTCAAAACCGTCGAGACGCTGTCGATCGGCTACTATTTCACCGGAAAGGAGGAATACGCGGCACGAGCCGCCACGATCCTACGACTGTGGTTCCTTGACCCGAAAACTAAAATGAACCCGCATCTGGAGTACGCGCAGGCAATTCCGGGGCTGAATACAGGACGGGGCATCGGCATCATTGAGACGCACGGCCTGATCCGCGTGGTCGATGCTATCGGATTGCTTGCTGGTTCAAAAGCATGGACAAAAGACGATCAGAGCGGCCTCGAAGCGTGGTTTGGTAAATACGTGACCTGGCTGACCGAAAGTAAAAACGGCCGTGACGAGGCTGCGGCTAAAAATAATCACGGCACGATCTACGACGCTCAGGTCGCGTCATTTGCATTGTTTGCGGGCAAACCCGACATCGCCAAAAAGCTGATCGAGGCGGCAAAAACAAACCGAATCGCCAAACAGATCGAGCCCGACGGTAAACAGCCGCTCGAACTCGAACGCACCAAGGCATGGAGCTACAGCACGATGAATCTCGGCGGTTTCGTCGAGCTGGCATTGATCGGTGATTCGATCGGCATTGATCTCTGGAACTATCAAACATCCGATGGCCGCAGCATTCGCAAGGCGTTCGACTGGCTATATCCTTTCGCCGACGGCAAGAAAAAGTGGGAATACCAGCAGATCGAACCGCTCCTCGGCGAACGCCTCTATGACCAGATGCGAAAGGCCAAAGACAAATATCGCGACGACAAATTCAAGGCCGCGTTGTCGGCGATCCCCGCGATGTCACCCGACGACCGCGACTGGCTTTTGCTGTTTTAATAAGGGCCTAGTGGCCCAGGCCCGCGCGTTAGCAAGGGCGAAATGACCACCTTGGAGAAATCGCCCTTGCTTACGCAGGGATTTTCAACGCCAAGTCGTCAAGGGGCAAAGACGCAAAGTATTTAGATATTGACGATGAATAATGAATAGATCTAAGAAAAAACTTGTATTACTCTCCCTCGCGTCTTTGCTCCTTTGCGTCTTTGCGTTAAGTACAATCGCCCAGCCCATCGCTCCCGGCGGCCCCGGCAAAGACGCCCAGTGGGCGACCGCCGGCAAACAAGCTGTCGGCACATCCGCTTCGCTCGAATCAAAAGTCTGGTTCACACTCGCCCAGGGCGTGCTGACCGAGGTTTATTACCCGGACGTGACGGTCGCTAACGTCCATCTGCTCCAATTCGTCGTCGTCGATCCAAAAACAAAAAAGGTCGAGACCGAGTTAGATGATGCGTTATCAAAGACGGAATCTCGCGAAATCAGCTGGTCAAAGGATGTATCGCCAATAGCAAACATAGGCATCTATAAGTCCTTTTACAGTAAAAGTTCGGTTGTTTTTGAACAGACTACGTCTGCGAGATCGGGAAACTGGTGGATAACAAAGACATATTTTACCGATCCGGCTAGTGACACCATTATCTTTTCCGTATCCTTCCAGGCGAAGAATCCAGATCTGGAGCTTTACGTTTACTACGATCCGTCACTTGGTAACAGCGGAATGCATGATAGCGGATGGTTTGATGGACGGACGTTTCTCTCCTCTGACGGTAGTATTGCGTCTGCACTTACATGCGGCAGATGTAGGTTGACTGAATCGACCAACGGTTTCTTTGGCGTTAACGATGGACTGATGCAGTTGAACGAACATGGAAAGATCGTTCATCCATATTCTAAGGCCGAAGGCGGGAACCTTGTTCAGGTTGCGAGGGTTACGCCAGTGATCCTATTGAAAAAATATCAGACGATGGTATTCGCACTTGGCTTCGGCAAAACGCCGGAAGTTGCGAGGGCAAAAGCACAGTCGACACTAAGTAAGGGATTTGAGAAAACATATCAGGAGTATCAGTCGGGATGGATCGATTACCTAAGATCTTTACCAAACGTCGAGCCCAAATTCCAGGCCCAGTTCAACATGGCCGCGATGCAGCTCAAAGCGCTTGAAGACAAGACGAAGCGTGGGGCGAATATTGCTAGTTTGACGGTGCCGTGGGGTGGTGGTGAGAATGCGAACGAGAATACGGTCGGCGGATATCATCTTGTTTGGGCACGTGATCTGTATCAGGTTTTCACGGCGTACATGGCGCTTGGGGATCGGGCGGCGGCGGAGCGGGCGCTGGATTTTTTGTTGAAGGTGCAGCAAAAGAGCGATGGCAGTTTTCCGCAGAATTCGTGGCTCGATGGCAAGCCGTTCTGGGGTTCGCTGCAGATGGACGAGGTCGCGTTTCCGCTGATCATGGCCTGGCAGCTCGGGCGGTTTGATAAGGCGACGTACGAAAATCATCTCAAGAAAGCAGCCGAGTTTGTAGTCAAGAACGGCCCCGCGACGCCGCAGGAGCGTTGGGAAGAGGAATCTGGCTATTCGCCATCAACCATCGCCGCCGAGATCGCCGGGCTCGTGTGTGCCGCGGACATTGCAAAGCGAAACGGCGACACCGCCTCAGCCGCAAAATATCTCGCGACCGCCGACGAATGGCACGCCAATATCGAAAAATGGACCGCGACCAAAACCGGCAAATACGGCGACGGCAACTATTACCTCCGCATCACCCAAAACGGCAAACCCGACGCCGGCGAAAATATCGAGATCAACAACGGCAGCGGCACCTATGACGAACGCGACATCGTCGACGCCGGTTTCCTCGAACTCGTCCGCCTCGGCCTCAAGAGCGCCGAGGATCCGCTGATCGCAAAATCGGTAAAGGTCATCGACCAGATTATCAAGGTCGACACGCCAAACGGCGAAGGCTTTTACCGCTACAACCACGACGGCTACGGCGAAATGGATGACGGCCGGCGTTGGAACTTTGACAGGAAATATACGGGAAAAGGTCGACTGTGGGCACTCTTGAGCGGCGAGCGTGGTCAGTATGAACTTGCGCTAAGCTCAGCGTCGGGCTTGCCCGACCTTCCGTCGCGTGACGCGGGCAAGCCCGCTACTGAACAGGCGAATGGTTTTTTAGGTCGGGCTCGAACGCGTCTGGAACATATGGCAGCCTTCGCCAACGAAGGCCTCATGATCCCTGAACAAGTCTGGGACAAGCCCGATCTCAGGTCACCCGACAAACAATTCGTCCCCGACCTGAAATTTCGCGAGGGCACCGGTTCGGCAACGCCGCTTGCGTGGTCGATGGCCCAGTTTATTCGGCTCGCGACGAATATCAAAGCGGGAAAAAACCTCGACACGCCGCAGCTTGTTTATGATAGATATGTTCGCCGTATCAGGTAGGATAATCCTCCGTCCTCGATTATTTGACACAAAGAGCACTAAGCGGTTACGGATTGAGTGTATAGCGTAAAGTACCTTTGAGAATTGTTGAGCCCCCTTTTCGAGCCATCGAAGATGGCAACAGCATAAAGCCCAGGGTGCGAGCCCTGGGAATGGCAAGATATGGTTTCTAAGCTGTCGTAGACAGCGACAGGTGCGTGTTTATGAAGATCTGTCGCCCGCATTCGCGGGCTCGATCGATGAAACGGCCCTTTCCCAGGGCTCACGCCCTGGGCTTTATGCTGCCGTCCGCTACGCGGACTCGAGCCGACTAACGTCCGTATTTCCTTGACTTGGCGACGGATTTCGCGTAAATTTTAGCAGTTTTCCGAACATACAATTTGCAGTTATTTGGCTCGTTTTATGGCATCTAATCTTGTATCGATTCAGCGGCGGGGATTTGGTCAGACGATGCGCAAGGACGGCTGGTGGGTCGCGCCGCTTCTGACGTTTATTGGGCTTGGCGCGTTCGTCCTCTATTCGACGTGGGCCGCGTTTCAGGGCCAGCACTACAGCTTCGGCAACTATCTGTCACCGTTCTATTCGCCCGAGATCTTCGGAAATTCGCCGCATGCGCTCTTCGGCCCACCGCCTAGTTGGCTGCCCTCGTGGCTGCCGTTTTCGCCTGCACTTTTGATCCTGTGGGCTCCCGGCGGCTTTAGATTTACGTGCTATTACTATCGCGGGGCCTATTACAAAGCGATGTGGGCCGACCCGATCGCCTGCGCCGTCGGCGAACCGCGCAAAGGCTATCGCGGCGAAAACTGGTTTCCCTTGATCATCCAGAACATCCATCGCTATTTTCTTTATCTCGCACTGATATTTTTGTTCTTCCTCGCTTACGACGCGTGGAATGCAATGTGGTTTCTCGGGGCTGACGGCAAACAGCATTTCGGCGTCGGCGTCGGAACGATCGTCCTGACCGCGAACGTCTTTTGCCTCGGTTTCTACACCCTTAGCTGTCACAGTCTCCGCCATCTCGTCGGCGGCGTTTACGATGTGCTGTCGAATAAACCGATCCGAAAGAAGGCTTATGGATGTGTGAGCTCGCTCAACAAACGGCACATGCTTTTCGCGTGGATCAGTCTGTTTGTGGTCGGTTTTTCAGATATCTACGTGCGGATGTGTTCGATGGGCGTTTGGACTGATTTTAGATTTTTTTAAGGAAGCTTGGTTTTGGTAATTTTAGGGCATGAGTTATGACATCTATTTTATTAAAAGTGACGGGCTAAGTTCAGAGAATATTGACGAATACCTTGAAACAGAAGTATCCGATACTGATCAACACTTTATTTCAAAAGCACTGATGAATGAGGTCAAGGTTGAACTCGCCGCCAACGGACTAAGTTTCGAGACTTTTGAGGGAAAACAGGATGACTATGTAGAACTGAATTTAGAAACCTATCAAATATCTATGTCTAACTCGCAAATAGCTGTCTCACTTCCTTATTGGGATATTAATAGCTCAGATGCGATAGATATTGAGGTTAAACTAATTTCCAAAGTCCTGATTGAAAGAGGATTTACGGGATATGATCCGCAAACAGGCAAGTGTTTTACCGAGCCAACAACTTTTTTGACTGAATTTAGTCGAACAAATGAAAATGTTAAAGAGCATTTTCCGCCGCAAGTTAGTAACGAAAAAACAAGTGAATTTTGGCGACTCATAAAATTGGGCGTCATTTTCGTATTAGCTTTTCTTTTAATAAAACTTTTGGCTTCATTGGCTAGCAGCTTATTTTAATGATATCGGAATACCCAACATTCGAACACGACGTTATCGTCATCGGTGCCGGCGGTGCGGGGCTGCGGGCGGCTATTGAGGCCTCGGGCTCGGGCGTTAGCGTCGGGCTGATCTGCAAGTCTCTGCTCGGCAAGGCCCACACCGTCATGGCTGAGGGCGGCATGGCGGCGGCGATGGGCAACGTCGATGACCGCGACAATTGGCGGGTGCATTTTGCTGACACGATGCGCGGCGGCCAGTACGTCAATAACTGGCGGATGGCCGAGCTTCATGCCAAAGAAGCTCCGGATCGTGTAAGAGAATTGGAGGCTTGGGGAGCGGTATTCGACCGCACGAAAGACGGAAAAATTCTACAACGCAATTTCGGCGGCCACCGCTATCCGCGTCTTGCCCACGTTGGCGATCGCACGGGATTAGAGCTTATTCGTACATTGCAGGATCACGGCATCCATCAGGGCATCGAAGTTTACATGGAGGTCACCGTCGTTTCGCTCCTGAAAGACGGCGATCGCGTAGTCGGCTGCCTCGCGTACGAGCGTGAACACGGACGATTTCGCATATTCAAATGTAAAGCGTTAGTGCTTGCGACGGGCGGCATCGGGCGGGCGTACAAGATCACTTCAAATTCGTGGGAAGGCACGGGCGACGGCCACGCTCTCGCGTATGACGCTGGGGCCGAGCTGATCGATATGGAATTTCTGCAATTCCACCCGACAGGCATGGTCTGGCCGCCGAGCGTTCGCGGGCTGCTCGTGACCGAGGGCGTTCGCGGCGAAGGCGGCATTTTGCGAAACAGCGAAGGCAAGCGATTCATGTTCGACGACATTCCGGACAACTATAAAGACCAGACCGCTGACACCGAGGAGGAAGGCTGGCGATACGTTATCGGCGACAGGGATGCTCGCCGCCCGCCCGAATTACTTACCCGCGACCACGTCGCGCGGTGCATCGTCCGCGAGGTCAAGGCCGGTCGCGGTTCGCCGCATGGTGGCGTGTTTCTCGACATCGCGTGGATCAAGGAAAAAATACCAAACGCTGCCGAGCACATCAAGAAAAAGCTGCCGTCGATGTATCACCAGTTCATGCAGCTAGCAAATCTCGACATCACGACCACGCCGATGGAGATCGGGCCGACGACGCACTACATTATGGGCGGTATTCGCGTAGATGCGGACACGCAAGCCTCGACGGTGCCGGGTTTATTTGCCGCGGGCGAATGTGCGGCAGGAATTAATGGTGCAAACCGTCTCGGCGGTAATTCGCTCTCGGATCTGATCGTTTTCGGCAAGCGTGCCGGTGAATACGCCGCCGCTTTTGCCAAAGAGAACAGTCACGGCACGATCGACAACGACCAGATCGCCAGGATCGCACAAACGGCTCTCGAACCATTTGAACGCGAGGGCGGCGAAAATCCGTACACGATCCAACATGACCTACAGGAAATGATGCAGAACCTCGTAGGCATCGTTCGCACGCAGGACGAGATGATCGAGGCGCTGAACGGCCTCGATGTTCTAAGAAACCGTGCGGCAAAGACCTTCGTTCCGGGCAATATCGATTTCAATCCCGGCTGGCACACGGCCCTCGATCTGCACAACCTGCTCATCGTCTCCGAAGCCATCGCCCGCGCCGCCATCGAACGCACGGAAAGCCGCGGCGGTCATTTCCGCGAAGATTTTCAGGCAAAAGATCCGGAGTTCGCAAAGTTCAATTTCGCGCTCAAAAAGACGGAAGACGGAGCAATGGCGATCTCAAAGCTACCGATCCCCGAAATGCCGAATTATTTGAAGCAGGTGATCGAGGAGATGGGATGAGGAATTTTTACCGCAGAGACGCAGAGACGCTGAGGGACAGAGAATTTGTTTTGTCGATATGCTTCCTCTTTCTCTCTGCGTCTCCGCGTCTCTGCGGTGCAAAAATATGAAAGCTACTTTCAGTATTAGACGTGGTGGGCGTGAGACGGCGGAGTTGGTTGAATACCAGACCGATGTGACCGAGGGTATGGTTGTGCTTGATGCGGTGCATCAGATACAGGCTGAGTCGGCTCCGGACCTCGCCTGCCGTTGGAACTGTAAGGCCGGCAAGTGCGGTTCGTGTTCGGCGGAGATCAACGGCATGCCGAAGTTGATGTGCATGACGCGGCTCGATACTATTCCGCTCGGCGAGCCCGTGACCATCGAACCAATGCGTGCCTTTCCACCTGTCAAGGACCTTATCACCGACGTTTCCTGGAATTACGAAGTCAAAAAGCGCATTAAGAAATTCAACCCGCGTAAACCAGACGCCGAGGACGGAACGTGGCGAATGCAGCAAGAAGACATCGACCGCGTGCAGGAATTTCGTAAATGCATCGAATGCTTCCTGTGTCAGGATGTCTGCCACGTGCTTCGCGATCACGAGAAGCACCAGGAATTTATCGGTCCTCGATTCTTGGTGTATACGGCAGCTCTCGAGATGCATCCGCTGGATACCGAGAACCGAACCGAAGATCTCAAAGAGCTTTTCGGCATCGGCTACTGCAACATCACAAAATGCTGCACAAAAGTTTGCCCCGAGCATATTACGATCACAGATAACGCGATCATTCCGCTCAAGGAACGCGTGGTTGATGAGCATTATGATCCGATCGGAAAACTGGTAAAATTGTTTAGAAAGAAGTAGTCGGATCGTTAAATGAAGTATTCACAGGCCGCTTGGGCCGAAAAAAGAAGTAAGGGTATCGTCAAGTTCTTGTTGGTCGAAGGAATTTTGTTTACGGGCGGCCCTTTTGCCGTGATATTGCAGGTCGTTGGATATTTCTTTTTGGCGGATGCCGACCAGACTTTTGGGCAGTATTTCACCATGACGAGGACTTGGGTGACGTTCTTTTTTCATGGTACGCTATTCGGCGGGATCATGGGTTTTGTCAACTGGCGGCGAAATGAAAAGGCTTTCGCTGCCCAGGGTGTGGATGTACAGTAGCTCCCTTCGAAGGGAAACTAATATGTTTCAACTAAAACCGTTGCACGCGGAAGCTATCCCGGCAGCGTTAGAGAAGGCAAATCGCTATCGCCTGCTCAACGAGCCCGGCGCGGCTGAGAGCATATATCTCGACATTCTTGCAATAGATCGTGAAAATCAGGAAGCCCTGAGAAATCTTGTACTCGCGATGAGTGACCGGTTCGGCAAGGACTACGCGATCGGCGATGCCCGCATCACCGAATTTATTACGCGGATCAAGAGCGATTATGAAAGAACGTATTACACCGGCATCATGTACGAACGCCGTGCGAAAGCCGTTTTGGCGAAGAATGGCATTGGAGCATACGAGCTTTTTCGGCAGGCGATGGATTGCTTTGAAACGGCTGAAGCCATGCGGCCGGCCGGTAATGACGATGCGATCCTGCGTTGGAATGGCTGTGCGCGGGTTATCACCCGCAACAACCTCGAACCACGCGATATGCCCAACGATTTTATCGAGTAGTTTACTTGCGGCTGATTACGGCTTGTGCGATAGTTTATTCGCTGTAAACAGTTGTATTATCACTAGGTTGTTCTATTTAGTATTTTCGTTAAGGAGACAAATATTATGGCAGGTAAATTTGAGTTAAAGGTGAGTGCAAATGGCAAATATCACTTCAATCTAAAGGCCGGCAATGGCCAGATCATTCTTTCGAGCGAGATGTACGAATCGAAAGCTGCGGCCGAGAACGGCATCGCCTCGATCCAGAAAAACGGCGGCGACGACGCACGCTTCGAACGCAAAGAATCGTCGAACGGCAAGCCGTATTTCAACCTTAAGGCCGCGAACGGCCAGGTTATCGGAAAAAGCGAGATGTACGAGTCCGTTGCCTCAATGGAAAACGGCATCGAATCCGTGAAAAAGAACGCTCCCGATGCGACAACGGTCGAAGTCTAGTGCTTTTGATCTATCAAATTCGAAATAGCCCTGGCGTCGAGCTTGGGCTATTTTGCTGTTAGTTAGTGTTAGTCAGTAACCACGAAAAAACACGAATTAAACACGAAATTTAAGATTTAGATTGTCTTAGCGTTATTTCGTGTATTTTGGTGGTTCCATTCTTATTTGTATGTATAGAACAATCCTCGGTATCGAACGTCTCCTTTCCGACAAGATCGGGCTTATTCGCGGGCTTCGCGTGGGCCTGGTGTGTAACCAGGCTTCGGTCATTCCCGATTCGTTTGTCCACGCGGCAGATGCTTTTGGTGAGTGTCGTGAGTTTGAGCTGAACGCGCTTTTTGGCCCGCAGCACGGTATTCGCGGTGATGTGCAGGACAACATGATCGAGACGCCGCATACTGTGGATGAACGCACGGGTAAACCGGTCTATTCGCTCTACAGCGAAACCCGTGAGCCGACGGACGAGATGGTAAAGGACATTGATGCCTTTGTCATCGACCTCCAGGATGTTGGCTGCCGCATCTATACGTTCGTCTATACTATGGCGAACTGCATGCGCGCCGCCAAAAAGTTCGGCAAAAAAGTGATCGTCTGCGACCGCCCGAATCCGATCAACGGCAACGCTATCGAGGGAAACATCACCGAACACGAGTTCAAGTCCTTTGTCGGCCAATTCGAATTGCCAACCCGGCACGGAATGACGATCGGCGAACTCGCGCAGATGTTCAACGAACATTTCGGCATCGGCTGCGATCTGACGGTCGTAAAAATGGGCGGCTGGGGCCGTGAAATGTGGGGCGACCAAACTGGTCTGCCCTGGATCTTGCCGTCGCCGAATATCCCGACGATCGACAGCTGCATCGTTTTCCCGGCAACCGTTCATGTCGAAGGCACCGAGCTGAGCGAAGGCCGCGGTACGACGAAACCTTTCGAACTAAACGGTGCTCCGTTTATCGATCCGTATGAATGGGTTCGCGAGCTTGAAAAATTCAACTTTGAGGGCGTTAAATTCCGCCATGTCTTTTTCCGCCCGACGTTCCAGAAATGCGCGGGGCACACGTGCGGCGGCGTCCAGATCCACGTCACCGACCGCGGGGCGTTCACACCTGTCATCGTCGGCATCGCCATGATCAAAACTGCGTACGATATGTACACTGAGCATTTCCAGTGGAAACAGGAGGCGTACGAATACGTCTTTGATAAAAACCCGTTTGATGTAGTATCCGGTACCGATAAGATCCGGAAACAGATCGAAGCAGGCATAGCTCTCAGCGAGATCGAAGCCGGTTGGGTCGAGGGCCTTTCCCGGTTCGGCGAGATCAGGAAACCGCACCTGCTTTACTAAGTGCCCTTTCGACCTCTCTATTGCCCTTTGTCCGGGCCCATGAGATCGGGGTTGACCATGAGGCTCCGGAGCGATTCGGGTCGGCTCCCTCGGCAAGCAGGAGATCGACCATCTCGATATTTCCCCAGCGAGCCGCCAATCCGAGCGGGGTCGACTGATATGCCTCGTCTATCGGATCGATCTCGGCCCCATATTTGATAAGCAGTCGAGCTTTATCCATATGTCCTTTTTGGGCCATATCGTGAAGTATCGTTACGTGCTGCCAGCTCATCGTGTTCGGATCCATTCCTTTTTCCATCATATAGGTGGCTCCGTCGAGACGTTCGAAATAGTAGAACTGTGTCCATTTCAAAACCTTCGGCACTTTCGCACCATAACTCATAAGCAGATTGATCATCTCGCGGTCGTTCTCTTTTGCGGCGAAAACCAGAATGCCTTCGGCCCAGAAGAACGTTTCGTCTCGCGCAAACTCCGGATGTTCCTCAAGGATCTCCCCAACTTTCTTTCTGTCACTTACATCGGCAGCCTGCTGAAACTCGAGTTCGATCTCGCTCCGCTTATAGAGGATCTCGCCGTTATCGCCGCGAAATTTTCGGCGGCCCGGAACAGCTTGGTACTCGTTCAGCATTTCGACGATCTCATCAAACCCGCGATCGGCCGCAACGGTCTGTAGGCTCTCCTGAAATGGATAAAACCGGTACTCAGGATCGTGAGCACCAAGCTCAAGCAGGTAGCGGACCAGGTCGATATGTCCCTCGCGGACCGCAAAATTTATCGGCGGGGCGTAATTGTACTGGGCATACGCGAGTTCGGGACAATCGGCTACATGCTCCCGCACACGGGCCAGGTCGCCCTCGTAACTGGCCAGCAGAATATCCCAGACCTTCGACGTCGTCGAAACAACCCCGTTCGCGAGTTTCATCGGGAGATCAAGTTTTAATTCAGGCGGCTGGAGCAAATCTACTAACCTCCGCTCACCGCATTGAATATGTGAATGTCGTCCGATTTTATCTTAGTCGCAAGGTTATCCAGGTGCCTTACATTTTCGCTTCCGACAAATATATTGACGTGCTGGCGAATCTCTCCGGCTTCAGTCAAAACGCGGTCACGGAGACGTAAATGCCGCACCCAAAGCGAATCAAGAACTTCGCCTACAGTTGAAAATTCCCCCGGCAAAGCGATCTCGGTCTCGCCGCCGGCAAACGGTTTTAGGTAGCCGCTGAGATGGATGGTTACTGACATTTCTCTATTAATTGCCTCCTGCTTCTGAGCCAGTGAAACTATCTTAAGCTGCGGAGCAGCAGCAGATATTAGCCCCAGGTGGAGCAAAGCGGAACCTGGGGTAACGAGTGCAATTGATTTCAAAGCCCGCGTTGCGGGCGATAGGTGTGTGCAAATCTAATGGTCGCCTGTATTAATGGGTCCGTCTGTCACCCACTTCGTGGGCTGAAATTTTTTTCAACCCTAACCCCAGGTTCCGCTTCGCTCCACCTGGGGCTAAATTCCGCCGCTGCTCCGCAGCTTAAGAAAGTCTTGACAGGATATTACGAAGGCGAACCCGTACACGCAAATGTGTAGCCGCTCTAGAGCCTAAATTGTATAAGCCTTCACACAGCAGATCTCCGGCAGTGAGCCTTCAATCAGCTTCCAGGTGTCGCCGTCGTCGCCTGAGCCGAAGAGTTTGCCGTTCTTGGTGCCGAAGAAAATGTTGTCGCCGATGGACGCGACAGCGTCACGCAATATCACTTCGTAGGCATTTTTCTGCGGCAGGCCCTTGGTGAGCGGCTCCCATGATTTGCCTTCGTCGCGGCTTCGATAGACACGGAGTTTCCCTTCGCAGGTGAATCGCTCGGCGTCGGCCTTCAGAGGCACGATAAAGACCGAGCCGCTTGATGAAACCGTCAACCCAAAGCCAAAATTCGATGGCAAACCGTTCTCGATCTCCTGCCAGGTGGTCGCTCCGTCGCGGCTGCGATAAACTCCGTGGTGGTTTTGGAGGAAGAACGTGTTCTTTTTCGCTGGATGTCGCTCGATCTTGTGAACGCACTGGCCAAATTCGGGATATTGGTTGGGCAGAAAATAGGCTTTGATGCCCTCGTTCGAGGACGTCCATGTCTCGCCGCCGTCGGCGGTCTGGTAAACGCCTGCCGAAGAAACCGCAATCTTGATATCGTTCGCGTCTTTTGGGTTTGTGACGATGGTATGCAGGCACAGCCCGCCAAAGCCGGGCTGCCATTTCTTGCGATGCGGATGTTTCCAGAGGCCGCTGTTCAGCTTCCAGGTCTCGCCGCGATCGTGCGATTCGAATAGGCCGCCCGGTGCCGTTCCGACGTAAAGCGTTTCCGCATCGGCACCGGGAGCGATCTGCCAGATGTTTTCGAGCGAGGTCTTTGTATTCGCCGGCATCTTGATCCGCATCCGCTCCGGCTGATCCCACGTTGCTCCCATATCCGTGCTTTTCAGCAGCTCTGCACCAAAATGCCAGCTCGTTGCGGCCGCCCACATATCGTTTCGGCCTTTTCGCTGGTCAAAATACGCCGCATACACAGCGCGTCCGGCAAAATGCGGCCCGTTTAGTTTCCATTTATCACTGCCTGCCGGGCGACGGAACACGAACAGGCCCTTTGCCGTTCCGACTAAGAGCATCGTTTCATTTTCAGCCATAAACACTGTCTCCTCAGCTATTTACAACATTTTTGATCTTAATATTCCGGTTACGCAGATCGATTCCGCCTTCTAAAACGGATTTGAGATTGCCGAGATAAAATGCCCATCCGTAGGAACAATCGACATAGATTCCGCGGTCGGGATCGTCTGGGATACGGCTTTGCGTGAGTTCCACAACGCTATCGCCGCATTCTTCCTCGACCGTGACGGTCACTAGGCAATTCTGCGTGAATGTGAAGGCAAACGTGTCAATGCCGTTTGCCGCGACAATCATACCGGTCTCGCTCACATCGTCGGAATAGCCATGCCACCGCCAGAGGTAAAGGTCCCCGGCTTCCACCGCGCGGTCACGATTCCTTGCTCTTCCGTCGGCTCCCGAATATTCAGCCGCACGCAGGAACCATCGCTCGATCTGAGACGGTATTGCCCAGGCTTCATAGATCGCCTGAACAGGCGATGCGACCGTTATCCGGCGGGTAAATGTGCTCCAATCGCGGGCCATTTTCTCCAACTCCTAAAACCAACTGCTCTTACTCTTTCCGCCGAAGATGCTGCCCAGAACGCCGCGTACGATAGAATTGCCGATCTGGCGGCCGATCGACGTGCTGGCTGAGCGGGCCACGCTCTTGGTCACAGATTCGAGCAATGAGTCGTTCCGGCCGCTGCCTTTCGACGCTCTCGCTTCTTCTTTCGCGGCTTTATCGGCTTCTTTTGCAGCCGTTTCGGCTTCGGCAGCGGCCTGTTGTTCGGCAGCGCGGGCCTCGGCTTTGACCTGTAGCAGTTCATAAGCCGATTCGCGATCGACGGCGTTTTCGTAGACACCGGCGACGAGCGAATTGGCGATCAACTGCTGTCGCTGCTCGGGCGATATCGGCCCGATGTGTCCAACTGGCGGAACGACGAACGCACGATCGACCATCGTCGGAACGCCCTTTTCGTCGAGCGTTGAGATCAAAACCTCGCCGACGGCGAGTTCGGTAATGACCGTTTCCGTGTCGATCTTCGGATTTACGCGGAACGAACTCGCCGCGGCCCTCACGCCCTTCTGCTCCTGCGGCGTGTAGGCCCTGAGCGCGTGCTGAACGCGGTTGCCGAGCTGGGCGAGGACTTTTTCGGGAATGTCGGCCGGGTTTTGCGTGACAAAATAGACGCCGACGCCCTTCGAACGGATCAGCCGGACGACCTGCTCGACTTTATCGATCAATGCCTGTGGTGCGTCCGAAAACAGCAGATGAGCTTCGTCGAAGAAGAACACGAGCTTCGGTTTCTCGAGATCGCCAGCTTCCGGCAGCGATTCAAACAATTCCGAAAGCAGCCACAGCAGGAACGTCGAATAGAGCTTCGGAGCGTTGATCAGTTGATCGGCGGCGAGCAAATTTAAGACGCCTTTTCCGCCGACGCTCTGCATAAAATCTTCCAACTTGACCGCCGGTTCGCCAAAAAACTGGTCGCCTCCCTGCTCGTCGATCTGGAGCAGCCCGCGTTGGATCGCACCGACCGAAGCGGTCGAAACGTTGCCGTATTGCAGCGTCATCTCGTCTGCATTTGTACCGACATATTGCATCAACGCTTGCAGATCTTTCAGATCGAGCAGCATCAGGCCGTTGTCGTCGGCGTATTTGAAGGCGATCGACAGCACGCCTTCCTGCGTGTCATTAAGCTGCAAAAGGCGCGAGAGCAAGAGCGGCCCCATCTCCGAAACGGTCGCCCGTAGCGGATGGCCCTGCTTGCCAAAAACATCCCAAACCGTGGCCGGAAACTGCTCGAATGTGGGCGTGATGCCAAGTTGCGTATTCCGCGCATCGATCTTTGGATTGCCGCCGCCAATTTGCGTGACACCCGTCAGGTCGCCCTTAATGTCGGCCATAAAGACCGGAACGCCGCGTGAGCTAAATCCCTCAGCCAGCTTTTGCAGCGTAACGGTTTTACCCGTTCCGGTCGCACCTGTGATAACGCCGTGACGATTGGCCATCTGCGGCAAAAGGAAAAATTCGTTGGCATCAATTTTGGCAACGAGAATTGGTTCTGTCATATATTCCATGGAACGCCGGCATCCTGCCGGCGAGTCTAAATTACAATCAAGCTATTAAAAGCCTAAACACTGGCCGGCACGATGCCGGCGCTGCGTTAGCAATTTTCGTACTTCCAGTGCCTCGCCTTACCTTCGGCAAGCCATTCGATCATGGTGGCAAGCCGTTTTTCACGGGTCGTTTCGGATTTTGCGTCGGTTATCCACTCAACGTAATCCTTTCTTTTTGAGTAAGGAAATTTTTCAAACGTCGCGGCCGCAGCCTCGTCGCGGGCGAGAGCCTCGATCAAGATGGCGGGCACAACCATCTCTTTTCTCTCTGCGGTAGGCTTCGCCTTTACCACTTTTATGCCGTCATCATTGAGCTTTATGGCCTTAATGATGAGAGACTTCATCGTCTCGTCATCGGGCAGGTCGGCGATCGCGGTTATGCGCCCAAAGCTGCCCATCGCCGTCTTTTCGCTCGGCAACGCCGCATCGTCCATCAGCGAATGCTTCCAAAAACCGAACGCGCAATGTGCCTTAAACGACGCCATGCTGCAAAACATTCCCTTGTAGTCGAAATGCGGAAAGCTCCATTTCATTGTCTCCGTCAGGTCGGGACAAGCCTCGTGAACCAAAGCTCGAATGTGGCGAAGTATCGGCTTCGCAAAATCGTTCGACTTCTCGATATAGGCGTCAACTCGCGGATCTATCACCGGCATATCGCTACTATACTGTAAAATTTACACCAATTGTTAATTGTCCATTGGCAAATTGTAAATTGGCAGCAAACTGCCGCTGTGTTCCCAATTCACAATTTACCAATTTACAATGTCCGATTTTCCTTACGAATCACCAATTTCAGCCCCGACCATTTATCGTCGACCGCACAGACCTTCACATCCACCAGTCCGAGCGGAAAAGCGATTTCGCGAATGGTGTCTTCAGTTACCTCAGTAGGCAGCTTCGCGGCCTTTTTGTACCACGAAACCCAGATCGAGCCATCTTGTTTCAACTGCCTCAAACTCTCCGATACCTCACGAAAGAGCTCATCGCGGGTATTGGTAAATAGATGGATGAGATCGAAGCCTTTTCCAATCTCGTCCTGAGCCAAAGGCCGACTATCGGGTAATCCGACGATCCTCACGCGGTTTGACAACGGTGCGACGAGTTCCATGTAATTGTCGGGTGCGTTGACAAGCAGAACGACAAATCCACTCTTGAAGCCAAGTTTCTTTGCGAGTGGTGTTCCAGAATAACCGGTCGATATTCTCTGCCGCTGAGCAGGAACATCCAGTCTTGCAACCTCCGATACATCAAGAAAAGGTCTCCGTATCATACTTTGATTATATCATCGATCCCGTTTCTTAGATTCAAGTAATCAGTGCAACAATACAAGTTATGAGAGACCCATTTATCAACACAAGGAATAAGAAAGAGGCTCGCTGGAATGGCGAACCTCTTTTTATGTGCCAATGCAAATGCAGTGTCTTACCAGATCTCACAGACCTTTTCGCGGATCATTTTGGCTCCGGTTTTGCAGCCGAAGGCTTGGGCGAATTCGGGCATGTTTGAGAGCGGGCCGTTGACACGCCATTTGGGGAGGGCGTGCGGGTTGCCGGCGACCTGTTGGCGTTCGGCCTCGGGCGTGTATTTGCCTGCCCAGACCTGAGCCCAGCCGAGGAAGAAACGCTGTTCGGCGGTGAATCCGTCGATATCTTTCGGTCGAGCTTTGCCCTCGAGAGATTTGAGATACGCGTGGTACGAGACCGTGAGGCCCGCGAAATCACCGATATTCTCGCCCAACGTGAGCTTACCGTTGATGTTGAGGCCCGGCTGGACCTCGAAACCATCGAACTGCTCGACGACGCAATTCGTGCGTTCGTTGAACTTCACAAGATCCTCGGGCGTCCACCACGTTTTCAGGTTGCCTTCGGCGTCAAAGCGGCTGCCCTGATCGTCAAAACCGTGGGTGATCTCGTGGCCGATAACGCCGCCGATGGCGCCGTAATTGAGGGCGTCGTCCGCATTAAAATTAAAGAACGGCGGCTGCAGGATGCCGGCAGGGAACGTGATGTCGTTATTCTGCGGGCTGTATGAGGCGTTGACCGTTGGCGGTGACATGCCCATACGTGTCTTGTCGCGCGGCTTGCCGAGGTCCTCAAAGTTTCGCTTGATCTGGAACGCCGCAGCCCGCAAAGAGTTGCCGGCGAAGGATGAGCGGTCGATCGTTAAACCTTTATAGCCGCGAAGCTTGTCAGGATAACCAATCTTTCGCTTAAAGGTCGAAAGCTTGACCTGTGCCTGTTTTTTCGTCTCAGGGCTCATCCATTTCAGACCGTCAATGCGAACCTTGAGCGACGCCATGAGGTTGTCGATCAGCACATTCATACGGGCCTTGGCGGCAGGTGTGAAGGCGAGCTTCGCGTATTCCATGCCGAGAGCTTCGCCGAGCGTACCGTCAACCGTCTGAACGCAAGTCTTCCAACGCGGCTGGCGTTCCTTCTGACCGCTCAGGTATCTGCCGAAGAAGTCAAAATTCTCGTCCGCAAACGCTTTCGGCAACGCGGTCGCCGTCGCGTTGACCGCCATAAATCGGAAATACGTTTTCCAGTTTTCCACCGGAACATCGCTCATCATTGCGTTCATTTCCGTGAAGAATTTCGCCGGAGCGACGTTCACATCCGGCATCGAGGGAACGCCGCGTTCCTTCATATATTCGCTCCACGCGAAATTTGGCGTGAGCTGCTGGGCGGCGGCCATCGTGATCTTGTTATAGCTATTATCAGGATTGCGACGCTCGACCGGCGTGAGCTGGACCTTGGCAAGTCGCGTCTGCATCTCCATCACGGTCTTAGCGTGAGCTGCGGCAGCGTCCGCATCATCACCCAGCAGCTTGAACATATCCGTCACATACTCGACAAATTTTGCCCGCGTTTCGACCGATTTCGCGTCGTCCTTGGTGTAATAGTCGCGGTTCGGCAGGCTGGTTCCGCCCTGGCCCGCGTTGAGGATGACCTGATTCGAATCTTTCGCATCCGCAGCCGCCCCAAATCCGAAAACCGCTGGCAAACCGGCCTTGTGCATCCGGGCGATCTGCTTCAGCACGTCGTCGTGCGTTTTCACGCTGTCGATCTGTGCGAGAAAAGGCTTGAGCGGCTCGACGCCGGACTTTTCGATCGCGTCCTCGTTCATGCAGGTTTCGTAAAGGTCGCCGATCATTTGGGTGTTCGAACCCGTTTTTGCTTTATCGCGAGCGGCTTTTTCGAGCACGTCCTTAAGTAAAGCGTTATTCGAATCGGCAAGCATATTGAACGTGCCCCAACGCGATTCCGTCGACGGGATCTGTGTGTTCTTCAGCCATGTGCCGTTGGCATACTGGAAAAAGTCCTCGCAAGCCTCGGTCGACTTGTCCATGCGGGCGGTGTTAAAGCCCGAGCTCTGCGTAAACGCGCTTGTACAAATCGAAAGGGCAATTCCCATCGCAGCCATCGAACGAAATAAACTATTTCTCATGTGTGATACTCCTGAAAGGTTTTAGTCTAATACGGATGATATCGGAAAAGGTTATGCCGGGATAATGTTTGGCTACAAAACCGGCTCAAATTTCTCGGCGACACGCTCACGCAGCTCAGCGGCCAGGGCCTTGCGGTCGGGATTGACGACCGGCCGCTCGCCGAAGGTGATCGTGCAGGAATATTCAGACACCTTAAAAAGCCGCCAAAGATGTGCAAAAAAGCTCATGTCTTCCCACCAGCAGGCGACGATGTGCGCAGGTAACTCGTCGGGCGGCGTTTGGTAGGTGATCGCGGCGTACGAAACCGGAATTTCGGCCCGTGCGGCAAATTCCAGAAACGACGAATTAAACGGATAGACCTGATCGCCCTTCGTACTGATGCCTTCGGGAAAGATAACCACGCCTTCGCCCGCGTCGAGGCGTTCGACGATCAGTTCGCCGGCACGCGGAATATCGCGGCGGTTCGAGCGGTCGATAAAGATCGATCCCATATCGCGGCAGATGCGCCCGGCGAGAAACCACGTCTCGATCTCAGCCTTCGCAACAAAAACGCCCCGCACCACGGCTCGCAGAGCGGCGATGTCGGTGTAGCTCAAGTGATTTGCGACCAGGAAAAACGGAGCTTTTGGCGGCGTCCCGACGACCTTGATGTGCATGTTCGAGATGCTCACAAAGCTCTTCGTCCACCCGGCAAATATTATCTGCCGCCAGTAGATCTTGTTCGGCACAAAGAAATGCGTGACGAACCAAAACGAGTGCAGCCCGATCGTCGATACTGTGAACAGAAAAAGTCTGACTGCCGCTCTGATATTCCTCATCGATTCGAATCGGTTATTTTCTTGAAATTATATCTTACCAAAAATTTCATCGCCGACGTTTTCGGGCCGCGTGTCGCCGGCCGCCAGTTCATCGCACGAATGTTCCGGTCGACCGATTCGTCGAGTCCGAACCCAGCCCACCGGACGGGTTCGATCGCGACAACAGTTCCTTTCTCGTCCATGTAGATCATCGCGTCAACCGTCGCCTTGATATCGAATAATGCTGCCTGAGCAGTGTATTCCGGCTTCAACCGGCGAAACGGTATCGGTGCCTTGAAATCCTGTTCCGCCGTCGCCTCGTCCGGAACCTCGTCAAAATTCGGCAGTGCGGCTTCGTTCAATTCCTGTTTCAGTGCGGCCTTTAATTTCGGCGCGATCTCATCCGCGAGGCTTGTGATCGAAGCCGAAAGCATCTTCGCCGCTTCGGCCGGTTTCGCCGCCTCAAATTTTTGCAGCTTCCAGTAGATCAATCGCCCGGTTCGCGAGCTCACTCCATATATCACTGCATACGACTCGTAATATTCCGCCCGCTGAAATGCACTCCGACGCTGCGTGGCCGACCGTATTAATAGTAACGCGTCGCTGCCGATCGTGGTTCCGATGCGTTTTGATTGATCGGTTGTGAGATTAAATGGCGTGTCGGGCGAGACTGAGAGATAGGCTGATTCGGCAAGCGAATCGTCGAGAACCTTGAATTTTTCGCCCAGCTGTTCGCTCAGCGTTCCCGCAAAATCACGGCTCGCCACCGCCTTATCGGGTGTTAACACAGCGATCGTCTGAGCATTATTCGCAATGGTCGAGAGAACCAGCAAGCAAAAAAGAAACATGTAAAAACCGGTCTTCGTTTGCACTTTGCTCCTTCGCCTTAAATCCCCTTCCGCGCCGATCAGAGTGTTAAACACTTTTCAGCTTTTATGATAAAGTTCGCCGATCTTGCCCTTCAGTTCGGCCGGGAAACAGATGCGATGAATGCGGTAGCCTTCCTGCAGACCGCGGACGGCCGCACTGACTGACGATATCTCACGGATCGCCGGACGCGAGAAACCGTCCTCGACATAGATGAGATTTTTGTCGTCCGAGGGACCTTTTGCGTAGAAGGAATACGGCGCATTTCGGGCACTGTCCTCGACAAAATAATAGTCCGGATCGAAGCCGCTGTCGACGACGATCTGCCTCGCTTTTTCGATAAAGTCGGCCCGCTCGGGCTCGGGCATATCGAGGTCAAATGCCTTAAAAAGCCGCCGGTCGAGGAACCGTTTCGCGAGGTCCGAGAGTATCGGATCCGGAGCGTGCTGCCAGCGTTTGATGCTGAACATCACGTCCATATCGTCCATTTCCAGATGCTCTTTCAGGCTCAATTTCTCGCCTGAAAGTACTCTGTCCATTGGAGTTCCGCCCGCCTGCCAAACTCCTTCACCGCTTTTTACAAGATAAAGAGCACGGTTCATCAGCACCCGCAGGATCGCCTCGGCCGACCGCAAAGTCCGATGAAAATACACCTGGCGATACATATAATATCTCGCCTGCAGATAATCCTCGACGGCGTAAATTCCGGGAGCCGAAACGTATAGATGATCGCCCTCTTCGTTGATCTCGATCGACTTGATTATCCACTCGAGATCATAGACGCCGTACTTGGCCCCGGTCATCAAGCTGTCGCGCAAAAGATAGTCCATCCGGTCGACGTCGAGTTGCGACGAAACGAGCTGCGCGAGCGCTCGGTGCTTGTAATCGCCACGAATGATCGACGCCACATCGGCGGCGAGGTCGGGCGAAAAAGTGTTTAACAGTTTGCCTAGCCCGGTCTCGCTGCTCAGGACCGCCTCGATCGTAAATTGTTCGTGATGAAAGCCGAGGATCGACTCGATCACGTGAGAGAAAGGCCCGTGGCCGACGTCGTGGACAAGAGCGGCGACGCGGACGGCAGTTTGGGCTTCGTCCGGGATCTTGTAGCTGAGCCGGAGTTTCGCGATCATTCTGGTCGCAAGGTGAAATGCACCGAGTGAATGCGTGAACCGCGAATGCTCGGCCGATTGATATGCGAAATACGCGAGCCCGAGCTGCCTGATCCGCCGCAGACGTTGAAACTCCGGCGTGTCCACAAGCGAAACCGTCAGCCGCCCCTCGGGCGAGTCAGTGTTTACACGGATGATATTGTGGACCGAATCACGGTAAATTCGCTCTGCCAATCCTTCCCCCCAGATCCGAAACGTATTTAGAACTTAAGCCTATTATCAAAGTATCGGTCCCGGCTTGCAAACTCCAGCTTGGCTAACGGCACTTGGGCCAGTCTACGTGGGTTCTTTACCGGTTTAAGTAGATTCTCCTTCCAAATTTACAAAAAATTACAAAAAAATATCCATCTATTTGGAGATTTTTCAAAATATTGAATGATTTTGCAGAAATGGCGCCCCTGACGGCGCGCGGCAGGAGGCGATAACATCCATATCATCAATAGTTTACAGCAGAACCACCAACGCCCGCATCTTTGGCTTCTAATTTGTATATATCTAGGATGAAAACTTGTTCAAAAAAATGATTTTGACAGATTTTGTTTAGGATTTAGTTTAAGGAGAAAATCATGAGAAAAAATCTTATTTTTATTTCATCGATCGTACTGAGCGTCGTGCTTTTCAGCATGAGTGCTTTTGCTCAGTCACAGTTCGGTGCAATTAGCGGAACGGTTTCCGATCAGAATGGTGCTGTTGTACCTAATGCGTCGGTCACTGTTTCAGGTGTCAGTATCGGTTTCACACGTGTTGTCACCACTGACTCAAATGGTTTCTATGCTGCCCGTCAGTTGCCCCCTGGAACGTACAACGTTTCGGTCGGCGCTGTTCAGGGTTTTGCGGCACAGACACTGAAGAATCAGCTCGTTACCCTCGAAACGACCTCGACTATCAATATCACGCTTGCAGTAGCGGGTACTGGTGTTTCGGTTGACGTCTCGGGTGGCGACCTCGTCGCACCTGTTGATGCTACGGATTCGAAAGTTCAGACCAATGTTGGAGCAGCGAAGATCGCGTTGCTTCCTAAGGGCATTGATTTCACATCGATCCTGAAGACGGCTCCTGGAACACGCGGCGAGGGACTCGCCGGCGGTTTCTCGATCGACGGTGCTTCGGGTTCTGAGAACGTTTTCGTTATCGACGGTCAGGAAGTCACAAACTTCCGTACCGGTGTACTGAATGGTGTCAACCAGATCCCAACCCAGTTCGTCCAGGAAGTTCAGATCAAATCTTCGGGTTTTGAAGCTGAATTCGGCGGCGCAACCGGCGGTGTGGTCAGCGTTGTTACCAAAGGTGGTTCGAACGATCTGCACGGTGAATTTGGTTCGCAGTTTGCGACCTCGAAGCTGAACGGCAATCCGCGTCCTACGCTTCTTCGCTTCACCAACGGCTCAGGTGCAACATTCCTACAGAGATCAGAGTATTTCACGGCTCCTAAGGCCGGGTCGACGAACTGGTTCCCAACGGCTAACCTCAACGGTGCTCTTATTAAGGACAAAGTATGGTTCTCGACCAGCTACACGCCACAGATCTTTGAAAACAATGTAACGACCGATTTCTACACAAATGCTCCGGCAACCCAGCTCGGTACGCAGGTAGCTAGAACGTTCGTACAGCGTCAGACCTACACTAATAAAATCACGAATGAGTATGCATTTGGACGTATCGATGCAGCTCCGATCAATTCGCTTCGTCTAAGTTCTACATTTCTGTGGAATCCGCAGATCAACGATGGCGTTATTCCTTTTGGAACGGCGAGCTTCGGTGGTTCGCCTGCTACGGTTAACTTTGGCGGTTCGATCGGAACGCTTTCCGGCCAGGACCTTTACAGTCGACAGGGTGGCCGTGTCAGCTCGAACAACTTTACCGCTCAGGCTGCGTGGACCCCGCTTAGCAGCGTGATCGCCAGCTTCCGCTTTTCGCGCGGATTCCTTAATGAAAAGGGTGGTAACTATTTCGTTCCGAGCGCAACGCGTTATGTTTGCCAGAACGGTTCGAACACGATCGCTGGTGCATGTACCACTGGAACCGTTGATGCTGCTAACAGCAATACGATCAAGGACGTTTCGGTTCGTACCAATTACGAAGGCGACTTCACCTACTTCTCAAACCTTGGCGTCCGACAGGAGATCAAGGGTGGTTATCAGCGCTTCCGTATTAAGAACGAAGTGGATTCGGGTTACGTAGGACCTGGCCGCATCGATCTTTTTTATAGCTTCACGGCAAACGACCTCGGAGCTCCATACACTCAGCTTCCTCTCTGCGCGGCCGGCCAGACGACCAACTGTGTTGTTGGAACGGGCGAACTGATTCGCTTCGGTGCTTTTGGTATTGGCCAGAACACCAACCAGTCGCTCTATATTCAGGACAAGGTTCAGTTCGGCGGCCGCTTTACCGTCAATGCGGGTGTCCGTATTGAGAAGGAAGACCTTCCTTCGTTCAACGGCCTTGCCCCACCAATCAAATTTGGCTGGGGTCAGAAAGTAGCTCCGCGTCTTGGTTTCGCTTTTGCCCTTAACAAAGCGGGTACGTCCAAGGTCTTTGGTAGCTATGGTAAATTCTATGACCGTCTGAAATTCGAACTTCCGCGTGGATCGTTCGGCGGTAACTTCTACCGTGTTGATTACTTTGATATCCTGCCGACCAGCGGTCCTTTCCGCACGGCATTCACGACCGCTGGCATCATTGGTAACTTCACCGATCCTCCAGGAGGCCGCTGCCCAACCACCGGCTTTATCGGTTCGGGCCTCAGCCGCTGCCAGTTTGACTATCGTATCGCGTCGAATGACCCGAATGCGACGATCTTTGATGGTAAGGTTGATCCGGATGCGAAACCGTTCCAGCAGGATGAGTTCACGTTTGGTTTCCAGCATGAGCTGAGCCGTAACTATGTTATCGGTTCGCGTTTTGTGTACAAGGATGTCAAATGGGCGATCGAAGATGCTGGTATCCGCAACAACGAAGGCAGCGAAGCTTACATTCTCGGCAATCCGGGTTCGGGCCTCCACCTTCAGGTTCTCCAGCAGTTAGGTTACACCAAATCGATCAAGCCACAGAGAAACTACAAGGCTGTAGATGTATCGTTGGATCGTAGATTGGCTAACAACTACTACTTCAACATCAACTACACCTATAGCCGCCTCTATGGCAACTATTCTGGTTTGGCTAGCTCGGACGAAGCAGGGCGTACGTCACCTGGCGTCAACCGCTTCTTCGATCTTCCGTTCATCGGTTTCACTGCTAAAGGAAACCCTGACAACGGACTTCTGGCAACAGACCGTCCGCACGTTTTCAACGCATATGGTGCATACATATTTGACTGGAAAGGCAGCAAGACGAACTCAACCGATTTCGGCTTCTACACGACCGCTCAGTCAGGTACGCCACAGTCCACCATCGTTGGCTTCGTAGTCCCGCTTTTCCTCAACGAACGCGGTGACCTCGGACGTACGGAAATGCTTACGGCGACCGACATCAACATCTCGCACAAATACAAATTTGGACGTGATGGTCGATTCACGGTCGCTGGTGATCTGAACATTCTCAACGTTTTTGACGAAAAGAATGTTACGAGCACTCAGCAGACACTCTCAGCGGTTACCGCGAGCCCTTCGACTTTCGGCCTCACTGAAGTCGCCGGTGCGAATGCATGGACCGCGGGTACACTCCGCAGCGTGTTCGATACGTACCTTGCTGGTACCACTCAGTGTCCTACCGCCGGAACCTGCCTGAACCGTAAGAACATTTCCTTTGGTCAGCCAAATCAGTACCAGGGACCACGTTCGGTGCGCTTCGGCCTTCGCTTCTTCTTTTAATTAAAAAGAAACTGGTCTAACAGACATTCCACCGCCCGGGTTCGCCCGGGCGGTTTTTTTTGCCCCCGGCGTTAGGACGAGGAAGGCGGAAAAATGGGAAAGTGAGAAGGCGGCTTGTGGGTAAGCGAAGAAGTGGTGGTTGGTTAGTGCGAAGACGAGACGACACCGTTCAACTTTCTACCTTCTCACCATCACACTTTCCCATCTTCGGCCCATCTCACCACCCATTTTACTTTTCCACCGTCAAACCTTCCCGTTGGTCGCCGCGTCGCAATTCCCGCCGACGGTGGTAGAGTTGTTTCGCTCAAAACACCTTTGACCTATCTGGCATTTACCTCTACCAATCAGGCACTTCTGGTAGGTCAGAGGGTGAAGTACCTTTCACCAAAGTGCCCTATTTTGCCTGAAAAACGGTAGAAATACGCCATATTTTAAAAAGTGTGAAACGTTTCACACTTTTCGAATGGTAAAGTTCAAAAACAAAAAAAGATCACCCCAAAAAATTGAGGTGACCGTGAACTCTCGACTCCTGACTCTCGACTCCTATCCCAACCGAAGCTGGCCGATCAGCCGTTTGATCTTTTCTGCATCAGGATGGTCGGGCTTTACCTTCAGATAATTCTCAAGCTCATCGGCAGCGAGCCTTGTATTCTTGAGGTTATAAACATAGAGCAAAGCGAGGTTCCAGGAGGCGTCAGCGAGAAGGCCATTCGATAATTTCTTTGCTTTAAGCATCGCCTTCTCCGCATCGATGTAATTCCTGCCCTGCCGCTGAGCGATGCCAAGCATCAGGTTTATATCGGCCGAATCGGGTGATATATCGGCAGCCTTTTTCGCCGCGTCGATCGCCCCCGGTATCTGCTTCTGAGCATACCTGGCAAAGGCAAGGCCGTACCAACTGTTCGATGATTTTGAATTGATCGTGCAAGCCCGATCAAAATAAAGTGCGGCATCAACAAAACGCTGCTGTTTCAGGAACTCAACACCGAGCCGGTCGAGTGCTAAAAAATAGTCCGGGAACAGCTTGATCGCCTGCTCCAAACCCGCGACCCCAACGTCGGTACGGTTAGCCGCTAGATCGACAACCGCCCGGTCATACGATGTCTTGGCCGCTTCCGGGATCTCCTGAGCGAAGATCACCTGTGGGGCACCGGGCTTGCCCTTCGTATCGCGGCGCGCCTTCAGGTAGAATTCCTTATATTGAATATCTGCGACATTCCTGCTGCCAACACTCGTTACCAGCTCGACATCCTGAGTTTGTTCTTCATAGTCCGTGCCAAACGGACGGACACGCACCGAGTAACGGCCGGCAGTAAGGTTACTAAAGGTGAATGAACCAGATCCATTGGTTTTCGCACGCTGAATGACCGATTCGACATCATTCCTCAGCTCGACATAAACGTCCGCCAGAGCTCTGCGATTAGCTCCAAAAACCTGGCCGGTGATTCTACTTGTCGACTGTTGACCGAACGCAATTCCCTGTAGCAACAGCACAAGACAGGAAAGCAGAAGCATAGACGCGCATCCGCGAACTACCATTTTTTTCATAGTTCCCAACCCTCCAAAAAAACTGATCCTGCGGCTTCGCGAAAGATGCTAGCTGAGAAAATGTCCCATCTTTTCCTTCTTCGTCCGCATATATCCGGCGGCCTCTTCCTCGGGAGCGACCTCGATCGGTATTCGTTCAACGATCTTGAGGCCCGCACGCTCAAGGGCCGCGAGCTTGTCCGGATTATTCGAAATGACCCGCACTTTGCACAGGCCGAGATCAAATAGTATTTCAGCACACTGTTGATAATTACGGGCGTCCACGGCAAAGCCAAGCTCCTCATTGGCCTCGACCGTATCGGCCCCTTCATCCTGAAGCGCGTAAGCCCGGATCTTGTTGATAATGCCTATGCCGCGGCCTTCTTGCTGTTGGTAGACTATAGCCCCGCGTCCGGCGGCCTCGATCATCTCCATTGCCCGGTGAAGCTGCGGGCCGCAATCGCATTTAACCGAGCCGAAAACGTCGCCGGTCAAACATTGCGAATGTATCCTGACGAGTGTCGGTGTCTCGCCATCCAGTTCTCCCTTGTATAAAACCACAAACTCCTCGTCGCTGGTCAACGAGCGATAACCCGCGATCCTGAAATCGCCAATCTGTGTCGGAAGCTTAGCCGATGCCACCCTTTCTACGGTTACTGCGCGCGTCCGCCACGGACAGTCACTTGCGCTTTCCGCGAAAATCGAATTCTCTAGCATTTGAACTCCTATAGACAAAATTATACTCCGAATTTCATAGAAATTGTAGATTTAATTTCGTCCAAAACCGGGTTTCGGGTTAGCAGAATCAATAAAGTAACAATTTTATGTGAAAATATTCGTTCTGATTGGCAAGGTTGTTGATCATTGAGCAAATCCGGGCTCACTTCGATGAAGAGATTGCCCCGGATCTGCCGTCAAATGGAGCTTTTCATCCGAGTATTGCAGTTGATATAAACGCCAATAAAGTCCGCGTTCGGCCAGCAATTCGTTGTGCGTTCCCATCTCACGTAGTTCGCCGTGATGAAGAACAATAATGCGGTCGCATTTCTGGATCGTGGAGAGACGATGCGCAACAACCAGAGAAGTGCGCCCGTTCATCACTCGCTCAACGGCTTGCTGGATAAGCTGTTCGGTCTCAGTATCTATCGAGCTGGTCGCTTCATCGAGGATCAGGATCTTGGGATCAAAAGCCAGTGCCCGGGCAAATGAGATCAACTGCTTTTGCCCGACGGAAAGCCCGGCGCCGCGTTCGCGAACCTCAGATGCGTAACCACCTGCGATCTTTTGAACAAATTCATCGGCGTGAACCTCGCGGGCGGCCCACTCGACTCGTTCGCGATCGATCGCCTGATTTCCCAGCTTGATATTATTTTCGATCGTTCCGCTGAACAGAAAAACGTCCTGTAAAACAACAGCGAAATTTGAACGCAGATCGTGCAGATCCCATTCTCGAACATCGACGCCATCGAGCAAAATCTTGCCTTTCTGAACGTCATAAAACCGCATGAGCAGATTGGTAATCGTCGTTTTTCCGGAGCCGGTATGCCCGACAAGGGCAATACTCTCGGCCAGATCAACCTTGAACGAAACGTCCTTCAAAACCCAATCCTCGTCTTTGTAAGCGAACCAAACATTCTGGAACTCGATCTCGCCCGACGCCTTTCCGGTCTTCACAGGCCTTTCCGGGGTGGTAATCTCGACCTCGCGATCCAGCAAGATAAAGATCCGATGCGAAGCCACAATAGCAGCCTGGAGCACGTTGAATTTATCCGAAAGGTCGCGAATCGGCTGAAATAGCTGGAGCGAATACTGGATGAACGAAGCCAAAATGCCGACTGTCAACGCCGACCCTGCCGCCGAAAATCCGCCCAGCGTTTCGAAACCAAAGGCAACGATAACCAGAGCGATGCCGATCGAGCCAATAAAATCCACGAGCGGATAGAAGATTGCGTAGTAGTAGATCGTCTCTATATTAGCGTTGCGGTAATCGTCGTTAATCTCGCGAAAACGGCCCTTCGCCTTAGCCTCAGCATTAAAAAGTTGGACAGTTTGGGCACCGGAAATGTACTCCTGAAGAAAGGCATTGAGTTTTGCGTTTCGCGTTCGCACCTTGTCAAAGCCAGTTCGGGCGTGTTTTCGAAACCAGTTCGTGGCCGTAAATAGTAGTGGAACGGTGATCAGCGAAACGAGCGCGAGCTTCCAATCGAGCCAGAACATGATCCCTATGATCGCAAAAATTATCACTAGATCGCCCAGCACATCGATCACGCCGGACGTGAAAAGCTCATTCAGAGCATCGACGTCACCCGTAAGACGCGTCATCGCCCGACCGACGGGATATTGATCGTAATATGCCACTTCCTGTTTTTGCAGCTTTGTAAAAAGCTCGGTCCGCAGATCGAACATCACCTTTTGCCCGACGTGGTTGAGCAGGACTTCCTGTGTGTAAGAAAAGATAAATCTCAGGAGAAAGACCCCGAAAAAGGCGAGAGCAAACAGCCAAACGCCGTCCACGCGCTTAGGTGTGATGAAATCATCGACCGCCATCTTGGTGAAGTATGGCTGTGTCGCGATCAGAATATTTGTCAGCAGCGTCAGCACCAAAGCGATCGCCGCGAGCCGCCAATACGGCCCGAGATATCGCAGCAGACGCCGAGCTACGCGGAAGTCATAGGTCTTCCCGATCGCGTCTTCTTCGTGATATTTGCGGACTGCTTCGGACATTCTGTTTTAGATTTTAGATGCTAGATTTTAGATTGGCAATGAGATGTCTTCGACAGGCGGGATTGCTAATCCAAAATCTAAAATCTAAAATCTAAAATCGAAGATCGGATGAATCGCTTTCTCACAGAACACAAAGACAACTGGCAGCGGCTCGAGGATCTGCTCTCGATGCTCAACGGGAGTGGACTAAGAGGCCTGTCGAAGATGGAAGTCCGCGAATTCGGGGAACTCTATCGGCGGGCAGCTTCCGACCTCGCGATCGCTCGCGCAGAGACACGCGATCCGAAGTTGATAAATTACCTCAACAGCCTCGTCATCCGCGCGCACGGCCGCATCTATCGTGCCGAGAGCCAGGGCGCCGGGCTGATCTGGAAGTTTTTCGCGGAGGAATTACCGCAGACGTTTCGCCGTAATTGGCGATATATGGCGGTAGCGTTCGGGATCTATGCTGGATTCGCAATCTTCGGCTTTATTGCTACGTGGATCAACACCGATTTCACGCATTTTGTTCAGCTGTCGGGCGTAACGGAGCAGATCACTTCAAATAACCAATGGTGGAAAGGCCTGAATGACGCGAACCAGGTCGGCGCGAGCCAGATACTTTCTAACAATATTCTGGTCACGTTTCGCGTTTTTGCGATGGGGGCCTTTTTTGGCATCGGCGCGTTCTACGATCTGGCGGGCGAAGGAGCGAGGCTAGGAAGCGTGTTCGCGGCCTGTTATAAACTCAACCCGCCATTCGGCAACGCTCTCGCAAGCTTTGTGGTCGGACACGGCGTGATTGAGCTTTCATGCATATTCTTTTGCGGCGGAGCGGGAATGATGATCGGCTATGCGATGATAAATCCCGGCGATCTGACGCGTGCCCAAGCTCTGAAAAAGAAAGGGTTGGAAGCTGCCCGCATTGTGATCGGCTGTGCATGTTTTTTGGTCGTGGCGGGAATGATCGAGGGATTTCTATCGCCATCCGACCTACCGCCGACCGTTAAGATCGCGACCGGCGTGGGCACCGGACTTGCGATGTACTCGTATCTATTTCTGGCGGGACACCGTACAGAAGCCCCGCCAGAAACCTCTTGAATTATTGTGTCCTAAACATCGTACCGCATTTAGATACCTTCACTACGCGTTCGAACCGCAGGAAATTGGCGGTTTTGGGATCAGTAATGGTGAGTTCGCCGTCCCTTTCTGAGAATTCCGTCGCGTTCTGAATCGTAGTCGAAAAGATCCGCTCGAACTGCATCGCCGGTTCTTCACACGCCATCATAGTTGACATCAGGTTACCTACTTTCAGATTCCCATCGTCAAACGAATAGCTGCCGCCGTAAATATTGCAGCCCGATCTGCCGCCGAGACTGGCGGCTTTGATATTCAGCGTAATCTCCAATGTGTCGATCGGAAACGCTATTTTCTGCCTGAAATTGTAAGATTTCAGCTTCCACTCGCCCTGCGGCAGGTCGCTAGCCGAAGCCGAGATGGCGGCAAAAGCCAGTAAAATTACCGTGATTAATGAAAATGTTCGTCGCTTTAACATAAATGATTTCCTCGAAAGTAAATATTGGAAACGCGGAATGTCCGCCGTTCCATAACTTTAAGAACGAAGCAGCGAAACGAACTTGCGTGTGAGCTAAAAAGTGGTTTTTGCGATCGATCCGATCTCGACGCCAAAGACCAGTTTTGCCGAACGTTTCATTGCTTTTAAATCGCCTGAGGTGAGGAATTCGTCGGCTCCGTCGGTGTCGATCTTCCATTTCGAGATCTTTTTGATGAGAGAGCCAGCAGGATCGATGAATTCAGTATTTGCAGAAACAAGCTCGTGGAGGACCGACGTGATCGCCGGGTAATGAGTGCAGGCGAGAAGAATATGCGAGCAGTTTTTGATTGGATCGAGGATCTTTTTGGCCTCGCTGCGGAGTTTGTCAGATGAAACGTCGCCGCTCTCGATCAAACCGGAAAGTGGCTGGCCGATTCGCTGGTCGATCTTCAAACCGTGAGCCGCAAACCCTCTTCGATAAACGCCGGAAAGCACTGTCCGTCGCCCGCCGATGACCGCGAGGCGTTTAGGTTTGTACTTCATCGAAGTGGCAACCGCGTTATCGATCATACCTTCGATCTTAACGCCCTGATCGGCTAAGAATGGGATCGCTGTGCTAGCTGCGTTGCAGCCGATCACAAGATGCGTGACGCCGCGATCTTTCAGGAAAGCGACGACGCGATTCAACCGAGCAACGAGTTCCGACCGCGTCATTTTCCCGTACGGCGTCGCTCCGGTATCGGAAAAATAAATGACCGGCAAGCCTAGATTATCTTTCACCAGCTTGTAAATGCTGATGCCGCCGATGCCCCAGTCAATGATCGCCAACTTCTTCATCACGGATATGATAGTTTGACCTCGACGCCACGTTCGACCGGGCCGCTGTCGAAGGCGACAATCCGCGAATTCCACGCCATGTTCAGCGTCTCCATTTTCTGACCCGGGAAGCGGCTTTCGAGATACCATTTCATCTCGTGCTCGGAGCGGATCGGGTTGTACTCGAGCATCTTTTTCCAGTCAGGATGCGACACGAGCTTTTGCAGAGCGGCGTCGAAAGCCGTGTTTTTCTTTTGCTCGCTTTTCGTTCTAAGTTTGTCCTTGAGCAATCGCGGATACTCACTGACCGCAACCGGAACTGTAACCATGTCGATGATCAGAAACTTGCCGCCGGGTTTCATCACGCGCCTGATCTCAGTCAATAGCGGATCCCAATCGAGGTAGCGAAACGACATCAGCGACGTAACCGCGTCAAATGAATTGTCGGGAAACGGCAGGATCGGGCCGTTTATCTTTTGAAAGGAAATGTGTTTATTATCGGTATTCTTGAGCTTTGCCCGCTCGATAATTCCGCCCGATTCGTCAACGCCATTTCCGGTTGCGATGCGGTCGCGCAGAGCGTAAAGCAATGCACCATTTCCGCAGCCAATGTCGAGCAGGTCGATCTTGCCGGGGGGGAGATGTTCGTTTAGCCATTCCCACTCTACTTTTCGAACGCGAATATCCTGAAATGCCGCGTCATAGAGCTCCGCCACGTGATCATACGAGGTGTCACCATCCGGTGGACGCGGCTCAAAACGCTTCATTTCCTCGGCCGGCATAAATCCGAGCCGCTTTTGCGCGGATGCAAGAAAACCGTGCGATTTGCGGCCTTTGCAGCCGATCGTGTAGAGCTTGACGTCGGTGTTATCGCCCGCCGCGACGTACTTTTCTTTGCTTCGCGAAAAGGTCGTATACCAAAAAAAGCCATATGTCGGCACATTAAAAGTCCGCGCAAAAAACGGTGCGAACCAACGAGCCGACCGGCAGCAATGAAAGGCCGCCGTTCCATTCTCCGCGAACGGTATCTCCATCTGCTCCCATTCATACGGCGAAAACTGCTCCGGAAAAGCGACGGTTCCATACATCGGCCCGTACATACCCGAATGCCCGACAAAATGAAATTCGCTGATCTTTCGTCCCGCCTCACGGATCTCGGCGATCGCCGTTAAAACATCGCGCTTACTTTCAACCGCCCGCGTAACAATATCGCCCGCAAAACCCGCCTCACGCTTCTCAGCCGCCAGCGTCTCCGCCACCACCGGAAATTGATGGCCGCCGAGACGATATTTGGTAGTGTAAACTATTAGAATTACAGGATTAGCCGGCATAGATAGATGATTTCCTTACCGGTAAAATGATACCGAATGACCCAAATTAATCATAGAGCTCACCCCAAAATGATGGCTCCTGAATGTCGGATCAGAGCAATCCTCGCTCTTTAACTTTCAGATAAGCCTCGAGCAATTTCGGCGTCAATGTGCTCGCGGTGACGTCTAAAGCCATCCCGCCGATGGATTCGACCAGGCGTAATGCCGATTCGCGTTGGTGGATGATCTCCTCGGCGGCGGACTGAGTGAAGACATCTTTTATATCCGTCGGCGATTGGCTGACTGCGGCATTTAGGTCGCGGTCGCCGATGGTGGCGACTAACGGCAGATGCCTTGGGCGAAGCAAACGCAGCGCATTTATTAGCTCTTTTGAACTGTCCTTATCTACCAGATCCGTGAGAATTACAATAAAAGCACGTTTTTTTGTATTCGAGGCGATGAATTGAAAGGCACGAGCGTACGAGGGCTCGATCAGTTCTGGTTCGAGATCGTGGAGGGCTTCGAGTACCGCATCGATGTGTTCGAGGCCTCGTTTTGGCGGTAGGTATTTGATTACGCGGCGGCCAAAAACCACGAGGCCGCAGTTGTCGCCGGCTCGTGCTGAGGCAGACATCAGGGCGAGGCTCGCGTGCAATGCCGTGTCGAATTTGGTTTCGTCACCGATGCGTCCGGTCATCAAGCGGCCTGCGTCAAGAGCAATGACAATGGTCTGATCGCGTTCGATCTGATACTGACGGGTGGTCAATTTCGAACGCCTCGCGGTCGCCGTCCAGGAAATATGACGGAGCTCGTCGCCGCGAACGTAATCCCGCATCGATTCGAACTCACGCCCTTCGCCCCGACGCACGGCCCGGCGTTGGATCGCCAGGAACGACCGCGCTCCGAGTGCCTTCAGCTCCATCTCGCGGGCCCGCCGCATGTTCGGATAGACCTTGACCGATTGAGCCTCGCCAAATGACGCCTGACACCACACCAAACCAAGCCGCGATAAGTATCGAGCGGCCGTCGTGCCGAATTCATAACGCCCGCGTTTCGCAGGCTTTAAGTAATAAAAGAACTCCGCTGTGCCTTGTTCTTCAACAGTGAAATCAGCCTCGCGGGTTTCGTCGAGTTTCATCTCCGGCGGGAATTCGTCCTTGATCCGCATATGTATCCGACGCGTCGTAGCGTTATCGACTAACACGCTGACCTTCGTCGGGTCGCCGATCGCGAATCTCTTGTCGAAATGACGCGAAACGTTAAGACCTTCAGGAAGCCGTCGGCTGATCAAATAATCGACCGTCGCAGCAACTATCAGCGCCACATCAAAGGCCAGCACCGAGTAGCTTATCGCAGGCAGGTTCCACGACAGCGACAACGGAACAACCGCGATCGCTAGTAAAATATAGAATCTTCGTGAGAATACAAATCGCATCGGGGCTAAATTATATCATCCGCACTTGAGATCCCAACCGAATTAATAATCGCCGCCTATGCAACTTTTCGGCCCGTTTGAGGTTCAAATAGATGTTCGAGGGAGAAAAACCGTGAAAGCTTTATACACGATCCTGATCTGTCTACTCGTCGTCGCTGCATCCTACGCTCAGAGCGATCCGCCTCAAGCGCCCGCAATCGAAGAGGTCTATCTCGCCCGTGACAACGGTGAGGGAAAGGCTGGCGAACAGGTAACCGAGTTTCGCACAACGGACGTTCCTATATATTGCGTCGTGCTCCTTGATTCTCAGGCAAAGGCGGTCGTGAAAATGAACTTTGTCGCAGTCGCAGTTTCGGGAGTAAAACCAGAGACAAAGGTCGTAACGGCATCATACACGACAAATGGACGTCAGAACCGGGTTAATTTCACGGGGCTTCCCGATGACAAATGGACGCCGGGCAAATACCGCGTCGATCTGTTTATCGATGGAAAGCTGGTAAAAAATGTTGAGTTCGACATCAAGGGAATTGGAACCGTCAACGGTATAACTTCAGCCGCAAAGTACCTCCAAGCGCCCGCGGTTCCACCAAAACCTAAACCGGCAAAACGCCAAAAACCTCAGGAATAAGAAAATGCCCGCCGACAAAATAGTCAGCGGGCATTCTTTTCTAAGCATTTTCTAAACGATTACCAGCGGTTCTCGCGTCGGCCTCCGCCATAGCCTCCTCCACCATAACCACCACCGGCCCGGCTGCCGCGATCTTCACGCGGTTTGGCCTCGTTAACCTTGATCTGCCGACCGGCGAATTCCTGGCCGTCGAGTTCCGAGATCGCTTTTTCGCCGTCAGCCTGGTTCGCCATTTCGACAAAACCAAAACCGCGTGAACGACCGGTTTCGCGATCCTCAACAACGCTTGCCGAATCGACAGCTCCGATACCGGCGAACAGAGCTTCCAGATCCTGACTCGACGTCTGGAACGACAGATTACCTACATAAAGTTTCATTGACATAAAAATATTTACCTTTTCCCCTAGATTTGCGGGAATGTCCAAAGAAGTATCGAAAGTTCGGATGTGTACTTAGTAGAAACGGTCTGCCGCTAAGAAACCCGCGTTTTCGTAATGCCCGAGAGAGCTACTTCAAAACCAAAAAACAACCAACCCTCTTGACTTCTCTAACGCGTCGGACAAAACCTGAGTGTTATCGGGGGCACATCACCGTTGATGCGCGAGAGCAGGATTAACAGAAATAATGATGCACGGTTTGAGCGCGGCTTGCAAACCAAAAATTGATGTTTGCTGAATGATTATCGAATCGCGGCTCGGATCTCGTCGATCTTTTCTCGCGCAATGGCCTCGCCGAGCGTGATGAATTCTTCCCGTTTTCCGATCTCGTCCGCCCTTAAATGAGATATCCGCGGTTCGATCGACACGTCCGCACGAGAGCTTTGGCTTTTTGACGCGGAGCTTAGCAGAACCATCGCAGATTGTACGACCATTCCCAATGCGGTCCATGGTTTTCCGCGCAGGCTCGATCCGCATGCAAGCAGATCGACCGCGATCACAACGTCTGCTCCCATTTTCTTGACGACGTCGGTCGGCGTTAGTGTTGTAACACCGCCGTCAACAAGCATTCGGCCATTTTCATCGGTCATCGGAGCAAAAACGCCCGGAACGGCACAACTCGCCTGGATCGCGAATATCAAGTCGCCCCCGTCCCGCAAAACGACTTCTTCGCCGCGTGGCA
Organism: Pyrinomonadaceae bacterium; assembly: GCA_040080065.1. Taxonomy (GTDB): domain Bacteria; phylum Acidobacteriota; class Blastocatellia; order Pyrinomonadales; family Pyrinomonadaceae; genus OLB17. The sequence goes on from JBEBJB010000020.1 coordinate 76,227, forward strand.
GGTCGCAGGCAACGGCAGCATAAGGGATCTTGAGATCCTCGAATCTTGTAACCGGAAAATGACTCGCGAGAAAACGGCCCATCGGCGCGTTCGACAGCATTGCGATGGGCGACATCGAGGGCTTGGTCATATTCGTCCAGCCAACTTTTGCGGACATCGCGAGGATCTGATCGACCGACATTCCCGCCGCAAACGCACCGCCGATGATCGACCCGGCGGACGTTCCAGCTATCATGTCGATCGGGATATTATTCTCGACCAGCACCTTAAGTACGCCAATGTGAGCAAAACCGCGTGCTCCGCCACCGGAAAGTGCTAAGCCGATCTTTTTGGTCATAAGAGTTTTAACCGCGAAATACGCTAACTTTGCGAAAAACAAGAGTCATGGATGCGTGGCGCCGTGCATTTGAACTAAAAATCCGAACTTTCGCTTTTTTCGCGCTTTTCGCGGTTGAAATAGCTAATTGATTTTAACTACTCATTATGAAAAACTTAAAGCCCTAAATGACCTTGCACGAATCTGCCCCTTTTCCACGTCAAAGCACGATCGCCGATATTGCGGCGGGTGAGCAGGCGTGCCCGGTTTGCTCTCGGGATACGCAGGACGAATATGTGCCGCTCGTTTCGCTTCCTGAGGATCTGGCGAAACTGATCCGTGCGAATGCTCCTGACACGGCTGAGTTTCAGGCGGTTTGTGCACGCTGTGTGCGGCTTTTTGAGCGGGCGAAGGACCACATCGTTGCCGACGCGGCAATGCAGAAGGACGGTTCGCACGTGCTTTCGACACCGCTGCGGCTGGATGCGGACGAGCGTTTTACTGGAAAGGGCGTGACGATCGCGTTTCTCGATTCCGGATTTTATCCGCATGTCGACCTAACAACGCCGCGAAATCGCATCCTTGCTTATCGGAGTTTGTTGGACGAAGACGGCGACCTGTCGTCGCTGTTTCAGCCGGATGTTGCGAGCTGGCACGGCATGATGACCTCGGTTGTTGCGGCCGGAAATGGTTCACTTTCGAATGGTTTCTACCGCGGCATGGCGCCGGACGCCGATGTTGTCCTAATCAAGCTTGCCCGCACGGGCCGGATTACGGACCGAAACATTCAGGACGGCCTCGAGTGGGTTCTCGAAAACCGTGAGAGATACAACATCAGGGTCGTCAATATCTCAGCCGGCGGCGACGACGAGCTGAGCTATCTTCACGATCCGCTATCGCAAGCGGTTGAATCTTGTTCGGCGGCCGGGATGACGGTCATCTGTGCCGTTGGCAATGCCGGACACCTACCGAATCATCCGGTCGTTCCGCCGGCGAGTGCTCCTTCAGCTATCGCGGTCGGCGGGCTCGATGACAACAATTCGATCAACCGTGCTAAACGCGGAATGTACCGCTCGTCCTACGGCCCGACGATCGACGGGCTACAAAAACCTGAGGTGATCGCTTCATCGATCTGGGTTCCGGCTCCGATCCTGCCGAATACGCCGACGGCCCAGCAGGCGGCCCTTCTCGAAAAACTCGACAAGGCGCCGGACGACAACCTCCACGCCATCATCCGCGAACATCGCGGCACCGACCCCGAACTCGATGCGGCCCTCGACCGGCCGGTTCACAGCATTCGCCAGATAATCCTGCTCAAGATTCGGCGCGAGAACGTCATCACCAAGCACTACAAATATGTCGACGGCACTTCGTTCTCGGCACCGATCGTCTCGGCGCTCGCGGCCCAGATGGTCGAAGCCAATCCGGGCCTCACGCCGTCGCAGATCAAAAAGATTCTGATCTCCACCGCCGAACGCCTGCCGCAATATGAGGTTGACCGCCAGGGCTGGGGCGTCATCGATCCTCGCAGAGCGGTCGAAGCCGCGCTTTCTGTGCGATAGACGCCAATTTTTGGGGGAAGAATTTTGTGCAAACGGAGCGATCGCCGCTTTAAAGTGTGAAACGTTTCACACTTTTTAAAATAAGGCCTATTTTTAACAATTTTCGAGCAAAACATGCCCATTGGTGAAAGGTGAATCACCCTCAGTCGCTCTAAAACCGGCGGATTGGTAGAGGTAAATGGCAGATTGGTCAAAGGTCTTTTGAGTGAAATTCCTTTACCCAAATGCATTGGTTTTGGGACGCAAATGTCGACGGACCGTTTCCAGACGAAAAAGTGAGATGGGTGGCTAGATGGTGGGACGATGGGAAGAATAAATGACGAGAACGCAGAGGGCCACACTTCCTACTTTTCAAAAAGCTGATCGACCGAGGATACATTAGATCCCCGGTCGATCAACTTCATTCCGGTCAGTCTACCTAAAACAGTTAGAGCCCATTCACATTCCCCGGCGGGCGGTTGGCCAGCGGTGGCGGACGCGGGCCGATTCTGGGGGTTCCCAGCGGAGTCGGCTGCGTGTTGACGGGCGGACGTGTGTTTGCCGGCCTTGGCGTGTCGGTGGTCGATGGCGTTGGTGACGGCGATCGGACCGGTGTCGGAGTCGGACTCGCCTTTGGCGACGGCGTTGGCGAAGGCCGTGTGTTCGTGTTGGAGTTCACGTTCGTGCTCGTGTTGAAATTCGCATTGAGATTCGAGTTCGCATTCGAATTCGTATTGAAATTGGCGTTGAAGTTAAAATTCGAATCGAACCCGAGATTGGTGTTGAGGTTCGTGTTCTGATTCGTGTTGATATTGACGTTCGTGTTGGCCGGTGCGTCTTTTTTCAGCAGCCAAAAGATTCCGACGCCGATGCCGAGCACAAAGAGCGTGCCGATAATCGTCAGGAAAACCGTCCTCGCCGTATTTGGCGGTGGCGGCGGGACGACAAAGCCCTGGGCCGTTCGCGGTCTGACCGGCGATGTCTGCGGTTCAGAGGTCGGGATGACGATCCGCTCGGATTGCCCCTGCGTGTCGTACCCGATCGGCTGGTCGTCGGGCACGAGCGGCTTTCGGCGGACGATCGTTTCCTGGCCAAAATCGTCGTCGTCCTCGACGGTTTCGCTCGGAATAGCCGTAAAATTCGGCACCGCGTCATCGAGGAGCGGTGTGCCGTCCTTCGTACAAAACCGTATAACATCTTCGTCGTAACGCTCGCTGCAGACCGGACAGTATTTCATAGGTTATTCGTGCGTGGGGTTTGGACTAAAAAGCGTCTATTTGTCTCTACGCATCTTATCACGAATTGTTTTAAGCAGTGCAAAAGCCTGCGCGTAAGCGAGGGCGAAACATCTAACTCGAATGATTCGCCCTTGCTTACGCGCGGGCTTTTGCACTCGTCACCTAAACCCGAATCTCGATACGGACGCCAGCATAAAGCCCAGGGCGTGAGCCCTGGGAAAGGTCGTTTCATCGATCGAGCCCGCGAATGCGGGCGACAGATCTTCATAAACACGCACCTGTCGCTGTCTACGACAGCTTAGAAAATCATATCTTGCCATTCCCAGGGCTCTCGCCCTGGGCTATACGCTATCGCCATCTTCGATGGCTCGAAAAGGGGTCTCAACAACTCTTAAAAGTGCCTGCACCATATATCCAATCCGTAACCGCTCTAAGGAAGCAAAGAACGCCAAGTTGGAGCTAAAACTCGAACCTAAACCCAAATATCGGCAACCTTTTATCCTCGCCCAGCATTCGCGGCGTGCGGCGGTAGAATTCGTAGCTTGGCTGGACGACGCTGCGGTAGTTTGTGAGGTTGAAAATGTCGATGTACGGCGAGATCGAGACGCGTTTAAAGGCAAAACGGCGTTCGGCCCGCAGGTCGAGACTCGCAAATTTCGGTAATCGCAGTGCATTGATGTCGGCGGCTGAAGCTATGCGTTGGATCCAGGTCGAGGTACCGATCGTGACGGGCGTCCGCCGCGTATACGGCAGGCCGCTCGCGATGCGGTATTTAGCGGCAATATTGAATCCCTTGAAACTCGTGATGCCGATGAGCGTTAGCTGGTGAGGGCGCTCGAGGTCGGATGGGAATTCGAGGCCGTTTGCGGTCAGGGTGCGGCCGGACTTGAGAAAACCATAAGATGCCTGACCGGTAAAAAAACCGGTGAGTGCTCGATGAACGGAAACCTCAAAACCGCTCGCCGTTCCGCTCCCCGTGTTGTAAAAACGCCCGTTCGACACAAACGCCGGCGTCGGGCCGACCTGCTGAACGACCAGATCACTGTAAGATTTGCGAAACGCCTCGACGCGAACACGCGTGTCTTCCCGAATCATCCATTCGAGACCGCCGACGATGTGCGTGGCGGATTGAGTTTTGAGGTCCTGATTCAGCGGCGTCAGAGAAAACTGAAAGACGGATGGCGGTTGGCGATAGATGCCGGTTGCAAAAGTTAGAGCGACGGTGTTCCATGCATTGAACCGAGCCGCAAACCGCGGGCTCGCGAGCGTTTCGCCAGTCAGTCCGTAGTGATCGAGCCGAACGCCGGGTGTGATCGAGAGGCGGTTTGTGACGTTGATGACGGCCTGTGCGTAAAGGTTTCCTGACGCGCTGTTTGAGAGCCGAAAGCGATTCTGACGGGTCGGAGCGACGTATTCCTCCTCGAGCGGACTGTAGAAATTTCCGGCTCGCTCGAACGTATAGTAAGTTGCCCGGTCGGTCTGCACGGCACCGCCGAACGAGAGCCGCAGCTTCTGGCTAGGCATCCACGAAACGTCCTCTTTCACGCCCGTCTGCGAATCTCGTAGGTCACGCTGTCTCTGCAAAATAGATGTGTACGGCAGAAAAAACGAGCCGTCGTTGTGGTCGATGTTGTGCCAGACGGTCGTTTGGGCGAGCGTTTTGGCGTTGATGGTCGTGCTCAGCGTTGTGCCGAGAATGTGCCGCTGCGACGTTCGCCGCATGCGAAAACGGTCGGTGCGGCGGTCGATGTTTTGGGATTGATCGTCGGTCTGGTTGAACTTTTCGAAGAAGTCTAGCGCCGTGAACATCAGCTTATTTCGCGGCGTCAGGTCGTAGACGAACTTGTTCGTGAGATCGAAGGTTCGCGGATAGCCGATGATTCCGGCATCAGCAATTCCGGCGACATCGAGCGCTACATCGATGTAGCTGCGGCGGGCTGAAAACAGCCAGCCACCGCGTTCAGTGATCGGCACATCGAGGCTGCCGCCCATCGTTCCGGAATCGGCAAAAAGCACGCCCTGCACACGCCTGCGGTTCGCCTCACGAATGCCGACATCGAGCACCGACGACATCTTATCGCCATATTTAGCACCGAAACCACCCGCCGAAAACTCTGCCCTATCGAACGCATCCGGCGGCAGTATCGAAGCTCGCCCGCCACGCGGCCCGTCGTATTGATCGGTAAAATAAGTTAAATCGCGAACGGGAATATTGTCTATGTAGGTCAGATTCTCATTCGGCGTGCCCCCGCGAACTATCAGATCGGCAAACTCCGCCGACGCGGCCGTCACACCCGGAAGCGAATTGATCGCCCGCAGCGGATCGCCGCCGCTGCCCGGCGTGGTCCGCAGGTCTTCGCGCCGAAGCGTCACGCTGCTCACAGCCTGATCGACATTCTCCGCAAAGGTCTCGCTCCGCACCTCGACCTCAGCCGAGAGCGTCACGTCCAACTCCGCATTAACAACCGTATCGCGCCCCGCCGTCACACCGACCTGGTTGATCACAAGCGTCGCAAACCCCGCGTGGGAGACGCGGACCGCGTACACGCCCTGTGCAACCTCAAGCCTGTACAGGCCCTTTTCATCAGCCTGAGCCTCGCCAACGCCGGCGATCTCAACCCTCGCCGCGACCGGCTGCCCGGTCGAGCGTTCGACCACGCGGCCAACGATAAAGCCCTTGTTTTGTGCACTTACGGCACAGGTGAGAGATAAGATCAGGAGGAACCAGAGAATCGGCTTCGTCATAAATTAGAACTGATGATAGTTCAAACTCGTGATTTGTAAAATCTCGGGGTTCTTTGTTTCAGGTGCTGGTGTTTCTTCTTCCTCCCTGCCTGAAATAGCGCCGTAGGTTTCGAGGAGCTTTTCGATCTCTTCATCCGCCGCCAGGTCCAATGCTGTTGCGCCGTTTTTGTTCTTGAGATTTACCTTTGCACCGCGTTCGAGCAGCAGGCGAACGCTCTCAATATCGTCAGTCGAAACCGCCTCCATCAGCGCCGTCTTGCCTTCTTTGTTAACGGCATGAACATCGGCCCCGGCATCGAGTAAGGCCTTGATAACCTTTGAATCGGCAGCTCCGGCGGCAAGAATAAGAGCAGTATTTCCTTGCTTATCGACCGCATTTACCTTTGCTCCGTAGCGAACTAGCAGATCGACAAGTTCGGGTGTTGCATCATCATCGAGGCGCATGATGGGCGTTTGCTTGGTCGCATCACGCACATTTATCTTCGCCCGAAACTGGAGTAGCATCTCCACCATTTCCACATTGCCACTCTCGACCGCGATGAAGATCGGCGTGACGCCGCCGCTCTTTTTTTCGACGCCATTCACATTCACTCCCCTGATGATAAGTTCACGGGCCTCGTCTAGATCTTCATTTAGTACGGCAATGGCGAGAGGGCCTGAAAATTCGTAATATGTCGAACTAACGCCTATGCCCCCGCTGATAGTGTTCAAAATATCGTCGCCGCGAATTTCGACCATAGTTGCCATCGTGATGCCGAGTTCGATATCAGCCGCAACATTGCCATCCGTGACAACGATCTGCTTACTGCTCCTTGTAAATCCGGCCGATTCCGCCTCGATTCGATAGGTTCCGGGTTTTAACGAAGAGAATCTGTATGTACCGTTTTCATCGGTCTTGCTTGCGGCGCTTATTCCAGCATCGACGCTGACGATCGTGACTTCGGCTCCGACGATCACCGCTCCGTTTGGATCCTTGATTGTTCCGGTTATCCCACCGTTCGCGTCTGTGTTTGGCTTTGCATCTTTATCAAGGCTGACCTCGACTCGCTGGCCCGGCTCGAGCGTCGGATTCGGCGAACCTTGCGCGTACGCCTGTGCCGAAAGTGCTATCGACGCGCTCATAACGCCTGCTGCAACGCTCGGAGCTCGTCGCGTGATCTGCAAAAGCTGCTCGGCGAACATCGGCTTTCTCGTCACGGGATGGGCGATGTAGCGGACACATAGGTTGCCATTCGACTCACGAACGAGCCGGACAGCCTGTTTGCGGGTCATTTCGGACAGATTGTTGACGTGCTTAGAGCAATGTGAACAGAAGCGAACTTCATCGTTTCCCTTCATCTCGTTCCAATCCTCCGAACACGGACTTTTAACGTCTATCGAATTAATAAAGCTCTTCTTGGACATAGTAATACCTCCGCAAAACACTGCAAATGCAGCACTTGCCTAAACTTAGACAAAATATATCAGGATTTGTTCCGGAAATTATTCCGCTTGTGACCGGTCTTACATCACTAGATGCAGCGAGGTTTTTGAATGGTTGCTTGGTGGGGAAATTTTCGTGATCGATCCTGATCTTAACTTTGCGCCTTCGCGGCTTTGCTCCTTTGCGGATCGTTTTGCCGCAAGGCCGCGAAGTAGGCAAATATCGCAAAGAAGAATGCACCGCAACGCCGGTTTTACCAAATCTTTTGCCCGATGTATCCTATTCACTATGCAAAAGCGTGAGAAATACAAGGTCGGGCTCGTTCAGATGTCGATGGGTGAGGACGTTGATGCCAACCTGAAAAAGGCGGTCGGATTTGTCCGCGAGGCCGCAGGGGAAGGGGCAAAGATCATCTGTCTGCCAGAGATGTTCCGGTCGATGTACTTTTGCCAGTCTGAGGATCACAGCCAATTTGACCTCGCGGAATCGATTCCTGGGCCATCGACAAAGGCACTCGCAATGGTCGCGGACAAATTCGGCGTGACGGTCATCGCTCCGATATTTGAGGAACGAGCCCTCGGCCTATATCACAACAGCCTCGTCGTCATTAAACCGCACGACGAGGTCGCAGGCGTCTATCGCAAGATGCACATTCCGGACGATCCGGCGTATTACGAGAAGTTCTACTTCACGCCGGGCGACATGGGTTTTAAGGCGTTCGATACCGATTTCGGCCGCATCGGAACGCTGATTTGCTGGGACCAATGGTATCCGGAAGGCGCGAGGCTGACGGCGCTTCGCGGGGCGGAGATCCTCTTTTATCCGACCGCGATCGGCTGGCATCCGGACGAAAAGGCAGAGTTCGGCCACCAGCAGCAGGACGCGTGGCGAACCATCCAGCGTTCGCACTCGATCGCCAACGGCGTCTACGTCGCGGGAGTCAACCGCGTCGGCCACGAGATCATGACCCGCGGCACACCCGGCATCGAATTCTGGGGCCGCACCTTCCTCAGCGACCCTTTCGGCGTCATTGTCGCCGAGGCCACGGACGAAACCGAACAGGTCGTCTACGGCGAAGTCGATCCTTCACGAGTCGAAGAGATCCGCCGCCACTGGCCGTTTTTGCGGGATCGTCGGATCGATGAATATGGCGATATTACCAAACGATTTATCGACTAGGCGCGGGCTAATCCATTGGCATTATCACGGATTCCGTGCTATTACGATATAATGATAGTATCGTTTGCGGATCAGGCAACCGAAGATGTTTTTCATAGGTCAAATTCGGCCGCAGCCCGCAAAAAGTTGCCCCGTGAATTATTTGCGATTGCTGCCCGAAAACTCGACCAGATAAATTTTGCGGATCTTTTGGACGATTTGCGGGCTCCGCCCGGAAATAGGTTGGAGGCTCTTAAACACGATCGTTCAGGACAGTTAAGCATTCGGATCAATGACCAATATCGGATCTGTTTTGAATGGAACAACGGCAACGCGATAAACGTTGAGATCGTAGATTATCATTAAGGAAAGTTATGCTTATACCAAAATATCGCGATTGCACTCAGCCCGGTGAGATGCTTCTCGAAGAGTTTTTAGTTCCAATGGGGATAACACAGAAAGAACTGGCCGACGGTATAGATGTGCCGTTTCAGCGTATTAATGAAATAATAAACGGAAAACGTGGTCTGACGCCCAGTACGGCTTTACGTCTGGCAAAATTTTTTGGGACGTCTCCCGGTTTTTGGCTGAATATGCAGATGTGTTGCGACCTTCAAAAAGCCGAAAAGAAGGAGCGCCCAGCGTTGAAAAAGATTAGGAAAGTTAAATCTTCCCGGCTTGTTACCGTGTGATAGATCCCCAAACCAAGTATTTTTATATGCCCGCCGAGTGGGAACCGCACGAAGCAGTTTGGCTTGGGTGGCCGCATAACGCTTCGGATTGGCCAGGGAAGATCGCGGCAATACATTTTGTGTATGGCGAGATCGTGCGGCGGATAACCGACGGCACAAGCCCGCACGTAAGTAAGGGCGAAATTGTCCGCATAATCGTCAATGATGCGAAACATGAAGCTAAAGCTCGATCCGTACTAAAAAACATCGGCGTGTCGCCGGAGATGGTCGAGTTCTTTCAGATCCCGTCGAACCGCGGCTGGACGCGTGACTTCGGGCCGATCTTTGTTAAGAACGAGACGGAAACCGCGATCGCCGGATTCATATTCAACGCATGGGCCAAATATGACGATCACGAACTCGATTCGCAGATAGCCAAAAAGATCGCTAAGAAGCTCAAAAAGCAGTATTTCCCAATAAAACACAACGGCAAACCCTTCGTTCTAGAGGGCGGAGCAATCGACGTCAATGGCAAAGGTGATCTGCTGACAACAGAAGAGTGTTTGCTCGATAAGAACGTTCAGGTCCGTAACCCTGGATTGTCAAAGATCGAAATTGAGCAGGTCTTGGCTCAGAGCCTCGGAGCCACAAACGTGCTCTGGCTAAACAAAGGCATCGTCGGCGATGACACTCACGGCCACATCGACGACCTGTGCCGCTTCGTCGATGCCAAAACCGTCGTCCTCTGCCGCGAGTCGAATCCAAAAGATGCGAACTACGCACTGCTCGAGGAAAACCGCGAACGCCTCGAAGGCTTTCGCCTGCAAAACAAGTCAAAGATCCACGTCGAATTCCTCCCGATGCCCGAGCCGCTCCACTATCGCGGCCAACGTCTGCCGGCCAGCTACGCAAACTTTCTGATAACCAACTCATCCGTCCTCGTCCCAACCTTCAACGACCCCAACGATCGCGTCGCCCTAAACAAACTCGCTGACCTTTTCCCAACACGAAAGGTCATCGGCATCCACGCCGTCGATCTCGTCTGGGGCTTGGGAACGCTGCATTGCTTATCGCAGCAGCAGCCGTGTTGATTCGCTTCGAGAATCAAAGTAGATCCCCCATTTTTTGACTGATTCATGGCAAACATATCGACAGTTGAAGAACTGGCTCTTGAACTTTCAACCTCGGAACGTGCGACTCTTGCCTCGAAGCTCCTCCGCTCGCTCCCCGAATTTATGCGAGATGATGACGACGGCGTTGCGGAGGCGACTCGTCGGTATGAAGAACTAATTGCAAATCCCGAGATCGGTATTTCTTTCGAAGAGCTCCGCCGGCGGATTTCGGAAAGATTCGAAATATGAAACTTGTCGTTCATCCGCTTGTACAGATCGACGTACTCGAAGCGATCAAGATTTCGGTCTTGATCGATAACGTCAGTTCAAATACTCCTGCCGATTGTCCCCGATCTCCACCGCCGCATCAAAAACCGCCGCTTCCTCTTCCAAATTCCATATCTCATACAAAACCGCCGGGCATTCGGTGATAAAGCGGGACGGTTTTTGGAGCACTGTTTGGCGGTTGTAGTCGGTCATTAGGAGCGGATATGTGAGGTAAAGCTCGTCCTTGGCACGCGTTATCGCGACGTACCAGAGGCGGCGTTCTTCTTCTTCGCTGTCGATCTCGCGAAGCGAGCGGGGCGACGGGAATTTGCCCTCGGCGGCCCAGATGATGAAAACGGCTTTCCATTCAAGGCCCTTTGCCTGATGGACGCTGGTGAGCGTGAGCAGTTCGTCTTCGTCACCGCCTGAGACGATCACTTCGCCGACGAGGGGCTGCGGCTCTTTAAACCGCTCGGTCGAGAGCAGGGCGAGTTCGGAGAGGAATTCGTCGGTCGTTTTGTAGCGTGTGGCGTACGCGCCGAGGCCTTTCAGGTCTTCGATGCGTGCCTCGGCGTTCTCAAAATTTTCCTGCAAATACTGCTCGTAGCCATGAGTCAGGATCAGCTCGATCTGTTTCGAAGGGTTGTCGCGATTGTCCTGGCTCGAGAGAAGTTCGAGAAGGACGACGAATGATTTCCAGGGCTGGCTCGTTCTCAGCCGATTCAATGAACTCGGGAGTTCTGCAAGCAAACTCCCCTCCTTACGAAGGAGGGGTGTCGGCTGCTTTGACCCGACGGGGTGGTTCTCTTGCTGCGGTTTCGCGAACTCGCTCGGTTCCATTGACGTTGATTCTATGTTAGCCGAGAGAACCACCCCGTCACCCGAAGCGTGTGCCACCCCTCCTCCGTAAGGAGGGGAGTTTTCCGCGGCGTCCCGCCGCTTCTCCGAATCGGCTATCAAGATCGATTCGTAGATCCGATTCGCCGTTGCATTCCCGATGCCCGGGACCATTTTTAAAATTCGTTTCCACGCGAGTTCGTCTCGCGGGTTTACGATCACGCGGAGGTACGAGATGACGTCTTTTATGTGGGCTTGCTCGAAAAAACGCACGCCGGACTGGATGCGGTATGGGATGTTTCGCCGCGTTAACTCGAGTTGCAGCTCGATCGAATGGTAATGCGATCGGTACATGACCGCGATGTCTTCGAGATTGGTGCCTTCCTCGCGAAGCTCCAGTATCCGCGACGCGATAAACGCCGATTGCTGTTCGACATCGCTGCACGGCACCATCGCGGGTTTGAGATCTCGTGAACGCTTGACCGCTGTCAGCATCTTCGGAAACTGCTTGCGATTGTGTGAGATCGAGGTGTTTGCGAGGCCTAGAATTTCAGGTGTTGAGCGGTAGTTTGTTTCGAGCTTGAACAACTGAGCTTCCGGATAGCGTTTTGGAAATTCGTAGATGTTCGTAAATTCCGCACCGCGCCACGCGAAGATCGATTGAGCATCGTCGCCGACGACCATGACGTTGCGGTGTTTGACGGCGAGCAGGTCGATGATCTCGGCTTGCAGGCGGTTTGTGTCCTGATATTCATCGACCAGAATGTGCTGAAATTGATCGGCGTAAAGGGCGTGGATCTCCTCTTTTTCGATCAGCAGCCGTTTCAGGTTGATCAGCAGATCGTCGTAATCCATGACGTTCCGTTCTTGTTTTCGGGCTTGATAGATCCACTCTATGCGTTTGATCTCAAGCGTGAGCGGCTCGAAATACGGGTATTTTCCGATGATGACGTTCTCGATCGGCAGGTCGGTGTTGTTTGCATACGAAATGATGCCCTGAATAACGTCGGGCTTTGGAAAGCGTTTTGCCTTGGTGTCGATCGAGGCTTCGTCGATGCAGGCGCTGATAAAATCGTTCGCGTCCTCGCTGTCGAGGATCGAATAATTCGAGTCAAACCCGATGCTCACCGCGTGCCGCCGCAAGATCTGATTCGCGATCCGATGAAAAGTCCCGCCCCAGACGCGATGGACGTTCTGCGAGCCGGTCAGCGATTCCACTCGCCGCAGCATCTCTTTTGAGGCTCGATTGGTAAACGTCGCCAGCAGAATCCGCTGCGGCGATACGCCGTGCTCGATCAGATACGCCACCCGATAAGTGATCGCCCGCGTCTTGCCCGTGCCCGCACCCGCAACGACCAAAGCCGCCTTAGGCTGAGCCGTCACGACCGCAAACTGCTCGTCGTTCAGCTCAGCTCGGTACCGCGTCAGCTTTTCCGGCAGCGAATTTTTGTCGCGTTTTATTACGTAACGTGCCATCTTCGATCTCGAGCCTCAACAGTACCTTTTCCATCTATCTTGTCCCACGCGGGACAGATCTGGGACAGCATTAGGACAGTGTAACTTATTCTGATCATTATATTTATGGCCATTCCCATTCCTTGTCCCACTGTCCCACCTAAATTAAGATCCGTTCACCTATCGTTCATATACGTGAGCAATTTGCTCGTTTGCGTTAGCGAAAATATAGCACAGGTGCGTTGCGTTTGTCAATGTATTTTTCATCAGTGCAACATATCTTCATTGAACCTGGATTCCGCAATAGGAATTTTTTGCCCGCGAAATACGCGAAAGAACGCGAAAATATTTCTTTTTTTCGCGTTCTTTCGCGTATTTCGCGGGCAGAATTCCGATCGCTTAATCTGGGTTGAATTCATATAATACTTCTGAAATTTGCAGAGCGGACAATGAGAGAGATGGCGTAAAATCTCTTCGGATCTTGTTCCCTGTTTCTCCGTACATTCCTTGGTTCGTAAGGGCGAGCAAACGAAAAAGGCCGGGAGAATCGCTTCTCCCGGCCTTTTCTTGTAACAAAACTTCAGTTACTGCTGTCCGACGAAATCGAAGTCGGTCAGGGTGTCGACGACCTGGATGATGCGTGGGGTGAAGCGGTACTGTTTTGACGCGACGCTGATCGTGTAGGTTCTGCCGGCTTCGACGTCTTCGAAGCGGTAGATGCCGAACGAACTGGTTGATGCCTGACGGCGTGCTCCCGAGGCGTCGGTTATGAAGACCGATGCGTTTCTGATGCCGCGGCCGTCCGGCGTTACGACGCGGCCCGAAACCTCGACACCGGCGGCGGTCGAGCCGACCTGGACGCTGCCGTTGACATATGTCGTGGGCAGCAAAGCTCCCTGTGCGCTCGATACGCTTCGCGAGGTGGGTACATCGCCGAGGGTTACGGGGTACAATCCGATAGGGGCATTCGCGGGAACGGTGAAGGTAACAGTAACCATATTTCTCGTGCCTGCGGCGTAGGTGTTCGTCGAATCGACCAAAACACCGATCTGTCCCTGAGCAGCATTATTCGTGTTGAGGCCAAGATTGGAGCTCGCCGGAACGCCGTTTCCGATGGTGACGACAGGGTTGGTCAACACGGCCGCATTGAATCCAAAGCTAAAGCTCGCCGAGGATTCATTGCCCTGCGAATCCAACTGGATCTGGATAACGGCCTGCTGGCCGGGAAGGACGGCAACGTTCGTCGCACGAATCACGCGACCCTGAGCGTTAGCCGATCCGGCGACAAAACCCGACACCGCGAAAAATACGACGGCCCCAAACATCAAAAAAGTCTTGCGAAAAGACGAAACTGCTGAATTACTCATTATCTTTACTGGCTCCTCTAAAATAGAAAAATTGTTCCGGCATAGGTATGGGACGCAAAATTAGCGGTTTTTACGACTCACAAGGCTACAACGGGCAGCGATCGCAGGAATTCAATATCTCAAATTATCTGAAATCTCAATACGAGAGAGAACTTAGATTGTATTTGAATTATCAACGGCTGTCAATAATTTTTCGTTTTAAACATGTAAAACAAAAAGCGGCCCGCAAGAGGCCGCCTTTTGGCTAAATGGAATGAACAGGAAAGCCTATTCCTGCCCAACAAAATCCACATCAGCAAGCGTATCGGTCACGTTTACTACACGCGAGCCGAAACGGTAGCGTTTCGACGTGACGCCGATGACGTAACTCTGGCCGGCTTCGACATCTTCGAAGCTGTAGAAGCCGAATGAGCCTGTCGTCACCGACCGTCGATCGCCCGCCGAGTCAGTAATAGCCACCGTTGCTCCTCGCACACCCTGACCGTTTGCGCTCGTGACGCGGCCTGAAACCGTGACACCGGCTGCAGTTGTGGTGATGACGACATTGCCTGCTTCATAGGTCGTTGCAAGCAGAGCCCCTTGAGCACTCGACACGCTCTGAGCGGTCGGGGTGCCTGAGAACGTCACCGGAACAGTCTGCGCCGTAGCTCCTGCTGCGACCGTAAACGTTACCGTCAGGATCTGGCGTGTGCCTGCT
>JBEBJB010000021.1:0-85867 GCA_040080065.1 Pyrinomonadaceae bacterium
CACCATTACCGGAAGTGCGAACGCACAGACGACAACCGACGCGAGCGGCAACTACTCGTTCGGCGTCGTCGCCGCGGGCGGCAGCTACGTCATCACCCCGACCGGCCTCGGCAAGATCTACGATCCGATCACGAGGACGTACACGAACGTGAACGGCAATATCACGAACGCCAACTTTGTCGCCTACGACCAGGCGGGCCCGAATGCGGTGCCGCGAGAGGTCCGGCCGGTCAATACGGTGGCAACGCCGGGCAGCCCGGTCACTGTCCCGCTCGAAGCGGTCAGCCTCGGCAATGAGACAAGCTTTGCGTTCAGCCTTAACTTCGACACCGCTTTGCTTGGTATTCCGACGATCGTGTGCGGAACCAGCACTCCGGGCTGTGCCGTGACCATCAATACCAGCCAGCCGGGCAAAGCAGGCATCACGATCATACCGGCAGGCCCGATGACGGCTGGAATAAGGGAGGTCGCGAGACTGACCTTCCCGACGAACCTCGGCACGGCAACGAGTACACCGCTCAGCTTTGGCGACGTACCGACGGTGAGGGATGTCAGGAATACCGAAGGTAATCCGGTCCCGGCGTTCTTCAGAACCGGCAATGTCTCGTTCATCCCTGATCTTGAAGGCGATGTTGTTTCGGCGGCCGGAACTGCTCCGGGCGGTGACGGAGTTCTCTCGAACGACGTGACGATCGCGCGCCAGATGGTGCTCGGGTTGATCACGCCGACGGCACAGCAGTTTAGAAACGCCGACTCGGCACCGAGAACGACGCTCGGTGACGGCTGTCCGATCAACGCGACTGACGTCACGCAGGCAGGCCGCTACAACCTAGGCCTCGATCCGCCGACAGCGGCGGGCGGCCCGGCAACGCCGGTTCCCGGCGGTTGTATCCAGCCGACGAGAAATGAGTCGCCTGACTCGCCGGAGGTCGGCCGCGTCATCAGAGCGGTCAACATGGCGGCGAATCCGGGACAGACGATAACGGTCTCGTTCCAGCTCGATTCACAGGGTGACGAGGCTTCGACGAGCTTTACGGCGAACTGGAACCCGGCGGTGTTCACATACGTGAGTGCTGCCGCCGGAGCGGGCGTTCCGACGGGAACGAATCTCGGGCTCAACACGACGCAGACGGCGCAGGGAAGACTCGGCGTACTGCTCGATTCGACGAACACATATGCGGCGGGCACGCGGCAGATACTGAACGTAACCTTTACGGTCGCCGCCAATGCACCTGTTGGAACGTTTCCGGTGACGTTCAGTTCGGCACCGACGGCCCAGAGCGTTTCGAGTGCTCAGGGAGCGTTGCTTGCGACGACCTATGAAAACGGCAACATCGTCATCGGCCAGGCAGCGGCGGGAGTAACCGTAAGCGGCAGAGTCACGACCGCGGGCGGCCAGGGCCTGAGAAACGCCGTCGTGACCATGACCGATGCCGAAGGCCACCGCCGAACCACATCAACCGGCAGTTTCGGCATCTACACCTTCGAACAAGTCGAAGCCGGCCGCAGCTACATCGTCTCGGTCACATCGAAACGCTTCCGCTTCGCCGCGCGGGCAGTAAACGTTACCGATTCGTTCGATGATGTGAACTTCGTCGGGCTCGAATGACCATTTTGTTAAAAATAGAAAATGGAATCAAGGCTGTTCAGAAGGGCAGCCTTTTTTTCGGAAAGATCCAGTACACAATTTTTTCCAGTTTCGGTTTTCATCCGTGACTACCAAATAAACTCTTGCTTAGCAAAAGGAAAATAGTTTAATCTAGACATGGATCTTTCGGGCCCTTTCGGGCGCGGTGCCTGTCGGTTCGCTCGTTATTTCAATCCACTTAGAAGCCGCAATCCCAACAAATATCGGGTTAACCGCGCGTAACCTGATACCTATGATCGCAGAAATGCCAACCAGTACAATCCCAGGTCTGTCGAGCGAGATCTTCGTTGAGGCGGTTCTTCGTTTTAGTCCCGACGGAACCGTTATCATCGATCCCGCCGGTGATGCGACGTTTGTAAATGCGAGCTTTACCGAGCTTTTTCCGGGTATTCCCGAAGACCAAATGCTCTGGGAGCTGGCAAAGCGCTTCAAGGACGGCGATGAGTTTTTAAGCCTGACGGAACGACTCGACAGCCAGCCGAGCCGCCTGGAGCTGCATGACGGGCGATGGATGGAAGTCAGGGCAACGGGTTTGCCGGATGGGTGTGAAACCGTCGGGGCATTGCTCACACTTCGTGACATTAGCTCGCTAATGCGCGAGTTCCATGAGTATAAGAACCGGGAAAAGCGTCTGAGAGATCTGGTCAGTACCATGAGCGACGGCCTCGTTCAGACAGATGTCAACGAAGAGATCCTGTTTGTGAACAAGCCGTTTTGTGAGATGAGCGGCTATTCGGAATCCGATCTGGTCGGCAAGCTCGCAACGAATCTTTTCTTCGAACCGGGCGACCGTAAAATGGCCGCAAAAACCAACAGGCAGAGAAAGAAGGGCGTTAGCGGGCAATATGAAACGGCACTTACGTGCAAGGATGGTGCAAGCAAGCACGTGATCATCGGCGGCACGCCGACGTATGACGTTGATGGCAAATTCAATGGAACGATCGGCGTGTTTACGGACATAACCGGCCGAAAACGAGCGGAAGAACAACTGCTGCATGACGCTCTGCACGATAATCTAACGGGCCTTGCGAATCGCAGCCTGTTCATGGAACATCTGAAGCTAACCATAAAGAGCCGGAAACGCGGAAACAAAGGGCTTTTCTCCGTTCTGTTTTTCGATTTCGACCGCTTTAAGGTGATAAATGATTCATTGGGACACGCCGCGGGCGATGAACTGCTTAAACAGATCGCCGCACGATTCGAGAGCAATCTAAGAGCGGGCGATCTGGTTGCGAGACTTGGCGGCGACGAATTCACGATCCTTCTGAATGACCTTCAAAGCGAACAGGCGGCATTTCTTCTGGCCGAACGCCTTCAGGAAGACCTCAAGAGACCCTTTGTTATTCAAGGCCGCGAGATATTTACCTCGGCGAGCATTGGTATTTCTTTTGGGACCGCAAACAGCACGGCCGATGAACTGATACGCGATGCGGATATCGCCATGTACCGTGCCAAGGCGAACGGGAAGTCGCGATTTCAGCTTTTCGACAAGGAGATGCACGAGAGCGCAATAAAGCGGCTGCAACTCGAAACCGAACTTCGCCAGGCTCTAAAGCGAAAGGAATTTTGCCTGTTTTATCAGCCGATCGCGGACATTAACACACGCGCGCTCACGGGATTTGAGGCGTTGGTCCGCTGGAAGCATCCGAAAAAGGGTTTTGTGCCGCCTGACGAATTCATCCCGATTTTGGAAGAGAACAATCTTATCCTGGCCCTCGGGAAATGGGTTTTTCATGAAGGTTGCCGCCAGCTTATGGAATGGCAGACCCAGATTGCGGGCGGTGAACACCTACAGATGAGTATCAACCTGTCGGTCAAGGAATTTTGCCAGTTAAATCTCATCGAGCAGATTTCAGAAACTCTCGCGCAGACGGGCGTTAGCCCCGGATCGATCAAGGTCGAGATCACCGAAAGCCACGTCATGGAGAATACGGAATCGGCTGTTTCGATGATGGAGCGATTGCGCGGGCTCGGCCTCGAGCTGAGCCTGGACGATTTCGGAACGGGTTATTCATCGCTCAGCTACCTGCATCAATTGCCCGTGAAGTTTCTTAAGATCGACCGCTCATTTATTGGCCGGATAACCGAAAACGCCGAGAAGCGAGAGATCGTACACACCATCGTCCGCCTCGCCCAGAATCTAAAAATGCAGGTCGTGGCCGAAGGCGTCGAGACCGAGGAACAGCTTGAGGAACTCCGCCGCCAGGGCTGCGAATTCGGCCAGGGCTACCTATTCTCACGCCCGATGGATGCCGTGGCCGCGAGCCGGTATATTGAACACTCACTTAGCAACGATCCCGATGAGCTTACGAAAGAGATCGTCGCAGTTCGGGCTTGATCCAGTTACAAATACGCAAAAAGGCCGCCCGGACGAGCGGCCTTTGGCATTCTTAATTGTTGGTACACCCGACAGGATTCGAACCTGTGACCCTCTGATTCGAAGTCAGATACTCTATCCAGCTGAGCTACGGGTGCTCGATGTAAATTCTAGGTTCTGGCGGTCGTATTTGCAAATATAGGAATTAAGACAACTCACATCCCCGTTTTCGAGTCCGCGTAGCGGACGGTAGCGTAAAGCCCAGGGCGTGAGCCCTGGGGAAGGGTCTTCATCGATCGAGCCCGCGAATGCGGGCGACAGATCTTCATAAACACGCGTCTGTCGCTGTCTACGACAGCTTAGAAAATCATATCTTGCCATTCCCAGGGCTCACGCCCTGGGCTTTATGCTTTTGCCATCTTCGATGGCTCGAGAAGGGGACCAACAACCGTTAAGAGTGCGTTGCACTATATAATCAATCCGTAACGACTAAAGTTCACGAAATAACACTAATATCTTTCTTTTTTAGTGCTTTTTCGTGATCTTTCGTGGTTTCTTCATATTCTATTTTTGGAGATCGCGGACGTGCTGGACGACGGCTTTGATCTCGTCGGCTGACATTTTATCTTTGAACGCAGGCATTCCTTCGTCTTCGATGCCGTCGTGAACGTAGCTATAGAGCTTTTCGTCGCTCTTGGCCTTCATTTTCGCGCTCGTCAGGTCGTCGGGTTCCATTGTTTTACCGTCAACGGTAACCTTTCCGCCTTTGCCGCTGTCTTTGTGACAGGTCATGCAGTTGACCGTGTAAAGGTCTTTGCCGGATTTTGCTTTGGCGACTTCGGGTGTCGGTGCGTTCGCGGGTGTTGCGGCCGCTGTCTTGTTTGCGTTCGCCGCAGCGGTGTTCGCATTAGCGTTGGCTGCCGGCTGATTACAGGCCGCACCTATGAAACAACTAACGGATACAGCGAGGATCAAAAACTTCATCTTCATCGTTTGGTTCGAGTTCTCCCTTAAAAACTTAGAAGATATTAACTTATCCGGCTGACGCGGGCAATGCAAAAGGCCGTCTGGAAAGTCTTCCTCAAGTTAAAAACTTGCCCGAAGACGGTTGACCCAGAGATCTGCTAAGCGTTTTCTCGTCTTGTTCCGTGTTTTTCCGTGCGTTCCGTGGTAAATTCCTAAGAATTTCACCACGGATCGCACGGAACAACACAAAGAATAAAAGACGAATGATGCCTTTTCAGACATCCTCGAGCTACTTCTCAAGTTGCTCTTTCTCGGCTCTGAAGTTCGAATGAACGTAGCCGCTCGAAAAAGAGAAAAGGCATTGATCGCTACTCTGGAAAAGTACGTTAATCTGGCTCCCGTGAGACAACGTCGACTGTCCAACCTCATAACACAGTGAACTTTTCCACCAAATTATTTTTTCAATACCCGTTTTCATAAGAGGCCTGACTTGCCGTTCGGCACGTAAATAAACTATCGTTTTCCACATGAATCGATTCGTTCTTTTGGTTTTTCTTTTTGCTGTTTTTTGCTTTTCGGGGTTTTCGCAATCGCCCGCGACCGAAATCTCAGTTGCCGGGCTTTCTGCGCCGGTCATGGTTCGGCGTGACAGCCGTTCGATACCGTACATCGAGGCGAAATCGGACGCAGATGTCTATTTTGCACAGGGTTACACAACCGCCAGCGATCGATTGTTCCAAATGGACCTGATGCGGCGGTTGTCTCGCGGCGAAACGGCTGAGATCTTCGGGCGTTCGGTGCTCGAAGAAGACAAGCGTTGGCGGCGGTTCAATTTTGCAAAGATCGCGGAAGAGAGCATCCAATTCATGGCGCCGAAGCTGCAAGCGGCCCTCGCATCGTATGCAAAGGGCGTTAATGCGTATATCGCAACGCTTGATGACAAAACACTTCCAGTCGAGTTTCGGATATTGCAATACAAACCGCGTGAATGGAAGCCGTCCGACACGATAATGATCGGCAAAATCTTGTCGGACGCACTGAGTTCGACCTGGCGAAACGATATTCTCCGCCTTTCGATGCAGGGCCTGCCAAAAGATAAACTCGAGGATCTGACGAATCCTGTTACGCCGTTCGATGTGATCCTTTTCGGTACGGACAGCAAAACGGCGGCCCCGGCGGCAGCACAAGCGGTGGCCGCCCCGAATGTTGGGAATATGGTTGCAATGGCGGACAGGGAAGAGGCGACCCGTCGCAGTTCCCTCGAACGCGTGGGATTGTACGCCGAAGATCTTGCGGCGAGCAATAACTGGGTGATCTCGGGCAAACGTACAGTGGACGGAAAACCGATCCTCGCGAATGATCCGCATTTGGCCCCGACAGCTCCGGGCATTTGGTATCTTACGCATTTATCAACGCCGACGATGCGTGTTTCGGGCGTAACCGTCCCGGGTGTTCCGGGAATCATTCTGGGTCACAATGCCGACATCGCGTGGGGGGCAACGAATGTCGGCCCGGACGTGCAAGATATTTATTCCGAGACATTTAACGAGAAAGGCGAATACAAGACTCCGACCGGATGGGAGCCTGCAGTAAAGCGAACTGAAAGCATCAAAGTCCGATCGAATCCGCTTAAACCCGAAACGGAAACAGTGACGATCGACGTTCTCGAAACGCGAAACGGCCCGATCATTTCTGAAGAAGGTGGAAAAAAATACGCTCTTAAATGGACCGCGTTCGATCCAAGGAACAGCGAATTTGAAGTTTTTTACGATTGGAATCGGGCCAAAAACTGGGAAGGATTTAAGACGGCCCTGAAGAAATACGGCGGAGCGGCACAGAATTTTGTATATGCCGACACCAAGGGAAATATCGGATGGTATGCCGCAAGCAAGATCCCGATCCGTCGCGTGGGCGATGGTGCGATGCCGTACGACGGCGCGACGAGCGATGGCGACTGGGTCGGGTTTATCCCGTTTGACGAACTGCCGAATCTTTACAATCCACCGAGCGGCCTGATCATAACCGCGAATCAGCGGATCGTTGGAACTTCGTATAAATACCCTCAGATGTCGCGCGACGCGGCGACTCCTTGGCGTGCCAGAGAGATCCTGACCACCCTTGAAAGCAAACCGAAACTGACCGTCGATGACGTGCGTCGAGCCCAGTACGATAACCATAGTATTCCAGTTCACGAGATCGCCAGAGAGATCGTGAAACGCGGTGCCGCCTCGGCAGAAACACTCGCGGTTTTGAAAGATTGGGACGGGCGAATGTCGCCCGATTCGCAGGCTGCATTATTGGCGAGCGATATACGCATCTGTCTCAGCAATAAAATCGCGGATTCGAATCGACCGGTTCCGGGCACGATCATTCGCGAACGCGTTTTGTATTGGGCGGTCAAGGAGAATTCAGCAAGATGGCTGCCGGCGGGTTTTAAGGACTATGGCGAGTTGATCCGCTCGTGCGATACTGCGGTTAGAGCGGGCTTTGCTGATCCGAAACGATATGGACCCGATCAATCAACCTGGACCTGGGGCAGAATATGGCAGTCGCGTTTTCCGCATCCACTCGCGGTCGCTCCGCTGATCGGTGTACAATTTCAGACCCCGAACGTTCCGATCAACGGCAGCGGCCAGACGCCAAACGTTGGCTCAAGCGTTTCGATGCGGCACATCGCAACGCCAGGGAATTGGGATACGACGAGTCACGTCATTCCGCTGGGCCAAAGCGGCGATCCTAAGTCGCCGCATTTTAAGGATCAGTTTGACGCGTGGTCGACGGGAATGACGCTGGTATTTCCGTTTACGAAAGCGGCAGTTGATAAAGCTACCAAAGCTACGGTTATCTTAGCCCCGCTGTGATGCAACAAAGGCTATTTTCCAAGGTCTTGAGGGTTGAACTATGGGTCTTAAACGAATACGACGAGCAATTCGCGAGCGGCGGTATGCGATGGAAAAAGATTTTTGTGAATACTGCAATTCGACCTTGCCGGAAATAGAGAAGCCCGTGACGGTGTACCGCCATCGACGAAAAGAGCATTTTATCTTTGAACAAGTTCCTGCAAAGGTCTGCCAAACCTGCGGAGAGAGGTATTTTTCAGCAACCTCTGTCAGTCGAATGGACAGTGAGATGAAGGCGACCGAACATTCAGCAGATCTTATTCCCGTTCCTGTAATTCAGTTGCAGCCGGTGACCTAGGCATCCGCGAGTCTCCCAGCTGATCCAAAAAATCGCTTAGAATGATGGTGGCGGCTTCGCTATCGACTAGCCCTCGCGTGGTTTTTAGATCTGTGCCGCGCTGCCAAAGGCGAGCCTTTGCTTCGTAAGACGTAACGCGTTCGTCCTGCAAAAATACGGGGATCGAGAGCGACAGGGCAAATTTGCGTGCCATCGAACGAGCTTCCACGGACATCACGCTTTCTGTGCCGTCAGATTCTAACGGCAAACCAATTACGAGGGCCTTGGCATCATACTCGGAGACGATTTGAGCGATGTTTGACAATAGCTTTTTCCAGCTTGTACGGTCGACGAAAGGCAGCGGCCGCGTGGTGACGCGAAGTTCGTCGCAGACGGCGACGCCGCAGCGTTTGGTGCCGGGGTCGATCGCGATGATGCGGCCCACGGGCGGGACGTCAAAAACATCTGTAAGTACGACGGGATTAGTTGTTTCTTTTTGTTGCACTGGAAAATTCGTTAAGAGATAATCGTTTGTCGCATGTCGTCTAAACCATTGGCGTTCGTTTTACGTAGTAAGTACGTCTAGAATAGTCATACTGAATTATCATACGAGGTATCAAAAATGTCATTTCGCGGAAAGCTTTGGATCCTTGCATTATCGGGCCTGATAGCTGTTTATGCCGTTGTCGGCGGAATGCCGCTCATCGGCCATGTTCTCACAACCTCGGCTCAACAGCCGGTCAATGACGCGACGGCTCAACTTCGCATCGTCGAATCTGTGCTGCAGCACATTCAAAACGATTACGTTGACGAACCGAACATGGACAAGGTTCGCCTCGGCGCCCTTCGCGGAATGGCGGGCGGGCTTGATCCTTATTCATCGTACCTCACACCCGACCAAGTTAAGGCGTACGAGGCAAGCAAAACGTCGAACAAGGTCGGAATCGGGGCTGAATATGCTCAGTATTCCGGATACCTCCTTGTTTCGGCTATAAAGGGCGGCCCGGCGGACAAAGCGGGAGTTAAGTCCGGCGACGTTATTGAGTATATCGACGGCAAGGCAACTCGTGACATTTCGCTATTCGACAGTAAACAGATGCTTCAGGGTGAACCCGGAAGCGTCGTTTCCCTCCGCGTTTTGCGATCGGGCGAGAAGGCTCAGACGATCAAGGTCACACGCGGATCCTACACGGTGCCTAAGGTCGAGAGCCGCATTGAGAGTGGAAAGATCGGCGTGATCAAGGTATTCAGCTTTGAGGAAGGGGAAGCGAACGATATTCGCTCGGCAGTGGCATCCCTTTCAAAACAGGGAGTACAGAAGATCGTTCTTGACTTGCGCGACGTGGCGGCTGGAACACTTGCGGAAGGCGTTGCCGTCGCGAATATTTTTATCAAGGAAGGTGAGATTGCCAAGGTCGTCGGTAAAGACAGCAAGATTCTGAATTCTTACACCGCCGATCCGGCAAAGGCGTCGTTCGACGGCGGCCTCGCGGTACTGACCGGTAC
Source organism: Pyrinomonadaceae bacterium (assembly GCA_040080065.1). Classification (GTDB taxonomy): domain Bacteria; phylum Acidobacteriota; class Blastocatellia; order Pyrinomonadales; family Pyrinomonadaceae; genus OLB17. The sequence goes on from JBEBJB010000021.1 coordinate 9,615, forward strand.
GGGAACGGCCGGAGCGGCGGAGATCGTGGCTGCGGCGGTACTTGAAAGGAAGCGGGGCGAAGTCATCGGCGAGCGGACGTTTGGATCGGGAACCGAGCAGAAATTCTTCCCGCTTTCGAGCGGCGGAGGTTATCTCTTGACGGTTGCCAAATGGGCATCGCCGAGTGCGACTCCATTCCTTGGCGATGACCGGGCGACGAGCGGTGTTAAGCCTTCGATCGAGGTCAAGCGCCCTGACACGCCGGATCCGCTAGACGTCGATTCGCTAAACCAGCAGGACGGTACTACGCCGCTTGCCTCGCCAAGCCCGACACCGAAACCGGTGGCGCCAAAAGCGGTGGAAGACATCCAGTTGAAGAAAGCTCTTGAGATTTTGGGTGATAAAGTCGCGGCGGCAAAGGCTGGCGAATAACTTATCACGCGATTGGACTTTTAGAGGCTGTCTAGGAAGTCAAAGTAAGAGGAAATAACCACGAAAATACACTAAAAAACACCAAAAATGACTTATTTTAAGTTTTTTTTGTGGGTTTTAGTGTTTTTTCGTGGTTGCAATTTCTTTTTATTTGCTTTTCGGACAGCCTCTTTTTATTTTACTTGTTGCTTCGATAAATCTCGCGGGCAACTATTCTATTGTTGAAAATCCACAACACTGCTAGAATCGGATTTCAATGGCATACCATCACTTCACTATCCGCGGCCTCTCGGAAAGCGATCTGTCCGAATGGCTCCGCTTGCGTCTGCTGCTGTGGGACGAAACCTCGGAAGACGACCATAAATCCGAGATGGTCGATATTATCGAGCATAGCGATACTCAGCTCGTTGCGGTCGCCGATTTCGGCGATGACAGGCTCGGTGGATTTTTGGAAGCCAGCATTCGCTCGCATGTCGAGGATTGTGAGACCGAGAATGTCGGCTATCTCGAAGGCTGGTTTGTCGAAAGCCGTTATCGACGCCTCGGCGTCGGCCGCGAACTCGTCGCATTTGCTGAGGGCTGGGCTCGCGGCAAGGGCTGTACCGAAATGGCCTCTGATGCCGAGATCGACAATGATGTCAGCCTGCAGGCCCACGTTAATCTCGGGTACAACGAGACATCACGGCTGGTACATCTAAGAAAAGAACTCATCTAGTGAAGGCATCTTCGATAAAACTTGCGGGCTTCCTTTTTTTCGCCTTGTCCGGCGTCGTTTTTGGTCAGTCGCGCGATCAGAATTTCCCGACCGCGATCACTTCGAGTGAGATCAACGGCGTTGTAAAAGCCCGCGATTTAGGCGATTCTCGCCTCACGTCCTACTATTACGCGTTCGAAGGCTCGCAGGGTGACATTTTCATCAATGTCGTGACGAAGAATTTTGCGGGCGACATAGATGTCTTTACGCAGGATGGACTCAAGACGCTGACCAAAGTGGTGATTTTCGCGGACTCCGGCTTGAGTGAGACGGGAAGGCTCATTTATCTGCGAAAACCTGAGAAATTGCTGCTCAGGATCCAGGGTAGAACACCGAATGATGATGCGGCGACGTATCGGATCAAATTCGGCGGGAGTTTTATCGCTATCAAGGGCAACAAAGAAGAAGCAGAACCAACCATAGAACGCGATGCGGAGCAGTCAAAAACTGTCGTTAATTCGGTTGGAACGATCGTCGAGATCACGCCAAAGCCGCTGCCGGCAAAAGAAACACCGGTACGCGTCGAAAAGGAATCTGAAGTTAAGAAAAGCGATACTGCCAGTAAAACTGTAGTTGCAAAAGAAAAAGAGATCCTTGCTCCTGCAAGAACGAAGCCCGAGGTGGTTGTCAGTTCTACGATCAAGGAACCTGCTGAGACCAAAACGGAAATACCGGCAAAGCCCGTCGATACGCGTAAAGCCTCCGTAAAAAGCGAAAAATCAGCCGCTCGCGAAGAGAAAAAGGCCGATCCTCTTGAGAGTATTCGGCTTGTTATTCAGATGAAGGACGGTACCGTCGTGGCCCGCCCAATGAAGGATGTTCTGAGATTCAGCGTTGATAAGGGCGTCCTCACGGTTGTTTCCAAGCGTGGTGCCGTGTCTAAATATTCGATCCTTGATGTAGCAAAGGTAACCTTCGAATAGCTCGACCGATCACCCAACATATTAGGCGTAACTGTGAAGTCCTTTCAACAGATAGCTCACGCCAAGATAAGTAAAGATAACCAGCAGGAATCCAACGATCGCGAAGTAAGCAGAACTTCGTCCCGTCCAGCCGCGAGCGACGCGTGTATGCAGAAACGCGGCGTATGTCAGCCAGGCGATCAGTGCTCCGGTCTCTTTGGAGTCAAAACCCCATGGACGTCCCCATGATTCGTTAGCCCAGATGGCTCCGGTTATCAGGAGTACAGCGAGGCCCGCGAAGGCGAGGCACGCGGTTTTGTACATCAGGCTGTCGAGAGATTCGAGGCTCGGTAGACGTTCACGGAGCTTTTCCGTTTTGAAGCCAAAGAAGATCACGAACAGTGTGCCAACCAAAGCAGTTATCAGGGCCGCTACCTCGACCGGATTCGTGTTGAGGCTCATGAACATCCTCGAGCCGTTTTGCTGCACGTATGCGCGGCCCATTTGTTCATGCTGCTTCGGCGTCATTTGCTGGAGTTCGGCGACGCTGAGCTGTTGATTCTCAGCCATCGCCATACCGGCGACGACGTATTGGCTCGGATCTTGGGTCAACTGTGCCTGTAAGCGGCTATTCACGTTTGCGTTATCACCGATCCCAACGACCAGCAGCGCGATCGCGACGATCTGGGTCACAAACGCAGCTTTGAGCAGGTAATGGCCGACGGTCTTTGCCTTTTCATTATTTTGATAAAGGTAAAAAAGGAAGGCGACGACAGTGCCTGCAAGCAAAAGGCCGGCGATCGCCAGAGCAGGGCCGACGTATGGGACTTCGAGGCGGAAAGGGGCCGAGAATGGCTTTTTGATGCCTTCATTCGGAATAAAAAGTCCGGCGCGGTAGACGAATTCGGTAAAAACCGAAAACTTACTGACCGTCGCCAGCACGGCGATGCCAAAGATACTCGACCATATCGCCATCGCCTCGACCTTTACGCCGTCCTTCAGCAGATACATAACGGCGACGCCGAAACAGACGAGGGCAATACCATAGCTCAGGCTCGCATCACCGACGTGGATCGGACGCCAATAGGAATCAAGCACCGGCGGAAGATCGACGAATTCGTTGCCGATGAAACGCGCAAGAGTAAGGATCAGTGCCGCAACCGGTAGTGTAAAAGCGCTTAGCACGCGGAAACTGCGGCGATGCGAAAATAGTAAGGTTGTAATACCAGCCCCGAAGGCAAACGCCAGACTGAGGTCGTAGAGGTTGGCGAACGGGATATAGCGAAACAGCCACGGTTCCGCCATATTTCCACTGGCTCGCATGACGGCGATCTCATGGTCGTACGCGGATACCCAACGAACCAGCCAACTCGAAAAATTAAAGAATACGCCGATCGTCGCGAAAAAGAATCCCACCTTTTCGGCCATTGAGGACGGCGCATACAGATTGGTCAGAGCGAAAACAGCAGCCAGGATGTAGCTCGCCAGAGCAAGCATCATTAGTGCCCCGTCTGACATGAACGAAGCCCCGGTCTGAAGTCGCAGGCCGAGCATAGCAAAACTTCCAACTATGACCAGTATCGCCGGAATAAAAGATTTCCAGTTCGAACGGCGTTCCAATCTATCGAGTTCTTCCATAATGACTGCCTCGTTTTTAGGTATTGATACTTCTAAGACCTTCGGTAATTTTCTTGAATTTGTCGCCGAAGGCGATACGGTTTCGGTTAGCCTCGCCGCCCAAAACGGCTTCGACGGTTCCGTCTTCTCGCGTCTCAATGTGGGCCCAGACGCGTTTGTGTGAAAGGAAAAATACGAACATCAACGCTCCGCACAATCCAAAACCGCCAATATACCAGGCGATGAATGCGGCGTCGAACGGGTCATATTTGATCGACAGGACGTGAGCAAGCGGAGATTTTTCGAATTCTGCAAGCCGCCATTTATATCCCGCTTTCGGCGCTCCAACCGGCATGTTTTCCGCGAGTTTCTGAGCAAAGGCGAAAACTCGGGTTCGTTCGCCCTGCGGTGGCGTCACGTTGAGAACCGCGACCGGATTAACATATTCACCACTCTTGGTGTCAGGCTGTCCGTCGGGGCCGAACGTGAAGTCCGGTAGAAACTCGGCGTATTCAACTTTTGTTCCATCCGGCAGGGAAGTGTTGCCGTTACGTTTAATATTTGCTCTGATTGGCTCTCCACCGTTCTGAGGCGTGATATCGAGAGCGATCGTACGGGCATTTCCGACGGGAATGGTCTGTGCCTGAAAAAAGCGGTACCCACGGTAGTTAAAGGGTGCGTTAAGGCTCACATCGGCGAGCTTTTCACCATACTGAGGATCGGTGATCTTGAGCTGAGTTCGCCAGTCCATGGTGTTCGTTACGTCGATCGATCCGCCGGAATCGATGAGACGCTGCTGGATATCGGTGCATTCCATCGTGAAGGGAAGTTTTACGTTGAACCGCTCCTTCTTGTCCAGGTTAAACTGGATCAACTCGATCTGATCGGTCGCTCCGCCCGGGATCATTCGCACGTCTGCGTCGAAGCCAGTTTGAAGAGCGACGAAATGGCCGAGAAACAAGGTGAGCAGGAAAACGTGGACAACATAAGCCCCGAGCCGGTTGATCTGGCCGCTCTGGCCAAAAACTATGGTGCTCGTCTTGTTCTTGATCACCGAAAAATCTTTACGTCCGTCGGCATCGACTCCGTACTCGATACTCTTCACTTCGCTGATCGAAGATTTTAACCCGTTCGTCTCAAACAGGGCTTTGATCTTGTTCGCGGCCTCGTCTTTGTCGACGCCAGATAACTCAACCGTCGTGTTATCGCTCTGGGCGAGAAGCCAATCCTTAGTCGCCGTTTTTTTTGGATCGCGAATATATGCCCACGCCGAAGGCCAGCGGTCGATCGAGGCGAGAATGATATTGAGCGAAAGCGTGAGGAGGAGAAGATTAAAATACCAACTGTGATAAATATCAAAAAAACCAAGACGCCCAAAAACAAGCTTTTCAGCCGGAGTCAGGGAAACGTAGTAAGCATCGAACCCCTGTACGTTCTGCTGCAAAACGAGCATTCCGATCATCGCGAGGACGACGAGAACGCAAAGTTGAACGACGCCGAATCTGACAGAACTCAGAAAATCGAGAGCGCGGTTTAGAACCGGAGCCGATGGCCTCGTTGTTTCGGGACGGGATTTAATAGTCTCTTCAGCCGCTGACATCTAATAATCAAAGAATAGCTTAGCGTGCATAGTTTGTCATCCCTTAATAAATAAGTTCCGCTTGTCACGAAAAGCATTTGTGATAATGCGAGCAAACTTTGAAATACAGTTGACAGACGTTATCCTTTTCTATTGATGTTTTGCGGATAGTTTACGTGATGGAAACTTTGGCAGTCGAAATTGAAGATCAAAAAGTAGCTGGAATGCGCGAAAAGCTCGCGGCGTACGTCGAACTGACCAAGCCGCGCATCGCCTTTCTTCTCGTTCTAACATCTGCCGCCGCATTTTATCTTGCGACGAAGGAAGCGTTCGATCTCGTGCTTTTTGCCAACTCGATGATCGCGATCTCGCTGCTGGCGTTCGGCGTAGCAACGCTCAATCAGTACTGGGAACGCGAGACCGACGTTTTTATGGCGAGGACGGCGAAGCGTCCGCTGCCGGCCAAGCGTGTCAGCACGTGGGAAGCTCTCGCCTTTGGGCTGCTGCTCTGTCTTGCTGCCGAGGTCTATCTACTGCTTGCCGTAAATGCACTTACAGCGTTCCTTGGCATTCTAGTTATCGTGGGATATGTATTGGTTTACACGCCTTTAAAGACCAGGACATCGGCGTCCACTGCTATTGGTGCGATTCCCGGAGCTCTGCCGCCGCTAATGGGTTGGACCGCAGCCGCTAACGACATCACGCTCGGAGCCTGGGCATTGTTTGCAATGCAATTCCTGTGGCAGTTTCCCCATTTTTTTGCGATCGCGTGGATGTATAAGGAGGAGTACTCGAAAGCGGGCATTCTCATGCTTCCGGTCGTAGATAAGGACGGAAGTTTGACCGCACGGCAGATCGTCTTGTTTGCGGTGATGCTCTTTCCCGTTAGTCTCGCTCCGTTTTTCCTTGGTATTTCAGGCCTTATCTTTTTGGTTGGAGCGAGTCTTCTTGGTATCTGGTTTCTGTGGGCGAGCATTCGTTCGGCCCGGGCCAAGACGAAAGTGCAGGCAAAGCGTTTGCTGATGGTCTCAGTTATCTATCTGCCGCTGCTTTTTATCCTGATGGTTGCGGATAAGCGTTAATCTCATATGGAAGTTGGAACAGCCGAGATCATCGATACACTCGAGGAGCCCCGAAAGCGTCGCGGTTCGGGGTCCGGCAATTCCGGCCCAGGCGGCAATAATGGCGGTCGTAATCCGGGCGGCGGCGGCAGTGATGACGACAGCGGTGAGCAGGATAATTTCCAACGAGCTGTTGAACCTCCGCGCGAGCCTTTTGTTCCGAGTATATCCCGAGTTCTGACCGGGTTTCTGCTGCTTGTCGTGCTAATGACATTCGGCGGCCTGATCGGCGCCTACATCGTCATTGCGACCAACAAGGCGGCGGAATGGCAGCCCTTCGATCTGCCTATTCCGGTTTGGATAAGTACGATCCTCATTCTGGCCAGTAGTGTCGTTTACCATTTCGGCAAGGTCGCGGTCGATCGGAACGATCAGCCGGCGGCGAAAAAATGGTTTGTCGCCACGACATTTTTTGGAGCGGCGTTTATCTCATCGCAGATCCTGGCCTGGTTCGCATTAACGGCGCGAGGCTTCTATTTGCAGGGGAATCCGTACGCCGGATTTTTCTATCTGCTGACGGCGGTTCATGCCGTTCACGTGCTTGGCGGCATCATCGCGCTCGGCACAATTCTGCTTCGAAATCTAACGCCGACGGATAGACTAGTCGAGATCACGAAACGGCAGACGCTCGCACAGGTTGTCGGCTGGTACTGGCATTTCATGGGTGTTCTTTGGCTTGTCCTGTTTGTTTTGCTCGGCTTTTGGAAGTAATGGAATTTCTTCAGATCTTTCCGCATTTGAATGCAGGCCTTAATGCCCTCAGCGGCTGTTTTTTACTCGCCGGATTTTATTTCATCCTGCGAAAGCGGATTGCGGAGCATAGATTCTGCATGCTCTCGGCGAGTATAGTGTCGGCTATTTTCCTGGTCGGGTATATCACTCACCACGCCATCCGTACGTATTATTTCGGGCTCGGGCCGACGCGATTTACGGGCGAAGGAATTATTAGGCCGATATATTTCACGATCCTTACGTCGCACACTATCCTTGCGGCCGTGATCGGACCGTTTGTCATCGTTACGTTAAGGCGTGGGGTAAAAGGACTGTATGAAAAGCATAAAAAGCTCGCCCGTTTCGTATTTCCGATCTGGCTGTACGTGTCGACAACCGGTGTTGTTGTCTACCTTTTGCTCTATCAGATCTATCCGGGCAGATGAGCCTAAAGAAAAACGTAATATTTTTCGTTTCTGCATAGAAAATCCTTGAATTCAGGCATTATTAATGGTATTATTCTAATGTTGAAAAGTTGATCACCGAAGTCGTCTTACGTGAGGCGACGCGGGGGAACCAATTTCTGGGGAATATTCCGCAGAACGGGGCGAAGCGTCAAGTGACGCGGGGGTAATCTTTCGCTCCTAGCCCGGCAGCTAACCTCGTAGGTGTGGCAAAGAAGTATCAGCAAGGGTTAAGCCTTAATTGGCGCGATTTTAGATGTGCTTCCCGCTCTGCTCTTTCAACAGTTAGTGGATGACATCCAGTCTTCTCAAAGGGAAAGATCCCGCCGCGAAATCGGCGGGATTTTTTTGCTCAGAGACCTGTGATACCAAATTAAGCTTCGACGCGTTAAAGATTTACATCGAATCAGGTAAGATATTTAAGTGCTTGTAAAACTGCCGCGCCTTTTTGCGCTCATTTCGACTTCATTAGTTTTTCGCGTTGTCACCGGAGCGATGATCGCGGCGCTTTGTTTTGCATCCGATCCGGTTATTGGAAGTTCCGTGGGCTATGACGGCCCGTCTGTCGTTACGGCCATTAGTGATATTTCGCTAAAGCCGGATAAACCCCTAAGTGCTAATGCCCCTGATGCGTTTAGCCAAACTGCAAAAGTTACGGCAGATGACGCGGCCGCCTTCGACCAATTTGGCTACAGCGTTGCGGTCAGCGGCGATTACGCGATCGTCGGGGCTGAGCGCGACGAAAATTACCGGGGCGGTGCGTACATTTACATTCGCAATGGAAATTCGTGGACGCAGCAGCAGAAATTGGTCGGGTCCGACAGCGCGACCGAAGACAATTTTGGCTGGAGCGTCGCGATCAGCGGTGATACCGCCGTTGTTGGTGCGTATCTGGATGACGTCGGCGGAACTGACCAGGGCTCGGCGTATGTCTTTGTCCGGAGCGGCACAGTTTGGACGCAGCAGCAAAAGCTAACGGCGGCGGACGGAGCGCCCAGCGACCAATTCGGAAGCAGCGTTGCGATCGACGGCAATGCTGTAGTTTCCGGAGCCTTCGGCGATGACAGCTATCGCGGATCGGCCTATGTTTTTACGCGAAACGGCAGTTCATGGAGCCAGCAGCAAAAGTTGACGGCTTCTGACGGAGGAACTGATGACGATTTCGGCTGGAGCGTCTCGCTGAGCGGCGATTCCGCTGCTATCGGTTCGCCTCGCGATAACGGTTCTAGGGGTTCGGCATTCATTTTTACTCGCAGCGGTTCGACGTGGACGCAGCAGCAGAAACTCGGGGCGACCGATGGTGCGAGCCTCGATCAGTTTGGTTACAGCGTCGGGATCAGTGGTGATTCGGTAGTTGCCGGTGCGGTTAATGACGACACAGGCGGCTCGGTCTTTGGCTCTGCATATGTTTTCACGAGGAGTGGAGCGTCATGGAGCCAGCAGCAGAAATTGACGGCTTCTGACGCGGCCGCGAGCGATAATTTTGGTACGTCCGTGGCTATCGCGGCAGATACTGTGATTATCGGAGCCAACGGTGACGATAATGGGTCTGCATTCGATCAAGGGGCCGCGTATGTTTTTACACGAAGCGGTTCAGCGTGGTCAGAACAGCAAAAACTAATCGCGGGCGATGGAGCGACCGGGGATAATTTTGGCGGCAGCGTAGCAATCAACGGTGAAAATACGATTGTCGGCAGCCACCTGGACGATAATGCGATGGCTGACAGCGGTTCGGCATATATCTTTAATAGTCCGACGGGCGTCACGCCAACTCCGACACCAACGCCAACGCCAACGGTAACCCCGACTCCAGTTGCGACGCCGACTCCAAGTCCGACGCCAACGGTTACGCCCACACCGACGCCGACGGCAACGCCGACTCCAACTCCAACCCCATCGGTTACGCCTACGCCGACCGTAACGCCGACTCCAAGTCCGACGCCAACCGTTACGCCAACACCTACAGTAACGCCGACGCCGACCCCAACGGTTACGCCTACACCAACGCCTGCGGTTACACCGACGCCAACTCCGACCGTGACCCCGACTCCGACTCCGACGCCCTCACCGTCCCCGGTTGGCCTGGAGGGTGACGTTTCGGCTCGTCCAAATGGAGATGCTGAGTTGCTGGCGAATGACGTCGTACAGCTTCGTAGATTTGTAGTTGGCCAGGATACTCTGTCCGGCACGACCAATGAATTCCAGCGGGCTGACGTTGCTCCTTTGGAGACAAGAGGCGAGGGAATACTTGACGCCTCGGACATCGCACAGGTCAGACGATACATAGTTGGGCTTGATCCGGCCCAGAATGCCGGCGGGCCGATGCTGGCTGCGGCTCGAACTGAAGGGCCCTGGGCGTGGATCGAGGAATTCTACCGGTACTTGATCGGCCGCGAGATGAGCATTTCAAACCAGGAATCCCAACCCGGAAAAAGCGTGGTGGTCAACATTAACGCGAGAACCTTTGGCGATGAAACGGCGGCCAGCTTTACGCTTGAATACGATCCGGTTATGCTTAGCAAGCCGCAGATCTCACTCGGAAAGGCGGCTGCCGACGGCTCTGTACTCACGGTCAACACCGATCAAGCTGCGGAAGGGAAAATCGGTTTACTAGTTGATTCCGCAATGCCTATCACCAGGGGTGAAAGTCAGCTTCTGGTTATCACTCTTGAAGTTGCAGACGATGCATCCGCGGGCGATACCGCGATAAGGTTTACTGACGGATTGGCGAATCGAGCGATCTCGGATCATCTCGGCAAGCACCTTGGCGCCAAATATGTTGATGGAAATGTTCGGATCAGCGGCAGAGTGGTGGCGAGCGATCATGTTATCGAGAAGAAATAGCAGGTTTTTGCTTAGCTCCAGAGGAGCGACATGTTTGTAGAAACCGCCGATCAGACCTGATAAAAAGCTCCGTAGGAGCGGCATGGAAAGCTTTACAGCTTCGTGCCGCTCCTACGGAGCTGATTTCTTTCCTTTAGCTCTGTGCCTACAAACATTTGGCTCCTACGGAGCCGGTAACATTTCATTCTGGCAAACCTAATTCCCAACCGACATCGGCTTTAGCTTCACTTTCTTTAACGGAATGCGTTCCTGCGGATCGATCGCAAGAGATGAAGGACGGCCATCGACCTTGAATGAAACCGTTTGGATCCGCTTGGTGATATCAACCGCCTGTTCCACTGTCTTTGCGCCTACTTTGTAAGTAATGCTCATCGGGAGCCGGAAGGTGCTTGGAGTGAGCGTGTCGGTTAGCTGTGTTTGCGAGAACGTCAGTGTGTAGGTTTTCGATCGCGCACTGTACGCTTGTTTTACACTGAGGCTCGGAGCACCTGCACCGTAAACCCATTGATCGAAAAACCACGCGAGATCCTGGCCTGAGACTTCTTCCATCGCCTTTCGCAGGTCGGTGGACTCGACCGGGCCAAATTTGTGACGATTTAGGTATATGTTGATCGCCTTCCAAAAGTTGTCGGTGCCAACCTGCTCGCGCAGCGTGTGGACAACCGCTCCGCCCTTGTTATAGGTCGTCGCGGCATTATCAAATAGCGAATCAACATCGGCGGCCCGCTGATTATAAAGAGCGTGACGGCGGCGGTTGATCGTGTCGTCGATCAGAAAGGCAGCCGCGTCAGACCGTATCTTTCGCATGTAATCGGCGCGCCCGAACTGCTTTTCGCGGTACGCAGCTTCCATAAAGGTCGCAAAACCTTCGTTCAGCCATAGCTCGGCCCAGTTTCGGCAGGTAACGAGATCGCCGAACCACGAGTGCGCCAGTTCGTGCGAAACGAGATCCATTACGGTCATCTTGCCGAAATCGAATTCAGCAAAAAATATCTCCGTATCGGCCATTGTCGTCGCGGTAATGTTCTCCATGCCGCCGAATTGAAACTGGGCGACGATGGTCTGATCGTATTTGTTGTATGGGAATGAGACGCCCGTCAGCTCTTCATAGACAGCGATCATCTTTTTCGTGTCACCGAACGCCTTTTGGGCGGTTACTTCCTTGCCGGGATAGACGTAAAATCCGAGGGGAATATCCTTGTATTTATCCTCAACTTTGACGTATTCGCCGATCACGAATGAGACGAGGTAGGTTGAGTGCGGAACAGGCATTTTGTAATGCCAGGTCGCCGTACCGTCGCCATTGTCGGCTTTTCCGAGGAATTCGCCGTTTCCAATAACGGTTTCCTTGGATTGGGCAGTAATGTACTGCTCGGTCGTCGCCTTGTCGCTCGGAAAATCGTACGACGGGAACCAATGACGTGCCTCTTCGGCCTCGCCCTGCGTCCAGATCTGTGCCGAGTGTTTGACGCCGTCCGCCGAGCTGCTGGCATCGACAAAATAGACGCCTTTCTTCGGCTCCGCGCTGTATTTCAGGCGAACGGCGACGGTTTCCTCCGCGCCGTAGGTTTTGTCGAGCGTAATCGTAACCTTGCCGTTGGCCGCCTTGTAACTAAGATCGATCCCGGATGGTTCGAGCGTGACCGACGTGAATTTCAGATCGACAGCATCGAGTTCGACCGATCGCAGGTCCGCTTTCAGCGGTTTGAACGAGACCGTCGTGTCGCCGTTCACCGTTTTCTTGGCCCGGTCAAAACTCGCTCGAATGACGTAATGCTGAATATCGACCGTCTGCGGACGGTTAAAATCAGCCCGTTTGACCTGTGCCGACGCGGAAAAGGCCGCGATCGCGAGGATCACGGCCGATAGCAAAGAGGGAATTACCCTTGTAGTTTTCATAAAATGATCGTTATGGTTTCAAATATTTTTTGAACCAGTCCATAACCTGTCCATGCCAAAATTCAGAATTCTGTGGTTTGAGTATCCAGTGGCCTTCATCGGGGAAGATCACCAGTTTTGACTCAACGCCTTTCAGTTGCAGGGTCGTATAGAGCTGCAGGCTCTGATCGACCGGGACGCGATAGTCGAGTTCGCCCGCCGTCACAAGCGTCGGTGTCGCAAAAGTATTCGCAAATTTATGCGGCGACCATCGATTGTATTGCGCCGGGTTTTCCCACGGCATTCCCTTAAAATCCCATTTCACGAACCATATCTCCTCAGTCGCGGCGGCCATGCTTTCGAGGTTGTAAACCCCGGCGTGCGACAGGAACGCTTTGAATTTGAACCGCGGATCGTTGTTATGTCCGATAAGCCAATCGACCATGTATCCGCCATAGCTCGCACCTGCCGCACCGATTCGTGTTTTATCGATGTACGTGCGTTTTACTATGTCGGCGATACCGTTCGACAGATCAATAAATGCCTTGCCGCCCCAGTCGCCCGAGATCTCGTCAACGAATTTCTGACCGTAACCGGTTGATCCTCGTGGATTTGGCGCAAAGATAATATAGCCCTGATTCGCCCAAACCTGTGGGTTCCACCGCGTGCTCCACGAATCGTTCCACGCACTCTGCGGCCCTCCGTGAACTAGAACGATGAGCGGATATTTTCTTGCGGGATCAAAATTCGCAGGTTTTACAACAAAACCATGGATCTTAGCACCAAGAGCACCTTTCCATTCGACCTCTTCCGCCTTTTGGAGCCCAAACGGAGCGAGAGCGGCTTTATTGACCGACGTTAGGGCAGTTAGTCCGCTGCCGTTGGTTCCGGCTCGCATGACCTCATTTGGCGATGTGAGGGAACTGGCGGCGAAAACGAGCGTCGAGCCATCATTAGAAACATTGATCGCTCCCGCGTAAACGCCATCGACTACCTTCTTAACGTGCGTTGCGATGCGGAGCCTGAAATTCGGCTCGACCGGTACCGAAAAGATCGGATCGCGTCCGCGTTCACCGGCGGTGAAATAGACCGTTTTGCTGTCTGACGAAACGACAATTTCGTTGACCTGCTGATCAAATCCCATCGTCAGTTCCACGATCTCGCCGGATGCCGGGTTGTAACGCATGATCCGCCAGCGATCTGCCTCAAAACCTTCACGCGGCTGCGACCGAAAAAGCAGATACTTGCCGTCCGGTGTGTAAACTGGCGAAGCGTCGTAGCCGTTCATTCCGGCCGTTATGTTTTTGGCATTTCCGCCGTTCAGCGGAGCGATATAAATGTCGCTGTTTGTCGAAACAGCCTCGACCCTGTCGGGATTTCGCAGGAAAACAATGCTCGAACCGTCCGGAGAGAACGTGTAGTCTACACCAGAAGCCGCACCATACGGCGGCGAATCGAAATCGCCGGGCGTCACATCGCGAGCCGCACCGCCATTTGCCGGGACGACAAAAACGTGCGAACGTTTGCGGTCACGCCATTCGTTCCAGTGCTTGAAGAGCAAGCGTTCGGTGACATGAGCTTTGACCTTGCTGTTTTCGGCCTTTTCGTCTTCGGCCTTGTTGCACTCGTCGGTTTGGCACTGGGGATAAACTTCTGATGCGAACGCGATCCACTTGCCATCTCGCGACCAGACGGCACCACCACCGCCACTCGAAAGCTTTGTGATCTGCTCTTTGTCGCCACCATCGGCATCCATCGTCCAGATCTGGCCGCCGTTGTTGAATGCAAGCTTCCTGCCGTCCGGCGACCAACGAGCGCCGCTGCTTGAGCCCGAACTGTTAGTGATCTGGCGGGCGCGGCTGCCGTCGATGTTCATCGTCCAGATCTGATTAACTACGCGGTTAGCGGCCATATCGACCGTGCCGACGGTGTACGCGACCGTTTTTCCATCCGGCGAAAGCTGCGGATCTGCAAGCCGTTTGAGCGTCAGCATGTCCTTCGGCGTGAAAGGTGTCTGAGCAATCCCCAAAAGCGATGCAAAGATAACGAAACCAAATATCTGAAGTACGCGTTTCATACGTTTTTCCTGAATGTTAAAATGTGGTAAATCTGTCACTATTATCGCATAGATCTTTTGCAAAGCTGAATCGATTCGCTAGGATAAATGTATGAAACCACTCAATTTGCTGCTCCTGACCGCGTTCGCAGTCTCATCCGTTTTTTCGCAACAGCCTGCTCCGGCTCCGACGCCCGTTCTTTATTCTGCAAAGACGCTTTCTGAACTTGCACAGGTACAGAAAGCCGCTCTCGCGAGTGATTACGCATACCGCCAAACCCGATATTTGACGACCAATATTGGACCGCGTCTGACCGGATCAGCTCAGGCTCAGCGTGCGGTCGAATATGTCGCTGATGAAATGCGAAAGGCGGGATTGGAGGTAAGGCTACAGAAGTTAACTGTTCCCGTTTGGGTTCGCGGGATCGAGACGGGCGAGGTGGTCGAATTCCCGGGCATGGCTCCCGGAACGACGCAGAAGATCGTCCTGACGGCTCTCGGCGGCAGCATCGCAACCCCTGCCGAGGGTTTGACGGCTGAGATCGTGGTTGTGAACAGCTTTGAAGAACTGAATGCACTAGGCCGAGATAAAGTAGCGGGAAAGATCGTGCTATTCAACAATAAATTCGACCGCGAATTGCAGGCGAGCGGATTCGGCGGCGCGGCTTACGGCCAGGCGGTTCAGTTTCGTTTTGGCGGAGCTATGGCGGCTGCACCTCTTGGTGCGATCGGTGTGCTTGTTCGTTCGGCTGGCGGTTCGCAAAATCGGCTTGCTCACACGGGTTCGATGGGATACGCGGATGGGGTCACCAAAATTCCCGCCGCCGCGGTCTCGTTCGAAGACGCCGAAATGCTCGCCCATCTCGCCGCCGATGGCAAGACCCGCGTTCACTTCACGATAACTCCGAAAACGCTGCCTGACGGCGTCAGTTACAATGTCATTGGTGAAGTAAAGGGAACCGAGAAGCCTGACGAAGTCGTCGTTCTCGGCGGCCATCTCGATTCGTGGGACCTCGGAACCGGAGCTATTGACGATGCTACCGGTGTGGCGGTTTCGATGCAGGTGGGTTATCTGATCAAGCAGATGAAGCTCAAGCCAAAACGAACGGTCCGCGTCGTGGCTTTCATGAACGAGGAGAATGGCGGTGCCGGCGGGCGTGGGTATTTTAACGAGTATAAGAACGACATCAGCAAGCATTTTGCCGCACTCGAAAGCGATCTTGGCGCATCGCACCCGCTTGGTTTCGTGTTTGCCGGAAAGGCCGAGGCTCTACCGTACTTTGCACCGCTGAGCCGTTTGCTCACTTCGCAGGGAGCCTTTCAAGCACAGTTACAGCCGGGTGGCGTCGGAGCCGATATCGGGCCGCTAACGCAGGCAGGCGTGCCGTCTTTCGCTCCGTATTTCAATCAACAAACTTATTTTAACTATCACCACACAGCAGCCGATACGTTTGATAAGGTAAACCCGAAAGAACTCGCCGAACTTGGTTCGGTGATGGCGGTTATGGCGTACGGACTCGCAAACCTCGAGCAAGCGCTGCCACGATAGATACGCGTCAGCTTGATACTTTCAGCGGTGGACATTAGACTTTGGACATATGCTTAACCGTCCACCGCCATATTTTCCGCAGAATCAACTGTCGCCACCCGATCCTAACCGCTATAAGAAATTCAAATTCGTCATTGCGGGGATCATTCTTGCCGTGCTTGCAGTGATCGTTGGAATAGGTTTCGGCCTCGTTTATCTGATCCGCTGGCTCTTCTAAAATAAAAAAGCCGCCCAACGGGACGGCCTTTTTCTTGAATTCCTAACAACCAATTTAGTTCGCGGTATTTTTCTGTTTGGCGGTAACCTTCGCCCTTTCGCTCTGTAGCGCCAATTGCTTTGCCTGAGGAAGGAGGTCGATCGCCTTAAGAAGTTGCGTATCGTATTCGTTGAACACCTGCGACGATGTCTGGGTTCCAAACGCCGCTGTGATCAACTCGGTACGAAGGATTCGCTCGACAAACTCTTTTTCACGGTCTATCTGAGCCGCCGGGATCTTATATTTGTCTAAAGCAAACTGCCTGAAAGTCGCGAATACCGCATCCGTGACCGGATAATCTGTAGGTTTGATATCGTATTCAAAGGTGATCGGCTTATCGATCTTGTAATTTTCGAGGCCTTTTACCTTTCCGACCACCAGATCGAGCATGTAAGCGAAAACGGGAACCGCGATCTTAGCCTGAACGCGGGCACGCTCGTTCGTGATCGTCTGCGGTTTGATCGCGACATCAGGATTGATGCCGCCGCCGCCATAAACGGATCGTCCAGTGTCGGTCTTACTCTCTGAACCTTTTGGCTTCGCTGCTTCCGTGTTTTCATCGCGAAGGCTCCCGCCTTCTGTGTAGTAATTGTAAAGTTCGCCGTTGGAGTAGTCTCGCTGGATCAGACGTCCCGCAGGCGTCTCGTATTTCGCGATAGTGAGCAGGAGCATCGATCCGTATTCAAGCTGAAAAGGATTCTGCACAAGGCCTTTGCCGAAAGTGTCTTCGCCGACGATCAACGCCCTGTCATGATCCTGCAATGCACCGGCGAGGATCTCGGAGGCCGACGCGGTGTTTCGGTTGACCAGCATCACGATCGGCGAGCGGTTTGGCGTGCGGTTGATCGATCGATAGGGCGGATCCGTCGCACCTTCCATACGGCCTTTCTGAGAGAAAATTACCTGCCCTTCGCCAAGGAACGAATTCGCAACGCGGTATGCCTGGCTTACCAGGCCTCCACCGTTATTGCGAAGGTCGATCACGAGCTGCTGCATTCCTGCAGCAGTAAGTTGACGCATTGCCTGGACGAATTCAGCGTATGTCGTCTGGTTAAAGCCGCCGTTCATGTTGATGTATCCGACACCGGGACGGATCATGTAAGCTTCGCTGATAGATGGCTGCGGTACGGCATCGCGAACAATGTCGATCGTTTCTTTTTTACCTGTTGCAAGACGCTCGACAACAATTTTTGCCGCTGTGCCCTGAGGCCCGCGAAGAAAAGTTCGAACCTCGCTGAATGGCTTGCCTAGCATCGACGTACCGTTGACCTCAAGGATCTTGTCGCCGTAGCGAAGCCCTCCGCGATTGGCCGGAGCACCGTCAAAGGTCGCCTTGATATAGGTCGCGAGAACTTTTCCATCGGGGTCACTCAGATCACCGATCGTCGCGCCAATACCGTAGTATCGTGAACTCTGATCAGTTTTGAACTGCTCGAATTCCTTGGCGTCGAAGTAGTTCGAATGCGGATCTAGCGAGTGCAGCATCGAGTCGATCGACGATTTAAAAACCTCGTTATAATCCAGCGTTTTGGCACCGACGTAGTTTCCCTGAATGACAGCCAGGGCTTCCTTGAGGTCGGAATTTATGGTGTCAGCGGTTGCCGGTTTCGAGCCTGGCTTTTTTGTGCCATCGGCTATTCGCTCCGGCTGGTTTTTCGCAGTCGAAACGGGGCTCTGAGCAAGCCCGACGGTTGTAAGAGAAAGAATCGCTAAGAGAGCGAAAAGGCGTGTACTGCTATGCTTCACAAGTATTAAATCTCCCGGAGTAACCTTCTACTGGCCGAAATTCATTGAGAACAAGAATAACATTCCTTTGAGGAAAAAGCGACGGTTTTAGTTGCCCGGGAATAAAATCGCATTATCAGTTTCGGTTCCAACTTCATGGTAGTGATACGTTTCAAATCCGCCAATTGGTTTCGAGGCTGAGGTTTTGAAAGTTTACCGCATAGTGGTACATTGGTTTAGCGATGGCAATCAGAACGTTTGCGGACTCGGCATCGGAAGATATTAGCTACGAGCGGAACACAAAACGGCCTCGCAGTTGCCTTCCGATCGAGTTGCATAATAAAGCCAGGATCAAGCTTGCTCGCGTCGCGGCGGCAGCGTCACTTGAAGATTTAAGTACGTTGCCCGGAAATCGTTTTGAAGCGTTGAAAGGCGACAGATTCGGGCAATATAGCATTCGAATTAACGATCAATATAGAATTTGTTTCAGTTGGAAGGGCAATAATGCCTGCGATGTAGAGATCGTCGATTACCATTGATGTGGAGGTTTGTTATGGAATCTAATGTTCATATTCCGCATGTTCATCCCGGTTTCGTGCTCAAGGACGAACTGGAAGAAACCGGTATTTCTCAAACGGCATTGGCTTTGCATATTGGTGTTTTACCGAAAACGATCAACGAAATATGCCGTGGAAAACGGGGAATAAGTGCTGAAATGGCCTGGAAACTATCAAAATCGTTGGGAGCAAGTCCAATGTTCTGGATGAATTTGCAAAACAATTGGGAATTGCGCGAAGTTAATTCCGCACGATTCGACAACTTGACTAAAATCGCTGCTTAGAATGTCGCTACTCGAAGTTACAAACCTCAGAACGCAGTTCCCAACCCGAGCCGGGCTTGTGAAATCGGTCGATGGCGTCAGCTTTTCGATCGATGAGGGCGAGTTGCTCGGGCTTGTAGGCGAATCGGGCTGCGGGAAATCGATCACGGCGCTGTCGATCATGCGGTTGATCTCAAAACCAGGCAAGATCACCGGCGGATCGATAAAATTTAAGGGTGAAGAGTTGACCACCGCGACGGATGATCGTCTGAGAGAGATCCGGGGAAATGACATCGCGATGATCTTTCAGGATCCGATGACCTCTCTGAATCCGGTGTTTACAGTTGGCGAACAGATCGCGGAGGCTTTGCGACTGCATCGGAAACTCGACAAGAAAAAGGCGTGGGAAGCGGCGATTCACGCGATGCGTGAGGTTTCGATCCCTTCGCCGGAACGTCGCGTGAACGATTATCCGCACCAACTTTCGGGCGGAATGCGGCAGCGGGTGATGATCGCGATGGCCCTCGCGTGCGATCCCGATTTGCTGATCGCCGACGAACCAACGACGGCACTCGATGTCACGATCCAGGCTCAAATTCTGGAATTGCTGAACGAACTACGCAGGTCGAGAAAGCTCGCTATCTTATTGATAACGCACGATCTAGGCGTAGTAGCCGAAGTCGCCGACCGCGTTTGCGTGATGTACACCGGCAAGATCGTCGAGGAATCAGGCGTTGATGAGCTGTTTGAGAACCCGAAGCATCCATACACACGCGGCCTTTTGCGGTCAGTCCCGAAATTGACAGACGCGGGTTCGGCGAAAGCCGTCAGGCTCCAGACAATCGAAGGAACGGTTCCGAGCCCGACGAATCTGCCATTCGGCTGTCATTTTGCCCCGCGGTGTGAACATCGAATGGAGATATGTATCGAAGGTGAAATACCGCTTACGCCGTTGCCGAATGTTGTGAAGGTTCGTTGCGTGCTGCATGACGAGAAACAGAAATTTAACATTGCGAGGGAGAGAACGCTGTCAGCCGATGTGTAGGACCGGGGGGCAAGCCGACGGATTCTATCTTTTTAGCAGTTGAGCGGCGGGCTTGCCCGCCAGCGTGTTATGAGAATATTCCTATCTAACGAAATGAACACGTTCCATTACATCACGGCGGTGGTGTTTAACCGGACGCGTATATTTCAGAGTGCGATTATCTGTAATCTTTTGATCGAGGTTCTTCTGGAAATAAAGACGATACATCCGTTCAAACTAGTTGGTTATGTTCTTATGCCCGATCATATGCATCTTCTGATTAACCCTCGAAACCCCGAGCTTAGTGTTATCCTGCGTAAATTAAAGGGGAAATCCGCTAGACGGATCATTGATTGGCTAAAGGCTAATAATTATCGCAGTTCACTCGAAAAACTTCGTTTGAATACAGTCGAACAAGAGTTTGCCGTGTGGCAAAAAGGATCGTTCGTGGTTGATCTCGTCAGTCCCAAGTTTCTGAGGCAAAAGCTCGGCTACATGCATATGAACCCGGTTCGTGCTGGTTTGTGCGACGCGCCGCAAGATTGGAGATTCTCGAGTTATTCTGCATATTATCCAGCTGGTGTTGATCTTCCGATAGAGGTGGAGAAGCATCCTTTTTGGAATGAAGTTGAACAATAAAAACGATCGCGGGCAAGCCCGCTGCTGAACGATGAGTTCGAATTATGTTGATATGTTGAGCGGCGTTCCTACGCTCCAAGACACGGCGAATAGCGGGCAAGCCCGCTTATAAACGGATGGAATGTTTTTTATGATCGGGGCTTCGACAAAATCTCCTATTACCGCCCTTCTTGAGGTCCGCAACCTCGTCAAGCATTTCCCCGTCGATAACAGCGACGATGTCGTGCAGGCGGTGGATAATGTTTCGTTTGATATTATTGCGGGCGAAACGCTCGGGCTGGTTGGGGAATCGGGCTGCGGTAAATCGACCGTCGGGCGATGTTTGCTGCGTTTGCACGAGCCGACGAGCGGCGAAGTTAGGTTCGAGGGACGAAATATCGTCGGTCTGCCGAACAAGGAAATGCAGACTCTGCGCCGCGAGATGCAAATCATATTTCAGGACCCATACGCAAGCCTTAATCCGCGGCTGAGCATTCGGTCAATAATTTCCGAACCACTAAAAATACACGGCATCGGTTCAAAAGCCGAGCAAAACGCGAAGATCGAAGATCTGCTCGCAAGGGTCGGTCTTGATCCCAAATACGCCGACCGTTACCCGCACGAGTTTTCCGGTGGCCAGCGTCAGCGTATTGGCATCGCCCGGGCCTTGGCTCTCAATCCGAAGCTGATCATCTGCGATGAACCTGTTTCCGCCCTCGACGTGTCGGTTCAGGCTCAGGTCGTTAATCTTTTGCAAGAACTACAGGATGAGTTTGGGTTGACGTATCTGTTCATTTCACATGGACTTGCGGTTGTCGAACACATCTCCGACCGTGTGGCGGTGATGTACCTTGGCAAGATCGTTGAGATATGTGACGCAGCCGAGTTATACGAATTGCCGCTGCATCCGTACACTAAAGCTCTTCTATCGGCGATACCGATACCCGATCCGAAGGTCAAGCGCGAGCGGATAGTGCTCAAAGGCGACGTGCCAACCCCGATCAATCCGCCATCCGGCTGCCGTTTTAGAACGCGTTGCCCCATCGCGATCGACGAATGTGCGAATGTCGATCCTGAGCTTAGAGAGATCAAGCCCGGCCATTTTGCGGCGTGCATAAGGGTTGACGGTTACAACGAGCACTTTCAAGTGTAAAAAACTTGAAACTAAACGCTCCTATTATCAGTAAATTACGCTGAAGCTTTTACTAATTAACACTGGAGAATGATATGGACGAAAATAACCTTTCGGAACCTCAAGCGCCCAAACCGCCCGATATCCCTGTCGATCCGCCTCAGATGAGCGAGATAAGCACCATCGCAAACGTATTCTTTGATCCCGGCGAAACTTTTAAGGATCTCAAACGAAAACCACGGTTTATTATCGCGGGCATCATTATTGCGCTGCTGGTCGGTGTGTACACCTACGCGATCAACGTTAAGGTTGGTGAGGCTGGCATGAGATCCTTTATCGCCGAACAGATCGATAAAGGCCCCGGTGCCGGAAACATGACGCCCGAACAAAAATCGGGAGCAATCGAAATGCAGATGTCGATCAGTAAATACACACGTTATGCTGTTCCCGTTTTCGTTTTCATCTCTTTCTTTATCGGTGCGCTGTTGTATTGGCTAGGATCCAAAGCCTTCGGCGGGAGCGGTGGGTACATGCAGAATTTGTCGGTTTGGGTCTATTCCGGACTGCCGCCCGTCATTGTCGGGATGTTAGGGAATTTGATCGTGCTGGCATTAAAATCCGCGGATGACATCGACCTCGCCGCTAGTCAGCGAGGCCTTCTGAACGCAAATCCGGCGTTCTTCATCGACGGGAAATCGATGCCGATGATCGCTACCTTTCTATCGACGTTTGATCTTTTCGCGATCTGGGGATGGATACTTGCCGCGATTGGCCTTGGCACTGTCAATAAAATGTCCAAAGGCGCTTCTTGGGGTTTGGTAATTATTATCGTGATCATCGGACTTGCCTTCCGAATGATCGGTGCGATGTTCTCAGGAAACCCCTCCTAGGGACGCCCTTCACTTCCAAAACAAAAAGGCCGGCAAATCTGCGAGCCTTATTCATTTTATCCCGGATTCCGCAATAGGAATGTTTTGCCCGCGAAATACGCCAAAGAACGCGAAAATATTTCTTTTTTTCGCGTTCTTTCGCGGGCAGAATTCCTATCGCTTAATCTGGGTTTATTCGTAACGCAACGACTCGATTGGATCCAACCGGGCGGCTTTCCACGCTGGGAACAGTCCAAATATTAGTCCAATTCCAACGCTTGCCCCGAAGCCCGCTATTGGCGCCCAAAGCGGCACATACGATGGGAAGATTAGCCTGACGAGGAACGTAAGGCCCCAGCCGATCAAAAGGCCAACGATTCCTCCAAAGCCGGTTAATGTCGCCGCTTCGATCAGGAACTGGAGCAATATATCGCTTTGCTTTGCACCGATGGCTTTTCGAATGCCGATCTCGCGGGTTCGTTCGGTAACCGACACGAGCATGATATTCATCACGCCGATACCGCCGATCAGCAAACCAACGGATGAGATCACAACCATCGCGAGAAAAACGCCGCCTGTGATCGCTGAAAACTGATCGATCAGGCTTGCAGCCGTTTCCATTGCGAAATTATTCTTATCGCCAAATTTAACCTGACGACGCGTTCTGAGAAGATCCTGAATATCGTCCTTGGCTTTTTCCAGTTGCCCTTCGCGAGCAACAGCAAGGATGAAAAGGTCGTCTGCATTGGGTTTTAGTTTTAATGCCGAGTTCATCGGCATGTAAATGATGTTCGTCTGGTCGTTATTCCCACCGCCGCCGCCGAAAAGCTGTTCCTTTTTTTCAAGCAGACCGATAATACGGTATTCCTGCGAGCCAACTTCTATCGTTTGGCCCAACGGCGACTCGTATGGAAAATAGGATTCCTTAACAAAATTACCGATAACGCAGACGTTAGCCTTCGCCTCGTTCTCAGCCTCCGAGAACCAGCGTCCATCGATAAGAACCTCGGAAGTCGTTTTTTCTACGGCAGGAAGCGTTCCGTTGAGCTGGACCGAGGTCGATGTCTTGCCGTTCTTGCCGGTAACGTTTATCTTTTGGCCAAAGAAATTGTTTGAAATATCCAGGAAGGGAACCGCGACCTCAATGGTTTTTAGATTAGCGATTTCCGTGGCGTCGTCCATCGTGAGCGGCTTTCGCATGCGCTCTTCGCGCGTCGGCTGGCTCGTTCGGATGCCGATGTCCATTTTGTAAAGAAAGATCGAGCGTGTGCCGAATGATTCGATCTCTTTTTCGACAGCGACGTTAATGCCGCTGATGATAGACGAGATGAGCATCACTGTGATAACGCCGACCACGACACCGACGATGGTGAGGAACGAGCGCAGCTTATTGCTCCGCAGCGTGTCGAACGCCATCTTAAAATTCTCGTAGAATGAACCGACTAGAAAATTCATTTGGGTCAATCCGCTCTAAGTGCCTCGATTGGGTCAAGCCGTGCCGCTTTCCATGCCGGAAACAGGCCGGCTAATATTCCAACTCCGCCAGATACAAGAATTGCGAAAACGGCAGACCAAAGCGGAATTCGCGTCTGAAAGACAAAAGCAGTGATAATTATCCCAAGAAGCTCCGCAATAATTAGCCCGATGGTGCCGCCGATAGCGGAAAGGGTTGCGGATTCCATCAAAAACTGTTTCAGAATATCTGCCTGACGTGCACCGAGGCTCTTGCGGATACCAATTTCTTTTGTTCGCTCCGTCACTGATACGAGCATGATATTCATGATCACGATCGCACCAACAACAAGGGCGATCGTTGGAACCGCAATGATGACAATAAACGTGGGGCCGAGTATACGGTCGCGAATTCCGGTGATCGCGTCAGGCGTCATGATACCGAAAGTGTCTTTTTCGCCGAACGGGATCTTTCGCTTGATGCGCATCAGAGTTCTAACCTCTTCAACTGCATCGTTGAACGTCTTTTCGTTTTTTGCGGTGATGACAAAATAGGGAGCTCGGTTGTTCCTTAGTCCGCCGACCGCGTTGCCAAAAGTCTTTATAGGCAAGGTAACGAAATTGTCCTGTGGCTGGCCAAAGACGGTTCCCTTGGCCGTTTGAACGCCGATGATCTTATACGGAATACCCGAGATCGTAATTTCCTGGCCGATCGCACCGCCTTGCGGGAATAGCTTTTTTGAAACATCCATTCCGATATAGGCTACGCGCGCGGCATTATCATTCTCAGGCGGTGAGAAGTAGCGGCCTTCAGCGATGTCCAGTTTATCGATCTCAGCGATCACCGGTTCGGCTCCCGATATCTGAACGCTGGCGAGCGATTCCTTGCCGCGTTTGACGTCACGGGACATACCGCCGGCCTTAGCTCCGATCTTGTCGATCAACTGAGCCCGGTCACGGATAAAATCGCGTTCTTCGAATGTAAGTTCCTTATTTCGCCGCTGCGCTGCGGCGATCGTGTCGGTGTCCTTAAAATCGTCAAAGCTGAATCGGCGCAGCGTGAAGGAATTAGAGCCGATCCCGGCTATCTTTTCGTCGACATAGGAATTGAATCCTTGTAGAAGCGAAAGCACGACCATGAACGCGGTGACGCCGATGATCATTCCGAGCAGTGTGAGAAACGACCGCAGCTTGTGGGCCCAAATCGCTGAAAAAGCTAGTTTTATCGTTTCTGAAAAGTTCATCTGTATCCGTCGCCGGCCCGTTTGTTAATACGTTCTTATATTAAAAGAGTTTAACAAAAATAAGGGATTAATTCCTCATATCTCTTGAAAGTTTCCAAAGCGCAGCCAGATGAGCAAACAGTACGATCGGCACAACGATCGTCGGCAGCAGCGCGTATGGAAATGTCAGAACCGCCCGATTCGGCTGATCGAAGGCAAGCTGTTGGATCGGAGACGGGAGCGACAAAACTGCAATACTGACAATGTTCACTAACAATAAAAGCCCGAGTAAATTGAAACCAACGAGGACACTCTTGTTGACCGCATTCCCTCGAAAGGCGATCTCGTAAACCAGCAGAGCAAGGATCCCGGATGCGATGTCGTAGTTCCAGCCCGCAAAAGTCATCGCACGCGGAACTTGCGAACCTATGAAAAGCCAATAGAGAACCATCTCAACTGGGATTCGAACAACGTGAAGAAGCGTAATAAGCTTGAGCGGAAGTCTTTCAATAAAACTTGCCCGAAAAAACAGAAAGAAACTGATGATCAGAACAAGCGACGGAAGAACTCCAAAAAGAAACAGTCTCGGCGGCAGGGAATCGGTTTTCTGATAAAAACCACCGATCGACAGAACACATTGAAAAATGATCCAAAGAGGCAGAAGGAAAAGCAGTATTTTGGAAGGGAAAGTCTGTAGGCCAACCGCTTTCGCGGCCTGAAGCAAAAACCAGACCGCAGCAAACGTCGTCACCAGAAATACTACTGAAACATATCCGGGAACGGCATCCATTATCTAATGCGTTCGTCTTTCTCGATCTCACCATCGCGGATCGAGATCACGCGATGGGCCCGCTCGGCAACTTCCGGTTCGTGGGTAACCACAATGATCGTATTTCCGTCCGCGTGAAGCTTTTCAAACAAATGCATGATCTCGACACTGGTCTTAGAATCCAGGGCACCGGTCGGTTCGTCCGCAAGAAGTATCGACGGGTTGTTAACGAGGGCCCTGGCGATCGCTACGCGCTGGCGTTGTCCGCCGGAAAGTTCATTCGGACGATGCATGACGCGATCGCCAAGTTCAACGGCGGTCAGAGATGCGAGGGCCTGATCATGACGTTCCGCCGTTCGCATACCGGCATAAATAAGCGGAAGCTCGACATTGTGCAGAGCCGTTGCGCGCGCGAGCAGATTGAATGTCTGGAAAACAAAACCGATCTCTTTATTGCGAATGCGGGCCAGTTCGTCGTCCGACATATCGGAAACGAGATTGCCGTTGATCCAGTACTCGCCTTTCGAAGGGGAGTCGAGGCAGCCGATCAGGTTCATCAGCGTTGACTTGCCCGATCCGGATGGCCCGATGATAGCAACATATTCGTTTCGCTTAACCTCAAATGACACGTCTTTGAGAGCATGAAGCTCTTCATTACCCATCTGGTACGTCTTCCAGATGTGCCTCATGCTGATCAAGGCTCCGCCGGGGCCCTCAGCCTTTGAAGCCGCAGCACTGCCATTTCCGTTTTCTTCGTCCATAAATCTGTACATCTCAGTCGTCGGTTGTCAGTGGTCGGTTGTCAGTTGTCAGAAAGATCAGCATCGCTTGCTGACCACCGACAACTACCTAAACCTTAGCCGCTGCCTCGCCTTCTTTCTTGGTTTGCTTCTTGACGACGGTTCCTTCTTTCAGCGTATTTAGAACGCGGCTCGGCCCGGTGATCACCTCGTCACCTTCTTTTAAGCCAGTTAGGATCTGACGGTCCGACTCACCGATAATTCCAGTGGTGACCTCGACAAATTTAGCTTTTGTTCCGTCCAGAACATAGACGCCGGTGATCATTTTGGGCTTTTCGCCGGGTTTTGCGGGCTGCGGAGTATCTCCCGGAAGATTTGCGGCCGGAGTATCAGGTTTCTTTTCGATAACAGCCTGAAGCGGGATCGCGATCACATCCGCAACCACCTTGGTCGTGATCTCGGCCGTAGCGCTCATGCCCGGACGAAGTCCTTCCTGAACTTCTTTTGGCAGGTCACGCATTTGGATAACGACGCGGAACTCCTTTGCTTCCTGGACATTGATGTTAGTCGAAAGTCCGCCGCTTGTCTGAGATTTACCAACGGCAAGCGGAGTTTTCTGAATGACTTCGCCCGCGATCTCTTTGTCGCCGAAAGCATCGACCTTGATCTTTGCCTTCTGCCCAACCTCGACCTTATCGATCGAAGTTTCATCGACTTTGACCTCGACATTGATCTGCGACATATCAGCGATGGTTAACAGGGCGGTTGTTGAAAGGCCCGCAACGGCGAAGGTGCCAACTTTCGACGGGATCTCGGCAATTACACCATTGATCGGAGCAACTTGGAGCGTTTTGTCGCGTTGGCTTCGTTGTCCGCGAAGCTGGGCTGCCGACTGATTTGCTCTCGATTGGCTCGATGCGACGCTAAGGTTAGCTGTATCTACACCACGTTTTGCATCGCGGACCAGAACCTGCTGCTGTGCGAGCCGCGTCTGAGCATCCTTAACACTGATCTGACGTGAACTCAGGTTTGATTTCGCGTTGTTGAGCGATGCTTTGGCATTTTCAACACGATCTTTTGCTGCATCGTACTCAGATCTGGCAATTACGCCGCTTTCGAGAAGCTGTTGATTGCGCGCGAGTTCACGATTCGCGGCATTGACCTCAACCTGAGCACGATCGACGTCAGCCTGGGCGGCAACGATCGCCTGACGTGCCGAGTCGATCGCGACCTGTGCGACGTTGTACTGCTGCTGGGCGGCGGAATAATTATTCTGCGCCGCCGTCACCTGCGATTGTGACACGCGAACCTCGTCCTGGGCGCCCTGGAAAGCCGCCAACTGTGCGTCGGTATTTGATTGAAGCTGATTCGGATCGAGCCGAACGAGCGGCTGGCCCTTGGTAACCTGATCGCCTTCCTTTACGTATATCTCTTCGATACGGCCCTGAACCTCACTGGTCAGATTCATGAACTGTATCGGACGCACTTCGCCTGACGATGTGACTGTCGATCTAAGTTCTTTTCGGGTCTCTACCTTAACAACCGTAACTTCCGGTGTATCCTTACGTGTAGCGAAGATGCTGCCGATAATCACGGCAGCGATCACAACAGCGGCAACAACGCCAATGATGATCTTGGTTTTACGGCTTAATGCCATAGATAAATGTCCCTCTCAATGAAATAAGTCTCTAGTACAGTAGAGTATAGCTAAATGTGTGTGTGTCTGTCGTATCAAGCGGGTATTACGACGAGATTTTTCTCATTGTTTCAAAAATGTGGAGCCGCAAAAAACAATTAAATTTTGCGACGGAACCATCATTAATGGTTTGACGTAAATTTCAGGTAGAATTAGGATTTAGGTACAACTTACGACGATGTAAAATATTGGATCGTTCACCGCTCGCTGTCTACTTATGGAGCGAGTAAAAAAATCATGATCAGATGCTCAGCCTGCCAAACGGCAAATCTTGATACATCCCGATTCTGCGATGAGTGCGGAAGCAGGTTGTTCGCCCCACCCGCGGTCGAAGAGACACCGCAGCCGGCCTACGTTCCGCCGCCTTCGGCGAGTTCTTTCGCCCGTCCAGTCAGCGTGACGTCGCTCGGTGTGCCGCCCGTTGCTTTAGAGCCGGAACAGCCGACGCCACTTTCGCAGGCTAAGAGCGTGAACTCAGGAGTAGCGCACGCTTCGCTGATGATCGAACGCGGCGATGGGCCGGGAACTGAATTTCGCCTAGTCAGTGACGAATCTACCATCGGACGCTGGGACGCGGACAATGGGATTTTTCCGGATGTTGACCTCGACGCCCATGATTCGGACGCAAAAGTATCACGTCGCCACGCTCGTATCGTGAGGAATGGCGGAGGCTATTTCATCGAGGATCTCGGCTCAACGAACGGAACGTATGTAAACCGCGGTCGACGGCTCTTGCCCGGGAATGCCCAACTGCTGAACGATGGCGATGAAGTCATTGTAGGGAAGACTTTTTTACGTTTTAAGATCACTCACTAGGTTCGATCTGAATTAGTTAAGATACTAAAATGCCCCTCTGTCATAATTGCGGCTTTGAAGTCGCCGAAAATACTGGCTTTTGTCCGATGTGTGGCCTTGCACAGGCATCCCCGGCGCCTGTCGACGATTCCCACTCGCAATCGCTCGTGGAAGATTCGGACGAGTTAATGGCAAAGATGTTTGGCGAGGGCGGCGAAGAGTCGAATATCGAGTCTCCGCAAGATCCCGTTCCAGTCGAGGAAACTGTTGCCGAAGAATTTCATCATCTCGATGAGAATCCCGAACTAGCCATAGCAGCAGAAGAAGTAAGCTCTCCCGTGTCAGAAGAAGTTGAAACGCCGGTTGCTGAATCTTTATCTGAACAAGCGGCCGGTGTATTACCAACGGAACCGGCGGCTGAGGAAGGGCCAGCCGAAGCGCAGCAGGAACCAGAGGCTTCTCAGCCTGCCGAAGAAACGAGCTTCGAACATCAAGCCGAGGAGGAGTTGGAACCCAAGATTAGCACTAACGATTTTTCTGATCCGGTCGCTGATGTATCCGAACAGGAAGAAACGGATCCGGGACAAACTGCCCATTCGCTTGGCAGCGTTAACACGGATAGCAAGCGCGGCGGCCTCAAGCCGCTGGCGGAAGGAACGATGCTGAACTCGCGCTACCAGATCGTCCGCAAGATCGGCGGCGGCGGAATGGGCGCAGTTTACCTTGCCTGCGATCAAAACCTCGGCGGCGTCGAGCGCGCGGTCAAGGAAATGGTGCAGTCGAGCATCGAGGAGGAGCAGCAGAATAAGGCGGTCGAGGATTTTAAGCGGGAGTCGACCATACTTTCGACGCTCGATCACCCGTCGATCCCGACTATTTACGATTATTTCTTCGATCACATCGAGGGCCGGTTCTATTTGGTAATGAAATACATCTCCGGCGGTGACCTCGCCGCCAAGCTGCGGTCAACGCCGGGCGGACGGGTCGATGAACGGATCGTCACCGAATGGGCGATCCAGGTAGCAGATGTTCTTTCGTACCTCCATAATCTGCCGACAACCATTGTCTATCGTGATCTGAAGCCGTCGAACATCATGCTCGACGGAACAACCGGCAAGGTGATGCTGATCGATTTTGGCATCGCCAGGTCGATAAATCAGCAGGAAAAAGGCGTGACGGCGGTCGGTACGATGGGTTATGCTCCACCCGAGCTTTTCTCGGGCCAGGTTGAGCCGCGTTCGGATATATATAGCCTCGGCTCAACGATGTTTCATCTGTTAACCGGTGCCGATCCGCAGAACAATCCGCTGTTGATCTTTGATTTTCAAAAGAATCCGCGACCGCGTCAGCTCAATCCTCAGCTTTCAGATCAGATCGAGCGAATTCTTATGCGCTCGGTCGAATACAGCGCGGAACACCGTTTTTCATCAGCCGATGCTCTGCGACGATCCCTTGCAGATCATCTCGAAAACCTAAAAAGCGGGCAGATCACATTTGGCGTTTCCGAGGCCCCGATGGCGGTCAGCCTTGAAAACCAAACGGTATTCTGCGGATTCTGCGGGCAGCGCATCGTTGCCACCGATATGTTTTGCGCCTTTTGCGGAGCAAAGCAGCCGATCGGCCAGCAAGGCGTTCACGCTGAGATATATCCGCGAACCGGCGTCACCGCAAAATTGATCATCGACGGCACCAGCGAACTCGAAGCTCCAGTCTTTTCATTGGAAAAGAACGAAAACCTGCTCGGCCGACGGGATCCGCAATCGAATATATTCCCCGAGGTGGACCTTTCGAAGTTTGACCCCCAGACCAAGATATCGCGACGTCACGCCCGTATATGGCGCGAAGGCGGCGGTTTTATGATCGAGGATCTGGGTTCGTCAAACGGCACCATTCTCGTCGCGGGGATGAGCGATTCGGTTCGCTTGCCGCCGCGCCAACCGCACCCGCTCGCGAGCGGCGATCGCCTGCGGCTTGGGGATACGACCTTACATTTTTTGATGAGTTAGGACAGATACTTTTTACTTTATGGCCTCAGCCGCACAGCGAGCACTTGCTACAACCAAAACGTCGGATGCTGAAAAGATCGTAGACTTTTCTCCGGAAGCTCTTCGCGCACCGTTTGCCCTGCGCTGCGCGGCGCTGAGCATCGACTACATCATTCTCCTTATTTTTCCAGCAGGATGGCTGACGCTCGGTAAACTGTTTGGCGAGGGAAATGCAACTGCTCTTGGGACAACAATCTGGGTAGTAGGCGTCGCATTTTTTCTCGCAAACTTTCTCCTGCTGCCGTTTTTTCGCGGGCAGTCGATCGGCAAAATGCTGACAGGTATAACTATATTGAATTCCGATGGTACAAGTCTTAGTTTTGGCAGATTGTTTATCCGAAATACGATCGGTTACTTGATCACCATTTCGACCGTAGGCCTTGGTTTTGTGATCTCGGCCGTCAACACGAGCGGACGAACGCTGCACGATCTACTCTCCGGAACGATCGTCGTACACGGACGAAAAAAGCAGCTTTAATAAACGGATATGGCTCATTTAGTCGTCAAAAACGCTAACGGCAGTTCTGACAAATTTCCGGTCTCGCGGCTTCGCACGACGATCGGACGCTCGGCGAGAGCCGATCTCTGCATTTCGGACGCATTCGCTTCGCGTCTGCATGCCGAGGTCAGGCAAGAGGGAGACAATTACTGGCTGGTCGATCTTGGTTCTGCCAATGGCACTCGTTTAAATGGAACGCCGGTTACGACCACTTTGCCTCTTGTCTCTGGAGGAGAGATCCAGATCGGTGAGACTCGTATCGAATTCGAAAGCGATGCCCGGCCTCCGATAAGTTTTAGCTCCACGCTGATCTCGGATAGTACTCAGGCGCTCGATCCGTCGAACACGATCTCGTTCATGGGCCGGCGCAACCCGACGACTGAGATCCTCGATTCATCTTTGTCGAGCCGCAACGACTTGTTGGGGTTGATAAGTAAGGTCGGTATCGCTTTGCTGTCGTCGAGCGGGCTCGACGACACGCTTGATCAGGTCGCGACCCTCGTATTTGAGGCCGTTCCCGCCGAGCGCGTCGTCATCATGCTCCGTGATGAAAAAAACGCCGCTGATATGGTCATCAAAGTCGCCCGCCATCGCGGCAGCGACACTAAAATCGGCGAAGTTCGCGTCAGCCGGGCTATTCTTAGTGAGGTTGTCGAGAACGGAAAATCGGTCCTTACCTCCGACGCCCAGCAGGATCCCCGCTTTGCGAGCCAGACAATCATTTTACAGGGTATTCGGTCTGTGCTTGCAGTTCCGATGTGCGTTGACGAACGCCACGTTTTCGGCATCATTTATGCTGACTCTCCGACGAGCCAGTCAACGTTCACGAGCGATCATCTTAATATCCTGACTACGCTCGCGTCCGTTGCCTCTATCCGTGTCGAAAACGCAAGCCTCATCGATGAGCGCATCAACCGGGAACGCATGGAACGCGAACTCGAACTCGCCACCGAGATACAGCAGCGTTTCCAGCCCGACGGTCCGCCGACGGTCGCGGGTTACGACTTCCAGGGAATTTCGTTCTCGTGCTATGAGATTGGCGGTGATTATTACGATTTCATTCCGCGTCACGACGGCACAATGTTGGTGGCGCTGGGCGACGTTTCGGGCAAGGGAACTTCGGCGTCGCTCCTCATGTCGAGCCTCCACGCGGCCATCCACGCTCAGGTTGCTGCGAAAACGCCGCTCGACGAATTGGTCACCGCAGTCAACGTTTATCTTGCGAATAACACGCCGGCAAACCGTTTCATTACACTTTTTGTCGCGGAACTCGACCCGGCGACCGGAAATCTCACCTACATCAACGCCGGACACAATCCGCCGCTCATCGGAAGAGCTGATGGCACGCTCGAACTGGTCCAATCCGGCGGCCTCCCGCTCGGGCTGATGGATTTCGCCGAATATGAAACCGGCCACGCCCAGCTAAACTCCGGCGACGTCCTATTCATCTACAGCGACGGCGTGTCGGAAGCAAACAATCTAGACGAAGACGAATTTGGTATGGAACGGCTCCAAAATGTGATCAGCTCCAACGTCGGCCGCTCCGCCAGCGGAATCCGCGATAAGGTCGAAGCCGCACTTTCGGAGTTCACTGGGACGGCGGCACCGAATGATGATATTACTTTGGTGATCGTAAAGAAGCTCTAGCTTTTGCCGCGAATGAAGATCTGCCCTCAATGCGACCGTACCTATCATGACGACGAATTGAATTTTTGTCTGATGTGCGGGATGTCGTTGGTTGATGGGGCGAGTCAGCCAACTGTCGCGATCTCGGGCGGCGGGGAAGCTACGGTTGTAATGGACGCGAGGGCGACCATGGCGGAGCCGAAGCGGCATGGACTCTGGTTCTGGATCGGCGTGACGGTTGCATCTATCGTTGGCGTTACCGGCGCCACGTTCGCTATATTTTTCCTCTACTTTTTCATTACGGCTGATCCGACTCCGTCTAACAACCGCAACGCAAACGTAGCGGCAATAAAGAAACCACGCGTTAAATCGCCTCCCGCACCGACCGCAACTCCTTCGCCAGAGGAATCTCCCGAACCGTCTCCAGCCGATGAGGATGCTGTTCAAGCGATCTCATGGGTAGCAAATGCCCTTGAATTCAAAGCAAAAGAGGATGAGACGCGTACTTTCATGTGCCCTCCGAACGGAAGCGAATCCGCGATCTTTGGAACCGATACCTACGCCGCAAATTCATCGATCTGCACCGCAGCCGTCCATGCCGGGATGATCGATTTTGAAGAGGGCGGCGAGGTGACGATCAAGTTTCGTCCGGGATTGCCAAATTACCTCGTCACCAGGCGGCACGGCATAATGTCAAATATGTTCGGCAACGAAGAACTCAGTTTTGTCTTTGTGCACTATGATGACTGATCGAGACTTTCGATTCCGCCCGGCTACATTTCTCCTCTCTATTACGTTAAAACTTGTTGACCGCATCAGATCGAATCGCGTAAAATCATTAAGTGGCGTTCTTCTCGCCTCCTCTCCGATGCCGATCAAATCTAAGAAAGTAAGTCTAATCTTTTTTGTTATCGTCACTCTGCTTCTTGTCGGATTGGCTCCGCTTGTTCTTACCGGTTGGCTTCTGTCGGAGAAAAGCGGACGCGAATTGAGATCAGCCGAGAACCGATATCAGATTCAGCTAGTGCAAGAGAAAGCCCGTCAGATCGAGATGTTTGGTCAGCGTTTCAGCTCGGTAGTCGGCAGTTTAACGAATGGCCTTGAACTCGGAAACACACCCGCAGCGATCTCCTCTGCCCAAACGGAGAAGACATTAGGTTCGCTACTTCGTGAAAATCCGGATCTGCTGGCCCTTTACGTAAAGCCCGCGAACGAGGAATCGCTAACTGTATTTCGAGCGGAGTTTATGAACCGCGGCGAGGTTGAGTCAATCTCAACGGCGGCTTCGGAAACGATGGGAAAGGGACGTATCAAGATAGGCGATCCCAAAAGGCTCGCGTCCGGACAGTTCGCGATGTCGTTTACATCGGACGTGAACATGAGCGGTTCCAAGGCCGCGACGATCGTGGCGATCGCATCGCTGAAGCCAGTATCGCAGGGAATTGTGGGTGTTAGTGCCGCCAGTGAAGAAGATCTGTGGAAAGCGGGTTTACCGATGGTTTTCGTGGTCGATCAGACCGGATCAACATTATTCCATCCTGATCCCGCCTTGACGGCTGCCCGGAAGCCAATGGGTGACCTAAAGATAGTCCAGGAATGGCTGGAATCCGGTCTGCAGATCCAGTCAGCGCTTGTGCCGTTCTCAGCAACATTTAACGGCAAAAGCAGTGAGATGATCGGTGCGTATTCGACCGCACATTTGGCGGATGGATACAACGTGGGCGTGATCGCGATGCAGGACGAAACGCGTGCTCTGGCCTCCGTAGGCGAGATGCGGACACAGGCATGGCTCATCAGCATGGCATTTGCCGTACTTGCTCTGGTAGTTGGATTTATCGGTGCGAGATTTATGACCTCGCCACTTCTGCGGATGGTTAATGCTGCCAAACAGATAGCTTCCGGAGATTTCACGACGCGCGTAGAAACCAACAGCATTACCGAGATCGGAACACTGGGCGAAACATTCAACCTGATGACCGACAAGGTCGAGGAACAGATCGTAAAGCTCGCAAAAGCAGCGGAGGAGAATCGCGAGCTTTTCGTCGGAACAGTTAAAGCTTTAGCCGCAGCGATCGACGGGAAGGATAAGTACACCCGCGGTCACTCCGAGAGGGTCTCGCGCATTTCGGTGGCTATCGGAAGACGCCTGAAGATGGACCCGGAGGAACTGGAAAAACTTCGTATCAGCGCTCTGCTGCATGATATCGGCAAGATCGCGGTTGACGATTCGATCCTTAAAAAGCCAAGTGCTCTCACTGACGAGGAATTTGAGATCATGAAAACCCATCCGATGAAGGGCTACAAGATCATGTCCCAAATACCTGCTATGAAGGACTTCCTGCCGGGAATGGTGATGCATCACGAAATGGTTAACGGAAAGGGCTATCCGCACGGTTTGACCGGAGACAATATACCACTACAGGCAAAAATCGTTTCGGTTGCAGATACATTCGATGCAATGACGATCGATCGTCCGTATTCGAAGGGAATGGAGCTACAGCCGGCTTTGGACCGGCTTCGCAGTTTTGTTGGAACGCGTTATCAGTCTGACGTTGTCGAGGCGCTGGTCGAGGCTTGTAACGCAGGAGAGGTCGCAAACGGTATCGTTCGCCAAATGGCTGCTATTCGGGCCGCAGTGACCGAGGATGAGACAAATAGCCCAGTAAAACTGGTCGCATGATCTGCTATGAATATGGAATCAATGCAGGAAATATGGCATGTCGAGGCAAACGGCCAGATCTTTGAGACAAATTTTGCCGAAATGGCCGAGTGGATAGCCGATGGCTCGCTGCTCAGAATGGACCGCGTCAGAAAGGGAAATCTGCGCTGGATCGAAGCCGGAAAGGTACCGTCTCTAGTCGCCGTTTTCAATGCAAAGGACAACGGCCAGCCAACGCCTCCACCGATCGTGACCACCACAAAACTTGGTCCGTCAGTCCTTCCGGAGTCAACTTCAAATCCCGCAAACTCTGTTTCCGGGGCAGTAACGGCTTCCGTCTCAAGTCATACAAACGCTGAATCTAATGGCGAACCAATGTGCAGTATGCATTCCGATTCGCCCGCAGTTTTTGTATGCGAAACTTGCTGCAATCAATTCTGCCGCGCCTGCCCAAACTCGTACGGTGGAACAGTAAAGATCTGCCCGTTCTGCGGAGCAATGTGCAAGCCGCTGGAAAAGACGGCAACAAAGCCCGTCGACATTTATTATGCTCCGACCGGTAAATTCGGTTTCAGCGATTTTTCGGAAGCACTGGCATACCCTTTCAAGTTCAAGGCGAGCCTGATCATGGGAGCGATCATGTTTATGTTTCTGTCGATCGGGCAATCGGTGGTGTCGTTTGGCGGGATCTTCATGATGTGGGGAGCGATCGTTTGCTTCATGCTGGCGAATACGCTGACGTTTGGGATACTCGCGAATACTGTTGAGAACTTCTCACAAGGAAAGATCGGTGAGAATTTCATGCCTTCCTTTGATAACTTTTCTCTTTGGGAGGACGTCGTACATCCATTTTTCCTGATGATCGGAGTGTATATATCCTCGTTCGGGCCGCTTATAGCGATGGGGATCATTGCGTTTTTTCTGATCGTTGCTCCGATTCAGAAGAATCTTAGTGCGGGCGAAGCCGAGGCAGCGAGGGTAATTAGCCCCGAGCTGCCCTATGCGGCAAATGCCGCAAAACAAAGCGAAAGGGTTCGTGAGATCGTCAACAAGCGTGACGAGCAACAACGCCGAAGGGTTGAGGCAATTGAGTCTGGTATTGATGCACCGGGTGAGATCGCGACAAGAAGTGCAGGTGACGATGCCGATGAACTTAACGAGGCAAACCTTGAAGAGCTTCAGACATTGATCCAGGAATCGCGCAAGGCTCAGCTCGAATCGGCAATTGGAAAAGCACCTGAAACGGTCGCGAAAGAAAGAGTAGAGATGATCAAGCAGGTGATAAGCAAAGGAATTCTAATTCTCCTCGTCGGCGGAGTTTGCCTGCTTTGGGGCTTATTCTATTTTCCCGCCGCATCTGCCGTTGCGGGTTATACGCGGTCCTTTGGGGCAACAATTAATCCAGCGGTTGGCCTCGACACGATCCGACGGCTTGGTTTCGATTACGTGAAAATATTAGCTTTCGGCTTCGTTCTCGCGATCGCATCAGGCATGGTCGGCGGCGTCCTGGCAGTAATTCTATCGCCGTTTGATCTTCCCAGTGTCGGCAATATCCCGGCGTCGGCGATCGGTAGTTTGTTTGGCTTTTACGCTTCTATCGTATTCTCGTGCGTAATCGGATTCGCACTTTACAAGAATGCCGAACGGCTTAAGCTGTTCCGTTGATCAGAAACTTTCACTACGGAAAAATATCGCACGTTGCTTAAGCGTGCGATATTTTTTTATACTCTTTAGTTTGCGGCCATGTCTGCAAGGCAAACTATATGGCGTTCTTTTGGCGTAGAAATAAAGAAGACAAGTTCTCAAGCTCCGTTTTAGGTCTCGATAAATCGGTCGAAGAACTCAAAGCCCGGGAAGAAGCGGTCGAACGCGAATTGAGTGTGCGTTTTTCGAAAGCGATCGAAAAAACGCGGCATTCGATAAACAACCGGCTCGATTCTATATTCGAAAATCGAAAGCAGATCGACGAAGCGTTTCTCGAAGAGCTTGAGGAAATGCTGATCTCAACCGACATCGGTGTTGCGACGACAATGCAGATCCTCGACAGCATTCGCCGCGGTGTTTCCAGACAAGAAATCGGCGATCTCGCGGCGCTAAAGCGGGAAATGCGTAATGAACTGCTCGGCATTCTTCAGCATTCCACCGAACGCGGCGTAGCGGACGAGCGGACGATCGATCCGGCGATCAAGCCCTATGTTCTGATGGTCGTCGGCGTCAACGGCGTCGGAAAAACGACAACTATAGGGAAACTCGCTCAGCGGATCAAGGACGAAGGCAATGATGTGCTGATCTGTGCTGCCGACACATTCCGCGCGGCAGCCAGCGACCAGCTTGAGATCTGGGCGGACCGGGCAGGCGTTCAGATCGTTCAGCAGAAGCAGGGAACCGATCCAGCGGCGGTTCTATTCGACGCTCTCGCGGCGGCAAAAGCTCGCAATTCCGATGTCCTCATCGTCGATACGGCCGGACGCCTCCACAACAAAGCTCATCTGATGGCTGAGCTTGAAAAAATGAAACGCATTTCGTCACGCGAAGTTCCCGGAGCACCGCATGAAACATTGCTCGTGATC
This sequence comes from Pyrinomonadaceae bacterium, assembly GCA_040080065.1. Classification (GTDB taxonomy): domain Bacteria; phylum Acidobacteriota; class Blastocatellia; order Pyrinomonadales; family Pyrinomonadaceae; genus OLB17. The sequence continues at coordinate 48,020 of JBEBJB010000021.1, forward strand.
GATGCAGTTACCGGCCAAAACGGACTCGAACAGGCTCGGCAGTTCATGAAAACCGCCGACGTTACCGGTATTGTTCTTACAAAACTCGATGGCACGGCAAAAGGCGGTATTGCGGTCGCGATCGCAAAAGAACTTAATCTTCCGATCAGATATGTTGGCATCGGTGAACAGGTCAACGACCTGATGGTTTTCGATGCGGAAAGCTACGTCAACGGACTCTTCAACTAAAAAACAACTCAGGAACCATCGCTTTTGTCCACATATAATCAAATCGACATAGAACTCACCAAACGAGCCTTAGAATTGGCCTCGCACGGTGTTGGCCTCGTAAGCCCGAATCCGCTGGTCGGCTGCGTGATCGCGGCGAATGACGGGGTTATTGTCGGCGAGGGAACGTATACGCTTGACGGGCTCATACATGCCGAGGCTATCGCTCTTGAGCAAGCCGGGCCGCGAGCTTTGGGTGGCACCGCGTACGTTTCACTCGAGCCTCACGATCATCACGGTAAGACGCCACCATGTACAGACGCGTTGATCAACGCTGGGATCGTCCGTGTAGTCTGCCCGATCGAAGATCCGAATCCTCTGGTCTCCGGTCGCGGCTTTGAAACCTTGCGGAAGGCTGGTGTTGAGGTTGTAACGGGCATTCTTTCTGGAGAAGCGACACGATTAAACGAAAAATTCATCTGCTGGCGTGAGAAAAAACGCCCGTTCGTGCATCTAAAATTAGCCATGTCGCTTGATGGCCGGATATCCCTCAGCGACAGCGTTTCGACCGCGCTTTCGGGCGAAACCGCGAGAGCGAGGGTGCAGGAAATTCGGCATGAACATGATGCGATCCTGGTAGGAGCAAATACGGTCGTCGTAGACGATCCGAGCCTGACGGACCGTAGCGGAAAAGCCCGACGCAGGCCATTGGCAAGGATTGTCCTTGATAATCGTCTCAGGATTGCGATCGACTCGACGCTGGTTAAAACCGCCCACACGACGCCAACTATTGTATTTACTCGAAGCAGCGAAAAAGATAAGATCGATCAACTGCGGCGTGCAGGCATTAACGTAATAGAGACCCGCGAAGGCGGACGTGACCTCATCGATGTACTTGAGCACTTACGCCAACTTGATATTCAGAGCGTCCTCGTTGAAGGCGGAACCGAGGTCGCTGGTTCGTTCTGCGATGCAAAGCTGGTCGACAAAGTCTCGTTCATTGTGGCCCCGATAATCATCGGCGGACGCACCGCCCCAAACGCAATTGGCGGAAGTGGTGCCGATTCTTTGGCCGACGTTCTAATGCTTCGCGATCTGAACGTTTCACGGCTCGGTGACGATATTGAATTAACGGGATATCCGTCAAATTAAGGCTCAGCATATGCGGCCCAAAAAATCACTCGGACAAAACTTCCTCAGAGACGAATCTGTCATCAACCGGATCGTCGGTGCCCTCGACATATCCGAAGGTGAAACTGTCGTTGAGATCGGGCCCGGACGCGGTGCTTTGACCGAGCGGCTGGTTTCGACCGGAGCAAACGTACTCGCGATCGAGATAGACCGTGAGCTTGTCCCCGTCCTTCGCACGCAGTTCCATTTCCAGTCGAATTTCAAAGTTGTCGAGGCCGATATTCTGACATGCGACCTCGTGTCCCTTCTCACCGGCTTGGATCCGGCTAAAACTAAGCTGGTCGGCAATCTGCCCTATTATATTTCTACGCCCATCATCCAGCGTTTGATCGAATACCGGCAATTCTTTTCACGTATACTATTGATGCTTCAGCGGGAAGTTGTTGAACGTTTAACGGCTTCGCCGGGCGACAGCGAACGTGGTTTCATTACCGTAATGGTCGAAGACGCCTTTGATGCGAAACAGCTCTTTGACGTCGAGCCGCAGGCTTTCTTTCCGGCTCCAAAAGTTTGGAGTTCGGTGATGAGCCTTGAACCGAAGATCTCAGGGATTGTTGATCAAAAGGTTTTCCGGCAACTCGTAAGTATCTCGTTTTCGCAAAAGAGAAAGACGATCCTCAATAATCTGAAAGCTGCTTTTCCCAACGCTACCGAAATGTTGCTTAACGCCGGCATCGAACCGATCCGACGCGCGGAAACCCTCACGCTGGAAGAATGGAAAAAACTTGCCGGGAACATCGGCAGATCGTGATGTTCCCAGCAAAATTACGCATTCGATCCCACTACTGTAGACCAATTAAATCAAGGCTTGAAATATTGGAGGTCGGCGTGATGCTCTGCGGTGCGAACCGGTAGCGTTTTGACGCCACGCTCGCAATGTAGCTCGCTCCGGCCGGTATGTTATCGAACGTATAAACACCGAACGAACTCGTCGTCACGCGTCGCGCAAAACCGCCGGAATCGGTCAACGTGACGGTCGCATTCCGCAGACCGGCGCCATCGGGCGTCAGGACTCGGCCTGAGATCGTAATATTTGGCGTTTCGGTCGCGTTTCCAAAAACGGTGAACCTTGCCGCTGGCGAAACCGAAAATCCAAAAGCTGCTCCGCCATCCTGGACATACCAACGCGCAAAATAGGTTCTTCCAGCGACCGCGGTGCTGTTCGGGATGGGTAGGCTAACTGAAACCCAGCCATTTCCGGCTCCCGTGTTCTGCGTATTTGTGACAACGCGGGCAAATGAGCCCGTGGCCGGAATGCTCGATCCCACGTCGGGGTCAGTCTCACTAATGACCAGTGTCGCGGGAGCATTTCCCAGAGCAGACGACAACGAAACTGTGAAGTTAGGATTACCGACGAGCGGTGGTGAGATCGCCTTGATCTGGGGCGTCACAGAATTCGACCCGGCACGGCCGATGCCAGTGATCTGCGGCACGCGGCTGGATTCCATATAGAGCAGAGGCCGATCAAATCTTTCCCCTTCGGCGGCGACTCTGGGATCCGTTAAAGGACGTCTCAGAAAAGCGACGAGATCCGCCTGCTGGTTAGCATTTAGCCCCAAGGGTCGGATGAGATTGTTTGGTTTGTTTGGCGCATTAAAATCGCCCCCGCGATTGTAAAACGCAACGACATCTTCGAGTGCCGTGAAACGGCCGTTGTGGAAAAACGATTTCCTGAGTTCGACATTCCTTAAGCTCGGAACGCGGAATTCACCCCGGTTGTTGTTGTTCCCGGTGACCTGAAATCGCCCGGTATCGTCATTTTGCGGCCTGACGCCGATATACCTAAATGAATTATCGGTGAACAGATTCCCAGCGTGGCATACGTTGCAACTGCTTGCATTGAAAACACCACGGCCACGCTGTTCCTGAGGCGTTAAAGGGGCGATCCCTGCCGAACTAAGATCAACCGGGGCCTGATCCGAATAAAGGCTGCGTTCGAATGTTGCGATAGCCATCGCTATTCTCGCCGGTGTCACCTCCGGTGATCCGAACGCTTCCTGAAATAGCTCAGGGTAGCTGCGGCCGCCGATCCATGTGTCCAGGGCGGCGGGAACCGACGGACTTAAAACAAGCGGTTTCGCATCCGTCATCCTGGATGCAATACCAGTCCAACTGCGTCCGGCGTGAGACATTTCCACGTCCGAAACCGGCGGCCCGAGAACCTGGCTCTCGAGAGCACCTCCGGCATTCAGGATAGTTGCATTTGAGATCGGGTCCCGGAATAATCCAGTCGCCCGTCCGTCCCAAAACAGGACAGGAGCATATCCGGCATTAATATAGGAAACGGTCTTGCGACCGGTTACCTGGTCGTTGAATAAATTAGCCGACGCGGTATATGTACCATCCGCATTGTTGACCGGTACTCCCGCGGAACCGGTAATATCGTCAGCCGTGTTTAATATCAGATCGGGGCCCGGATTGGTCGACTGGGCAGGTGACGCGGCCGATCTTGGGTCCGTGCCGCCGTTTCCGGAATGATGACATGAACCGCACGAAACGGTACGTGTCGAAGAGAGCTGCTCGTCCCAGAAAAGAGTTTTTCCAAGATATGTCTTCGCTGCGGTCACTGGATTTCCCGGAGGAACCGGCGGCGGTTCAAGCGGAGGTATCGGGCCTTGCTGCTGAGCGGCCGCTCTAACACCTTGATCCGACGAACTAAAGCTGCTTAATACGCTGCCACTTTCCGCTCGCACCCAGTAGAAGAATTGCTGACCGGGAACTGCACCGAGGTCAAAGAACGAGTTCGCAGGCGTAGCACCGATATCGGTCGCACCAACCGGATTGTCAGTTGTATTTCGGAACAAGCGATACGTCGTGGCTCCTCGCACCGCGTCCCAATAGAGACCGACCTTTGAATTGTATAAATTGTCTGTTGCGATGAAGCCCGTTGGAGCCGTTAGTGACGTTGCCTGACCGGAAACCGTCTTAATTTCAGTCAACTCAAAGCCCACAAAAAGGCACACGAATAGTATAGATACCGCTAGTTTAATGCTTCTCATAGATCCTCCGCGACGGTATTAACGTCGCAATTCGTACTGGTTATTTAGTGTAGTTAAACGAACAAATGTCCAAATCTCTTTCTAATATGGTTGCGACACCGGAAAAGGCGTGATTTCAAGCTGCTCGTTGTGATCCCGATTACGGCCGCCGCCGCTTCCAATGTATAGTCCTCGGAATATACCAGTGTCATTGCCAATCTGTCGTCTGCGTCGAGGGCGGATAAAACCTTGTCGACAAGCTGAGCGGCTATCATGGAACTGTCCGTTCCTATCGTTTGCCCGTCAGCTATTGTCTCGATATAGTTGTTCTCCTCGTCGCTCATTTCCGTGAAAAGGCTTTCGCCCTTCCGCTGTTTACGGCGGAACTCGTCGTAACACACGTTTATCGCTATACGCGTCATCCATGCCTGAAAGGAAGAGTCGCCGCCGCGAAAATTCTTAAGCGAGAAATACACTTTCGTAAAACTCTGCTGAACGAATTCCTCGATATCACTCCGCTCACGGAAGAATCTACCTACGACCCGCGTCATTGGTCGACGATAGCGTTCAAAGATCGTTTCAAAGGCCCGCTCGTCACCGTCGATCACAGCCTGAACCAGTGCATCGTCAGGGGCCTGCACCTCATCCGTAAACTCGACCGCAGTGAATTGGGCCTTCGTATTCAAACTGATTTTTAATACCTCGTCGAGCATTTTCGATGAATTCCAGCTATTCCACAAACAGGCCAGATGCAAAGCGTCTAGTTTTCGACGCGATAACCGGCCGGAATGGCGAAAAGATCTGCCGCCGGTTCGGCTCGTTTAATATTTTTCAGCTTAAAAACATGAAGTCCTGAGAGCGGATCCTGATGAAGCGACATTATTACAAGCTGTAGTTCGGGCGAAAAGCATTTCTCGCTAACAACTTTCAGCGGCTTCTCGTTACCAACCTGACCGGATGGGATCTCATGCTCTGTCCGCGTTAGATTACACGTCACGCCTTCGATCGTTTTTGTTCCGTCCACTACGGTTTTCACATCCGGGCGATCTTCCAATTCGCCGGGCCGTGACTGGTTATCTGGCATTCGTGTTTTTCGGGCGGTCTTGCGGTTTTCGTCAAGAAAAAGCTGTGTTTTGGTTGCGAAATCATGGATGAATACCAGTTTTTGCGGCTTGTTGCCAGATCCGACTATACTCACGCCGCCGACCATTTCGAGCGGCTGTTCGCGGCGGACGCGTCCGTTGCCGTCGCGATAGATCGCTCCGGTTTTTGTATTCTTTACAAGTGTGCCGTCGAACAGCATTCTCGAATCCTCGATCACTGTTTCCGCCGAAAATGGCTGCCCTTTTACCGGTTTGTCGCCAAAACGGAGTTCTGCACCGATAAACCGCGCATTCGGGGGCGGAGCCGGGCCGTCGCGGCCAGGGCGGTTGGGCTTGGGAAGCTGCTTTCCTTCGTCGCGAGTTAAGGTGCCGTCACCATTCTTGTCGAGTTCTGTAAAAACGGATCGGACAATAACGTCAAACTCGCCACGAGTTACAGCTTTTTCTGCATCGATCCGGTCATGAAAGAAGAATGGCGGCAGAATGCGCTTGCCATTCTCTCCGGGACGCGCGTTACCGCCTATGGCTATTGGCCGTTCGCCCTGTCCCTGTCTGGGGCCTTGACGAAGCTCTTGCACCTCAAGCGTGCCGTTGCCGCTGGCGTCTAACTCAGCAAAAGTTCGCTCAACCGCGTCTCTGAATTCCTCGCTCTCCAGATTGCCATTCTGATTAACATCATGCGGCCTCATCCAATCGCCCGGTTGGCCGCCGGGGCGGTTTGGTCCCATTTCACGCCCATTCGGATTTGGACGATCTTGCCCGGGCATTCCGGGTGGTCGCTGGCCAAAGGCCGTCAGCGTAAACAATACCCATATAATTGCTATGAAAAATATTCTCGAATGCATAAAAATACTCCTATGATCAAAGGGCCTTACGAATAAATCGGATCGAATGCGTCAATCCGTCGTCGCCGACTAAAACCTCAGCGTCTACCAAACTCGCCGGTTTTTCAACTGAGGCTACAAGTCCCAGAGTAACCATCATCGAACTCGGAACTTTTACCCGGACGATCTGTCCGCTCTCGGGATTGTCGGCGTAGGTTAACGCGATGAAATCTGTTTTTATAGGTTCCTTAAGTTCTTTAACTATAGCCGGGAGTTCGACTGTCCGAGCAGAGGACCTTCGTTCGCTTTTTGCAGAATGCGATCTGCGAATGGGCGGATTCGAAGAAGGCCGAGTAGATACCAACGTAAAATCGGCTTGCTTTTCGCGAAAGACTTCACCGCGATTCGAACCTTCTATATCCAACTTCGTCTCATTAGAAACCGTCGCCTGCGGGCTATCAACTGATCCAACCTGTTCAGGACCTACATTAACCGGGCGACTCGACAACGCAAAAACGATCAGAAGCACCAAAGCAGCCGCCGCAGGAACACCGATGAAAAACACGCGCCACCATTTCGTTGACGGCGGCCATGGCGACGCATTTTGACTGATATTTCTCTGGATACCCCACCAGATCGATGGCGATTCGGCAATATTGTCCAGTTCATCGTCATCAACCATCGCGTCGCTCATCAGCCTGCGCATCATCTGGTCGAGTTGTTCATCTGATAACTGCTTTTTCATTTCATCGCCCTCAAACTTTCGTTAGTCAGGTGATAGACGCGCACAAATTCGTTTCGGTTTCGCAAATTTTGTGGAAGGGAATCTGCTTGTCGAAGCAATCGCGCGGTTTTTCAGCCTGGAAGCAACAAAATACTGAATATTTCAGCCAGAAAAAGCGGTTATCTGAAAGGAATATGCTTCCTGATATCAAAGGGCTCGTACGAGCCAGATGTTTGTAGAAAACACCATAGAAACATAATCCCGGGTAGGGCAGCGGCACCATTTCAGAATGTTTTGGATGAGGTTTAGTTCGCGATGGCGTCAAGCGAAATGTATCAAAAACGGGAATGGGCCAGTCCTAAGACATTGCGATTCTCCTCACGCCAAAGAATCGCAACATCGCAAGACTGTCCCCCCTCTTTGCGCGATGGCGTCAAGCGAAATGTATCAAAAACGGGAATGGGCCAGTCCTAAGACATTGCGATTCTCCTCACGCCAAAGAATCGCAACATCGCAAGACTGTCCCCCCTCTTTGCACGAATTTATCAAATAAATTCATTTTGAAGTGCCTTTAAAGTTCTGTAATGCTTCTTGGAAACAATCTCTACCGAAGACAGTAACTTCCTTATCAAGTTGCTTCTTTAATAACGAAATAATTCTTGCCCTATCCAATTTGCCTAAATTAAGACTTTGCGATGCGTTCGCGACGGCGCACCTAGTTAGCAAATCGTCGCTTTCGATTAGTTTTGTTAGTCGATTTAGATAGACCGATTCTCCTAATGAATAAAGGGCGAGGTAGAAACCAGCTCTTGCTCTGTCCTCACTTTCCTTATCTACATATTTCTTCAAGATTTGAAGGCCTTTGTTCCCGCCTATTTTTCCGAGTGCTTCGGCAGTATAGGCTCTAACGAGTGGAGATGAATCTGATAGGGAATTTTCTAATTCCGCAAAGACATTTTTATTTCTTAATTCACCTAAAGCTTGCGCAGCTGCAACTCGAACCAGTTCATCCTTATAAAGTAAACAGTTTAATAATGCCAAAGCAACTTCCTTTTTCGGAGATAGCTTTCGTATACTTTCTATCGCATAGAAACGCGTCAGAGAATCCGACTCATTAATGACACCTAATAAATTAGACAGCATATTTTCCAACTGCTTTTCCCCTATAGTCTCAGCCGCTAGCCATCTAATTCTTGGACTTCTATCTGAAAGGGCTTTCGTGAGAACAGGCTCAAGCTCGGAACTCCCCTCGAAAATGAGTTTTTCCAACACTTCATATCTTTCATTCACAGATTTCCTATTAGATTTTGTCATATTGCCTACCTAATTATCGCCGTCTGATTGATCGTTTTTAGAAGTTTTCTTCTGTCGTGGTTTGGGAATGTCCTTTTTCGGCCGGCTGCCTTTGTGACCTTGGCCTTTTAGAATCGTCTCGATTTTTTTTACGAGTGCGGTGTCTCCAGCCTTTTTGGCTTCATTTAGCGCACCAACTAATCCGGCTTTTGGTAGCTTATATAAAGGGTCATTACCTCTCCTGATATTCTTTTTCCCGGAAGGCTGGGGTCAGTCTTGCGATATTGCGATTCTCCCTTTTTCAATGATAATATACCGTCATTCAAACTCATATGCCAAGAAAAACACGTATCGAGATCGAGGGCGGGCTTTATCATGTGATTACACGTGGGAACGACCGCAAGGACATTTTTCAGTCGCGCGAAGATCATGATAGGTTCATCCAACTGCTGATGGCCCAAAAGCATAGGCTGCCATTCTACTTGTACGCCTACTGCCTGATGACGAATCACCTGCATTTGCTGATCGAGCGACGCGAGGACGACATCGGGCGGATAATGCAGCGCGTGCTAACGGCCTACACGCAATATTACAACCGGCGATACAAAAAGGTCGGTCATGTGCTGCAAGGACGCTACAAATCCGTTCTTTGCCAGTCCGAACAATACCTGACGACGCTCGTGAAGTACATCCATTTGAATCCGGTAAAGGCGAAAATGGTTGCAAAGGCAAGCGAATATCCATTCTCTAGCCATCGGGCCTATCTCGGTCTCGATCCGACGGGGCCGGTAGATGTTGACACGGTGCTGCGGCATTTTGGGGTGCAAAAAGCGGTCGCTCGCCGACATTTTACCGCTTTTGTCGATGGGCCCGACGAAACCGGCGGTTTCGAAGCGATGCTCGACCGAGAGAACGGCTTTCTGGGCGACGAAGAGTTTGTCGATGCAACGATCCACAGGCTCGGCGAACACGTTCCCAAAGGCACACCGAGGCCGAAATTGCCGGATCTCGACGCCAAGACCCTTCTGGCGGCGGTTGAGGCTGCGTTGGAAATCTCCGTTAACGAAATCTGTGGCCCAGGCAAGGCCGCCCGCATCATGCAGGCGAAAGAAACGTTGATCATGTGCGGGCACACCCTGGGTGCCAATATGGCCGAACTCGCGAGGTTAACCGGCCTAAACGTCTCAACCATCAGCCGCCGCCTCGACGCGGCATCAAGGTCATATCGAGATAACGAACCCCAACAGAAATTGACCGCACAGGTGCTCGATAGCTACGAAACCAAGAGAATCGCAAGATCGCAAGACTGACCCTTTTTCCTTAGACTGACCCTTTTTCCTTTCCAAGACTGACCCTTTTTCCTTTCCAAGACTGACCCTTTTTCCTTTCCTCAAGACTGACCCTTTTTCCTTTCCAAGACTGACCCTTTTTCCTTTCCTCAAGACTGACCCTTTTTCCTTTCCTTCCCATCGAACAAAATAACGTCCTTCGGGTTCGGGGAAGATCTGCTTTCAACCGTTTCGGAGGATCGCTTCGAATCTTTTATCGTCGTCCGATCATCAGCCGCTCGCGCACTATCAGCGTTAGTTGTTGCAGCATTATTCACCACAACAGCACTCGATCATGCCGGGGTGTGAAAAAGAAACAACAGCCACAAAATCAGTAGAATTGATGCTTTCATAATACAATACTCACTTCTTTCCCGGAAGATCTCAAGCCTGACCCTTTCCCGTGCCTTTCCCGCGCAAGATCACTGGTATACAGTTTTGCGGGCGTTTTTACGTCCTGGCTAAGGTCGAATTCACTGGGAACTGTCGGGAACTTGAATGAAACGCGGGGAGAGGATCGCGGCCGTGTTATACTCCAATTTCGATTCGAGGATGGTTTTTGGAGAAAGTGTGAGTAAAGTTGAAATAATCCCGCTTGGCGGCATCGGCGAGTTTGGGATGAACTGCATGGGAATTCGGTACGACGGTGAGATGATCATTGTCGACGCGGGCATGGGTTTTCCTGAGGAAACGCCGTTTGGGGTCGATATCTCTATTCCCAATTTTGATTTTCTCGAGGAATATCGCAATGAGTTGACCGCGATCATCCTGACGCACGGACACGAAGACCACATCGGTGCTCTCGCCTATATTCTCCGAAAATTTAACCTTCCGGTTTACAGTTCGCGTTTTACGCTAGCTTTGACCGAGAAGCGTTTGGAAGAATTTGACATGCTCGATGACGTTCTGCTACATCGGGTCAAGGCGAATGATGTCGTTGAGATCGGGCATTTTGATGTCGAGTTTATTCACGCCTCGCATTCGCTCGTAGAGTGTTTTTCCCTTGCTATTCACACGCCGGTTGGGACGATAATTCACACTGGGGACTATAAGATAGACGACACACCTGTAATCGGCAAACCATACGATCTCAAGACTTTAGGCCGGATCGGCGACGAGGGCGTTCTTGCATTGCTTTGCGATTCGACAAACGCCACGGTTCCGGGCCGAACGCCTTCGGAAATGGCAGTTATTCCGGCTTTCGAAGAGATATTCGAGCAGACTGAAGGAAGGTTGATCGTTTCGACTTTTTCATCGTCGATGCACCGGCTACAGATTGTATTCGACGTCGCGCACAAGTACGGGCGCCGTGTATGTGTGATCGGGCGGTCGATGATCAAAAACATCGAGATCGCTGAAGAACAGGGACTCTTGAAGATCCCTCACGGAACGGCGATCGACCTCAGCGGCTCTCGTGCGCTCGATGACGACGAGATCTGCTATCTGGTGACTGGTTCGCAAGGCGAGTTGAGAGCCGCACTCTGGAATATGGCAACCGCGAACTTCAAAGGGATCGAAGTCGAAAAAGGCGATACTGTCATATTGTCTGCCCGCATTATTCCCGGCAACGAAAAAGGAATCAGCCGTCTGATCGGCCATCTCTATAAACGCGGCGCCAATATAATAGAAGAAAAACGTCGTCTCGTTCACGTCTCAGGCCACGCTTCGCAGGAAGACATTCGTATAATGGTTGAGACATCGAAGCCAAAATTCGTCATTCCGATCCACGGCGAATACCGAATGCTGTTCAGGCAGAAAGAGTTCATCAAAAATCACGTCGGAAGCTACGATGACGACGATATCATCCTGATCGAGAACGGCAATGTACTTGAACTCGATGAAAGATCGGCCCGCATTGTCGAGAAACGAGATCTTTTTAAAACATTCATTGACGAAGAATCGATGGAAGAGATCGAATACGATATTGTCCGCGAGCGTAAGAAACTTGCGTACGGCGGTGCGATCTCACTCGTCGTTGCGATGGAAAAGAACAGCAACAGCGTCAACGGCGAACCGCAGATCACGTTCGAAGGCGTTGCCGGAATCGACCCGCTAAATGGATTTGCCGCCGAAGCCCGTCATTCTGTCGCCAAGGCTATAGAAGAAATGAAGCCGGAGCACATCTCAAATCGTGCGATGTTCAAAGAGAATCTGCGCGTGCATTTGAAGCGTTTTATTCAGAAGGAACTGAGTTCCAAACCGGTAATTGTGACGACGGTGATTGAGGTTTAGTGAAAATCGGAGGAATAAAATAATGCGCTTTCTTGTGTTGTGTACCATCTTTTTAGTTTTTATTGTAACCCCGGGTCGAATGCAGGATGTCGACAAAAGGAGCGAAAAAGTCAGACAAGTTGCCGTAAAAATAGCAGCGGAAAGGGATCATCTTGGCGAAGTGAAATTTCGAACCGGCGACAAGCGGAAAGGCTTCATAAGTTCCGTCAATCAGGATACATTCACATTCCAGCCCTCAAAGGGAGGGGCCGCTGAAAGCGTGCGTTTTGCGGATGTTGATTCGATAAAACAATCGCGCAAGGGGTTAAGCAACGCAGCGTGGATAGCAATAGGCGCAGTTTCGGCGGCGGCAGTGATCGTCATGTTTACCGTTATTAAGCCGGCACTCCTATGCGACGGCGGAGCAGCGTGTTAAGAAAAGGTGAACTGGAGAAACAAAACAATTCTGCTTACAGGGGCGTCGAGCGGGATCGGGGAAGCTTTGTCCATCGCGTTAGCGAAAAAGGGCGCAATATTAGGCTTGGTTGCTCGTCGGGACGAACTCCTCGGCGATCTCGCTGCTCGATGTGAAGCAATCGGGGGAACGGCGATGGCTTTACCGTGCGACGTTGTCGATCCTGAGGCTGTTCAATCCTCGGCGGATAGGTTCCGTGACGCATACGGCCATATCGATATTATGATCGCGAACGCCGGGATCGGCGGTAACGATCCGTTAACTCGTGCTTACGATCCGGCCTCCGTCAAGAAATTGATCGACATCAATCTGCTCGGAGCGGTGAATTCCATCCATGCCGTTATACCGCAGATGATCGAGCGTGGTTCCGGCCAACTCGTTGCGATATCGAGCCTTGCCGGTGTTCGCGGACTTCCAAAATCGGCCGCGTACTCGGCGAGTAAAGCCGGGATGACGGCGTTTTTTGAAAGTGTTCGCCTGGATCACGCCAAAAGCGGTCTCGATGTAACGATCATTCACCCCGGATTTATCAAAACACCGCTTACGTCGGGCAGATCTAACAAGATGCCATTTATCCTCGAATTGGAGGATGCGATTCCGTATCTTATTTCCGCCATCGAAAAGAAAAAGAAATTTGCGGCGTTTCCATTTCTTCTGGCATTGATAGTAAAGCTCGGAAAAATCATGCCCGCATGGCTCTATGACAACGTTGCCGGAAAGGCCCGCTTCCGCGAATAGATGTTACCTTAAGCCTATCTTCTGCAAGAGAATGTCGTAGCGGGGATCTAATCTCAATGGATCGAAGGTCGGATCAGTCTTAAGGAAAATAAGCAGCGGAGTATGCTCAACTAGTGCTTTGTCGAGCCATTCAAACGCCTTATCATTTTGCCCAAGTTCTGTATAAATTCTTGCCATTCGACGCGGAAGTTTGTGTTGTCCCTGTTTGCCGCGTTCTTCGGCCAGCTCAAGCTCTTGTTGCCAAAATCCTCGCAGACCATGGGCTCTGAAAGCTTCGCTGAGAACCGATAAGCGATCAGGTGCAACCCCCACAAGTTCTTTCTCTCGAAGGAAGCTGGCGATAGCTTCATCCGGCATCTCTTTTTTTGCATAGGTCTGACCGAGGGACTCATATACGGTCGCGAATTGCGGATCTAGTTCGAGGGCCTCCCGATACTGCTCAATTGCCTTGTCGTATTCATGTTTGTAAAAGTATGACCAGCCGACATTCAGTGCGGCGAAAGCACTGGTCGGGTCGAGTTCCTGCATCCGTATCCGGGCGGCGAGAGCTCCGTCGAAATCGCCGGTGACAACCAGACATACTCCATGAAATCCGTGCGCGTCGGGGATATTGGGAGCGAGAGCCAGGGCCCGGGTTATCTCCTCCTCGGCCGCTTTAATGTCCCAGTCGTAAAAGAGCTTTATCTTTGCCAATACGAGATGAGCCTCGGCAAGCTGATCGTCGATTGCCATTGCTTTTTCAACCGATGACCGGGCAAGCGGATAAACTTCAAAAGCTGCCTTAATATTCAGGTAGCCCTGTAATTCATACGCGTCGGCAAGTCCAGCGTATGCTGGAGCAAAAGAGGGATCTTCGTCGATCGCTCGCTGGAAATGTTCGATCGCTTTCTCGGAATTGGGCCCCGAAAACTTATTCCAAAAATAACGTCCTTTCAAATAAGACTGATAAGCCGCCGTGTTTTCAGTTGAACGCTTTGCCAATTGCTGCTGTTCGACTGTGCTGAGCTTCAACGCAAGCTCATTGAACATCCTGTCAGCGATCGAATCCTGAACCGCAAAAATCCCCTTAAAATCTTCGTCGAACTTACCAAACCAAAGCACTGTTCCATCGCTGACCCGGATTAGCTGAACGGTGACGCGCAGCTTGTCGGCCACGCGCTGGATCCGTCCATCGAGCACTGCATCAACCTGTAGATCTCTCCCGGCTCCAACTGCGTCCTGTGTAGCCGCGAACTTCAATACAGCGCTTGTAGGCCTGACCGTAATTTGTTGAACCCGGCTCATCCGGCTTATCAAAGCATCAGCCATTCCGAGTTCAAGAAATTCGTCCTTGGGCTCGCCGAGCGGTTTGAATGGAAGGACTGCAATGGTTTTAATCTTTCCATTCGGAGAATTGCGCAAGAAAACCCAATAAGAGCCAACAACGCCAAGGACAATAAATAAGATAACCGCCGCAACGGATAGGATCGCTGTTCTAGTGCCCCATAAACGCAGATTGCGCGGTGCCATTGGCTTAAAATTATCGAGGAACCTCGCATCCTCACTCGTTTCGACGTCGGGAAGGGAACGCAGTACTTCGATCAGCTCATCGCGCATTTCTGAGATAGCCTGATAGCGTTGTTTGGGTTCCTTTTGGAGTGCCCGATCTACAATTCGAAGGAGTTCTTTCGGAAGTTCTTCTCCCCGCCGCTCAGTTACTGGTTTTGGCTGGTCATGGAGAACAGCGTGTCTAACATCGACGGCGGTCTTGCCGTGAAAAGCCCACGTTCCGGTCAGCAATTCATAGAGCAACACACCGGTCGAAAAAATATCGGCCCGGTGATCGACCAATTCGCCACGCGATTGTTCCGGTGCGGCGTACGTCGGCGTTCCGTATGGTGAACCTAAAACCGTTAATTCCGTATCGTCATCGCGACCAGCCCTTATGACCTTTGCGAGCCCAAAATCAAGGACCTTAACCACGCCAGCGTCAGTAACTATTATATTATGGGCCTTTATATCACGGTGGATAATTCCGGCCGCATGGGCATTCGCCAGTGCATCACAGACCTGAACGGCAATTCTGAGTGCACTTCTTAATTCGAGCGGCCGTCCATCAACGAGTTGCCGTATGTTCTTCCCGTCAACGAATTGCAGGACGATGAAATACGTTCCGTCAAAGTTGGCCAGGTCATGAACCGTGCAAATATTCGGGTGATCGAGCGATGACGCAAGTTGAGCTTCGCGTTCAAATCGCTTCCGCGACGTTTCATCAACGTTGAAATCGTATGGCAGCGTCTTTATCGCGATCGTCCGGTTCAATTTTGGATCGAACGCTTTATAAACCGCTCCCTGGCCGCCTTTGCCGATCTCCGCAATGATCTCGTAGTGCCCGATCGTCTGTCCGGTTACTAACGGGGCAGCTGGTTTCGTGATGATCGACGCTGCGATCTGTTCAATAGCGAGAGCTTCAAGAAAACTGTCAGCTTCAGAGTGGGACGCAAGTAATGATTCCAGCTCCTTTTTAAGATGCTCGTCGTCATTGGCGACTTGATGAATGAACGCGACACATTCGGCGGGTGGCAGCTTCACCGCTTCATCGAACAGCTTGTCCAATTCCATCCATCGTTCGCGTTCCATAGTGTTCGCTATCGTAATTCGCGATGAAGCCACGCCTTCGCCATCGTCCAATGCCGCTCAACCGTTTTCACAGAAATATCCATAACTTGCGCTGTTTCGATAACGCTCAGCCCCGCAAAATATCGGAGTTCAACGATACGAGCTTTCTGTTCATCCATCCTGGCGAGTCGGGACAGGGCTTCGTCAAGATCGCTGAAATCGACCGCTCCGTTGTCAACTGCGATCTCGACCTTATCGTTGATTGAAGTCGTCTCCCCTCTTGCTCCACGTTTCACTCGATGTTTTGATCTTGCGTGATCGACAAGGATCCGGCGCATGACCTGCGCCGCTACTCCAAAAAAGTGAAGCCGGTTTTCCCAGTGCGTATGTTTCTGGTCGATCAGTTTCAGGTACGCTTCATTGATCAGAGCTGTTGTTTGAAGAGTATGATCCTGCCTCTCACGCCGTAGAAAACGGGCGGCCTGACGATGCAATTCGTCATAGACAAGCGGCATTAACTTGTCCAACACCGCATCTTCTCCACGGTCGGAACTCCATCTTTTCAGAAGCTCCGTAATATGAGCATTTTCAGGCCCCATTAATTTTAGGTCTCGATTATTTGCTTGCAGGATATACCGCACATATTTGCGTGTCAATAAATCTTCAAAATTATTTTGGGGGGATTTTGACCCTCGTTGTCGCGTTAATAAGTGAAGGCAAAATTGCCAGTTCAGACAAATTAAGAAAATAGGAGATAAAACCAAAATGTTAAACAAATTAGCCCCAAAATGTAGCAACTTCTTTTCCGTCCTTATTCTCGCTGCGATCCTTTCGATCGGAGTAAATGCAATATCCGCACAGCCTGGCTCTGCCGATGACAGGAAAAATTACGACCTGACAGGAACCTGGTCGCTGCGGATCACGCCCGACGACGGCGGCCCATCATTCATCGGCTTTTACAGCTTCGGCGGCGACGGGAATGCATCTTTCTCATCCGCCGGCCCACCGATCCCGGGACTTGGGAATCCAGGCTACGGCGTGTGGAAGAAGAATAGTCGCAGTACATTTGTATCGCTCATCAAAATGATCTCATATACATCCGACTTTCAGTTCGATGGATCGGTGAAGATAAAGGCAGAGATTCGCATGACGGGGCCTGATAGTTTTGTGACGAGCGACGCGGTAACGATCTACGACCCGGAAGGTAACGAGATCGTTGTGCTCGGCGGAAACGCCGTTGGAACGCGCATAAAGGTTACCGACTAGGCTCATCATCAATTAAGGAAAAAAAACGGTGGTCGATGACCGCCGTTTTTGGGTTTGAAATACAATAATCCACACTTTTACTCTTCGGGCGTTGACCACAAACGCAAAAAGAAACAAAATCTCAATTAGTCATTTTGTCCTCGTCTATCGCCGCAGCTAAATGAATCTACTGCAAGCAATTATTCTTGGCATCGTTCAGGGCCTGACCGAGTTTATACCGATCAGTTCGACGGCCCATCTGGTCTTTGCGAGCCGTTTCACCAATATTTACGACGGAAATCCGGAGATGATAACCGCGACCATGGCCGTGATCCAATTGGGCACACTCGCGGCGGTTTTCGTTTATTTTGCCGCGGATATTTGGGGCATCAGTACGGCGTTTATTCGCGATCACTTTGCACTCCTTACGGGAAAACGCGGAATGCGTTTCTCTGGAACAGACGGTGTCCGGCCGATCTGGCTTTCTGAGGAAGCATGGCTCGGATGGTTGATCATCATCGGATCGATACCGATTGGAACTGTCGGATTCGTTTTCAAAGATTTTATCGAAGGCAGCGGAACAAAAAACCTCTGGATAATCGCGACGATGCTGATCGTGATCGCCGTTTTGCTGTCGTTCGCGGAATACGTTGGAAAACAGCGTAAGGATATACGTCACCTCGGCATCGTTGATGCGATTGTTGTAGGTTTCGCACAGGTTTTGGCGCTGATGCCTGGTGCGAGCCGATCTGGTTCGACGATCATGGGCGGGCTTTTGGCCGGTCAAAAGCGCGAAACTGCCGCACGATTTTCTTTTCTTCTCTCGATTCCGGCGATTACTGCGAGCGGCCTCTTGGAACTGCGTAAGGGCCTTAAGATATTGCCGCCCGATAGTTTTATGCCGTTGTTGGTTGGAACGATAGTCGCTGGGATCGTCGGTTACCTTTCGATCTGGTTTTTGATCTCGTTCCTCAAACGGAACACGACAGCGGTCTTTATCGTTTACCGGATAATTCTCGGAATTGTAATCCTTGTCCTGCTTTGGCAGGGAGTCATCAGCCCGGTTGTCAACTAACCACACCATTCGACCCCTTTGAAGAAACGCTGGAAAATTCGAAAGCATGATGCCGAAGCGGTCAATCGGCTTGCGTCTGCCTTGCAAGTAAAGCCGCTTATCGCTGCGCTTCTGATTTCACGGGGCTACGAAACGCCCGAGCTAGCAATTGAGTTCTTAAATCCGTCGCTCGAGCACCTGCACGAACCACTCCTGCTAAAAGGAATGCAGGACGCGATTGACCGCATCCAACGAGCCGTCGATAGCAAAGAGAAGATAATGATCTGGGGTGACTACGACGTTGACGGCACAACCGGTACGGTCTTGCTCAGGAAGATGTTGTCGCTGCTTGGTTGCGATTCCACATTTCACGTCCCGAATCGATTTACCGAGGGTTACGGGATAAATATTCCCGCTCTCGAGCAAGCTCAGAAGGACGGAGTTACGCTTGTAATAAGCGTCGATTGCGGCATCCGAAGTTTCGAGCCGCTCGAATGGGCCCGCGATCACGGGCTCGATGTAATTGTCACGGATCATCATCTTTCTGACGAAATTCGCGGAAATCCGCCTGCCATTGCAGTTGTTAATCCAAATCAACCCGGCTGTCCATATCCTGATAAACATCTCGCCGGCGTCGGCGTCGCATTCAAGCTTGCGCACGCATTGCTGCGTGAGAATGATCTCGCGCACGAGGTTCCGGCGTTTCTCAAGATCGCCGCGATCGGCACGGTTGCGGATGTTATGGACCTGACCGGCGAAAATCGTGCGATCGTGCAGCTTGGCTTGCTGGATCTGCCGAAAACCAGCAACTTCGGCCTCAAAGCCTTGATGGAGATCGCGGATTGCCGCTCCGATATGACGAGCTATCATATCGGATTTCGCATCGGGCCGCGGATAAATGCGGCCGGGCGAATGGACATTGCCAGGCACGTAGTTGAGCTATTCGAAGCCAGGGATTTTGCGACTGCTCGCCAGTTGGCAACTCTCCTCGACAGCCGGAATCGTGAACGTCAGCAGGTTCAGCAGAAGATCACGGAACTCGCCCTTTTCGAAACTGAAGGTATTACCGAGAAGCACTTCGTTGTCGTCGCAGGCGAAGGATGGCACCAAGGCGTTATCGGGCTGGCGGCATCGAGGATCGCCGAAAAACTGTATCGGCCAACGATCGTGCTATCGATCAAGGAAGGATTTGGCCACGGAAGCGCAAGGAGTATTGTCGGCTTTCACCTTCTTCAAGCTCTCGATAGCTGCGAAGAACTTTTCGAGCAGTACGGTGGCCACGCCGCGGCAGCAGGAATGAAGATCAAAGTGGATAACATCCCTCAGCTTCAGAAACGCCTCGATGAATACGCAAAAAGGACGATTGCCAAGGAAGATCTCATTCCTCAACTCAACATCGACGCGCTTGTTACGAGCAAATCACTTAGCCTCGAACTCGTCGAAAGCTTTGCGCCGTTCGAACCGTTTGGAGCCGGAAATCCGAAGCCGATCTTCGTTACTCGCGATCTTATCCTTAGGGATGAGCCATACGTGATGAAGGAAAAGCACTTAAAACTCAAACTGCTCGGGGTTGATAACCGGCAGTTTGAAGCCGTTTGGTGGGACGGAGTCGAAAAATCAAAGGGGCAAACTCTCAAACCTAATTCCCGCATCGAATTAGCTTACGTCGCCGAGACAAATACGTGGCAGGGAAATACCCGCTTACAACTTGTCGTCGAGGATCTAAGAGCGGATAATTAGGAACAGAGTGCCCGAAAAGAAAACCCAAAACCCAAAGCAATATCGAGTACGAGCGAGTATGCCTTTGTACTTCCGAATTGCTGCCGTCGCTGCGATTCTAATTGCTGTGATCGTCGTCGGAATCGGCTTCTACCGCGAGCGATCTAAGGCTGCTTTCAAGTTGAAGAGCGAACACACTCAACTCTCAGATCAGGTCGTTACTGAAGTAAATGGCTATGAACGCCGCGAAACCGACGACGGTGTAACAAAATATTTCATTAAAGCGGATCACGCTAAAACATTCCTGGATAATCACTTAGAACTGCAAAACGTATATCTGGAGTTGTACGGCAGCGACGGTGTCACGATCGATAGGATGTCCGCCGAATCCGCACTGTACATCCCGGAAGAAGATAAGAATTTTACGACCTATTTGAAGGGCAACGTCCAGATCGAGACGAGAGACGCGTTAAAGGTCAACACGAACGACATCACCTACACGCGTAGAACCGAGACTGCGGACATCGCCGAAACTGTTTCGTTCGAACGTGAGAACATTCGCGGCAGATCGTTCGGAGCGACAGTGAAAATGGCGGAAAAACGCCTCGACCTGCTCAAGGATGTTGAGATCGAGACTTTCGAATCCGCTGAATTAGCCCGTTCGAATGTCCGGTATGCCAAGATTAATGCCGGTTCGGGCATTTTCGATCAGCTCAATAATAAGATCGATCTGAACTCCCATATCGAAATCAAGATATCTGCGAAAGATCGTAATAGTGACGCCAAAGCTGCACGAGCCCTTGTAAATTTCGCTGGTTCAGATGCTCGAACAAGGCACCTTAAGAAATTTGAGTTATTTGAGAATGTCCTCATAGTTTCGACCGTATCTGGCGGTTCGCCCACGAATATCGAATCCGGCTATGCATTGTATGAGAAAGATTCAGATCGGTACGAATTAAAGAACGGGACGCATATCGTATCGATGGCAAATGGCAAACAAACGGATATTCGTTCAACAGATGCTATTTACGAACAAGGTGCGGGAAAACTGGCTCTAACGGGCGGGGCAGAGATCGTGCAGGGAAGTGACGTTATGAAAGGCGATGTGCTCTACGCGAACCTCTTTCCCGACCTAAAGGTTAAAGATGCGGTGATCCGCGGTAGCGCGAGCGTACAACAATCGTCGCCAGAACGTGTGCTGAATATATCAGCTCCCGAAATGAACGCATCGTTTACCGAAGCACGACAAATGCACGACGCCAATGCGATCGGCCAGAGCACGGTCGAGCTAGTTCCTGCAAAGGCTGACGGCTACACCAGTGTTAAAACAACGGCAGTTCGCGGAATTGGGTTGGTCTTCAAAGGCGAAGGACTTTTAGATACCCTGAAAACAGACGGCCGCACGACGATCCAACTCAATGTTCCGCAGGGGGAACGGAATGCCGCGAACAAGCGCGTTACGGCCGACTCTATTAAGACAATATTCAATACGAACGGCAAAGATATCAAAAAAGCCGAGGCTGTTGGCAATGCCGAGCTTTTCATTGATCCACTCGTTGCTGACCGACGGAATAATAAGACGACGATAAATGGACCGCGTTTCGACTGTGATTTTTTCCCAACCGGGAATAACGCGCAAAGCTGCGTAGCCGGAAAGAAAGCAAAGGCGGTCCGCGTTCCCACCGTTCCGGTCGACGGAAAAGGCTCTCAGTCGATCGATGCCGATGTACTGACTGCAAAGTTCAGCGAACAATCGAGCGATATCGAACTACTCGAAGCCAATGGCAATGCCAAGTTTACAGAACTCGAGCGTAATGGTATCGCAAAGCAAATATCGTTCACTCAGGCAGACGAGATCGTCAGGCTTCGGGGCGGTGAGCCGACGGTTTGGGATTTGCGGGGACGGGCAAAAGCACGCGAGATCGACATTGACACGAGGAATGATCGCTCATTTCTTCGGGGCGGCGTTAGCACGACCTATTATAGCCAGAAGCAGATAAAGGGTTCGACTCCATTCGGGTCTTCGGATAAGCCAGTTTTTCTAACTGGTGATAGCGCAGAGTTCGATCACAAGGCTGAGAATGCTGTTTACACCGGCAATGCACGAGCCTGGCAGGAAAATAACTACATCCGTGGAAACCGCTTGTTCATCGACCAGGCAGGTGGCAAATTCCAGGCCGAGGGCAACGTTCAGAGCTTGATCTATAATGCCAAACTGCGGACGAAAGGGAAGGAGAATACCGTTCCAACCTCGGCCTCGGCGGGTTCCCTGGCTTTTGATCGTGAAAAGCGGATCTTGCAATACAGGACTTCTGTTGATATCCGGCAGGGAACCGACCGGATAACCTCGGCCTCAGCCGATATCTACCTTGATGAAAACAATGATGTTATACGCACGGTAGCTGAAACCAACGTCATCATATCGCAGCCAAACCGCAGGGCTTCGGGGGATTGGGCTGAATATTCAGCCGGGACTGAGACCGCGATACTCCGCGGGAGTCCCGCGACTGTTACCGATCCGGAGAACGGTTCATCGCAGAGTGCTCAAATAACGTTCTCAATGCGTGATAATCGGGTAACGACGGAGGGAGGAACAAAACAGAATTCGTCCGGCCGTATTAGATCCGTTTACAAAATCAAAGAACTTAAACCGTAAATGACAACCTCCAACGGCAACTCACGACCGGTTCACGCGCTGGCGGCTACTAGCATCCAAAAAACTTACGGCCGCCGCCGCGTTGTCGATGACGTTAGCGTCTCGGTAAATACGGGCGAGGTTGTCGGGCTGTTGGGTGCGAATGGTGCCGGCAAGACGACTACGTTTTACATGCTTGTCGGCCTTGAGCAGACCGAGAGGGGCAGCATTGAACTCGATGGGCGCGACGTCACCGGCCTGCCAATGTATTTGCGGGCTCGTCTCGGCTTGGGATATTTACCCCAGGAGCCGTCGGTTTTTCGAAAACTGACTGCGGAACAGAATATTCTGGCAGTCCTCGAAACCGTCAAACTCAGCCGGGCGGAGAGATTCGACCGTCTCGAAGAACTGCTTGAGGAATTTGGTATAACTCACGTTCGAAAGGTTCGTGGCGACGCGCTGTCGGGCGGTGAACGTCGCCGCGTCGAGATCGCCCGCTGTCTCGCAACGAAACCTCGTTTTATTCTACTGGATGAACCATTCGCAGGTATTGATCCGCTCGCAATCGATGATATCCGCGAGATCATTCTGTATCTAAAAAAACAGGGCATCGGCATCCTGATAACCGACCATAACGTTCGTGAAACATTGGACATAACGGATCGCGCCTACATTCTTTCCGATGGTAAGATCCTGCGCAGCGGCAGCCCCAAGGAACTGATCGAGGATCCGGATGTCAGGCGCCTTTATTTAGGCGAAAGATTTACGTTATAGCTCCCAAATCCTTTTCTTTTTTTCCTTATTATCGCTATAATTTAACTTAGGAACAGTTTTTGCGTGTCAACGCATTTTTCCGGAATCATTCGCCTCGGAATATGTCGTCCCTAAGACTCACAGCTCAACTTCAGCAAAAAATGGTGCTAACGCCGCAGTTGCGTCAGCGCATTGAGATGCTGCAAATGAACTCGTTGGAACTCAACGATCTCATTGAGGTAGAGCTTGTCGCGAATCCCATCTTGGAGGAAGTCCAACCCGGCGATGAAGTCCAGGAGATCGGGAATAATATACTCGACCAGAATTCTGATGGGCAGGATCATGGACTCGAAAACGGCGTTCAAGGCCTATCGGGCGACCATGGCGGCCCCGATATTGACGCCGTACAACCCGAAGGGATCGGACTAAATGGCAACGAAGAGAAGGTTGCTGGCGATCTGGATGCCGAAGGATTCGATGAGGTTGGTGGCGAGGGTTCTGATTCATTTGACGAGATCGATTACGGTAGGGAATTTCAGGACTATCTTGACCCCGGCTATCGGACGCAGGAAATCGAATACAAGGATGATGCTCCGACGTTTGAGCAGTTTCTATCACATTCCACAACGCTCAGCGAACACCTTGAATGGCAAGTCAATCTTCTAAACCTCGATGATATCGAGGAAGAAGCCGCGATTCAGGTGATCGGGAATTTGGATGCCGACGGGCGTCTAACCGCGTCTACTGAAGAGATCGCTGAGGCCATCGGCTGCACCGAAGAAAAAGTCGAATCGGCGAGGCGAGCGGTTATGCAGCTCGACCCGGTTGGATGCGGAGCTTATAACCCTAAGGAATGTCTGTTGGCCCAACTCGAGGCTAATGGCGAGGCGGGAAGCCTCGCGTGTCGACTTGTTTCCGACCATCTCGAAGACCTGCAGCCGCACCGTTTGCAGCACCTTTCTAAGGCGACCGGCGTCGATATTCACGTCCTGGACGACGAGATCGGGAAGATCCGTAAGCTTGATCCATATCCGGGGAGGCGATATACATCGGAGGATTCCATCTTTGTTTCGCCCGAGGTTTACGTGGAGAAGCTGGATGACGATTATGTGATCTATTTTGCGGACGACGGCAGCCCGCGGCTTCGGATCAGCCCAACGTACCACAGCATGCTTGATCAGGCTGAAACTACCAAGGAAACGAAAGATTTTATTAAGGAAAAGGTGCGATCTGCCGTCGATCTTCTTCGCAATATTGAACATCGCCGCCAGACGATCTACCGCGTCGTTGAATGCATCGTATCGCGTCAACGTGATTTTCTCGACAAAGGCGTTGAGTTTATAAAGCCAATGATGCTGAAGGATGTGGCCGAGGACATCGGGATGCACTTGTCAACTATCTCGCGGGTCGTTAATCGTAAGTATGCACACACACCGCAAGGTGTAATTGAGCTAAGGCGCTTCTTTAGTGAAGGAATGCTAAATGAAGAAGGTGAAGAAGTTTCGACCCGCATCCTAAAGTTAAGGATAAAGAAAATGGTCGAGGATGAAGATTCGAAATCACCGTTGACGGATGATCAGATCGCCAAGGTTTTGAGTAAGGAAGGAGTAAAATTATCACGGCGGACCGTCGCTAAATACCGTGATCAAATGAACATACCAGGTTCAAGGGAGCGAAAGACTGTAATATGAAAATCGAATTTACGGGCAGACATATGGATTTTACCCCGGCATTGAAAGAACACGCCGAGGAATATTTTAATAAGATCGAACATTTATTCGACGGCAAGCCGCCGAAAATTCACATTATTATTGAGGTAGAACGTGGAATGCACCGCTCGGAAGTCGTTATTAATTGGAGAAATGAGGTTTTGACGGCCGAATCCAGTGTATCCGATATGTACCAGTCGATCGCGCAGACGATAGGAAAGATCGAGAAGCAGGCGCGAAAACTTAAGGACAAAGTGATCGACAAATCGCATAAAGCGGCCTCGGCCGCCGCTATAACAGCTCCGCCGGAAGAGTCTGTCGCATAGCGTATGAACGAGGTATCGGGTAACGCGACTGTTCACGGTGTCCTCGTAAGTATTGACAGTACCGGTGTTTTGATCGTTGGTGATTCCGGCAGCGGAAAATCTGAATGTGCCCTCCGGCTTATCGATCGGGGACATAAACTCGTAGCAGATGATGTTGTCGAGATAACATCTACCGCATCGGGGCTGGTCGGTTCCGCACCGACGCATCTTCGCCGGCTCCTCGAGATCAGGGATCTCGGGATCGTTGATGTGGAAGGCATTTTCGGGGTCGGGGCGTTCGATTCCGAAACATCAGTTGATGCCGTTGTCGAGATTGCGGGCACTGAAAGTGGCGATATTGGGCGATTTCGAGGTTCTGAAACCACGGAGATATTAGGAACAACGTTGCCGAAGTTCCGATTGATACGAGAGCGAACAAGTGATCTCGCGTTATTGATCGAAATATCCGTTAAGATCCTGAACCAGCCGCACTTCGTACGAGCGTTAGATTCGATAAAGAGGCCCGATTGACCTATGGCAACCAATCAACGCGATGATCACAAGCTGCCCGCATTTGTCATTATCACGGGGCTGAGCGGGTCGGGAATGAGTTCGGCAACCGATTCATTAGAGGATCTGGGCTACTTCTGCGTTGATAATCTGCCGCTGTCGATGTTGTCGACCTTTGGTCGCCTACTTGTTCCGGCTGACCGAAGGAATCCTTCAATTGAGAAAGCGGCCCTTGTTATAAATATCCGGGAACGCCATTTTCTCACAGACTTTCCGGGGGAATTGAAGAAACTCGAAAAGTTGAATCTCAAACCGTTTGTCGTCTTTTTCGAGGCATCGGATGAAGTCTTACAGCGGCGATTCTCAGAAACGCGTCGCCCACATCCCGCCGATGGCGGAAAAGGGCTGGCAAATGCGATCAAGGGTGAAAGGAAAGCTCTCAAGGAGATTCGCAAACTCGCGGATCTGATCATCGACACCTCCGATCATACCGTTCATACGCTCCGCCATTTTCTTGTTCAGAAATTCAGCGGTTTTGAAGATGGTGTTCCGTTAAAAGTTGAGGTAATGAGTTTCGGCCACAAATATGGCAATCCACGGGCGGTCGATCTGATGTTTGACGTACGGCATTTGCCGAATCCTTATTTTCAAAAGGACCTAAAGCACCTGACAGGTGAGGACCCGGAGATAATTAAGTATCTGCTCGATAAGCCCGAAGTGACCGAGACAATCGATCGTTTTACCGACCTGCTGCTATATCTATTGCCCCGATATCAGCGCGAAGGCAAATCGTATCTGACGATCGGCATCGGTTGCACCGGTGGAAAACATCGCTCGGTAATGGTTGCAAGCAGCCTTCGCAAAGGACTCAAAAAGGCAGGGTTTGACACCGTAGTGAGCCATCGAGATATTCAGAAATGACTTTAAATACTAGCGGCTAAGTATTGACAATATTATGAATAGAATTGGAGCCGTCATCGTTTCACATGGTCAGGTCGCGAACGAACTCGTCGCCGCCGCCGAGGCAGTTGTCGGTGATCTCAACCACATTACCGCCGTTTCTATCGGCTGGCACGACGACGTCGAAATGGCACAGGATGAGATCAGGCGGGCGATTCAGAAAGTTTCTTCGGGCGCCGGCGTACTGCTCCTCACCGATATGTTTGGCGGTACGCCCACCAATATTTCGGCGATGTTTCTAAAAGAAAATGAGGTGGAGATCGTAACGGGCGTCAATTTACCAATGGTGATCAAGGTCGCCTCAAATACCCGCGAAATTACCTTGCACGAACTCGCAAAAGAGGTCGAGGATCAGGGTAAAGAGGCAATTTGCCGGGCTGGCATTTTGCTTGAGCCGCAGAAACTGACGAAAGATGCTTAAGGCGAATCTCCCGATCGTGAACGCTTTGGGTCTTCATGCACGGGCGGCTGCCCGGCTCGTTCGGCTTGCCGTTAAATTCAAATGCCTGATCACGCTCGTACGTGAAGATACGCAACTTACCGCAAACGCGAAGTCGATACTGAGCGTACTACATCTCGCTGCTTCATTCGGTACTGGTTTAAGCGTAATAGCAGATGGCGAGGATGAGACCGACGCTGTGTCGGCGATCAGAGAATTATTTGAAAGTGGTTTTGGGGAATTGTAGGCATCTATGAAGCCAGGTTTAGGAAAAAGGGCTGGAATACTCGGCGTTCCGCTCGGTTTCGGTGCGGGGCAGACGGGCAGTGAACTCGGCGTAAATGCGATGCGTCTGTCAAAGATCCGGGGCCACAGCCTTGCCGAGCATATTCGTGGACTCGGTTACGAGGTCATCGACCACGGCGATGCAACGATCGTTCGGCCTGAAGGAGACGAAACGATTGAGAATCCAAAACATCTGGAAGAAATGCTCGCATCGAGCGGGAACATCTTTCGCGCCGTCGCGAACATTCTCGCACACGACGAATTTCCTATCATTCTCGGCGGCGACCACGCGATCGCAATACCTACGTTCTCGGCAGTTTCTTCACACTTCCGGGCCCGAGGCGAAGAGATCGGCCTGATCTGGTTTGATGCCCACGCAGATATAAATACGCCGGAAACGTCACCGTCCGGTAATATCCATGGTATGCCTCTGGCTGTTTTGCTTGGCCACGGTAATGAACAGTTGACCAGCCTTGGCGGTTTTGCCCCAAAACTGAATCCGAAATATCTGGCTCACATCGGTGCCCGCGACATCGACGATGGCGAGCGTTCGCAGATCGAGAAACTTGGGCTGCGAACTAACTTTTTCACGATGAGCGACGTCGATAGTCGTGGAATGGGAGCCTGCGTTACGGACGCTATCGCTATCGCATCGCAAGCACCCGGTGGTTTTGCGGTAACCTTCGATGTTGACGGCATCGATCCGAGATTTGCACCGGGCTCAGGAACGCTGGTTCGCGGCGGAGCAACATATCGCGAAGCTCATTTAGCCCTCGAAATGATCGCCGCCAACGGTGGAATGCGATCATTTGAAATAGTCGAGGTAAACCCGCTTTTGGATCAGAGTAATATCACAGTTGAATTAGCCTGCGAACTTATTCTTTCGGCCCTTGGAAAGACAATTCTTTAGATTATGAAAACACGTGTCGGAGTTATTTTTGGCGGCAGGTCGGGTGAGCATGAGGTGTCGATTCGGTCGGCGAAGACGGTGATCGAGCAGATCGATCCTGCGAAATACGATGTTGTGCCGCTTGCTATTACAAAAACCGGTCAGTGGCTAAGTCCGGCAGCGTCGCTTGAGCTTTTTCCGGGGCCGACCCGAGAGATCTTTCGGGAGCGGTTCGGCGAACCGCTGTCAACGAACATATTTCTTTCCGGCGACTCGCAGGCTCGCGGGCTTGGCGTGATAGAGAGCGGCGAGACCGTACCGATTGACGTTATTTTCCCGGTCCTTCACGGCACATTTGGCGAGGATGGGACGATCCAGGGCTTATTCGAGATGGCAGATATTCCGTACGTCGGCTGCGGTGTGCTGGCGTCGTCGTGCGGCATGGACAAGGCGTTTATGAAGACGCTATTCCGCGATGCGGATCTGCCGATGTGTGAATATGTGTGGTTTCTGCGCGATGAATGGGAAAAGAACCGCGAAACGGTTCTCAAACAGGTTGAGTTAAAGCTCGGCTTTCCGTCGTTCGTTAAGCCCGCGAATCTCGGCTCCTCGGTCGGCGTTTCAAAAGCGACGGATAAAACGACGCTGGCCGATGCGATCGATCTCGCGGCCACGTACGACCGCAAGATCATCGTCGAAGAGGGCCTGGAAATGCGTGAGATCGAGTGTGCCGTGATCGGCAACGATTCGCCCGAGGCGAGCCTGCCGGGCGAATACCTCATTCGCGACGAAAGCAAGAAATTCCTCGATTATACCGAGAAATATTCGGGCACCGGCAATAACGAATTCGTCGTACCGGCTCCGATCTCGGACGAGCTTTCGGTCAAGATCCGCAAGATGGCGATCACCGCGTTCAAAGCGATCGACGGCTCGGGCCTCGCACGCGTCGATTTCTTTTTACGCAACGACAACGGAGCATTGCTGGTCAATGAGATCAACACGATGCCCGGGCTGACCGACGCGTCCGGCTATCCAAAAATGTGGGACGGCACGGGTAAACCGTTCGCGCAGGTGATCGATGAGTTGATCGAATTCGCCATCGCCCGCCACGCCGACAAAATCCGGAATAAGACCAGCTTTCAATAATAATCCCTGTGTCGGAGAAGGCGGACGAGAACCTTACCGGCTATTTCTTGGGACCGTTGTAACCCTTGCGGGTTCGAATAGTGAGATTGGGACGCGAGACGCGAAGTTCGAGCGTTCGCCATTTTCCGTCCTTCTTTGTGTTCGCCGGGTGAAACGCGACTGTATATTGAACTCCCAGTTCCTCGACAATTCGCTTGAACGCATCACGCATTGCAACTCCTCCAGGCGTCGCGACAAATTTTCCGCCGGTTTTATCAGCAAAACTCTTTAGAACACTCTGATTCTGAATTCGCCCCGGTGAATTGTCATTTATCGGCGACATATCGACCGTATAAATGGTCGCATTCACCGCCGAGGCCGCCTTAAGGGCCTTTTCCGCGCTTTTGCCGCTGATGGTATCGGCTCCATCAGAAAGCACGATTATCGCCCGCCGTTTCTCATCGCGTTTTGAAAGCAGTTCGGCGGCCTTATAGATCGCGTCGTTGAGAGCGGTCATTCCATCCGCCTTGAGATCGAAGAACTGCTCGCGCAGGTCGCGGCTGTTCGAAAAATCCTGAACAAGCTTGACCTTTGAATCGAAATTGTAGATCGCCGCATTATCATCGCTCCGCAAACCGCTCAAAAACTGGATCGCGGCGGAACGAGCGAGCGTCACACGCTGCTCCATGCTCCCGGACGTATCCAGCAGGATCACGGCAGCAAAAGGAGTCTCCTCGGATGTGAATGAAACGATTTCCTGCTCCACTCCGTCCTCAAAAACCTTAAAGAACTTTTGACCTAGACCTTCGACGGCTTTGCCGGATGCGTCCGTGATCGTCGCATTCATCACGACGATCGACGAATCAACCGAGATGACCTCGTCATCACTCTGCGCGAATGTACTCAATTGAAAACCAAGGATGGCAACTATCGTTGAGAGAATGAAAAGCGTAAATCTCATGAAGACGAGAATGTGGTCGTTAACGCGAAATACGGAGAAACTTTGCGAGCCTGAGAACGGCATTCGATGTTTGTATCGCCGCTGCGGAAACCGTGAAACGGGTTGTTTTCTTTAGCTCTTCAAAAAGCTTCACAGTCGTCGATCTGAACGATTTTATCAGGTCGCGCTGGGCAACAGAGGCCTGAACTGCAGCTGGCTTGTCATCGGACTCGTCATCATCGCCGCCTAATTCGCTGCGGATCTTCTTTACAAGTTTTTCAACGGTGGCGAGTTTAGTTATCTCGTTATTGTTAAGACGGCCGTTCTGCTCGTAGGCTTTTTCGAGTTCCTCGGAAAGCTTTAAGGCTTCCTCTCCCCGACCCAACATTTCGTCAAACTCTTTTTTCTCTTTTTCTATGCGAAGCTTAACCAGCGTTTCCTTAAAACTTTTTGGCTTATCGTCATCATCGCCGGCATCATTTGCCTTCGGGATTATTGAACCGCGGCCGTCCGCGTTCTGTGCGCAGATGCTAAAGCTTGCCGCAGAAAATACAGCGGCCAGAAAGATAAATAATGCGAATCTTATCAACATGCTGCCACCTCGTGACCATCTTTAGGGTTTGTCCGGATCCGGGTCTGGCGAAACGCCGGTAACCAACTCAACTAGTTTAGCAAGATATTCGTCCTCGGCGACGCCGGAACTTCTAACGGTCACCCATTCCGATGTGAGTCCATTGCCCGCACGTCCCTCAACCTTTGCGTTGACCGAAACGTTATTCTGAAGGCCGTCGATCGCCTGCACTTCGATAGTCAGCGTATATTGAGCCCGCGTCCAGGACGAATACGAAGCCTCAAGAATAGCGTATCTGTTGAGTTCATTCTGCGTGATTACCGCACCTTTCGCGAAAACGAAAGGCTGAGTGATGATAATGCCGTCCTTCGGACGCGACGACGCTTCATCAACCACCATTTTTTTCTCGCGAAGCGCATCAACGACCATGCCGACGAGAACGTCCCGACGGGAAGTGAACTTATATGGATTGGCAAGCTGCTCACGAACTTTCGTCTTGCCCTTTCCCCAATCAAAAGAACGCGTTACGTCATTTCCGCGGGTTGTGACCTTGTTGCCTTCTTCTTTAATGGTCTTGGTTTGAGCATCAACGCCCTTCTGGCCAAATGACGCCGCCGAGAGGCCGAGGATTACGAAAACGATTGTGGAAAGTTTATACATCCTTACTCCGAAATATAGCGCAAAAAAAAGTTTATTCCAAGGAATAGGATGTGTTGGCGAACCGCGACGTTGTACAGCGACAAAAATGTTACTGACTCCAATTGTTTGTGTACCAATCGATCGTCATTTTCAGGCCGGAATCGAGATCAACGGCGGGTTTCCAGCCAAATCTGCCGTCCACCTTGTCACAGGCGAGATACTGAGCGTCGATCTCGTTCGCGATCTTGGTTTTGAGTAGAATCTCAGGCGAAAGATCATCGCCACGCCCCATCAGCCGAACGATGGAATTTACCAGGTCGAGCATCGAAACCGGCTCGCCGGAACCGAAATTAAAAGCCTGGCCTCTTGCATTCTCGATATTCTCGGCAAGCAGCAGATAACCGCCGACAATATCCGTCGTATAAATAAAATCTCGCACGGGCGAGCCATCCGAGCGAATGATCGGCTTCTCACCGCGGAGGACCGAAAGGATCGTGCCAGGAATTATCCGCGACAGATTAGCGTCCGCCGGACCATAGATATTGGCAGATCGCGTGACGGCGACCGGAACGTCGAATGTGTGCGCAAAGGATTGCGAAATCAGATCAGTACACGCCTTCGAAACGTCGTAAGGGAAGACTGCGTTCAGCTTAAAATCCTCGGAATAGGGAAGTACCGTGTGCGAACCGTATGCTTTATCGCTCGACGCAACGACGATGCGTTTGACCGTACTGCTGAGACGGCAAGCCTCCAGCAACAAATACGTTCCGCGAATATTCGATTCAAATGTCGAGACCGGCGAGCGATTTGCTGCTCCAACAAGTGCCTGAGCCGCAAGATGAAATACCGCGTCGACATCATATTCATTCAGAATCCGCGACATGAGCGGCAGATCATCGACCGAACCGCGGATCACGGTCACCTTATCTCGTAACCTGAGCAGATCCATTGAGTTAGGCTGTGTTTCATCACGCTGTAGACAAACGACCTTCGAGCTGTGGCTGACTAACTCGGCAACCAGATTAGCTCCGACAAAGCCACTCGCGCCGGTAACAAACGCTGTTCTATCTTTCCAAAACGCCATATTCGTCATCTACCAAACCTTCCACGGAGCACCGTTGTTCCACAGGTCCTCAAATTCCAGATTGTCCTTGTATGTATCCATGCACTTCCAAAAACCTTCGTGCCTGTACGCCATCATTTCGCCTTTGCCGCTGAGCGTTTCGAAAGGCTCGCGTTCGAGCACACAGTCGTCGGTCAGATGATTGAAGATACCGTGATCAAAAACAAAAAAACCGCCGTTTATCCAATCGTCGAGCAGCGGCTTTTCACGAAAACGTTTGATCGTTCCATCGCTATCGAGGTCAACCAAACCGAATGGTGAAAACGGATGTACAGTCGTGACCGTCGCGACTTTGCCGTGTCCGTTGTGAAAAGACATTAGTTCCGAAATATCAACACCCGCGAGCCCGTCGCCGTAGGTTACAAAAAACTGATCGCTGTCCCGCAGATATTGCTCAACCCGTTTCAAACGCCCTCCCGTATTCGTGTCGAGACCAGTTTCGACGAACTCAATATTCCAACCGTTGGTGTTACCCGCAAAATAGCCTTTGATTTCTTCGCCCAAATAGCCGAGGCACAAAACAAAGTCATTTACACCATAATGCGAGAAAATGCTGAGCAAATGCCAGATTATCGGCTTGCCGCCGATCTTGATCAGGGCTTTGGGCACGTTGCGGCCGTGTTCGCCGAGCCGCGTACCGCGGCCTCCGCACAGGATCACAGCCTTCATTTTTTGTTGATGATCTCCCAAAGTTTTGCGTACTTAAGAAAAACTCCGTATGCCGTAAATCCCGCGATGATCATCCCCTGAACACCGTCGCGAAAACCCTGTTTCAGGAAATATGTGCGAAGAAATGCCGCGACTGCATTCGATAATATGCCGAACGCCCCAACCGTTTTGCCTTGCCCGGCCATATGTTCCGCGGCAAGCGAAGCGTAGGAATCCGTCACCCGATGATGCTCGCTCAGGTCGCGTTTTGTGTAATGCAAAAACTGGCCGTCGAGCGTCTCGATCCGCCCATCGACTCGCGCGGTCTGATGCGGGGCAACGCCGTCCCAATAGCTTTTGTCCTTACGATAAAGCCGCATCTGATAGTCGGGATACCAGCCGGAATGCATGATCCAGCGGTCCAGATATTCGGTCTTGCGAGCGATTTTATAACCCTCAGCTAGTTGATCGGCGGGCGCGCTGCGCAGATTTTCTATCGACGCTCTTAGTTCTGGCGTCACTCGTTCGTCCGCGTCGATCCAGAATATCCAATCGCCGGTCGTCTGAGCATCAGCAAACTCGTGTTTGTCCTTATAGCCGTTCCACTCGCGGTTAAATATCTTGTCGGTGTATTTCCTCGCGATCTCTACCGTTTTATCCGTCGAATCCGAATCCACGATCACGATCTCGTCGGCCCACGAAACGGTCTCGCAAACATCGGCGATGTTGTGCTCCTCGTTACGGACGATTATCGTGGCCGATATTTTCATCCGTTAGATTTTCGCAGAGTTGGGCTGAAACGGAAAGTGGTGTGGGGAATTCGGACTAAGGGCGAGGAGATAGCGGCGTTCGGAGGTGAACATGTAGTGCACAAGCTCCCTGCCAACGCCTTTTGCGGCTTGCCGCCCTATTTGCGGCGAAGCTAGCTTCGCCGATGGGGTTCTTTCCAACTGCGGCTATGCCGCCGCCGCACGCTGATCACAAGACCCGACTTCCGGCGGCGGCATAGCCGCGAATCATTCAAAACTCGCGCGGACAAGCGAGCTTGCCCGCAAATAGAGCGGCAAGCCGCCAAAACATCGCAAAGTCTTAAGGATTAAACTGAGAACCACCTAAACTATCTCGGGATCGGAACCGGTGAATCCACTGTAATATTATTCGCCCGAAAGGCTGTCGATGTTACCCGCTGAATATCGGCAAGGGCCTTGCTGTGGTCTGTTTCCGCTCTGATCTCGGCGTTTTTGGCGTTAGTCAAGGTGTTTTCGCGTTGGAAGAGCAGGAATGTCGTCGAGCGTCCAGCATCATAGAGTTTGCGTTCGCCTTCGAGCTGGATCTCAGCGTTTTCGCGAGCGCGGCGGGCGGTGAAAACGCGTTGTCGGGTGGTCTCCACGGCCTGTACGGCATTTCGCACCTCAACGACCACCGACTGTTCCTGACCGCGTGTTTGGGCCAGAAGCTGCTGTTCGGTGATCTTGGCACCATCTAAA
Organism: Pyrinomonadaceae bacterium; assembly: GCA_040080065.1. Classification (GTDB taxonomy): domain Bacteria; phylum Acidobacteriota; class Blastocatellia; order Pyrinomonadales; family Pyrinomonadaceae; genus OLB17. The sequence goes on from JBEBJB010000021.1 coordinate 82,726, forward strand.
TTAGCTTTTGCTGTGCGGTTTTTCAGCGGGAACGAGATCGTGACCCCGACCGAGAAGTTCGGTGCGTCCGTTCGGAAAATATTGGCGAGCGATCGCTGAAATCCACCAAAAAGATAGTTCGGTGACGCCGGAATGATGACCGTAGGATTGGTAACGAGCGGAAGGCCGAGAGCCGCACGCGTCGAGTTGATACTGTTCAAGAGCAGAAGATCGCCGGTCGACGTAAAAAGATTGGTCGTACCGCCCGCACCCGACCCGCTGCGTGACAGTCCGTCGAGCGAAAACGTCGTGTTGAGGTCGATCTGCGGCTTTGTCTGATTTCGAAAATATTTGACGTCTTCGTCATTGATCTCACGCTGAAGTTTGAGGCGTTTTAACTCAAAACGATTGTCCATCGCATCCTTCATCGCTTCGTCCAGGCTGATCGATGAAGCATTAATTGTTGGAACATCGGTCGGAACGATCGTCTGCGACCACTCGGGCGACGTCGGGTCACGCAGCAGCAATTGCTTTAGAGCATTCTCAGAACTTGCTACTGTCTGCGTCGCAAGTAAGAGGTCGCCTTCGCGGTTGGCAAGCTCGGTCGCTACCTGAGCCTTATCAAGCGGAGCCGCGGCTCCGGCCTCGATCCGGGCCTCGACCTGACGTAGGTTTTCTTTGGCGAGATTTACGTTTGCGACCTGGTTTTGCTGATTTCTTAGAGCAAACACAAAATCCCAATAGGCACGCTGTACGGCGGTGATGGTTTCCGTAGCACGAAGCCTGAAATCCGAATCGGTCTGTTCCAGACGCTTTCTCGCGATCGTTACCTGACGACGCGTATTGTCGATGCGAAAGTTGCGGGCGAGCGGCTGGATGTAGTTAAAACCGAATGACGACGAATATATCGCACTGCTGCTGTTAGAGACCGAACCGGAGCTGACCTGAGCCTGTGCGAAGGCGTTCTCCGTTCGCTGGTTGTTAAAAAAAGCCTGATAGTTACCGCCGCCGCGTTCCAGGTTCTTACTAAAACTCGCGTTGGCCCGAAAATCCTTGGTCGCGGCCGAGCCGGTCGTGTTACTTCGCGAAAACGTCGGCGAGATCGAGAAAACAGGGTCGTACGCGCCTAAGATCGAACGGATCTGCGTTTCCTGAAAACGCACGTCGTCGCGTGATACTTCGATATCGTTGTTGTTCTCGAGAGCTTTCTTTACCGCTTCCGCAACGGTCAGCGTCAGCGTTTGTGCGTTCTGTACACCTACGCGCGCGAGGGACGTTGACGAAGGCCTGATCGAAACCGTTTCCCGGTCGAGGACGTTTTCGCCGGACGCCGTTTTGATCGTCAGGGGTTCGGGTACGTTCTTTGCCACCTGCGAAGCTTCCTGCGGCGAAGCGAACGCCGTCGTACAAAGCACACCTGTGAACAAGATCGATAAGAAAAGACTGCGAGATCGCGAAAGTTGCATTATATGAAGGCTCCGACGTAAACACCTGATTTTATTAATTATTGTGAAAAACTCAAAACCTTACTACGTCTTTCAAAATCCGTTTGTTTCAAGAATCTCGCCATTCCGATTCAACGGCGTGTCCGTTGTAATCGTTCTTTTTTTGAGATATTCTAGTCGTTCATTATCTTAACAATTCTTCGGAGGAAACATATTTTATAATGGCTATTAAAGTAGGAATAAACGGCTTTGGCCGCATTGGAAGAGCAGTGATCAGAACCTGGCTCGGCGACAAGGACATAGATCTAGTCGCAGTTAACGACCTGACCGACACAAGGACGCTCGCTCATCTCTTAAAATACGATTCGGTGATGGGAAATCTCGATAACGAGATCACGGCCTCGGGCGACACTATTACCGTTGACGGCGATGCATTCAAGGTATTTTCTGAAAAGGATCCGGCTCTTATCCCCTGGGAAGAGGTTGGAGCCGAGATCGTTATCGAATCGACGGGGCGCTTCACGAGCGCTGCCGAAGCCGGCAAACACCTGCGCGGAAGCGTTAAGAAAGTTATCATCTCAGCACCGGCAAAGGGTGAAGACGTGACGATCGTACTCGGCGTTAACGAGGGAATGTATGACGCGGCAAATCACCACATTATTTCGAACGCCTCGTGCACAACCAACTGTCTCGCACCAGTCGCTAAGGTGATGCACGACACATACGGCATCAAAAGCGCCCTGATGAACACGATCCACAGCTACACGAACGACCAGCATCTGCTCGATCTGCCTCATAAAGACCTGCGTCGAGCTCGTGCCGCCGCACTATCTATGATCCCGACGTCGACCGGAGCCGCAAAAGCGGTCGCTCTTGTTATCCCGGAGCTGAAGGGCAAATTCGACGGCATCTCGGTCCGCGTCCCGACGCCAAATGTTTCGCTGGTCGATGTTGTTATGAATCTCGAAAAATCGACGACAACGGAGGAGGTAAACGCAACCCTAAAGGCTGCGGCGAACGGACCGCTGAAAGGCATTCTACAGTTTAGCGAGGAGCCGCTCGTTTCGATCGATTTTAAGGGAAATTCGAATTCGTCGATCGTCGACGCCGAAAATACAAAAGTGATCGACGGCACATGTGTAAAGATCTTGTCGTGGTATGACAACGAATGGGGTTACTCATGTCGTGTGCGTGACCTAGTTAAATACGTAGCTGCAAAGGGTTTGTAAGATAACTCGTTAGAGACGTTTTCAAGAACGGGGAAACCCGAGGGGGAATCTTTATTGGAGGCTTTATGAATGGCATAGGAAGGAATATTTTATCGTCACTAGTTCTCACGTGCTGCCTCATTTTCTCGGCAACGGTAATTTATGGCCAGTGGGGCAATGATGCGGTTATAGTTTTCGATCAGACAAATGGACGCGGAACCAGTCAGGGGTTTAACGTTGGCGAATATCGCAATGACCGCCGCGAACTCGGATCGCTTGGAAACGATCGGGCTTCGTCTGTTTACGTCGCTCGAGGATACACCGTACGGCTGTGCGAGGCCGAAGGAAGAAATGGCGGTGGCCGCTGTGAACAGTATGGCGAGGGCTATCACAATCTTCTCTATTCGAATACCGCGTCGTATATCCAAGTGACCGGTTTCGGCGGTTCCGGCGGTGGTTGGGGCGGCGGTGGCGGCAACACCGGCGTTACGGCTGTCTCTTATACACATC
>JBEBJB010000002.1:0-204056 GCA_040080065.1 Pyrinomonadaceae bacterium
CGAGTTCAGGTTTAACCACCGATTTGGCGACCTTTATAAAACACTCTTGTCTATGTTGAGAACTCAGCCTCTTTGATGCTTAACTACTCTAGACCCTTAGTAATTACAGAGTCGGAATCGATGCAGACCGGCCGCAAGTGGTATTTCCTGTTTTCATCCGTGATGCTCGGCACCGCTTTGTCGGTCGGGCTCGTCACCAGTTTGTTTTCCATCGATCTAAGCCTTGGCAATAACGATTTTGAACTGGTACGGCTGATGACGCCTGTTGAACTTCCAGTCGCCGAGCCGGCGCCGCTGGCAGCGAATGAGCGTGTCGAACAGCCCATCTCAAAGGACCGGGTTGCGGTAAAAGCGCCCGAACGGCGTGTAACGAAAGTACGTCCGATGAGACGCGTAAACATGGCGCGACTGAACGAAACTCCGCCCGCTGTCCCTGACAGCGTTTCAACCAGCCGGAACACTGAAGCGTCGCGTCCAGAAAACAGGTATTTCGAGCTCGGTAAGCTGGATTTCGACCCGGGGGCGGGGCTCTCATCGGGCCGGATTACATCCGGTACAGCGTCAAGCGGGTCGGGTGCGGGTCTTTCGGCAGCAAGTAGCCAAGTTGCTCCACTCGAGGAAACCGAACCTCCACCACCGCCACGCATAACGAAAAAGCCGGCGGCAGCGAAAAAGCCGGTTATTCGCTCTATGGGAGTTATCAATGGCAAGGCAACAAGCCTGCCAATGCCGATATATCCGGCAGCCGCAAAAGCTGTAAATGTAAAGGGGAAGGTGAGCGTGCGGGTGCTCGTAAACGAGCGTGGCCAAGTGATATCGGCAGATGCTGTGTCCGGCCACCCGCTCCTCAGAAATTCCGCGGAGACAGCTGCCCGCAAAGCACGGTTCAGCCCGACCCTGCTTTCCGGGGAAGCCGTCAAGACCTCGGGCGTTATCGTTTATAACTTTTTGGGTTAAGTGAAGTCGCTCACGTCAGGGCGGTGAACATTCTGCTGTAAATGCAGCGATACTTTAAGCTATTTAATACGATCCCACAGCTCAGTGGACAATCGGTGTCGTGATGGGATGGCCTATGATTTATCGAACGAACCGGTGCAGTCTGTCGTAGAATATAGCGATTATGTTCTGTCCGAATTGTGCAGCACAAAACGATGAGCCGCGGCATTATTGTCGAATGTGCGGGCTAAAGCTTGACGCGATTGCGGCCGAGTTGATAGCACAAAAGCCGTCCCCCGAAATGGCTGCGTTGCTCCAAAAGAGAAAGCGGGTCAAGATGCTGGGTGTTTTTTCGCTTTCAACCGCCGCAATTATTGCCCTTTCACTCCTTTTGGCAGTGGCGTTTTATTACAAACTTCAGATCTTTGGACCTGACCTGTTATTCGGATCGGCGATCGGAGCTTTGATCCTCTTCTTGCTCATTTCGGCATTCCTTTTCCTTTATCCCAAGCTCTTCTTGAAGGAGATGGGCGACATCAAGCACCATTTCGAAGAAGAAGCCGGATCAACTCGCACAAATAGGCTGCTCAACGAGCCTCCGTTCGAGCCCGCTAGTGTGACTGAACATTCGACCGAGCCTCTCCTGCGAAAATAAGGTTTCAAAAATAAGCTCCAAGATAGCTCGCCGCGAACATAACAACGTGCGCGATCATATGGGCGATCATCGCGGATTCAAGGCCTTTCTTCCAGTAAAGCCAGCCCGCGATCAAGCCGAAAGTGGAATTACCGAAGATAACGAATAGAATCAGCGGCAGCGTTGGTTCAGGAAACAACAGAAATGCGATCGGCATATGGCCGAGGGCGAAGGTCAGTGATGAAAGTAGAATCGCGGCGACAACAATGACGGGCCTCGGCCTATCCTGTCCTTTCTGAAACAGCCGCCACGCCGCCCACACTAACAGCGTCATCATTCCCCAACGCAGCAACACCTCTTCCGTAATTCCGCCGTAAAGTAAGCGCACGGGAAGCGGCAGAATATTGCCCCACTCGCCGAGGCGTGCGAATATTTCAGCTGTTAGAAACGGCTTAAGAATGGCAGAAATCAAAACGATAGAAACACCGCCCGCCAAACCGCCGATGATACCCGGAACGAGCTGCGACTTGATGGCTAAAGGAACATCCCGGCGGCTTGCGACCGCTTCCGCAACGGGCGAGCGGAGTCCGACCCGCGAGGCAAGTCCAACCCCAATTACGGCGGCCACCGCCACAAGGACCGCCGGTTGAATCAGGCTCAGGAGTTTCAACATCGGGATCGACATTGGCATATCGGTGCCCGCCGGAAGGGGCTGCATCGCAAGTAGAGCCTCCAGGTCAACCAGCAGAAACGAAATAACTCCCGTCAAGCCGGCCGCTAGTAAAATCAGGAAAAGTCTGACTTTAACGTTCATTGATGAATATCCCCAAAAATTGCCTATGGTACAGCAGGCCCGAGAAAGAAAGAGAAGAGTATGACAATTCCCGCAAAATATGAAACTAAGCCAAAAAGCATCATGCGACCCGTCGCTAACGGCAACGACCAATCAGCAAATCGCCGATGCAGTTTCCAGGGCACAAACAACAGAACAACGCTCGTCAGTATCAACAACCAACCAAATACAGTAAAAACGATGGAGGGTCTCAGTTGGGTTGAATAAATGACGAACCCTGTGCCGACTATGATTCGGAGAAACACCTCGAGAAAATGCGAAATCGCAGAACTCGCAAACCTGCCGAGAAAATGTTTTGCACGCTCGGGCCTCGCGAATGCAACCGTAGCCAGGCCGATCAACCATATTCCCGCGAGTACAACTATTGCGCCCGCGAGCGTGTTCATAAATTCCATGAAAGTCTCCAAAATGCGAGGCCGCACGTCCTACACCGCATTGCACCGCAGAAGTTCAATTGTGCTTACGGATCGCATTTACCGATCTTCGTCGTACCACCTGTCCGCCAACGCCTTATTTGTGAAGGCATTTAGAGGGGAAGTAACTAGGCTTGCCGCAAACTTTATCAAATGTGTTGCGGGCACGCGAGATTTGATTCAAGGGTTCGAACACCACCTCGCAACCGAGCAATCGGGCGATCTCGGCCGTCGCGTCGGACGAATTGTTGTCGCAAACGATGATCTCGTATAAGCCGGCCAGTTCCGCCGAAGCGTCGAGCGCATCGCGGATGAAAGGGATGCTTTCGAAATCATCAGTTCTTCGTTATAGGCCGGTACTATGACCGAGACCGATGGCGAACATCTTTCTTCCGGGCTAATTTTGGAAGAGCTACTTGATGGAGTTGCCATATTTAATCCATTTCCGCGGTTCGATACTTTAGTTCGCCCCCATCGTGGAAGTAAGGCTATACTGGACGACGTACACTATGGCTCCGGCAAGATAGCCGAGAAGGGCCAGGAGCGAAATCCTTTTGACATACCAAAAGAAATCGATCTTTTCCAATCCCATAGCCGCAACTCCCGCTGCCGAACCGATGATCAACGAGCTGCCGCCGGTTCCGGCCGCATACGCGAGAAATTGCCAGAAGTAACTATCCGTCGGATATTGCTGCAAGGTGTACATACCCTGAGCGGCTGCAACGAGCGGCACGTTATCAATTACCGCGGACAGCAGGCCAAGGATGACTATAAGTGTGGTCTCGTTGAGTATTGTTCGAGCCAGCCATCCGGCAAGCTGACTGAGTTGTCCGGTTGACTGTAGGGCCGAAACGCTCAAAAGGATGCCGAGAAAGAACAAAATGCTGGGCGTATCGATCCGTCTAAGGGCGTAAACGACCGACAGAACGCCCTTTTCTTTATCGCCTTCGCGCTTGTGGATTACCTCTGTGACCAGCCACATAAATCCCAGCCCAAGGAGCATACCCATAAATGGCGGCAAGTGTGAAATGCTCTTGAAGATCGGAACAAAGATAAAAACTGCGAGTCCGAGGAAGAAGATTATGTTCCTTCTGACGTCTAAAGTTGTTATTTCATCGTTGTCCTCGTCTGGCGATTCGAAGCTGCCACGGACGCGAAACGAAACATACAGGAGAGGAACCAACAGACATACGACACTCGGCAGAAATACGCCTGCGATCGTATTCATCGTCGTGATTTGACCGCCGATCCAAAGCATCGTGGTCGAAACATCGCCCACGGGCGACCACGCGCCGCCGGCGTTGGCGGCAATGATCGTTATTCCCGCTAGCAACAGGCGTTTTTCACGGTCGGCGACGATCTTTCGCAGCATCGTAACCATAACGATGGTGGTAGTCAGGTTGTCGAGGGCCGCCGACAGGAAGAATGAAATAACGCCAATGATCCAGATCAGTTTGATCGTACTTTTAGTCGTGATCCTTTCGGTTATTATCTGAAACCCGTCGTTAGCGTCGATCAGCTCCACTATCGTCATTGCACCGAGCAGAAAGAACAGAATCCCCGAGATCTCGCCGAGATGCTCGAGGAGCGCGTGCGATACCAGATCCTTGTCGGCCTGGCTGAAAACATAGGCGGTCCAGCACAAGACACCGGTTACCAAAGCGCTGGCGGCCTTGTTGATCTTTAGTGGGTGTTCAAACGCAATGGCCAGGTAGCCGATCGTGAAAATAATTATTATTGCAAGTTCCATCCGTCTTTTACTTCAATTCAAAAAGTACGCTCCCAACGGACTCGCCGTGAACAAAACTAAGTGGGTTGGAGCGTCGGCTATCTGGTCGATTCCATCCATTCTTCTCATATTGAGATAACCCGCGATCAGGCCAAGAGTCGAATTGGCAATGTCGACGAACAAACGAAAATCGATGAGCCGCCACACAAACGATCTCAGACCTTCAGCCTATTCGCGTCCGGTTCGGCGGCGGGTCGGTCGCGGGCCTTTCCGATCTGTAAGTCGACGTCTTCAATGAGTTCTTCGTAAACCTGATCGGAGATAACCCCGTTGCTGAGCATTGTGGACAGTGCGGCCCGCTGGGCGAGCAGGCTTTCGATCTCCGCGTCCTCGTGCTCTTCGTATTGGAGTTCGGGATGTTTCTCAATGAGTGTTCGCTGATCTTCGAGAGCGTCGGCGACCTGCTGCTGCAGTTTGGGTTCGATGTGCTGCCAGGTCGCGAGTGAGATCATATTCTCATTGTGCAAGTTCTCCACGCTCCTCAGAGCCGCCTGGGCCGCGATCAGCTTTCCGTGGCGACGCTCGTATTCAAGCTCGAGGTCGTGGGCCTGCCCGAGACCGAGCCGTCGCATAAGAAACTGCATCGTCGTTCCCTGCGCAAGTAAAGTAAAGAGCACTACCCCGAACGTAAGCGTCCGAAGAAGGTCACGTTCGGGGAGCGCAAGCGGCAGACTCAATGCAAGAGCAAGACTGATCGCTCCGCGCAGCCCACCCCAGAAAAGGATATGTTGAAATGCTGCCGGGAGTCGGTTCTCGCCTCCACGCAAATTAATGAGACTTGTGATCCCGTAGACAACAAGCAGGCGGCTTGCCAACACCGCAAACAGGGCGATCGTGATCGGATAAATATTCGCTCCGATCTCACGCAGATTTACATCCAGCCCGATAAGGAGGAATACCAGCGAGTTTACGACGAATGCGAGGTACTCCCAAAAATTGAAAAGTACTATTTTCGTCGTTGGCGACATCCCCCGCGGGCCGACATTGCCGGTGATCAGGCCGGCCGCAACGACGGCCAACACACCGGAGACGTGAAATCGTTCGGCCAGGAGGAACGCACCGAAAGCGAGGACGGTCGTAAGAGTGGTTTCGATCAGGTAGTCGTCGATGCGAGCGATGATCTGTGCGATAACCCACCCGAGAGAGACACCTATCAGCAGCCCGCCGGCCGCGACGCGGATAAAGTCGATCCCTGCGGCGAGCACGTCGAAAGGAGCAGAGCCCTCACTAGCGGTGCCACCGACGGCGGCGACCGCCGCTACCACCATAAGTTGAAAAACGACGATCGCCGTTCCGTCATTGAACAGGCTCTCGCTTTCAACCAATGTCGTAAGGCGTTTGGGCGCGCCCAGAGCCTTAAACAGCGATACGACCGCTACGGGATCGGTGGCCGATATCAGTGCTCCAAATACGAGAGCCGTTGTCATCGGGATGTTGAGCGCATAAGAAATGATGGCTCCGACGATGAATGTCGTGACAAGGACGCCCGGGATAGCCAATCCCAGGATCGGCATGAGGTTTTGACGCAGGGTCTTAAATTCAATATGAAAGGCCGCTTCGAATACGAGAGGAGGGACAAAGAGCGACAGTATCAGCTCCGGCGTCAGATCGAATTCGAGCGGCTGCTGAAACGTGATCAGCAATCCGACCACGACCAGTGCCACCGTGTAAGGGATCCGCAGACGCCGCACCGCGATGGCCACGATCGATACGATCAACAGCAGCTCAATGATCAGTGTTTCTGTTGCTAAGAATTTTTCCACGCCGATAATAGACCGCACCCGTGTGACAGCGACAGTAAATATCGCTATCAAAAATAGTCTGGCAAACGCCGAATAGGTATTAATGAGTGAAATTGCTTACCGCTATTAAGTGATTCTACGGATTAATTCGTTCACCTGCCACTGTAGGATTGTTAATATGCAGACGCGATGCGTTACTTCTTACGGCAAGTCCTCCAAGGGAGACTGCTGCGTATTTCCAGGCAGGCGATTAGCTCGCCTATGCGACATTCTCACGCATAACTCGTATTTAGTAGTTTGCGGTATCAGAATCTGAAAGCTAGGTCCCGCGAGCACTTGCATGCCGGAACTCGCCGCACATCGCCGCTGCATAAAGGGAAGAAAATTATGAATGAAAAACTAAACATCATGGAAATCACGAAACGGAATCAAATGCTCAGTACATTCGCGCGGGCCCTGGCCGCGGTGGATCTTGACGCACTCCTTCAGAAAGACGGGCCGTTCACGGTCCTCGCACCGTCGAACGAAGCACTAGGCAGGCTTCCCGGATTCGAAGATCTGATCAGATCGGATAATAAGGAGCAACTGAAAAGTCTTCTCTCATCCCAGATCTTCAAAGGCCGGGTGGCGTACAAGGATTTCGGCGACAAAGACGGTATTGAAACGGTTTCGGGTCGCAAACTGGCTGTTAAAGACAGCAGCGGATTAGCGGCTGATAAGTGGAAGGTTGTCAATTCCAACATAGAGGCGGCAAACGGAGTTCTGCACATTCTGGACAACGTCGTGATGCCGCAGCCCGCCGCATCACAAACCGCACGGGCGTAATCGAGCCGCGACTACGCGTCAGCGGCTTCTTAACGAGTTGTTTTAGCGGGCCGACGACAACCTTAGCCGCTGGGCACTGAAACGCTCAGCGGCTTTCTTTTTTTCGTGTAATGAGCTTGATGAGCCGCAAACATGAGTGAAAACACTCAGACAGTAGGTAGTTGCCCTGATGTTCTAAGCGCCCTGTTCTTCTATGATTTACATAGGAACTTATGAAAACGGGTGTCAATACTATGTATACTAAAATTAACAAACTACTCCAATATCCAAGGGCCGGACTTTCGGTGCTGACTTTGCTGTTTCTGGTCGGGACGACAGGGTTGGCTCAGGAACAAACACCTCCACCGGCGAAGGAACAGATAGCCGGAACGGCCGCCAAGAAAACTATAGCCGATGTCGCTAGCATTGATCGCGATGCAGCGAAGCCTGTTTTTCAACCGGGATACCTCCATCATAGGAACGTTCAGATCGGAATGGTGCAGGATAAGGCGCGGGAGATTCTTGGAAAACCGAAAGATAAGGGCGATGATCAGGACCTTTTCGTTTTCTCACGTGATGAAATGACCCAGGTGTTCTATGACGCAAAAGGAGCGGTACGGGCAATATCTTCGACATACATGAACGATCTTAAAAATGCTCCCACAGCATTGACCGTTATCGGGCAAGATGTTCCGCCGGAAGAGGATGGTTCTATCTACAAGATGGTTAGATATCCCGAAGCCGGGTATTGGGTTTCCTACCACCGTACTGGCGGAAAAAATCAGATCATCACCGTAACCATGCAGACCCTGTGAAATATCAATCGAATGAATTCTTTAGACTTATTTAATTACAACAAAAAGCCGCGGATCGCGATGATCTCAACACATGGCTATTTTGCTGCGGATCCGCCATTGGGAGCCGCAGACACGGGCGGGCAGGTGCTCTATGTCCTTGAGCTTTCCAAAAAGCTTGCGGACATGGGCTACGACGTCGATATCTGGACCCGTCGATTTGAAGGCCAGCCGGAAATTGATCTCGTAAACGATTCCGTTCGGGTGATCCGCGTTCCATGTGGAGGATCGAGCTTTATCCCTAAAGAATATCTTTATGAAGATCTGCCGGAATGGTGTGATAATGCTTTGCTCTACATCGCGAGAAACGAGCTTCGATACCAATTTCTGAACAGCCATTATTGGGATGCCGGGTTCGCCGGACAGCGGTTAGCCGATTCGCTGGGGATACGTCACGTTCACACCCCACATTCGTTAGGCACATGGAAATGTGACCAAATGAAAACGGATTTTACTGATGTGAATGGGGATTTCGAGCAGAAGTACAATTTCTCAAACCGAATTGATCATGAGAAACGCATGTACCGAAGTTGCGATCTGCTTATCCCGACCACGGAGATTCAGACAGAAGTCTTGATCAATGACTATGGCGTTCCGGGAAACAAGTGCAGGATGATACCACCTGGATATGACGACAATAAGTTTTTTCCGGTAAGCCGTGCCTCACGCCAGGCCATTCGCAAGCGGCTTGATTTTAGAGGAAAGGTGGTTCTGGCATTGGGGAGGCTTGCACGCAACAAAGGATATGATCTGCTGATCGATGCATTTCGCATAGTTGCCGAACGCATTCCGGACGCCAGGCTTCATCTTGCTGTGGGCGGATCAGAAATGGAAGAATCAGAAGAGCGATTTCTAAGAGACTTGAAGGAGCAGGTTATCGGGTGCGATCTGGAGAATAAAGTAATTTTTTCCGGTTGGGTGCAAAACGATGAGATCGCAGACCATTATCGCGCGGCCGACGTTTTTGTGCTGCCCAGCCGTTACGAGCCTTTTGGCATGACCGCGATTGAAGCGATGGCTTGCGAAACGCCGACCGTGATGACGATGCATGGCGGCTTATACCGAACGGTCACCTTCGGAAAACATGCACTCTATGCCGACCCCTTAGACGAAATGGATCTTGGGATAACCATTTATAAGGCCCTTAAGCATGCCAGACTCAAAGAGAATATTGCCCGAAATGGATCGCTGAAAGTGCGAAGTCTCTTTACCTGGACGGGCATCGCACAACAGCTTGTCTCGGCGGTCGACCACCAGCCAAGTGCGATGTTGAAACCAAACCTTAAAGAAAATGGACATAAAGCTTTTCTGTTCTGATCTGGACGGAACACTCGTCGGGAACCCGGAGGCAACCCAGCGTTTTACAGAAGTGTGGGAATCTCTTGGCCCAACACGTCCGTTACTTTGTCTTAGCTCTGGGCGACTGTTGTCGGACGCGCAAGAACTCTTAAAACTCGAGCCGCTGCCAAAGCCCGATTATTTGATAACGGGCGTCGGGACGGAAATTTATGATCAGAATGGGGCCGAACCTCTTGTCGAATATTTTGATTCATACAAAAATGGATGGGATCTGACAGCGGTCGAAGAGGTACTGGAGAAAATTCCCGGCGTTTCGCGCCAACCAAGTGAGAATCTGCATTCGTATAAATCGAGTTGGTACTTACACGACGCCAGCCAGAGTAGCCTTGAAAATTTAAAAAACAGGCTGCGTGAGGCCGAACTAGACGCAACCGTCATCTACTCGAGCGCGAGAGATCTGGACATCCTGCCCGGAAAAGCGAGCAAGGGAAACGCTCTACAGTGGTTGTGCTCGCGGCTAGAAATACCTCTAAACGAAGTTCTTGTCGCAGGCGATTCGGGCAACGACAGTGGCATGTTTTTACTTCCCGGCGTCAATGGCATTGTGGTAGATAACGCCCAACCCGAATTACTCGAAGCGACCGTTCATCTTCCAGTTTTTGTTTCCAGCAAGTTAATGGCGGATGGCGTATTAGAAGGACTCCGACATTTTAAGGTTTTGAAGGATATCTCTGAAACATCCGGTCATCGGCGTACAAAAAAGAATAGGACCCGAAAACCGAGATTTCTCGTTGACGAAAAGGCTTCGGACGCACTTTCTGAGGCTGAGATCGACGTGATCCAATTGGGGTTTCAGAAGGCCAAAGAAGCAGTTGAAAAGAACATCACCCCAATGGGATTTTCCGCCTGTTCGTTGACCGACAACGAAGTTACCGGAACAGACACGAATTATCGCAGCGTTTGGGCGCGCGACGGCTGTTTCACGATCATCTCCACGATTCTTCTTAACGACGAACACATCCGTCGAGCCCAGCGGCAAACATTGGAAACCTTGTTTCAGAACATATCGGCGGGCGGCTTGTTGCCGGCCTATGTGGGCCTGGATGATGGTAAGCCCGACTACTCCGGCGTCGGCGGGATATGTTCGATCGATGGCGGCCTGTGGGCGATCATCGCTTTCTATCAATATGTCAGGGCGACGAATGATCTGGAGCTATTGACTGAATATAGCGGTTCATTAAAAAGTGCAATGAACTGGCTTGCAGCACATGATAGCAATGAAAACGGGTTGTTGGAAATCCCCGAGGCCGGGGATTGGACCGATCTTTTCGGCCGCAGCTACAACATTTTGTACGACGAGGTTCTTTGGTTCAGAGTCAATGTTCTCTACGGCAGATTGCTTGAACTTCAGCAGGACTATGAGCAGGCGGGAAAGTATCTTCGCCACGCTCAGCTTATAAGGAGCCGGATTCTTTCAGCGTTTTGGCCGACCACTCGCAAGACGGACGATCTTCCGCCTGTAACATTTGCCGAGCAGCAGTATTCCGTTGGTGATGCCAGCTATCTGCTTGCTGAGATCACACCTTTCAGTTTTAGCTGGCGTTGTGACGTGCTCGGAAACATTCTGGCTTTCCTCTACAACGTTATGAATATTGAGCGAGCAAGAACCGCTTTTAATTTTATGTGGGGCGTCGGCGTCAACGAGCCGTATCCCGTCGCGAATCTTTATCCTGCGATCCAGTCGGGCGATCCTGATTGGCGTGCCTACTATACGGTTAATTTGCTTAACCTTCCGCACCACTATCATAACGGCGGCCTCTGGCCGTTTGTCGGCGGACTCTGGGTGCGGTTCATTCACCGCCTTGGGATGTCGGACGTCGCGGCGCGCGAACTCTACAAACTCGCCTTGTTGAATCGTCAGGGTAAGTCGGAAGAATGGGAATTCACCGAATGGGCACACGGAAATACGGGCCGGCCAATGGGTAAGCGATTTCAAGCCTGGTCAGCCGCGTCATATATTCGGGCTTGTCACGAGCTGCAGCTGCCGATGGAGGCGGGCGATGACGACTAGGGATCTAAAGCCGCAACTGGTTCTGTGTTTTGGTGAGGCCGTTTGGGATGTTTTTCCCGAGGAAGAGCATCCCGGTGGAGCACCGCTGAATGTCGCATACCACTTGTCTCGACTTGGCTATCGTGCTGCTCCAGTCACTTCCGTCGGCAAAGACGGGCCTGGAATCAAATTGTTGCGTCAGATGACGAATTGGGGGCTTGATACGAGTTTTGTAACGCAAACAGATCATCGGCTCACGGGTATGGTCAAGGTGGACCTTGATCCGTCCGGCGACGCAATTTACGAGGTCAAGGAGGGAATAGCATGGGATCGAATAAAGGTTGGCCTGGACGCTCTGAAGCGCGCAGAGAGGTCGGCAGCAATCGTTTTTGGAACGCTGGCACTGCGTGAAGCCAGCAACAGGCGCCAGCTTGCCCACTTACTCGTAAAATGTCCGGAGGCGCTCAAAGTCTATGATGTAAACTTGCGCTCCCCGTATACTCGCCCCGAGATCGTATGGGGAGTTGTGAAGAACGCGGACTTCGTAAAACTAACCTACGCGGAACTTATATCTCTCCTTCCCAATGCGACAAACCCGGCTAGTATTGAAGCCCTCGCCAGTCAGTTTAGCGATGTGACGGGCTGCAAAAATGTTTGTGTCACGTCGGGAGCCGAAGGCGCCGGGTTACTGCGTCACACGACATGGTATTGGGCCGTCGGACGCCCGATCAACGTTAAGGATACCGTTGGCGCAGGAGACGCTTTCTTAGCCGGTCTGGTACACGGTTTCCTTTCACACCTGCCGCCACAAGCCGCACTCGAGAATGCTTGTCGTATGGGCGAGTTTGTTGCGTCTCGCAATGGAGCTACACCAGCTTATAAAGTCGTGGATATCCAGGAGCGAGCAACTGGCTACAACCGACAAGAAGGTGTTGCCTCGACATCCGCTTAACTTTATCCGAACGTTCGAACTTCTTATCTAAAACGCCCGAATACGAGTGGTACGGTCGAAACATGATTCTCAACTGGCCGGATAGCGACTATCTATAATATTCTATTAATTCTTTGAACTTTGGGAGACTGACAGCGCGGCTGAGGGTGTTATGAAAGTCAAGGAAATAATGTCGCAACCCGTTATTACCGTCACCGCAGATACGACACTTGAAGCGGTCGCCGGCGTTATGCTGAGGCACAACATTGGCTGTGTGCCGGTCATGGATGATGATGCGAAGCTGGTCGGGATAATTACTCATTCTGATTTTATCGCCAAGAAAAAAGGAATCCCATTTTCGCGCGTCAGGCTGCCCATGTTACTCGGTTACGGATTAAGAGAGGGAACAGAAACGATTTACGACGCAGCAAAGAGCTTGACCGCAGGCGAAATAATGACGCCGAACCCGGTTGTGCTAACGGAGGACGATCTGGTCAAGACTTTTCTCGAGAAAATGTTGAACGATAGGGTAACTCACGTTCCTATTGTGCGTGGCGATTCTGTGATTGGAGTGGTTGCTCGGCACGATCTGCTGAAAATGATAGCCGATTAGCGGGCCGGCGATAGAGATGTTCAAGTCATTCCGCTCTCAAACGATCAATTTTCGAAGTTCGACCCCCCGCTTTTGATATGAATATCACTTTGCGGGAAAGGCATCTCTATCCCGTGCTGACGAAATTTGCGAACGATTTCATAATTAATGCCGCTTCGGAAATGGCCAGGTCGATGAAGCTTTGCGCGGCTCCACGCACGTAGCTCAAAGATCAGGGCACTCGTCCCGAGTTCCACAAGCCTGACGGAAGGTGGTGGCGTCTCGGCAACATCCTCGTTTTCTTCCGCGATCTTCAGAAGAATTTCAGTTACTAGATCGATGTCCGAGTCACAGGCGACGCCGACCGGTATCTTAAATCTGATTATTTCCCCGCCGAAACTCCAGTTGATGACATTCTCGGAAATGAATTTGCTGTTTGGAACGATGATGGCGATGGCGTCGTTCGTTCTGATCGTGGTGCTTCTGGCGCCGATCGAGACGACCTCGCCGTTTACGTCATCGATTTCGACCCGATCGCCAGCCTTGATGGGCCTTTCGATAAGCAGGATCAGGCCGCTGATAAAATTATTCGCTATATTCTGGAGGCCGAACCCGATACCGATACCTATCGCACCGGCGAGAACGTTGAGCGTGGTCAGGTCGATCCCGACCGTCTGAAAGATTATTAACGTTCCAACAAACAGCACCACATAGCGGGTTATCGTTCCGATAGCTTGCTGAGCACCAAGATCAAGCCTTGTTCTGGCAAGAAGGCTCGTAATGAGAAGGTTCTTAAGTTTGCTTGACAGATATATCAGGGCAATTGCGAGTAGCAGAACATAAAGAATGCTCAGCGGTGTTATCTTCGCGTCCCCGAGCGCAAAAAGGTTGTAGTTCAGTATTTCAAATATCGGATTTAAATAGTCACGAATAAATTCCTGCATCAGGTCCCCCTAGTGACCGCTTCACCTTAAAGTTTCTATAGCAAATGGAGAGCAAAATCGCTGACCGGAAGTGAGCAGTTGACCTTAAGTCGCGGAGTCTGAGCGATTTTCACCGGTCTCAAACGGGACTAGAACCGTGAACCGTGTTCCCAACCCGGCTTCAACAGGGCTCTCAACAGAGATCTCGCATCCAATCTGCTCCGCCAAACTGCGGGCAAGATACAGCCCCAGCCCGGTGCCGGGAGCTTCATTTGCTAAGAAGCATTCTTCAATCGTCGGATCCTTTTCGTTTGTTGAAACTAGTGGCCGCCCTCGAAAAAATTTTTCAAATACGTGCGGCAGGTCGGCCCTTGTAATACCGCAACCGCTATCGAGAACTGTGATGGCAACATGTTCATGCTGAAGCTCGGCATGCACCGAAATCGATCCGCCTTCGGGAGTGTATTTCATCGCATTTTCGATCAAGCTGGATATGATACGCCTAAGGATGCTCGGATCGGTGATAATCCGGGGTAACCCATTTCTTGAATGTACGATCTTAAGCTCTAGGCCGCGCGACGCGGCAGCCCTTTGCTGATTCTCGCCGAGGTTCTCAAGAAGGTTAGCAAAGTCCATCTCGACAAACGACGGCTTGTAGGCGCCCGATTCTATGCGCGACAGATCGAGGAGGTTCTGAACAAATTCAATCTGCCTGTCGCACTCGTCAGCAACGGTCTGTAAATACTCGTCTCGCTCCAGGTCGGTGATATTCTTCTTTTGCATCACGCGAGTCAGGGTTTTGATGGTTGTTAGCGGAGTTCGAAGCTCGTGCGATACGCTGTTGACGAATTCGGACTTCAAGCTGTCCAACTCCTTCATTTTTTCTTCCCTTGCTGCGATCTGCTCTGCCATTCGATTGAATGACTCGCCCAATTCATAAACGGCTCCGCTGCCGGTCACCTCGGCACGGCTACTAAGATCGCCCCGGCCGAAAGCTCGTGCGGATATGGTCAATCGGCGCATCGGCGCGACAATACCCCGAGCGATAAATATCGCTAGAAGAATGGCAAGTCCGGTAATCGCTAAACCGATCCACAGTTGCCGCCAGTACTGGCTCGTTACGGGCCCATAAAGTCGGTCGCTAGGAATTCCGATCGCGACAACGCAGTTTGCTGATTCAACTCGTGCCAGACCGTATACTCGTCTGATCTGGTCGTAGGGGCTTTCGACCTCTATAGTTGCTGCTCTCTCATCGTTCAGGGCGGATAGAAGAGGCGTGTTACTAACGTCCAACGACATTTGTTCGGGGGAAACGTGATTGCGATAAAGGAGACGATTGTTCGGATCGAAAACCGCGATAATGTTTTCCTCGGGCAACTCTAATCTCGTGAAGACCTCGCTCGCACTAGCGCCGTCGATGCGCGCGACGACAAAATTTCCGTCCGCCATCGGTAGTGCGAGCGACAGAAGACGTAGACTTTCATCTGACACTTGCTCGCTAATGATCACAAGCGTCTTCTTCGCCGCAATTTCTTCTTTGAGCGTTTCGATTGAAACCAACGGAAGAGGTCGATCGCGAACGGTTTGTGATAGGACAATATTGCCCCCCCTGTCGACGATCTGCACGTCGAGCCAGTGAGGCCGTGTTTTGACGATCGAGTTTAGATAGTCACGCAGTGTTGAAGGATTATCACTCTGAGACAAGATAGAGACGGTCGTCAGAGTCTGGGTCTGCGCGGAGACCCACTGTTCAAAGGCCGTTGATGCGAGTTCCGCTTGCTGTTCGATGGATTCGTTTACCTGCGCACGGCTGGTGGTCCAGGCCTCCCACAGACTAAAGAAACCAACCAGAACTAGCGGCACTACGAGTCCGATAGTTAACCACAAGAGTCGCGAACGAATCGTCAATTGCTACCTCTCCGAAAATAGGCATCCGTCTAGACTGATTTTAGCCGAATGCCGCCGGTCAATAAACCCACGCATATGAGTAAGCCGAAAATTCGGAATTCAATCCGGACTGAGCAGTTTTTGAACTGTGACCGTTGTCACCGCGTTATCTCCTGTCGAACTATAATAGGAAACCCAGAATCCGGCCTCAGGGTAATTGACGACTTTGTAGATCTTTTCTTGGGATATATTAAGAGGGACATCTCCACCAAATATATCAGCGTAAGTCGGGGCGTTTGAAGCTTTTCCGGAGTATGTAATGGAGATAATCTTAACTTTTCTGGCCGCGTCAAATACAAATTGTGCCGACTCTCCGTTACTGAAAACAAAGAAATATCCGTCCTTGTCTTCAAATCGAGGCTTCTTCTCCAACAACGACAAGACCTGAGCTGCAGGCGTGCCGATCTTTACGCCATTATAGTCGGAGAAAACCGGTCGCTGGGACATTTTGGTTTCCTGAATTGTAGGAATTACGGCCTCATCTTTCGATGCGGGATCTGTTTGTCCAAAAGTTCTAGTGGCGAGCCATAGCAACAACAGAACAATGAGCGCCACAGTAATAACGTAGGAAATACCCCCTCTACCTTTTTTTAACAACATAACTGTTACCTCCCAAGTGAATCATGATGATTCACTAGTCTTATAATAGGAAGTTGTCGGTGACGGCGAATCAATAATTACACCTATAGGTGTTAGGTGTTATCACGTAGAAGAAACAGGTCGATTTTTCTGCGACTCAGGAGGAACTGGACTTGGCGAGAACAAAGCGGGCGATCTCTACGCGATTTGAAAAATTCTTCTTTGCGAGAATTCGGCTGACGTGGTTTTCGATCGTACGGATGCTGAGGTCCAACTTCGTGGCAATCTCCTTGTTGCTCAATCCCCGAGCGACATCTTCAGCTACACGCCACTCAGCATCGGTTAATTCTTCGTCTCTTACAAAAATCTCTTCTTCAGGTTCCGATTGCCCCGCTAGAGTAGTAATAGCGGTTCTTGTGCTTTCGGTCCGTTGCAGGATATTCATGACAACAGCAGTCAGTTCATCCGGCTCGAAAGGCTTGGTCAGATAAATATCAACGCCCGAGCGAAAGCCTTCGATGCGGTCGTCAGTATCGCCCTTTGCACTTAGAAAAACTATTGGGATGAGTTTCGTATGTGGTGCGGAACGTAACTGGCGGGCAAGTTTGTAGCCATCCATTATCGGCATTTTCACGTCGCTAACGATCAGATCGGGCAGGGACCGCGCGATCTGCAGAAGAGCATCCTTGCCATTGCGCGCCGTCGCTACCTCATACCCTTCACCGCGCAATACTGCAGCGATCGCGGCTAAAAGATTCGGTTCGTCATCAACTACTAAAAGGCGTCTCGACATCACTCTCTGTTAATATTGGATCAAAATGGGCCAAATTTACAAAACACGAACTCACATCCAAAACAGCGGAATCAGCAGCAAAGCCAACAATGCGAGGAGAATATCAAGGACGATCCCCATTCGGACAAAGTCCTTAACCCGATATCCGCCTACGCCGTAGATCATAAGGCTCGTTTGATAACCTATCGGCATCGCGAATGCCGCCGTGGAACCAAATGTCACTGCCGCGATCAAAGCCATGGGCGGAATGCCCGTTTTCGCAGCTACGGCGAGGGCTATGGGGGCAAGCAGCGGCACCGTACCGCTGTTCGACATAAATTCAGATATTATGATCGCAGCGAACAGGAAAGCGGCGATCATTACGATCGGATGAACATCGCCGCCTAGACTGGTAAGGCCATTCGCTATGACGGTTGTGATTCCGGTTTTCTCGAGAGCCGCTCCAAGGGCCAGAGAGCCCGCCAGCAGGAAAACGATACTCATATCGATCGCCCTATACGCCTCACGCAGTTTCAAGCTGCTCGTAAGGATCAGTATCGCGCAACCGGCGACCGCCGCCGTAACTATGGGGACGACTCCGAGCGACACCGACAAGATAACTCCGATCAACGTGATCAAAGTGATGAGGATCTTGCCGGGCTGCTCTTTGGGCCGCTTGACGTCGCCGATCACGAGGAAGCCCTTTCGCTCGGCCAGCGCCTCGAGCGCGTCGCTGGTTCCCTCGACGACCAATATGTCACCTGCGTGAAGTGGAATTGTCGTCGGCCGGCCTTCGGCCTCACCTCGTCGCCTTAGCGCGACCACAAACGTGTCATAGGTTTCGGCGAACCGGCTTTCGCTAAGTGTCCGCCCAACCAAGCCTGATGGCGTTAGGACGACCACCTCAGCAAGCTTAAGCGGATCCATATCCACAACTCTATCGGCGGTTGAGAATATCTCGACTTCTTCATTCCGATCGTCAGGTTTGTGAATCGCCAACCCCTTTTGAGAAATGAATTTGAGGATGTGTTCCAACGACCCGCGCACGAGTAATGAGTCGCCGCCGAGATAGCTAATACCTTCCTCTTGAATATCCAATGAACCACCGTTCCGGAGAACGCCGAGCAATTCCAGATCGAAATCCCTCTCAAATGCTTTTTTGTCGATTTGCCTCCCGATCCACGGCGACTCATCGGCGATCACTAATTCGGACAAGTATTTCTCCGTTTGCGGTGACGAGTCGGTCGAGTCGACAGAATCACCCTTCGGCAAAAAAAGACGACCGACGAACAGCATGTACAAATAGGCGACGATCACCATCGGTATGCCGACCTTACCAAGCTCAAACATCGAAAAGCCTGGAAGGCCCTGGCTGCGGGCGTATTCGTGGGCAACGAGGTTAGTGGACGTTCCGATGAGCGTGCACATGCCGCCGATGGTTGCGGCGTGCGACATCGGCATCAGCACACGCCCGGCACTCACTTTGGCCCGTCGGCATATCTCCAGAACAACAGGGATAAATACGGCGACGGCCGCGGTGTTATTTATAAATGCCGAGAAGAGACCGATCGCAACCATGATCACGCCGGTCAAGAGTATTTCGGAATGACCGAGTGGGAGCAGAAGACGGCGGGCGATCGCCGACAGAGCTCCGGTTTTTTCAATGCCAGCGGACAAAACAAGAACTGCCGCAACGGAAACCGTGGCCGGATGACTGAACCCTGCAAAGGCCTCCAGCGGCGTGAGAACACCGGTCAGAAGCAGCGCGAGGACGGCAAGCAATGCAGTAAGGTCCGGCGATATCCGCTCTCGAACAAAGCTGTAAATCGAGGCGAACAGTATCAGCAGCGTTAACGCTGCCTTGATCGTCGATTCTGTAAGAGCAAATTCCGGCATCTTTTGTAATTTGAGCTAGTTCGAGCAATTATTGTCGTATAATTCGCTCTTAGTCTAAATGAACCCCAAACGACCCGTGACCGAAGGGTAAAAGCGAAAAAAAGCTACGCCAAAGGGCTGTCAGTCAAATAGGAAATAGGCCAATATACACTCCATGATGCATCAGGGTCATGGAAAGATTCCGAGTTCCGCGTACGAAATGGCGATTTTATTGATCGCGCTGACAAAGGCCGCTGTCCGGAGATCCTTCACGCGTGGATTGCTTTCCAGCACTCCCCGAATCTCGTCGTAGGCGTAGATCATCGTTTCTTCCAGCCCCGAATTGACGAGATCGACCTCATCCGCGCCACGGGCGATTGCCGCACGTTGGCCGGCGGCGAGCGGTTTACCGGTTGCCTTTTCTATCACGTCAACGACAGCTCCGAAGGCGGCCTGATCGAACCGTTTCCCGATCCTGCCGAGACGGACGTGCGACAGATTCTTTAGCCATTCAAAATATGAAACCGTAACGCCGCCGGCGTTTGCGTAAATATCGGGAAGGATCAGCAGGCCTTTGGCGAGCAGGATTTCCTCTGCCGCCGCGGTTGTCGGGCCGTTTGCCCCCTCGGCCAAGATCTTCGCTTTTATTCGCGGAGCATTTTCCTCCGTGAGTTGATTTTCCAGGGCGGCTGGTATCAGGATATCGCAATCCAGTTCTAAGCCTTCTTCGCGCGTTCCGAGATTCTTTGCCCTTGGAAAATCGAGAATTGTGCCTTTCTCTTTTCGATGCCGCAACAACTCCTCGATATCGATCCCATTCGGATCATGAATTGCACCTTCATACTCCGAAATGCCGACGACCGTCGCTCCGCCCTGCTGACAAAATAGGGCCGCATGATAACCAACGTTTCCAAGTCCCTGCACGACCACTCGTTTTCCCTCGATCCCCACCGAAAGCCCCAGTGGTTTCATATCGTCTGCCCGGCTGCAGGCTTCCCGGAGCGCAAAATAAACTCCTCGCCCCGTTGCCTCGAGTCGGCCGCGTATTCCGCCTTGAGCAACAGATTTTCCGGTTACACAGCTGAGGGCGTCGAGCTCGCCCGGATGAAAGGCCGAGTAAGTATCCGCGATCCACGCCATCTCCCGTGCTCCTGTGCCGAAATCGGGAGCCGGGACGTCGATGCCCGGCCCGATAAGGTTTTTCTTGATTAGCTCATGAGTATAGCGGCGGGTGATCTGCTCTAACTCATTTATGGAATACTTTTGCCTGTCGATCCTGACCGCACCCTTCGCACCACCGAACGGGACATCGACCACGGCGCATTTGTACGTCATGAGGGCGGCGAGCGCAACGACCTCTTGCTCGTTTGCATCATCCGAATAACGGATGCCGCCTTTGGTTGGAAGCTTATGGTGGCTGTGCTCGGCACGCCATCCTTCAATCAACTCGTATCCACGCGATGTTCGAATCGGAAAGCGGAAATGATGCATGCCGTTGCATGCCTTGATCTGTCGGAGCAGATCGTCGGGATGACCCGTCAGGGCAGCTGCCCGATCGAAATATTCCGAAACGTTGTCGAGAAAAGTATGATTCCGGCTTTCGTTCTTCATATTGATTTTGCTGATTTTGCTATCCCGCTCACCTAAATGCGAAATACAATCCCAGGGTGAGACCCATCATCAAAATGAAGATGAGCGAAAACACAAGGATCTCGTTTCGGCGAGCTCGTCGCCCCGGTCGTGGGGCATAGCTCAATGAACCGGCACCCGAAAAAACCGCGACACCGGACGTCTCCTTCGTACCTGGACTGCTTTCTATCTCGCGTAACACCGCCAGTAGTGCCTCATGCATATCGCCTATTGTCTGAAACCGCTCTTCGGGCTTCTTGCGCAAGGCTTTGATCACGATCGCGATCAGGCTAAGCGGGATCGAGCCATCCGCTTGTCGAGCAACCGATACTGGAACGGGATCTTCATTTATCACCTGATGACGAACCTCGTCTTTTGTCATCGCCCAGAACGGATACTTTCCGCTCAGCAACAAATAGAGCAGGACACCAGTTGAGAAAATGTCGGAACGCTGGTCGGTCGGTTTTCCGAGCGCCATTTCGGGCGGACTTGTAGAGGGTGTCCCTTGAGCAACTCCCTCCCTTGTTATACCTATCCGTTCAGCAATATCTTCGAGAAAACCTTCATCGTCATCGGATGACGATGAATAAGAAACCTCAGTCTCGTAGCTTCCGTCTGCGTTTTCCAGCAACTTTGCTAAACCAAAGTCGAGAATCCTGACTTGCCCACTGCTTGTTACCATGACGTTTCTTGGTTTGATATCCCGATGGATAATCCCCCGTTCGTGAGCCACGCGCAAGGCCGTTGTGACTTCGAGGACAATTCTAACGGCACTCTCGACCGTTAGCGGATGAAGATATGCAAGCTCGAACAGATTCTTGCCGTCGATATACTCCATGACCATGAAAGCATGATCTTCATCCTCCACTAGCGCATATACCGTGCAGATATTAGGGTGGTCGAGAGATGATGCGAGCCTGGCTTCATAAAGGAAAGCAGCCAGTCGGCTCCGTCGATTCTGGGTGTCCGATGATAAGACCTTTATGGCGACAATGCGTTTTAGTCTCGTATCCAGAGCTTTATAGACCTTGCCCTGCCCTCCCTTGCCGATAAGCTCGAGGAATTTATAATTGCCCAGGACGTGACCTTCATGCATAGGGCTCAACCTTTACTAGGTTTATGGAATCTACCTACTTTTCTAAATTTTCCGGTGGCTGTTGAACGTTTTTATTTTCGTTTGGTCTTGACTCGCCTGCCTGAAAGCTCAGCCACGTTCTTCCTTCGGCTAGGTCGGTCTGAGAACTCTTGAGCCTTGCCGGACTTATCTGCCATCTCGTCTCCAGATAATCGACCACGGACTGAAAACGTTCGCCAGCGATTCCTTCCTTTTCGCCCGCTCGAGGCCGCACGGCTATTAGTAAGACCAACGATTGATTCTCACGCATCACGCGCCCAGCGAAATCCAACTGGAGAAGACCGAGAATGGGAATCGACGAACTTCCTCGAGGGAATTCTACAAGTCCGACCTCCGTAGGAATTCTTTCAAGGTTTATCGCTGCTTCGTTGTTCCGGAGATTTGTGCGGATCTTGCCGACAACCTCTTCTTGTACTGTTGGCTCTAACGTGCTGTCACATAAATAAACGACGTTGATTCGCCATGAAGACCCATCGCTCATTATCAGCTCTCGATTTAGCAAACGAGCGTTCGACGGGAATTCAACTTGGCTAAGGGCGCCGTCCACCTGCTGAATAAGCATTGCTTGAAGTTCCGTTATCGTCGGAGTTCGCTCTTTATCACGCTCGCGCATAGCAGCGAGCACCGATGTTGTCGGGATCTCAGTCAACCGAAGGTTTATTGATTCAACGGGACGCGATAGACGCATTGCGACTAGTGCGACGAATTCCTTCTTCTCGGCAGCGTTGTACGGCACATCGTCGAAGAGTCGAAGATCGACATTCAGCTTTCCGTCCTTTTCGGAAATGGCTAGATTATCGATCGTACTGCGTGAGGTTCCGTCTTGCGTTTTTTGAAATCGGTCCTGCCACAAAGCCAGAATCTCTTTCCTAACCCGATTATCCTGGCGCTGTTGAGCGATCTCGCTTTGAAGCTGAAAAAACGACTGGCTAAGCGGAATCAATATTGCGACCAAAGGCACCACGATCATCACAAACCGAACTGGCAGGCTCCGGATCTCACGGGCGTGCGCAAGCCGCGGAAAACGGTCAATGAATCCGATGATATAGGCGCTTTCCGGGTCGTCGTGCTCCCATTCCTCAGCACGCTCCTTAACCTGACGAGTGCTGAGTTTGACGGCAAGGAAAACCAACATTGCCGTAAAGGTGATAGCAACAAGGTTTGTGAGGAACAGCAATCCGCCTCCGGAACAAATCCGCCAACCGGTCGCCGTATCAAAGGTCAACATCAGCCCGAATCCGTAGCCCGCGACACATAACGGCGGCATCAACGCAACCGCGATCGCAACACCTGGAATCGACGTCGCGACGCCCTTTACGTCACGACAGACAGCGATCGATCCAACCGCCCCGGAAAACAAGGCAATGACCAGATCAAGAGTGTTCGGCTGCGTCCGTGCAGCGATCTCGCTTGTCATCTCGCGAAATGGAAGTATGAGGACAAGGAGAACGGTAAAAATAATGGCCAATAGACAACTCAGCGCAATCTTCGCGACTGAGCGAATGCCTAAGATCACATCCCCCGACGCTAGCGACAGACCTGCCGCCAGGATCGGGCCCATCAACGGAGATATCAGCATCGCCCCGATAATAACTGCGGGTGAGTTCATTACCAACCCGAGTGTCGCAATGCCCGCGGAAAACAGGATTTGCAGCCAATAAACCAGATCCTTGAGCGTCGCTCCTCTTGAAAGGTCAATGTAGAGGCTCTCCTTTTTCTCGGAATGGACTCCAAGAAGGGTCGCGAAAAGCGATCGCAAGTCGGATAAACCTGACTTAAGCCGCGCCGAATTTTCGGGGGGTCCTTCTTTCACACAATCTGCTTTCAAGCCTTTTGTATAGATTCTATAGAAAGCAGCGAAACGAATCTACGGAGCACGATACGGTTTATAGAAATCTGACTCGGCTGAACGTGATAGTTAGGACATTTTCTGCGTCCCATTCTTGCCCGTCCGCTCAGCTCCGAACCCAGCTGCCTCATAATTGACGTTTCACTTCCGGAGCGAACTTCGAACCAAAGCGTGACAGTGAAATCAACGGAAAGTGTTTCCGGTATTGAGTCCATCTCAAGAAGTTTATTCTGATGGCGATAATCGTACTAAAAGTACGCTTATTCATATCTTTCTAAACTTTTACTTGCCTAAGGTTCGTAATTCTATTAACTATTCTATTAACTGATTCAGTTAACATCTACTAAAATGTACGTTAAGTGACATAAGATATATTATACTGCGCCTTATCAAAACACTTGCATTTTTCCCTAAGGTATAGGATATTAAGCCTTAAGACGGTTAATGTCCAGGATACTGGACATTAACTGTCTAACCATATGAAGCAAGGTAATCTTCCAATTCCAGTCCGTCGAGCCTTGCGTAAGTTGGGCCAGGATATAAGCGATAGTCGCCGGAGACGACGTATTCCGTTGGACCTCATGGCGGAACGAGCCGATCTGTCCCGATCCACTCTAAGCAAGATCGAAAAAGGTGATCCTTCGGTGTCGCTAGGCGGATACGCAACGGTTCTATTTGTGTTAGGACTAACCGAACACTTGAGCAATTTGGCAGACGCAAACTTTGACACGATAGGCCGAATGCTGGAAGAAGAAAATCTTCCCAAGCGCATCCGCTTGCCTTCCAGAGGTGGCAAAAATGAATAGTCGGCAGATCTATGTCTCAATTGCCCTCGGGAACGAAAATCACCCTGTTGGGCGACTATGGTGTCACTATCGAAAGGGGCGCGAAAGCGCTTCGTTCGAATACGACGAAAGCTGGCTCGGACACAAAGAGCGTTTCGCATTGGAACCTGCGTTGGCTTTAACAGCAGGCTCGTTTCACACTGACTGGAACATATTTGGTTCTGTAGGCGATTCCGCTCCTGATAGGTGGGGCCGCATCTTGATGCGACGGGCGGAGTCTCAGAGAGCGCGGACGGCAGGCGAAACACCTCGAACATTAGGCGAAGCTGATTTTCTATTAGGTGTGAGTGATGAAGCACGACAGGGGGCCTTGCGCTTTTCGGACGCCCCGGACGGGGAATATCTAGCGCCGGAAGGGCATCGGCCAATCCCGCCTCTTGTTGACTTGCCTCAACTTCTTTCGGCGACCGAACGTTTCCTCGATGACGAAGAAAATTCAGAAGATCTGCGAATTCTGCTCGCGCCGGGATCATCATTAGGTGGAGCCAGGCCAAAAGCCTCCGTACGAGACAATGACGGTCAGCTTGCCATCGCCAAATTCCCACATAAGAATGACGAGGACAATGTCGTCGTCTGGGAAGCGGTGGTCTTGAACCTTGCGGAAAGAGCCGGCCTTAGTCTTTCCCCTTCGAGGTTATTGGATATATCCGGCAAACCTGTTCTGCTCGTTCGTCGCTTCGACCGCGAGGAGAAAATCCGCCTGCCTTTCCTTTCCGCAATGAGCATGCTTCAGGCAAAGGACAACGAACCTCGCAGCTATCTGGAGATCGCAGACGCACTGCGTCAGTATGGAGCGGAACCTTCGGAAGATCTTGCACAATTATGGCGCCGAATGGTATTTAGCATTCTCATTTCAAATACCGACGATCATTTGCGGAATCATGCATTCATATATGAGCGCTATAAGGGATGGCGCTTATCGCCCGCCTACGATATGAACCCGACTCCAGTTGAAATCAAACCGCGGATCCTGACCACGAATATTGACCTTGATAACGGCACGGCGTCGTTGGATCTGGCCTTATCAGTAGTCGCCGATTTCAGGCTTTCAATAGATGACGCCAAAGGCATTATCAAGGAAGTCGGTCTTGCTGTGTCCGACTGGCGAAACGCAGCTCAAGATCATAATTTGAATAGAAATGAGATCGACCGCATGGCCTCTGCATTCGAGCATCCCGATGCCGATTTCGCCGCCAGTCTTTAGAAGAATTTGTTAACGGCTCACAACAACAACTTCGTTCAACTAGAGACGGGACTCGACCGCGGACGAGATATATTTGGGAACGAATCGGGTAGAATCGGGTATGGAATCGGGTAGATAGACCCATATTCCTTCGCTGTCTGAAAATGCAAAAAGGACAATCTTTCGGTGAAGATCGAAAAGGAGAAGGAGCTCAATTCCGGCATCTTCCCGAACTGTCGGCAAGAGTGTTGGAACTCCTACAGGAACGCAAAAGGCTTTCCGAACTCGTCGGCAGCACGGACGCGAATCAAAACACGTTGAAAGTGCGTCTGCGAGAGTTGGTTGAGTCCGGCCGAATTGAACGTCACGGAAAGGCACGGGCGACCTGGTACGCCATGAGGACAGCCGGTGAATCTGCGAACTATGTCGGGTGATTTCGTAATCAAGTACAATTCCCTGATAGCCGATATCTCGGCGTCAGAGTGTAAAGATCCATTCCAAGAGCTCGTGGAGGCACTAGAAGGAGAATGGCTGCACTATTACAAAAAAATGACGCCGCGGGTCACGAATATCTCCGGCCAAGATATCAACGGATTTGAATACGTTTACAACGACTATGCATCGCTAGAGAACACCGGCCAGGTTCCGCTAAGCGAGACTATTGAAAGTCGGTCGTTTATGTTCACGGAAGATCCCAGCCACCAACTGCAAGACGAAATTCCTCGCGCCAGAAAGGCTGGGTAGGCCCAACAGAATTGTATCTTGGTACTAATACCGACAAAGACAGGGCAACAAATCGTGGATGGTCGCGAAGAGGCAGTATCTATCGAAAAATGGAAAAATATTGCTCGGCCAACCCAGGTACTTATTGTTTCAGCCGACCGATCTACCATGACCTGACAAGCCGGCCTCGATCATTTGACTTCGGAGTCTTGATGTCTTCTGAACACCTTTGCGTAGAGAGATTTGAAAACTGCTAATATCACGAAAAGCTAGTTCTATGTAAACCATAGTTAAGATATCTCGCTCAAGGGATATTCCTGGTTGGAGGATTAAACCTCCTTTCCATCGGTAAGGGATTGTTCAAGTGAAATTCCAAACTAGAATATGCTCCAGCCCCTTATCTTTGAGAACTTCTTCTAAACGGCCCGCCTTACTCGGCTTTAGATCGATCATTACCATCCATGTAATCCACAGACGTGAATAGTGAGCACACTGACCGATACACCGGTTACGCTCATTCTTGTTTGGGCTAACCTTAAGCTCTAGAGCAATCAGATCATTGATCAATATGTCGGGGCAGCCAGCCTCGGTAGTTGGGCAGATCTCGATCTCGAATTCAGTGTTCGCCGTTAAATAATCTGCGAGATCGTGAGTGTATTCTCCTTCCGTCTCGCAATCGACGGGTTCCCAACCGTCCAGTATTTCCGATATTTCCTCAAACGCCTCTTCAGCTTCCTCCGGTCGATCAAGTTCGGCACGGCTTTTCTTTGACTCTGCAAGGCTTTCCCTCGCAGCCCATGTGGCGATCCCGAAGCCGCCAATAAGCGCGACGAGATGAGAAAAGCCAGAATTATTTGATTGGGAAGGGCTATTCATCGATAAAACGTTAGGACCGTGCTTTGTAACGAAACTTTTTCTTGTCCGCAGTTTACAAGGACTATACAGGATACTGCGTATCGATGGTGCGATGTGACATTTTCTATTGATAAATGTTTCTTTCCACCAGCATTCTCATCGATCGTCAGTTAGTTAGCGATAGAGATGAGAATAAGAGATTAGAATTCTGGGACTCAAGATGCGAATGCTGTCGGGATGCTCGACAGGACAAACGTGGAAGCCAATTAATGCGTCCAAATTACTATTCCATGCTTAATCCAGAAATGGCTTTTACATCCGACTTGGCGCCAGACGGAAGGATGTAGTGAGACGCTCGAATCCCAATGACGTGTCACTTTCCAAGTAGGATTGCCCTCAGGCAACAGGTTCAATTCTATTAGACTTTCGCAACCACAGGGACAAGAAAACGCAGTTCCCCACTGATGTCCGTTTGAACTGTAGACGTACAAGACATTGTGTTTCGCAAGCTCCGGCATCTCTTCGACAACGATCGTTCGCAAGGGCACTGGCCTTCGACGCAATTTGCAAATAAATACTCTTAACGCAAATAGAATTTTCATATTTTCTCTATTGACTCAGCGACGGCCACCCCAAAAGAGGTTCAACATCACCTCGTCCGACGTGGCGTGTCAGGACCGTGCAGCTTTCAGGGGAACTCTCCGTTACGAGCATTGTTTCCATGAAGTTGAATCTAATAATCTCGCTTTCACAGCTGTCGTACGATCGAAAGGGATGCAGCCTTGCTAGAAATTCATTTACCGCGATACCTGCTATTGTGGAATTCAGACTTGCAACCGCCGGGGATCGCTCATTAGCTCCTTCGATGTAGCCTGCCTTTAGCTGCTCTTTGTACGCGGCAGGGTCAGTGCGGCGGAGCCCCTCCGCTCGAACCTGTTCCATGGTATAAGCCCTTCTGCTCAGCAGGCTGGATCCGCCCGGCTGCAGATAATGTATGACCCCACTCGCTTCGCTTATCCCGCCTTCACCGTCTGCGGCCAGATGGACTCCAAGATCGAAGTATGGAATCGAGTAAAATGTTGCGATCCGGTTTAGGAGGTGTCTTCCTTCTGCTGTATCCATGCATCCGAATATCACGTCGCACTGCGAAATTTTCTTAACGGCTGCCGGATCGAACAGATTCTTGGTGACCGCGTCAACCACGGTGCCAAGACCGATCGACTCTACCGCACGCTTAAGAACGTCGACTTTGTAAGCTCCGATATCACATTCTTTTGAATTAGCGATCCTATTTAGATTCCGATCCTCTATTCGGTCATGATCTACTAAAACCAACTTGCCGACCGCCAGACGTGCGAGCAGCTCTATTACGAAACTCCCGGTGCCCGAACAACCGACTACCCCTATCGTAAGCCGACGAAGACGAGCCGTGGTGCCCGCTCCGAAAAGCTGAACTTGGGCCTCAAGCTTCGAACCGGCATTATCCTCAGATCGATCATTGTCATACCAAAACGAAAGATCATCACCGGCGACCGAGATGATTGAAAGCGGCTTCCATTCATTTTCAATGAATGCTCGGCCAAACATTCTTCCGTCGGGCAGCATCACGGCGCTTCCATGCGGCCGGTCGTCATCCAACCAAGAGTTGACGGAGGAAAACGTTTCCTCGTCAGACTCATCGTCCAGCGCCGAAAATCGTTCGTAAAACGCAGGATGCGAGTGGACCTTTACGACACTCAGTCCGTGACGGCCGGCCTCATCCAAAAGGTCCGGTAGTAAGCTGCTGCTCCAAGTCACGCTGGTCGGTGTCCGCCGGCACGTTTCGTACGGAACCGGCACTATTTTTTGTGTAGTGAAAATATGTTGGTGGTCCGATCGACCGCGGCCGCAAAGTAAAAAAGCTACCGCCTCGAGACCGTCGCCGGGAAAGAGGTGCTCCTGAAGCAACCTGTTATGATTGCCCGAGATCCTGAACGCGTAGTTCATTACTTTTTCAGCTCCCCTTCGAGAAATGCCGAGACATACAAGAGGTGTGTCTCGATACCGTCGATGTCCGGTCGCCATGCGTCGTTTCCGACGCGGTGTCGCGACCATTGCTGCCAAACTTTCCCGTCGAGGTTTAGTGGCGACAAGCCCCGGACAACCTTACCGTCTGCGCGGAAAATTGAGGGATAAAAATAGGCCATGTCTATCTGGTCGTCCGGATAGGTCGGGGCGATCCGCAGTGCAATGGCTGCTTCCTGCACATCGAAGCCATTGGGAAGCCGAAACTTTTCAAGAATTACCCATCGGGTATTCGCTTCGATCACGGTTTCCCAAAACCCAGAAGTGTTGTTGAGAAATTGCTCGTCCTCGGGCGGAAGTTTGAAGGAGCGTCTGGCTATACGCACCTCCCCTTCTGTGTTCTCAATCTTCATCGTCGAGAATCTCTCCACGCCGGCATCGGTAAGGTCAACGGTCTGGTCCGCGGCGATCAGCTTCGGCCTTTCCCCGCGAATATGCTGATAAAGGTTGTATTTTTCCGGCGTCTTCCCAACCAGGGCGAGGATGTCCTTTCCCTTTATACGCGACGAATCCACAGTGAAGCGTTCCTTATCCACCCGTATCCGATACTTTTTACCCTTAGGGACCGCCTTACCAGCCTTTGCAAACTCCTCAATATCGATCACTTCAATTTCATCTTGTTTTTTATTTTCGTTATTCATAAATCCATACCTACTGAGATCTGTACTTTCCCGAAAATGCCGTACCCAGCACCATTACAAAAATGCCGGGCACGGCAGCTCTGACTACGCCTTTCTAACCAAGACCCAAGTTGTTCCGTGGCCGCTCCCCATCGAACAGGGCGGAAATTTGTTGCCCACGGCGATCGGGATCGTGTTCGACGGGTGAGTACTGCATTTGTAAACCCCGCCTACCTGGCACGTTTCTCCAGTTTTTCCTTGCATTCCGTACACCTCCATTTCAAATAATCGAGCCTAGGCTCATCTCTTTTGATAGCGAGACTCGTGCCAGTTAGAAGAAAATCTGTATCTGCTGCAACCACAGGCGCTTACGGAACAACGGGAATTTAGTGGTTTTTACTTTTCTTATAATGAGATATAACTTTTATAGAAATGAATAACGACGGCCCTTTCAAATGTAATGTTGTTTTTGGAACTCTCGGCACAGAAAAAGACAAGCGAGGTAAAAAGAAATCCGAGCTGGATAAATGGCGGCCGACTGTCGACCTGTGCATGTATGATAATTTTCCCATCGCTCGTTACGAGTTGTTCTACCAAAAAAAGCACATCGATCTTGCGAAAGAGGTGAAGGCCGATATCGAGGCAAGGGCCGACACCAAGGTTCAGTTGCGCGAGGTCGACTACAACAACGACCCGTGGAAGTTCGAATACGTCTATGCGACCTTCTTCGACTTTTTCCGCGCCTACGAGTTTGATCGTGAAAAAGAGAACTATTTTGTGAATATAAGTACGGGTACTCATGTGATGCAGATCTGCTTGTTTCTATTGGCAGAGGCAAAATATGTCCCGGCTAAGCTAGTTCAGTCAACGCGAGAAAAGCAACGCAAGGAAATTAATCTCGAATTAGAAAAATATGATTTGATCGCTCAGCGCTTTCGTAAACAAGAGCAAGACGACGTAGCGTATTTGAAAGGCAATATCGAAACGAAGAATGCAAAGTATGACGAACTGATTGAACGTATATTGTCTGTTTCTACTGGGTTCAACTATCCAATACTTCTTACGGGCAGTACCGGGGTCGGAAAATCAACACTGGCAAAGCGAATCCATGGGCTGAGAGTCGATAAGAATCTGTCCGGTAATGAATTTGAGGCTGTTAACTGTGCGACCTTGAGGGGTGATGTAGTAAAGTCGGAATTGTTCGGTCACAAGAGAGGTGCGTTCACGGGTGCTACCGAGGATCGGAAGGGACTACTCGAATTGTCTAATAATGGAACCTTGTTCTTGGATGAGATAGGGGAACTGGATCTGGAAGTCCAAAAGATGATTCTGACCGCCGTCGAAGACAAGGAGTTTCGGCGGTTGGGAGATCCTAAAATAATAAAGAGTAATTTCTATATGATCACTGGGACAAACAGTGATCTTCGAAAAAAAGTGCAGAACAAGGAATTTCGTGAGGATCTTCTAGCCCGCATCGACGCTTTCCAGTTCCACATGCCAACTCTGAAGGACCGTCCAGAAGATATCGAGCCAAACCTTGATCGCGAACTCCAGGAATTCTCGATAGCGAACAATATCAACGCGACGATCAATGAGAAGGCGAGGGAAAGGTTTCTCGCATTTGCGAAGTCGGCTGAGGCACCGTGGACCAATAATTTTCGCGATCTGAAATCGTCTGTAATACGGATGTCCGCTTTTGCGAAAAACGGTCGCATCACACAGAAAATTGTTGAGGAAGAAATTGACTGTTTGCGCGAAAGATGGCGTCAAACGGATCCTGAACGTGATCGATTCCCGCTTCTTAAGAGATTCTTGGGAGATGATGCGCTACAGAATCATGATCTCGTCGCTCGCGTGCAACTTGAGCAGGTGCTGGAAACGTGTCTTAGTTCATCAACAAGAGCCGAAGCCGGACGAAAACTCTTCGATGTTTCGCGTCAAAGAAAAAGCACAACGAACGATACTGCCCGCCTCAATAATTACCTTAAAGAAAAAGGACTCGACTGGAACACAATCAAGGCTCGTGACCTTAGTTGAATTCCATCCTCCAACCTGAACCGGCTAGACTTCCTTGTTGCTTCATTAACTAACTCCCGCAATTTCATCGACTGATTTATTCATAATCCCGAAACCGGTGACCATCCATATTTACTGACGACAAACCGTGTTATTGTTTATTGCGCATTTGTATTATTTCGACAGGAGTTTCCCAAGGCAATATCTAATCAAAGCCTCAAAAACCAAATAATCGACTGGCTGGAGGGCCAGCCCTATTGGCTTCAATTTCTCGGAAACGCCCTGCTGGAGGGCGGCGAGATCACGGACGATCTTGTCGCGTCCACCTACGACTTCTACAAGGAGGATGAAGACCTCGTACCGAAGGCAAAGACACGGCCGCCGATAGCTTTTAACAAAAAGGTCGCTGAGCGAGATGATCCTGACCAAACGCTTTTGCTTCAAGCGATAAAGAATCTAACCAATGTAAACGCCCTTGCTTCCGGTCAGGAGATTAATATCGGCCCTAACCTCACCGTCGTTTACGGAAATAATGGCTCGGGTAAATCGGGTTATGTGCGCATTCTAAACAACGTCTTTCCGTCGCGTGGTGATAAGGAGATCTTGCCGAACGTCTTTGCCACTCCGAATGGGCAGCCGCCCGGATGTCAGTTCACTTTCCAACGCACAGAGTTACCCTATGACCTTTCATACCCAAGCGACAAGGAAAAATACGAGTTCGCTCAATTTGCTGTTTTCGACACCGCAAGTGTTCGTGCCCATTTAAGTAATGAAAACCAGCTGTCTTTTACTCCGAGCGGATTCGAGGTCTTTGAAAGCCTGATGCAAGGCAATGCTGGCATCCATGAAAAACTTAAGGCTGAGGCCGATGCTAAGTCCGCACCGCACGATTTCGGTTCAGTGTTTACTAACGAAAACGAGGTTAAGGCATTCGTGGACAGCCTCGGCCCTGAAACTACTGCGGAAGAGCTCGAGATTTTGTGTTCGCTTGACGACGACGCAAACAAAAAAATAGACAAAATGAAGGCGCGGCTAGAACAGCTAAAGGCTGCGGACAAATCCCAACAGGTTAATGCGTCGTTGCAGGCTCGTACTCAGCTGGATGAATTTTGTAGCAGGGCCTCAAAAGCACTGGAACCTTTCAGGAGTGAAAAGGTTTCCGTCTACCTTACGGCGATCGATTCGGTTGTTAAGTTCGAAGAACTCGCTAGAGCCAAAGGGTTACAAAGCCTCCAGAAGTACGACATTGCTGGGATCGGTTCGCCCTCGTGGCGTGAATTCATTCGGGCAGGCAATGCATATGCGACCGCGATCGAGAAGGAACGAAACGATAACAAATATCCTGCGAACGGGGACAAATGCCTTTTTTGCCTTCAGCCCCTCGTGGATGAACAGACAGAGCTGATAGAGGCTTATTGGGATCTTTTGAAAAGCCAGACCGAGGCCGAATTAAACAAAGCAAAAGCAGCGCTGGCGACCATCCGGCGTGAGATCATAGCATCGCAGCCGCTGGTTTTTGATCAGACCAGCACTGTTTTTAAGACAGTCAATACGTTTGATCCTAAACTCGCGGAAAAATGGCAAAAGATCGTGACTCTTATCGCGGAAACCCGCACCGCAGTTACCGTGGCAATCGATGAGCTAGACAAATCGAAACTTCCGGTAGGGATCGACGCATTGGTGACGGAGTTCGATGCTTGC
Organism: Pyrinomonadaceae bacterium; assembly: GCA_040080065.1. Lineage (GTDB taxonomy): Bacteria > Acidobacteriota > Blastocatellia > Pyrinomonadales > Pyrinomonadaceae > OLB17. The sequence continues at coordinate 33,614 of JBEBJB010000002.1, forward strand.
GGAGAAAAGCTTGACGGCGAAAAAGCTGCACTTATTGCCTCAAATCCTAAAGAGGAAATCACTCAGCTTGAAGTTGATATAGAACTTCATAATGACCGCGTCCTTCTAGCAAAGCTGCGAGACAAAGTTCAAGAGCACATCGAGACACTAAAGTGGGTCGCAAGCGCTCGCAAAAGATCTCCCGGCTCGATAGCAACAAAAATCACAAAACTACAAGGTGGACTTTACGAGAATCATGTAACTGAGGAATACATTGCATATTTCAATGAAGAATGTCGGAACCTTAATGCACCGAGTTTTGTCGAAGTAGCACAGAGAAATACTAAGGGTAATACTCTTCGAAAGCTTGAGATCGCGAAGTACAAAGCTGCTAAAGTCTTGAGTGAGGGCGAACAGCGTGCGATTGCGATCGCCGACTTTATTACTGAAGCGAGAATGAATCCGCACAATCGCGGCCTCATTTTCGATGACCCTGTTTCATCGCAAGATCACGAACGCCGCGAGTTGATTGCCAATCGCCTTGTCGAGCACGCCAAGATGAAGCAGGTAATCGTCTTCACACACGATATTGTTTTCTTTCATCGCCTAATGGCCACCGCGGACGATCAAAAAGTGAGTCTTGCCATAACAACAGTACGAAAAATTTCGGAGACTCCTGGAATCGTTATGCCCGAATTACCCTTTTCTGTGCAGAGGGTTAAAGCGCGCATCAGATGGTTAAGGGACCGCCTCGTTAAACTCACGAAATTGGAAAAAGAGGGTAACCAAGATGAATTTTTCATGCTGATAAAGGGCTGGTATGGACACCTTCGAGAAACCTGGGAACGAACAGTAGAAGAATGTGTTTTCAACGACGTAATACAAAGGTATAACCCCCGAGTTCAGACAAAGCGCCTCGAAGACGTAAGAATTGATGACGAACTGATCTCCGAATTGACAAAGGCAATGACCTCGAGTTCCAACTGGGTGCACGATTCCGCACCTGCCGATAATCCTTCGCCTCCCAGTTCAAACCAGGCACAAACGGACCTTGGCAATCTTGAAGCTTTTGTACAAAAGTGTCAGGAGAAAAAACCTTCCTGACCCTAGGGAGCCAACCTCCCTTTCTATTTAGGGTTAGCAATCCATAAACTGGAATGCGTCCCGAGGTTCGGAGTGGTTTAATTGTGGTGCAGGTGTCGCAGTATCGACCAAAGTTTTTCTCATCCGCTCCAATCTCTCGTTAAATAGCGCTGCCGATTCGATTATTTGGCGATCTTCATATCGAATGTAATGCTTCGACGTAATGGTCGAACCTTTACGGTGTCCTGCTTCCTGTTGAATTGCCGAGAGTTCCTGGCCGCTTGCAGCCTTATCTGTAATTGACGTTGCGCGTATTGTGTGAAAGGTCCCTTTGGGATTTGCTTCGGCCTTTTCTCTAATCATCTCAAAAGGTCTTCTGTACGCCTTTGTCCACATAAACAGTCGTTCATCTTCACCTTTTTCGAAGATTCCCGCCGCCTGCATTTCGTCGTAGAGCCAGGTAGTTATCGGCATTTTCTTAGTATGGATCTTGTTGCGGCTATCTGGCATATCCAACTCAAGTAAACCTACCCGTTCTAGATCATCGATCGCCTTAATATGGCGACCTTTTAGTTGATAGAGTTCGTCGACGCGACAGCCCAAAGTATAAGCAGCGATAAGGACCAGTCGCCAACGTTTCCGATTCTCACGTTTACGAGGAAAGAGTACGCTGCAGGCATTCAACATACGATGAAGTTCGTCAAATGTGAACTTTTCGCTCTTGACGGATTCATCCGATTTTTTTATTAGATCTCGGAAAGGCGGGACCGGGGTCCCAAGAGCATCAGCGGCGTATCGAAGTAGATGCTTCAGACGTGCCAGGTAGCGGTGAGCGGTAGTCCTACTTAATTTAAGTTCTACCTCGCTATGTATCCGCTTATAGGGTCGATTCAAAAGCCACTTCTTAAATTCCTGTACGCGAAGCAGGTCAATTTCTTCGATTTTATCTTTTCCGAAAAATTCGACCAATACGTTTACCTTTTGGAGTTCCTGTTTGATCCCTTTGATTTGCCGTTCGTTTTCTAAATAATCCCGGTAGTGTTTCTCTACAAAGCCTGCAAAGTTTGTTCGACCTTTAACTGATGCGATTGTTGCTAACTTGCCCTTTTCTTTTAAAGCCTCACACTGATCCTCGGCCCAACTCTTTGCGTGACGCTTGGTCGTAAAGCCGGTTTGGCTTGTCGGATGCCACGTCTGGGTCTTATTGTCGTAGACTGCGAATATCCCTCGATAAAGTTGTGTGGATCCCTCTTTGCCATCCTTTTGAGCAGTGATAAAATATCCTTTCTCTTTGTGACTCTTACCGATGTACAGTTTCATTGTTCTAGCCTGTCAGGGGGAATTACAGGGGGAATTTCGGAAGAATTTATGTCTGGGGCTGTCCAATCGCGTCTGCCGATGTCTAAAAGTGTCCCGCTAACCCCTTTATTTACATTATCTTATGGGGCTAAGCGTTTGTCAATAAAGAATTCGTAGGGCAGACTTAAAATCCTGTGACCTTAGGGTCGTACGGGTTCGATTCCCGTCCCCAGTACCACTCATCTTCCCTGCTGCTTTTCCAGATCCTAATTTTTCGAAATAGAGACTGAGTATTTGACGGCTTTGGCTGTCGTCATATCTTTGGCCGTAAGCAAGATCCGTTGTATCGGGCGATTGTTCCACTTCGAGGTGAAACTGCTGTATTCTGGGCCTTCCATTGATGGTTTATCGCTGGAAACTGTCCATGCGGCTTGATCATACGACAGCACAACCGTTTTACCGCTTTGGGTCTTGAACTTAATCGTTCCGGGTTCCGATAGCTCTGCATCGCAAACGGTCATGAAAGCCTGCTGAAGAGAAACCGCTTTTGCGAGCGAATAAACGTCGGCGATCTCCACTGTTTCGTCTTTCCGGTTCAGCTTTACGGTTCTATTCCAGAAGTTGATCCCAGCTTCTTTTGGATACGCTTTCGAAATATCCATTGTGAGCGATGTGGCTTTGTCATCCAACACGTGTTTTACATGCGACGCAGTGTACGCCTTACCCGCGACCTGGCCGAAACCATTTACTATCGGCAGATTGTGATATTCGGATTGGGTAAACCACAGTTCGTAACGTTTTGATGAGAAGGTTTTAGCGGTGTAGTTCCCGCGTCCAGTGTCGATTATCACTGGTTCGTCGCCAAGATAAACGATGAAATCGCCAACGTCATTGTGATTATGGCTTTCATCGTTATGACCAGCGTGTGTTGCCAAAAACAGGCCAGATTTCGTTCTCGCGGTCATGGCCTCGATGTCCGAGAACCACGCGTCGGTAACCGGTGAGTACGCGGTTTTGGCCGCGGGCAGGTCTTTGACGGTCAGATAATTATCTATCCGCCGGGGTTTTTGAAAACCTTCGCCAACGTTCAACTTGTTTCTCGCATAGAGATACTGGCCAAACTCGCTGAGCTTTTCATCCTTTATTGCCATGCCGAATCGATACAGGAGAAGCCCGTCGCCGCTGAATTTGGGGTCGGCGTCGGCAAAATCGACGAAATAACTGTCCGCGATGTGCATCTTGTAGATGTAGGACGCCATTTTTTTGATGAGCGGATCGTCGTAAATCGTGACGCGACCGTTCGTTGCACTCTGCAAGACCTCGAGCGAATCGAAAACGCTGCCACCCGCCGCAAACCAGTAGCTCGGCCCTTCGTCACAACCACCGTCGTCACCGAGACCGTTGATGTAGATATCGAGCCATTTCATGTACTGATAGAGGTTTTCCGCCCTCTTTGCTTCGTCCGGTTCGAGCAGGAGATTGGCTGTCATAAGGTTCGACATGATCCAGGGATTCCAGTTATTGACCTTCCTGGCCGGGTCGAGCCAGTTGTAGCGCTTTGTTTGTTTTATTGGCTCGAAGATCTTGCGGTACACGTCGGCGTATATCCGTTTCCGCAGCAAAGGTGAAACCTTGTCGAGTTTTTCGCCGACGAAATAATCGGTCAACGCGAGCGTCGCGGCAGTTTCTGCTCCGAATAGATCGACGGTTGGATCGTCTGCATCCGGCAATCCACTCCTTGCCTTTTGCACGGCGAGATGAGCCGGAACGCCCCAATAGGTTTCCTCACAGATAGCCCAGACATAATTCGCAATAGCGTCGCTAAACCGGCCATTGTCTTCAATAGATTCCGCTAAAACCATATCCATCAACTGGTTACGGCGGCCGAACGATTTAGCCTGAAATCTATCACGATCGCCGGTTCTCGCGTATTCGAGTACAAGAGTCGCCGGGATCTGCGGGATCTCTTTGGCCAATGACTGTTCGCCTTTTTTCACGATCTCATCGAGCAGCGTTTGCGGAACGCGGTCCTTCCATTCGCCCGGAGTTTTTGGATACGGCTTCCACCCAGCCTTTGCGATAAGGCTGGCTTTTACGTCTTCGAGCCTGTAACGCGTCGCTAGCAGATTTCGTTGAGTGACCTGGCCGAATGCAGTTCCGGTTAGCAATATCAGTAAAAAAATATATCGCATCATAATTATTTTGATGGCTTATCGCTCATCTGAAAAACGATCTTCCCGCCGCCCATGATGTCGGCATTGGTCAGGTATCGACGGTTTAGCGTTTGGCCGTTTAGGACGACTTTGGTTACGTAAACCTTCGTTTCGCTCTGATCTTTCGCCTCGATCGAGAGTGTTTTTCCGTTCTCGAGCCGAAGTGTCGCGGTTTGCACGACCGGGCTTCCGAGCGAATATTGTCCGGAGCCCGGAGCGACCGGATAAAAGCCGAGTGCCGTGAACAGATACCACGCCGACATCTGGCCACAGTCATCGTTACCACCGAGGCCGTCAGGCGTCGGCTTATACTGGTTTTTCATGATCATCCGGACGCGTTCCTGCGTTTTCCATGGGGCATCCGTCCAGTTGTAGAGATAAGCGACGTGGTGGGCAGGCTCGTTGCCGTGGATGTAGCCCCCGATGATGCCTTCGCGGGTGATGTCCTCGGTTTCGGCGAAGAATTCGTCGGGCAGGTGCATCGAGAACAACTTATCGAGATGTGATTCAAACTTCGTCTTCCCGCCCATTTTCTCGATCAATCCGGCCGGATCATGTGGCACGTAGAGGCTATAGTTCCACGCATTCCCTTCGATAAATCCTTGCCCCTCGGTCTTGAGCGGATCGAATTTTGCGAGGAATTTGCCGTCCGACGACCTTGGCCGTGTAAAACCAACCGCCGGATCGTAAACATTGTTCCAATTCTCGCTCCGCTTGATAAATTCGTTATAGATCGCCGCTTTCCCAAGTTTTTTCGCCGCCTGAGCGATTGCCCAATCGTCGTATGCGTATTCAAGCGTTTTCGAGACCGACGAACCATTTTTGTCCTCGGGAACGTATCCGAGTTTCATATAGAATTCGAGGCCGTCGTAGTATTTTGTGCGAGCGGTTTGGGCGGATGCCTCAAGAGCTTTTACAGCTTCCGGGCCGGTCAGATTTCCGGTTACTATCGCATCCGCAATAACCGAAACGCTATGATAGCCGATCATGCACCAATTCTCGTTGGCGTAGTGCGACCAAATGGGAAGCATCTTATGCACGCTCTGATCGTAATGAGCCTGCATTGAACGGATCATGTCGCGATTTCGTGTCGGCTGAATGATGTTTAGCAACGGATGCAGCGCTCGATATGTATCCCAAAGAGAGAAGGTTGTGTAGTTGATCGTGTTCAGAGCCCCGGCATTAGCTGGCCTCTCACGTACGTCAGGCCGGCTAAAGCCGGGACTCCGAACGCTGTGCATATTTTGATCGATCCCTTTATACTGGCCGTCTGTGTCCATATACACCGTCGGCGAAAGCATCGCATGATAAAATGCCGTGTAAAAATTGGTCATCTCGCCCGCGTCGAGCGTGGTGACTGCGATCTTTGACAGTTCTTTATTCCACGATCCTTGAGCCTCGCGTTTTACTCGCTCAAAATCCCAATCTTTGATTTCAGATCTCAAATTTGAAATTGCTCCGTTGGTCGAAACCGGTGAAAGAGCGAACTTGACCTTGATCTTCTCGTTTTCGGTTGTTTTGAAATCAAAATAGGCCCTGATCTGCTTTCCGGCCATCTCCGGAAAGTTCTTGGATTGATCGAATTTTCCCCAGAATCCGCGATACTCCTTTTTTCCAAAATCCTTCCAGCCGTAGTTTGTGAACGGCTTTGAGAATTCCATCGCGAAGTAGACCGTTCGTGTTCGCGCCCAGCCGTTGGTCTGGCGATAGCCGACGATCGTATGATCGTTTTCTACGCGGACGAACGTCCACACATTCTTGTCCTCGTAATTGTAAATGCCGTGCATCAGGTCGAGGATGATGTGCGAATTGTCGCTCGCCGGGAAGGTGTATTGGTGAAACCCGACACGCGTGGTCGCTGTCATCTCGGCAAGGATGTTATCGTCATCGAGCTTAACTTTGTAGAATCCGGCCTCGGCCGTTTCGTTTGCGTGCGAGAAAGCGGAACGGAAGCCACTTTTCGGATCTCCCTTTTTTCCAGGCTCCAGTTGCAGCGGCCCGACCGTCGGCATTACCAAGAAATCACCGAGATCGCTGTGCCCGGTACCGCTGAAATGCGTATGTGAAAAACCAACGATCTCGATATCGTCGTAATTATAACCCGCACAGTATTTATAGGTATCCTTATTATATTTCCCGCCAATATTATGCGGTTGCTCGTCTGTATCCGGCGAAAGCTGCACCGAGCCGAACGGCACCGTCGCCCCTGGAAACGTGTGGCCCATCTTCTGCGTGCCAATAAGCGGGTTGACGTATTTGACGTAGTTGGCAGCTTGGCCCGGCACATCCAGCCAAAGAAGCAGTGACAATATCGATGCCAGTAAATATTTCATTTTCGCGTCGCCGAATTAAGTGATAAGTACTAGGTAAAAAGTGAGAAGTTAAACTTATCACATTTCACTTATCACTTCTGACTTATTTCGGATGGCAAAAGCTGATAATCTCATTTCGTGACAAAGTATATTTACGCAATCGCCGGCCCAACAGCGTCGGGTAAGACCGCGCTTGCCGTGGAGCTGGCCTTGCGTTTCGGCGGCGAGGTAATCAATTGCGATTCGGTGCAGATCTATCAGGGAATTCAGCTCGCGACCGCCAAACCGAGCGAAGAAGAAATGCGTGGCGTACCGCATCATTTGATAGGCTACGTGGATCCAAATATCGACTACACAGCCGGCGATTGGGCTAGAGATGCGGCGGCAAAGATCTATGAGATCGAATCTCGCGGCAAAGTTCCGGTTCTGGTCGGCGGGACCGGATTTTATCTGCGCACGCTTAGGCGGCCGCTATTCGAAAGTCCAAAAACCGACACAAATCTGCGTGAGCGTTTCCGAACGATCCACAAAAACAGTGGCTCTGAATTTTTGCATCGGATGCTCAACCGCCTCGATACAGAGACTGCTAAAAAACTCTCGCCGAATGATTACATTCGCGTGATCCGTGCATTGGAGGTCTATTTTCAGACAGGAAAACAGCTTTCGAAACAACAGTCGAACCTTCCCGACCCACCGGAATTTGCAGATCGTATTCGATTGTTTGTACTAAATCCGCAACGCTCCGAGCTATATGAAAAAATAGACGTCCGTACTGAGCAGCATTTCGCGTCAGGACTCGTAAATGAAGTGAAACAGTTACTCGCGGACGGCGTAAGAGATAATGGCAACGCACTCGGGGCTCACGCGTATCGCCGGGTTTGCGAATATCTTCGCGGCGAGCGAACGCTGGAGTCCGCGATCGAGCAATCGAAACAGGACGTTCGCAACTATGCCAAGCGGCAAATGACGTGGTTCCGACGCGAGCCGGGCGTGGTCTGGCTAGATGGTTTTGGGACTGACCATGCAGTCGCGGCGAAACTTTTTGAGCTAATCGGAAAAGAAGGTGGACCAACTAACAAACACAAATAGGCTGGAACATTTCGTGCTCATTTCGTGTTATTTCGCGGTTTCAAAACGGCTCTGACGAAAAAGATTGTCGTATAGAGAATATTTGGTATAATCTCAGCAGGAACCCTTACCTAGAAAACTTACTTGAGGAATTGTTATGGAAAAGCAGGCTGCCCAGAACATTCAGGATGCCTTTCTAAACTCGGCTCGCCGCGAGCGGATAACGGTGGTAATTCATCTCCTTCAGGGAGCAACCGTTTCCGGGCGCATAAAAAGCTTTGATAAATTTTCGGTCTTGCTGGACGTCGGCGGCCCTGATGTGTTGATCTTCAAGCATGCGATTTCCTCGATCTCACAGGAGCGGCGGCCCGCACCTGAACACCATTCGGCTTGAGCGGCAAATTCATCACCTTTGAGGGCATCGACGGTAGCGGCAAATCGACACAGTTGAAAATGCTGGCGGATGTTCTGCGCGATAAAGGCGTAGATATGGTCGTTACACGCGAGCCCGGCGGAACCGCTCTCGGCAGAGCCCTGCGCGAAGCATTTCTTGAAACCACCGAACAGGTCGCCCCTATGGCCGAGTTGCTGTCGTTTGCCGCCGACCGGGCCCAACACGTCGAATTCCTGATAAAACCCGCGATCGCCGCTGGCCGCGTCGTCATATCAGACCGCTACGCCGACGCGACGTTTGCTTACCAGGGCGCAGGCCGGGGATTTCCTGAAGATAAAGTCCAACAAGTGATCGACCTCGCCACCGGCGGCCTTAAACCAGATCTCACGCTCTTTTTCGATATCAAAGTCCGCGAAGCCATCCGCCGAATGACCGTACGCGACGAAGCCCACGCCAAACGTAACCGAATGGACGACGAGACCGCCGAGTTTTATACTCGGGTCAGGAATTCGTATCTCGGCATCGCAAAACGCGAGCCCGAGAGGTTTAAGATCGTTGATGCGTCAGGTTCTATCGAAGAGATCCATCAGAAAGTAAAATCTATCGTGAGCAGCGTCCTGACCCAATAACCGTATTTTTTTTGTGCTTTCTGTGCCTTTTCGCGGCTAAAATTCTTAATGTTCAAAAATCTCGTCGGAAACGAACACGTCAAACAAACTCTGCGGCATCTGATCGCTAAAGGACGTGTGCCGAATTCCATGCTGCTCGCCGGTGACGAAGGAATCGGGAAACGGCAGTTCGCGATCGAACTCTGCCGCTCGCTGATATGTATGGATCTGACCGAGGGCGAAGCCTGCGGCGAATGCCCGGCTTGCCGCCGTGCCGGAACATTCACATTGCCCAAACCTGAAGACAAAGACGCCCACAAACGCGTCATTTTCTCAGATCATCCAGATGTCGGAATGGTCATCGCGTACAACCGAACCATCCCGGTCGATGCGATCCGCCATCTGGAATCCGAAGCGAACTTTCGTCCGTACGAGGCACAGTCTCGTTTCTTCATCATCGACAACGCCGACAAAATGAACGATGCGGCGGCAAATGCTCTGCTCAAAACGCTGGAAGAGCCGCCCGCAGGCTCGCACATCTTTCTCGTCACTTCGCGTGCCGATTCAATGCTGCCGACGATAAGGTCGCGATGTCAGGTGCTCAGGTTTGCTCCGGTCGGTACCGACGAGATCGAAAAATACCTGATCGCGGACAGGGCTTTCACCCACGACGAAGCCAAGCTCGCCGCCCGCCTGTCACGCGGCAGCATCGGCAGAGCCGTCTCGATCAACATCGAGAAATTTCGCCAAAGGCGCGACCGCATGCTCGCAGTCGTAACGAACGCTCTCGAAACCAGCGACCGTGCTGCCCTGCTCCGCATCTCGGAAGAAATGAACGATGCAAAGAACAAAGACACTTTCGAAGAAAGCATCGACGTGCTCGCTTCCCTACTGCACGACGTATGGACGCTGCGGGTCAGCAGTGATGACTCACGAGTGGTGAATTCCGATCTTAGCGATCTCCTGGGCACACTGGCTCGTCATTCTGCTAGTGACAATATTCCGTTCTGGCTTGCCGACATCGACACGATGCGAGAAAATTTCGCCGTTAACATCAACCGCAAGGTCGCCGCCGATGCACTCTTTATCGGGATGACCGCTTGACATAGGCTGTTACAATAGAAGCATGCGAAACTCTATCCTCTTCATGATCGCCTCCGTGACGTTTTTTTCCGCAACACTTATCGGCCAAACGTCAGTACCGCAGACGAGGATTCGCGTTCCCGATATTAACGCTCGGGCGATAAACTTGGTGAAACCTGCGTTTCCCGAGACAGCAGTTGCGGCCGACGGGGCCGGGCTCACGCTGCTGGTCGTTGTCGATGAGAATGGCGACGTCGTTTCGGCACAATGTTCCATAGAATGCCACCCGATGCTGAAGGATGCGGCGGAATTAGCGGCTGCAACGTCAAAATTTCGCCCGCTGATCGACAGGGAAGGCAGGGCCGTCAGATACGAAGGCTTTCTTCACTATGCTTTCGTTATCGACCGGGTCGATTGGTTTAGGTTTGGTACGTCGTTCGAGTCCGTACGGCAATTTGACAACATCTCGCTTGGCCCGGCCGCGCAGCTCCTAGCCGCGAGATTCGCTGACGAAAAGGCTCGGCTCGTCGCCCTTGACGAAAAAGGAACGGAACTCGAAACCCGTTGGAAAGTAATGCGCGAGGTCGAAGGCTCGCTCAAAGAAAAGCTAAAAGGCGGAGACCTGTGGCGGTTCGAGATCGGCATGGCCTTGCGACTTGTCACGTTTTGGACGATGGCCGGTGAGCGTACAAATCGTGTCGACCTACAGACCGCGATCGACGTTCTTCCAAAGCTGATCGCTAAGGCCCCCGACGATATTCCAAAGGAAACCCTCGACATCCTGAATAACTTAGCGAAATACCGCGTCCCCGCCGACCTGCCCGAAAGAGATCTGAGACAGGCCATTTCGACGATGACGCGGGGGATTCGTATCAATTGATCACGGCGTCGCCAGCCGACGCGGGAGCGTCGTATCGGTCGCCAGTTAGGTAGAATTGCGAGATGCAAGCGGAAAACAGTATCGACAATTTGACGATCTCATCGGTTTTAGAGCGCGCAACGGCGGCGGCGGGAGCGGTCGCAATGATAGCGGGTTCAGGGGCTGTCGCGTATTTTGATCCTTCCAAAGCAAATTTTTTTCCGGTTTGCCCGTTGTTCGCGTTGACTGGATGTGCGTGTCCCGGGTGCGGATTGACACGCGGGTTTCATGCTCTGTTTCGTGGGGATATAATTACGGCCCTGGATTATAACTTTTTGATTCCGGTCTGGGCTGTGATCTTTGGTTGGGTGACGGTTTCGCTTGTCTTATTGGCGGTTCGAGGCCGTGGGCTGCATATGTGGGCGACGCGGCCTGGATTTATGTACGCATTTATGATCGTTCTGGTGACGTTCGGCGTGCTGAGAAATATCCCTGCGTGGCCGCTGACGATCTTGTTTCCGTAAAATGTTAGGATTTTTGCCCCAGAGAACACAGAGTTGTTTTTCTCTGTGCACACTGTGGCAAAATCAGGTAATTTGCACGAGAGATTTCGCTTCCAGGAGCGACTTAGCACCCGCACCTTCTTTGCGCAGAATTTCGACCTCTTTCACAAATTCCTCGACGATATCAGCACCTGCGACCTTTCGCATCGGGACGCCGTCTTTGAAGATCATGCCGACCTGACGGCCAAACGTAATTCCGAGTTGCGAATCGTGAGCTTCACCAGGGCCGTTGACCGCGCAGCCCATAATCGATAGGTGCAGCGGTTCCTCAACGTGAGCGAGACGGCGTTCGACCTCGGTGACGATCTCGACGAAATTATCGATATCGAGTCGTCCGCACGTCGGACACGCAACTACCGTGACTCCCCTTTTACGTAGTTCGAGAGATTTCAGGATCTCCCAACCCACACGCACCTCCTCATGCGGCTCCGCGGCCAAACTGACGCGGATCGTGTCGCCGATGCCTTCGTGAAGCAGTATGCCGAGGCCGATCGCTGATTTGATCGTACCGCCGAAAGGCGTTCCTGCCTCGGTTACGCCGAGATGCAGCGGGTAATCGACCTTTTCCGCCATCAGGCGATATGCGGCAACCATGCGGTTTACATCAGACGCCTTAAGCGAGATGATCGTATCGGAAAAGCCTAGATCCTCGAGTATGCGGACGTGCCGCATGCCGCTCTCGACCATCGCTTCCGGTGTCGCGGTGCCGTATTTTTTGAGTAGATCTTTTTCGAGCGAACCACCGTTCACGCCGATTCGAATGGGCACTTTGCGTGCCTCGGCTGCACGGACGACCTCGCGAACGCGGTCGATCGAGCCGATGTTTCCCGGATTTAAGCGAAGCTTATCGATGCCGGCGTCGAGAGCTTTGAGAGCGAGTTTGTAGTGAAAATGGATGTCCGCGACGATAGGCACGTCGGTGCGTTTGCGGATCTCGTACATCGCGGCCGCCGCATCATCGTCAGGCACTGCGATACGAACGATCTCGCAGCCTGCCGTGACCATTTCCTCGATCTGACGGATCGTACCCTCGACATCGGTCGTGTCGGTTTTCGTCATCGACTGCACCGCAACCGGCGCACCGCCGCCGATCTGAATGTCACGAACTTTTACTGCTCTTGTAATCCTTTTCATCTAAACAGATCGTGCAGGTCAGAGGCGGGCTTGCCCGCCGTCTCGATATGGAGTAAGGCGGGCAAGCCCGCCTCTGAACGGGTCAAAATTACTTACTTATTAATCTTGAAACGTCAAAGAAAATCACCGTCACCATAAGCAACAGTACGATCGCGAGACCACTTAACTGAATTCGCTCTTTCGCCGCCATCGACAGCGTTTTGCCGAACCACGACATCACTTTCTCAATACCGAGCACCGCTATCTGACCGCCATCGAGCATCGGGATCGGAAGCAGATTCATCACGCCGAGGCTGAGTGAAATGTACATCAGGACCGAAAGCAACCCGAAAAATCCGCTCGCAAAAACCGTGGTTACGATCACCTGGCCGATGCCGATCGGCCCCGAAACGGTGTCGCGTGCCGAACGCTCGCCTGTGCCGACCTGGCCGAGAGCCTTACCGGTCAAACGCAGGATGCGCATGTTTTGATTGACCGCTTCGCCGAACGCTCCAACGACGCCGACCGGTTCACGAGCAACCATCAGGGATGAGTCGAATTGAATACCGATCCTCCATTCTCCGTCCTTTTGAATGGCATTGGTGGTAATCTCGCTGCGTTCGCCGTTGCGATTGATCACAAGTTTGATCGGTTGATCCTTAGCTTCGCCGACGAGGATCTTCATCTCCTGGCTGTTCCGGATTGCCTTTTCGTTAACCGAGGTGATCCAGTCGCCCTTTTGTAAGCCCGATTTACCGGCTGGCATACTATCGTCGATCACGCCAACGATAACCGGCTCAGTGCCTGCGTCAGGAGCCATATCGAGGAAACCGCCCGATTGCCCTTTCTCAGTGACCTTGGATGGCGTGATTTTCAGCTCTTTGCGTTGGCCGTTACGTTCGACGGCAATCGGAACTTCCTTCTCCGGGATCAGCAGAGCGTCGTCCTGAATGCGGTCCCATGAAGGGTTCTCAATGCCGTCAAAATTGACAATTCGATCGCCCGCCTGCAATCCGGCTTTCGCGGCAGCTCCATCCGTTTTAACGAAACCAACGATCGGCGCCGGATTTGCCGGGACGCCATACACCATGTTCAGCGTGAACGGAATCGCGAGGGCAAGCACGATATTCATAAACGGACCGCCGAGCATCACAAAAAACTTCTGCCAACGCGGCCGCAATTCGTATAGCTCCGATTCGGGAACCGAGTCATCATTATTTACCCCGCCTTCGAGCGGGCCGGTAGCTTCGTCACCATAGAGTTTGACGTACGCACCGAGTGGGATCGCTGACACACGATAATCCGTATGACCGATCTTCACGCCGAAAAGCCGTGGCCCGAGGCCGAAGAACGAATACGCTTCGACCCGCATCCCAAAGATCTTTGCCACAATAAAATGACCGAACTCGTGGATATTTATGGCTACACCGAGGACAAAAACTATTGCTAAAACTGCGATCAGAATATCTGGCATTTCAATAAATCCAACAAACAAAAAAACTGCCAATTAGAGTCGAGAGGCTCAAGGCCAGTTGCTAATAAAAACGTTATGGAAGCATATCGGCAACCAATAGCTCCGCTTCAGGCCTTTCGAGCGGTGAAACTGATTGACCTTCGCCGACAATAATCTGCTCTGAGTAAATAAACCCTAGATTCGCATCCTCAACTGGATTTCGATAAACCTCCAAACACCGCTGTTTAAGATTTAGTATCCAGTATTCAGGAATCGCACTGCTTGCGTACAAAGACGATTTAATATCACGATCAAGTAGGAGAGAAGAATCAGACACTTCGACAACAAGTACGGCAGTTGCAGGATGCTTCGTTGAATATTCGCGTCGCGTTCCAGCAATGACGGATAGATCCGGTTCCGGCTGCGAAACTTCGCTTACATCCAACGGAGCTTGATTTCTTATATGAAAGTCCTTGCCAAACGCCTCTCCAAGCAAATCATTGAGCAGCCCATTGCCCGTCGCATGCGGGCTTCCCATTGGAGCCATTTCAATTATCTCTCCTTCAATTAGTTCAACTTTCTTTCCTGTGAAAAATCCAAGATCGGCAAGACGATAATATTCATCCTTTTTCCATTTCTTTTGGATAGCTCTAGTGTCGTAGCCTTCGCCATAATTAGGCATGAACGAAGACGAAGCCTGATTTTCAAGATTTAGATTCTCCACAAAGTTCAACCTCACTCACGCAACGGCGGTCTTACTGAGTTTCATTATAGCGCGTCCGCGAGCCCATGCGTCAGTTTCCAGAATTACCTCGAGGCTATCGGCTGGCCGCGATTCGTGTTCAGACATTACTGCCCGATTGATTACAGCGATCTCGCTGAGGCGGATCTTGCCGTCAAGGAAGGCCTGAACGGCGATCTCGTTCGCTCCATTCAGCACTGCCGGCATCGTTCCCCCGGTTCGAAGTGCCGAATACGCGAGGGCAAGACATGGGAAACGTTCGAGATCGGGCCCCTCAAAATCAAGTCGGCTGAGTGCCGTGAGATCGAGCGGCGGCGTGCAATTTTCCTGACGTGACGGATATGTCAGAGCATATTGAATGGCGTGCTTCATGTCCGTCACGCCCATCTGAGCGATGATCGAGCCGTCGATCATCTCTACCATTGAATGAACTACCGACTGCGGATGAACGATCACCGAGATGCGATCCGCTTCAAAGCCGAACAACCACCGAGCCTCGATCACCTCGAGGCCCTTATTCATCAGCGTGGCCGAGTCGATCGTGATCTTGTCGCCCATTTTCCAATTCGGGTGATTGAGAGCTTCGTCGCGGGTGGCGTTCTCGATCGCGGCTTTCGATTTCGTGCGAAAAGGCCCGCCGGAAGCTGTGAGGATGAGGCGTTTTACTTCCTCGATATTTTCGCCGCGAAGGCATTGATGAATGGCGTTGTGTTCGCTGTCGACCGGCAGCAGTTCGGCCCCGGACTTTAGGGCGGCGGCGGTCATCAGTTCACCTGCGATAACAAGCGTTTCCTTATTCGCCAGAGCGATCCGTTTTCCGGCTTCGATCGCTCGTAAAGTCGGTACAAAACCGACCGCACCTACGGTTGCTGACACGACGGTCGAAGCCTCTGGATGAGTTGCGACGGCAACGAGCCCTTTGGAATTTGTTTCGATTTTTGGAGGTATTACCCCGAGGGTATGCAGCTCCTGCAAGAGCGTTTCGGCACAGACTTCGTCGTCACAGGAGACGAGTTCCGGCTTAAAGGCGGCGATCTGCTCGGCGAATTTTCGCATGTTGCGCCCAGCCGCCATGGCGACGACGCGTGTGTCGCCGAGGTGTTCGATTACCTTGAGGGTGTTGCAGCCGATCGAGCCAGTGGAACCTAGGATAGAAATGGCTTTCATAAGTGATTACCGCTAGATAGAGTACCACAGCGTCCGCATGTTAACACCTCGCATCTTGTAACCAACTGGATTGCTTCCGAATGGTAGTTTTTGAGGATCTCGTTCATCTCGTCCTCTCAATATCCGCAGCGTCAAGATGTGATTTTGCGAGTTCCAGGGCCGCGAAAATGTCGCGGGCAAAATTCTTTCCGCCGACCAAGCTCACGAATCCGCTCTTTCGCATGATGCGGTAAACGCTGCGCGAAACTCCTGAAAATATAAGCACCTGACCATTGCCAACCGCCTCGGTCGCCAATTCTTCAAGAACGTGAACGCCGCTCGCGTCGATCGTCGGAACCTGCCGCATCCTGATGATCAGAACCTTCGGCTTGGTCGCAACCACGCGGATCGACTCCTTGAACTGCCTGACCGCACCGAAAAATAACGAACCATAGATCTCGAAAACCTCAACCCCTTTCGGGATCTCGATCCCAGTCATGTCACGTCCGCGAAACTCCTCATCCTCCTTTAGATTCTCGGTTATCACGTCGACGTGCGTTTCGGTCGACATTTTTTGTAGGAAAAGAAACGCGGCGAGAAGTATTCCCACCTGGATCGCGACAGTCAATTCGATAAATACGGTGAGGAAAAAGGTTGCGAGCAGCACGGCGATATCACCACGCGGGCTGCTGAGCAGATGCTTAAATTCCCGCCACTCGCTCATGTTATAGGCGACGACGATGAGAATCGCGGCGAGTGTCGCCATAGGGATCATTGCCGCCCATTTGCCGATGAACAGCAGGACCAGAAGCAGAAATACGCAGTGGATTATCGCCGAAAACGGCGTCGTGCCGCCGCTTTTGATATTGGTCGCCGTGCGGGCGATCGCACCCGTGGCCGGCACGCCGCCGAACATTACGGAAACGATATTGCCGGCTCCCTGGGCGATCAGCTCCATGTTCGAGCGGTGCCGCGTTCCCATCATTCCGTCGGCAACCACAGCCGCAAGGAGCGATTCGAGACCGGCAAGGATCGCGATCGTGATCGCCGGCGAGAACATATCCTGCACCATCGTCCACGTAACCGTCGGTATGTGCGGCAGCGGCGGCGTGTTCGGAACGCCGCCAAACCGGGTTTCAATGGTCGCGACCGGTATCTGAAAATACTGGACCACAAACGTCACGGCGAGGATCGCGATCAGCGGTCCGGGCACGCGATGCGTCACCTTTGGCCACAGAATGATGATCAGCAATGAAAACGCCGCGACCGCGATCGTGTAAGGATCGATCGTTGCGATATGGCGAATGTATTCGATCCATTTTTCAACAAAATCCGCCGGAACCTTATCGATCTTTAGCCCGAGAAAGTCGCTGACCTGTGAGGAAAAAATGATGAGAGCAATGCCCGAGGTGAAGCCAATGACAACGGGATATGGGACGAATTTGAGAAACGCTCCCATTCGAGCGAGCCCCATTATGATCAGTAAAACGCCGGCGATCAGCGTCGCGACGACGAGGCCGTCGTAGCCATATTTCTGCACGATGCCATAGACGATGACGATGAAAGCACCGGTCGGCCCGCTGATCTGCGCACGCGATCCGCCCAGAACCGCGATCACAAAGCCCGCAAAAATAGCGGTATAAAGCCCTTGCTCCGGCTTAACGCCGGAGGCGATCGCGAGGGCGATCGCGAGCGGCAAAGCCACGACCCCAACCGTCAAACCGCCCAAAAGATCGCCCTGAAACTGTTTCCGCGTGTATCCTTCGCGTAAGACGGCAATGAGCTTTGGTTCGAGTTTGCGGTACATCGGCGTTCCTAATCAGGGATCAGTCGTGTTGTGTCTTATTTTGCATGTCGCGATAGTAATCGTGGATAAAATCGCGCATCGGGAACTGCCACCAGCCGATCCCGAATTTCTCGGCCTCTTCGCTCGCCTGTTTGGCATTCCAGCCATCGTGCCTCATGCGATAGACGGCCATCACGGTTCCGGTCCGATCGGCACCGCGGCGGCAATGGACAAAGACAGGTTGATTTTCGGGAAGGTCGATCGCGGCCTCGATGGCCTCGATGTCTTTTACGCTCGGACGGCTCCAGTTTGCGAGCGGCACATTGATGAACCGCAGCCCGGCAGCCTCGGCGAGTTCTTTTTCCCTTCGAGCCCGTTCATCATCGTCGCGAAGGCTGATGACCGTCACAAAACCTTGCCTTTTTAGCTCCGCAAATCCCGCATCCTTAGGCTGCCCGCCGCGATAGAGCTGGCCGTTGACTTTGTGAAAGTTGGGCAGATTCTTAGAGTTCTCAGGCGTTTGCGAGGTGATTGACAAGGCCAAAATAAGTACCATGCCCAAACCTAAAAATCCGATTTTCGTTTTATTTACCATTCTCATGTTTCGATCCGCTTAGCGGATCACAGCATTTAGCCCATAGCGGCAGCTATGGGACGCACGAATTAAAATTTGCTAAGCTCGCGTAGCGAGCGACAGGTCATCGCCATAAGTATTTCTCCTCATGGTCAACACCCGCGCGTTCGAGCAATTCCAGGAATTCTGCTCTAAAATCAACTTTCCGATGATGTTCTGCTTGATTCTGTATGTATCGTCGCACACTCAAAATCTGCGACTTTCCGACCGTGAACGCGCCGTAACCATTTTGCCATTCGAATTTTCCGCCGGTAACTTCATTCGCCCATCTTGATGAACATGATTTGATCTCGCGCATAAAATCGGCGAGTAAGATCGTCGGTTTCAAAATCACAAGAATATGAACATGATCTGAAACGCCGCCGATCTCGATAAGGGCTCCGCCAAGTCCGCGAATCGTGCCGCCGATGTATTCATAAAGCCGCGACCTCAATTCCGGCGTGATCAACTGACGACGATCTTTTGTGGAAAAGACGAGGTGAAAGATCAGATTTGAATATGTGTGTGGCATGTTGGCCTGTCGTTCGCCACGCGAACTGCAAAATTATTTTGACCGATTCCACAGTCTTGCGACTGTGGCTAAATGCTATTGTTCGCTACGCGAACATAGTGCTATCCTGAAAATAATTAAACTCTAACAACAGCGATGAAAACAACACAATGCTGCTGTTCGCGTAGCGAACAACAGCATTTAGCCCATAGCGTCGGCTATGGGGAAAAGCGAACAACAAACCCAAGCTCGTGCGAGCGACAGATCATCGCCATGCTTGTTGTTCGTTACACGAACTTGATCAAACGCCCATCCGTTCCACAATCGTACGATTGTGGCTAAATGCTGCTTTCCGCTAAGCGGACTGTTTAATTTTTGCGGCGGCTTTGTCGATCGGTTCGCGATATCTGTCGCGCGTTCGGAGATTTTGGAATGAGACCATCCCTTCTTCGATATCCTGGTCGTTAACCGTGCATATCCAGGGCACTCGAATCGCATTGGCATATTTCCATTGCTTATCCTCCTTGTCAGCCTGCGGATAAACCGTCACGCGAAGGCCCTCGGCACGCAGTTCGTTCGCAAGTTTCAGCGATTCGCCAACAGTCTCGTCACTCCAGATCGTGACCATCACATTCGCTGGCGTCGATTCGGCGATCTCCGGCGGAAACATCCCGCGCTCTTCCATCACAACGAGAATGCGTTCGAGACCGAGTGAGAATCCGCACGCAGGAATTTGTTCCTTGCCAAACATGCCGATCAATCCATCGTAACGTCCGCCGCCGCCGAGACTTCCGGCGAGATCAGGAACGCTTATTTCCATTATCGCTCCGGTATAGTAAGAAAGTCCGCGAGCAAGCGAAGGGTCAATTTGCCAATGGAATTTATCGCCTAGCTCGCAAATCAAATCTCCCAAATTCATCAAATCGGCAATTCCCGCTTTCCCCACATCCGAATCACCACCGATTACTTGATCAAGCATTTCAAGAAGCGTTCTATAGATAAAAGGATCTCGGGTCATCGCCGATATCTGATCGCGATAATTCTCAAAAATACCTATCAACCGCTCAGATTCCTGCTCGTCAATTCCAATTAGATCAAGTTCTTTGATTACGCCTTCAGAGCCGATCTTGTCCAATTTATCAATTGCGGTAATAGCTGCAAGGTGTTTTGACTCGTCGGAAACACAGTATCCAAGAATTCCGGAAAGCAATTTGCGATGGTTGATACGAATAACAAAATCTTTAAATCCCAGGCGATTCAGTATCTCACTCACCGCTGAAATCAGTTCAGCCTCCACCGCCATAGACGAAGATCCAATCGAATCAACGTCACACTGATAAAACTCCCGAAACCTTCCACGAGCCGGACGATCGGCTCGCCATACGGGCTGGATTTGATATCGCTTGAAAAACTTTGGCAGTTCGTTCCTATTATTCGCAACAACTCGGGCAAGCGGAACGGTTAGGTCATAGCGAAGCGCGAGGTCCGCAAGCGAGTTTGGTCGGAGTTGCGCAAGTACGGCATCGAGCTCTTGAACTGTCCAATCCGCTTGTTTCTTAGCTTCTTGATAAAGGTTTAGAAGATCTAATTTTTCACCGCGTTTCAAGATCTTGAACATCAGCTGCCCGCCTTCTTCGCCGTACTTTCCGGTGAGTGTTTCGAGATTTTCGATCGCGGGCGTTTCGAGCGGTTCGAAGCCGTAGGATTCGTAGACTTCCTTGATGATGCCGATGACGTAGTTGCGTTTTCGGACGTCGGCGGGCAGGAAATCGCGCATTCCGCGGGCCGGGTTTGTACTTGCCATATTGGTAGTTTACCGCAGAAGTGCGGTGGAATCAGGCGTCGGTGGTGCCGCGGGCGGTTATTTTTTTGGAATCAATCAGTTCGATGATGTTTTCGATGTCGAACGAGAACGCAAAGACAGTTTCATCATCCGACCTGACGATACGGCCGCCCTCGCCGAGAACATCCAGCCCGGACGTTCGCGCTTCGATCACAATTCCCGCGTCAAACGGCGATTCGCATGGCAGGGCCGGATCGATAAAGACCGGCTTTCGCCCGGTCGAGCGAAGAATCGCTCCGAGTGCAGTCAGCGTGTCGACGTTGACGATATTCAGCAAATTGCTGACGACGGTTTGGTTTATGTCACGTTCCTGATTAAGGATCTCGTCGGTTGTCAGGAAAAGCTCGGCAAGGACGGTCGACGCGTTTTCCGAGACGCCGGCATCCTGCAATTCGGCAACAAAGCCCTCGATATTGAACTTGCTAAAGCTGCGGATAGCGGCAAAGGTCCTCGGCCGCAGCTCCGCCGGAACGCGAACCGTTTCCAGAATGCTCGCCAAAACGTCACTGTGACTAAGATAGATCGCGAAATTCTGAACGCCCAAACGCTCAAGAGTCTCGTTCACCGCAAGTATCGCATTCGCCTCGACAGACTTGTCGTCGCCACCGATCTTCACCTGGAATGACCCGCCACTTTCGAGCAGTTCGAAACCGTTTGTTTCGCAAACTTCCCTGATAATGCCAGTCACGTGATCGCGTTTCTCAACATCACGCATTTCGGTGGCTGGTCTGGTACTTGCCATGTTGGTATTTTACCGCAGAGATGGAGAGAAAGAAATTTTAACCACAGATGGACACAGATATACACAGATGAAAGAAGATAGGAAATCCCTAATATATCCGCTCTTATCTGTGTCTATCGGTGTCCATCTGTGGTTAAATTTTTTCTATTCAACTGTACTTATTTTTGAGTTCGACGTAGTTTCGCCACGATTTTTCCAGCATCGCGAGTTCGTCGGCGGTGAGTTCGCGTTTTACTCTGGCGGGTGAACCGACGACGAGCGAATTGGGCGGAACTTGCGTTCCGGGCGTGAGCAAACTTCCGGCGGCTACAAGCGAGTTCTTCCCGACCCTAACGCCGTCCATCAGGATCGCTCCCATGCCGATCAAACAGCCGCTCTCGACGTAACAGGCGTGCAGCGTGACGCGGTGGCCGACGGTGATATTCTCCTCAAGGATCGTCGGCAAACCTTTCGAGCTGACATGGATCATCGTCATGTCCTGCACATTCGTTCGCGCCCCGATGCGTATATAATTCACATCCCCACGAAGCACCGACCCATACCAAACACTAGCATCCTCACCGATCTCTACGTCACCGATTATGACTGAATCTTCGGTAATGAAGGCTGTTTCGTGGATCTTTGGCTTTATCCCTTTGAATTCCTGTATCAAATTTATCTCGCTGCTAATACTTCGGTAACACTATTTACTCGGACAAGTCTCGCAGCAAAGTACAGGGCTGCGAAGATGTCTTTCTCTTCCAAACTGGGGTAATCCGCGAGTATCTCGTCATTGGTCATGCCGCCGCTCAGCAGGTCGAGAATCATCTCAACCGGATACCTCATATTTCGAATCGTCGGCTTGCCAAAACAGATATTCGGATTCATCGTTATCCGTTCTAGCAGGTTCTCCGTCGTCATAAAGCCAAATTATCATATCTGATCGCATTATCTGGCAAATTTTCTTCGTATCGTCCCTACGGCCTGCTCCAGTTCCGTGACTTTTAACAGTTTCGCCGCGACCACAAACGACACCGCACCGGCGGCGATCGGAACAAAAGCCTCTATGATCCTGAGCATCAGTGTTGCCGAGCCATAATTTCCGAGCAATAAATGATAGGTGCCGTAGGCGGCAGCGGACATCACTGCTGAGGCAGCGGCTATTTTTAGAAACGAAAATATGATGTCTCGGCCATTCAGACGCTTTATTCGGCTGCGAAGGATCAAAGCGAGGGCAAAAAAGTTGACAAGGGCGACCAGCGATGTGGCTAGAGCGACGCCGACATGGCCGTAGCCATGAGGCGTTTCGGGTGTTACGCCGAAATTAGAGAGCCATTCGCGTAGGAAATAGCTGCCAAGGAGGTTGACGACGATAGAGCCGATCGCGATGCGCATCGGAGTCTTGGCGTCGTTAAGAGCGTAAAATGCGGGCGACAGGATCTTGATCGCGGCATAACCCGTAAGTCCGATAGAATAGCCAGCCAGAGCCCATGCCGTCATCGGGACATCGCCTTCCTTAAAAGCTCCACGCACATAAATCAGGCGAATTATCGGTTCGCCGAGTATGATCAGTCCGCACGCCGATGGCAACGTCATGAGGAAGACAAGATTCATCGACGACGAAACCGTGTCACGAAATTCTTTGATCTTGCCCTCACTCACGAGTCTCGACATTACCGGGATCGCGGCAGTTCCGACGGCGACGCCGAAGAGGCCAATGGGCAATTGCATCAGACGGAACGAGTAACTGAGCCAACCCTGAGCCCCTTCGATACCGGATACAAAATATGTATTGATCAGAACGTTGATCTGAACCGCCGACGTCCCGATTATCGCCGGGCCCATAAGAGACATCACTTTTCTAACGCCTTCATCGGCGAAAGCTAACACAGGTGTAAAGCGAAATCCCACCTTTATCAAAGAAGGGATCTGTATCAAAAACTGCGCAGCTCCGCCGATCAGCGTTCCGATCGCCATGCCGATGATCGCCCACTGAGCCGAAGCCTCCGGCAGCGTGAAGCGATCGGTTGACTTGGCCCATCCGCCGCCGCTCAGCCAGTAAGCGACGCCGAGACCCACGATGATCGAGACAATATTGAAAACCGTCGAAGCCGACGCCGGAACGCCAAAAACGCCTTTCGTGTTCAAAACACCCATCGCCAGTGCAGCGAGCGCTACGAGCAAAATAAACGGGAACATTATCTGCGTGAGCGTAGTGGCAAGCGCAGCTTTCTCGGGCGAAAATCCATCTGCGATCAGCCCGACGAACTGTTTTGAAAAGATAATGCCGACGATGCAGATAACGCTCATCACGACCGCGAGCAGATTTAGCACCAGGCTCGCGAGCCGCCAGGCTTCTTTTTCGCCTTTGTTTATCTGGTAATCGGTAAAAACCTTGACGAACGCGACCGACAAAGCTCCCTCGGCAAACAGGTCGCGGAGGACATTGGGAATTCGAAACGCTACTACGTACGCGTCATAAAGAAATCCGGCGCCAAAAAAGTGTGCGAAGATCATCTCGCGAAGCAAGCCCAACACACGCGAGAACATGACCGCGATCGAAACGATCCCGGCCGAGCGGGCCACGCTGGTTTGCTTGGTCGCCGGTTTAGCTTCGGCTTCTTCGATCGCCGCAGGCTCGGCAAGCGATTCGGGAGTTTCGGTTATCTCCTGTGACTCAGGAGCGGGCGTGGTTGTATTATTGTCACTCATCGGGTCGAGCGAAGATTATCTCACGTCGGGCGCAAAGAAAAAAGACAACGCCTGAGAAGCCGGAAATCTGCGACGCGTTTTGGTAGAGTAGCTTTGCCCGATCAACCTTCGACCTATCTCGCAAATACCTCTACCAATCAAGGCATTTATAGCCGGCAAACCGGCTTATTCCTACGACCAAACCGGCATTATTTTGTTTGATAACGCCGTAAACAGGGCTTTTTATTAAAAGTGTGAAACGTTTCACACTTTTTGGGCTGCCGTTTGACCGGCGCATGATTTTGCACTTTTTTTCACCCCCAAAATATGAAAAGAGGCTGCCTTTTCAGACAGCCTCAGATCGTTAAAGTTGTTCCCGCTTTTCTAGTTGCCGTACGCATAACCCGTCGGATAGCTGACACGCGTACGCGAGAGCCGCGTATCGAGCGAGATCACGTCGTAGGTCATCGGCATCGCCCCGCCGAACTGGCCCTGGACGAGCGAGACGAACCCATTCTGGAAGCTGCGGAATTTCGCAACGCCGCCTCGCTGGTTAAATATGACGAACAGCAGCCGCCCGTTTCGTGTATTGACCTCACCGGCCAAAGCACTGACACCGCCGTCGGTATTGGGAAGCGTGCCAGTTTTACCGACAACGCTGCCGCGGGCAAAATCCGCGTCAAATCTGCCTTCGAGCGTGCCCTTATCGATACCGGCAACCGGCATGATGTCGGCGAATGTCATCTTGTAGCGGGCCA
Source organism: Pyrinomonadaceae bacterium (assembly GCA_040080065.1). Lineage (GTDB taxonomy): Bacteria > Acidobacteriota > Blastocatellia > Pyrinomonadales > Pyrinomonadaceae > OLB17. The sequence continues at coordinate 58,452 of JBEBJB010000002.1, forward strand.
GATCATTTCTGAGCGAACGCAGCAGCCGCATCATCGCGTTAGGTGTCACCCGGTTGTAGCCGAGGCCGCTCGATGTTGCGATCGAGAATTCCTGCGGCTGAACTCCAGCATTTAACTGCACGAGCCGGGCAACTGCAAACGGCCCGCCAACCAGATCGCCCAATTTCTCAGCCAGGAAATTGTTCGAGTAACACATCGTCGCCTTAAGTATCTCGCGAAGCTGTGCGGATTCATGCGTAAAGAGCAAACTCAGATTGCTCGGAATCGGCTGAACGTACGTCGAACCCGTAAAGATGATGCCCGGAACAAAATTCACCTGATTAAATTTGCCCGAATAGGACAGATGGTTCAACCAGATCTTGGTTGCCGCGGCATTGCGCTTCGACATGTCCATCGTCGAGGCCAATGTCTGAGCGGAAACCAGCGACGAGCCGGAATAGTTCATCACGAAGTTGTCCGTGACTATCAGATCACCAGATACCGTGCGAATGCCGAGACGATTTAGCTCGTACGCCAATGCCACGCCGTGCTGATAACCAAACATCGGATCCTTGCCGGAAACATAAAGGTTACCGTTTAGCATACCCGTATTCCGATCGACCGCACCGTCCGTGTAAACGTTGGTCATGAAGCGAAACTCGGGGCCAAAGGTCTTTAGAACCGCGTATGTCGTTGCGATCTTAACGTTGGAAGCCGGATTGAAAGTAAAATTAGAGTTGCTTTCGACAACGACGTTGCCGTCCAGCGATTCGACCAGAATGCCCGAATATCCCGGAGGCTGCACCTCGGCCAGAGCCGGAAACAGCGTTCGCATTCCGCTCATCGGGACAGCCGCCGTCGAGTTACCGGTTTTCGAAACAAGAGGCGTCGGCGTTGGAACTATCTGGGCCGGCTGATTCGTCGAGTAGCTCTCATTCTTTACCTGAATATCCTGAAGCATCGGAGATCTGGATTGCCCAAAACTCGCTGCTGTCAAAACGAAAGGAAGTACGGCGACAAGCAAAGATCGAAGGATATTATTGGCGGGTCTTTTCATTGAACTTTTATCGCTTGGCTTGATCGGTAGGCAGGTTGGCGTCACGATCGTCTGACGCAATTTACAGCATAACACAGAGGCGGCATGATTTTCAAATTTTTGGATTTTCGTAACCAATGTCATAGGCCGCATGCCGAATTCTAAGATGAGATTCGGTGACTCCGCGATGTATTCGATTTAAACATCTGCTTATACCACCGGTCGCATTTCTTTATACACAAATCCGTGATGAAATGGAAGAGTTATTTTCACCCGAAATGCTTTTTCCGGAAAGTGTTAGGCGGTCTCTGCCGCGGCGGCCTTTTGCAGATATTTGATCATGGTTATTTGCGTACCGTCGTCAGTCTTTTCGATCCTTACTTCATCCATGAGTCCTTTAATGAGCTTCAGACCCCAACCGCGCCGGGCTGCATCCGGAGCGTCTGGGTTAGGCTGCTTATCCGCGAGACGAACGCCGCGGTTTGTGACGGTGATCGTTATCTTGTCAGCAGCGACGGAGAACTTCTGATGAATTCGGCGGTCGGGGCTGAGCGAGTGTTCCGTAGCGTTTATGCAGGCCTCAACCAGCGCGGTTTTGATCTGATTGATCGCTTTGGTCGAAAAGTTATGCCGTTTCGCGATCTCCTCGATCGTGTGGGCCGCGATCATTTCCGTGTCTTCACCCATGGGAACGACGATCTCGTATTCATCGGCAACTATCGTGGGATCGGCTGAAAGATCGGCATTCAGCAGTTCGGCAAGCAGCTCGACCTGCTTGCGGCTCGATCCAAACGCACTACGTTCTTCCAGAGCTGCGACGGCATCATCGTCGAACCCTTCCGGTGCGATCAGCCATATTTGGTGGTCTTCAAAATTCGAATTCAGGGCAGCCATTTCGAGCCGGTCGCACCAGAATTGAACCAGATCACGGGTTGCCTCCAGTTTCGAGTCGACTTGGACCGCGATCCAGGCCGTTTCCTCTTTCCCGGCGGTGTCGCGAAACCCGAGGCCAACGGCTGAACGTTCCGGTTCACATTGCTCGTTGAGTTTCGGATAAAAGGCCGCCGTGTGGGCGGTATAGACGAGGCGGGGCAGATCAACGAGCGAATCGTCATCCTTCAGTGCTCTTAGGATACGTTTGTCGTCCGCGCCCTTAAATTCCGCTTTGAATCTCGAATACTCAAAAAGGGCCGACGAGATTCGTCGACCATCAAACGCCCTCAAAAGACCGCGAAGTCCGATGGCGGATGTGCGACGATAGTGGCGGGCCATTAGCTGCGGAGCACGCTTCAGATTCTCTGCCAAAGCATCGCCCACTGCGAGTGCCCGAGTTTCGTCCTCGATCTCAAGGCGTTTTCTAGCAGCAATGTAGTCGGACAAAACGGTTGACGAAGTATCGATCTCGACCGAGCCTGACCCCACGTTAACTATCTCGCGGTTGTGAAGGGCGTCGAGAGTTCGATCCAATTCGCTGCCCGACAGGCCGGAATGTCGCTTCCAGTACGCAACAGGCACGTGACCGCTGCGTGCGGCAAGCGTCTCGGTCAATAGCCATAAGACTTTCGACTGCTGAACCACATCGGGAATCGACTCGTCAAAAACACCATCAAAATATCGCCCGATCCGCCCGCCAAATATCTCATCGGTGTAAATCTGCTCGACCTGCTCGAATGAGTTCAGCCCACATGCATTCGCCGCCGCCGAGGCGAACAGCGAGACGATTTGTGTCGCATTTCCGCCAAGCTGGACAGCGATCAGGTCGCGGGTCTGGTCATTGATCTCAACGCCGAATCTTGCCGAAAGGCGTTCGGCAAACGTGCCGGCCTCAGTAAATGAAAACACATCGAGCGGCATCGTCTGGAACGAAGTACTGGCAAAAAGAGCCCGCCGCTCTCCCGAGAGAACAAACGGAATCGTCGAACGTCCAAATACCTCGCGGATATCATCAAAAAACGCATCGCCGCCTTCGAGCTTCGAAAGCAGGTGTACGTCATCGATAAGGACAAACGGCCTAACTCCGCTCGACGCGGCCCGGAGCGGCGCGCTCAGGCAATTTCGAGTGAAGCCGAGCTCGTCATTACTCCGGCCATCGTTGCTGTACGCCTCGATAAGGCGGTCGATCCAGTAACCGTCCTCGGCGACCGCGAGATCCGCGATCTCACTTATTTCGGGCGCCGCGTCGATTATTCGTGAATCACAGCGCCGAAATGCAACGGTTTGGAGCAGGAATTCGCGCAGGAAACGCACAGCGGCATTCTGAGCCGTCCGGTCGCTTTTCCTGATCTCGAAATAAAAAGGAATCGTTTCGTCCTGCTCGATAAACAAGCGGTCGTAAACGTGACGCAGCAGTTCGGAGCTGCCCACAGATGGAGTGGCGAGCAAAACCAGGCCACCCGAGCCTCTTTCAGCAATTTTCAAAAGCCTTTCGACATGCGATGCCCGACCAACAAAATCGGTCTGATCCGTTCTCGCAAATATCCTTTTTACCAAAGGCTTCCTCATCGGGCTACTGCTAATTCTGCGGTCTAAACGCCTAGTTTTTCAAATGGAAGTACGCGATTGCGTCCGCGTTTTTTTGCTTCATACAATGCCGTGTCGGCGGCTTTGATCAGGTCGGTCGCAGAGCAAAGATCGGCGGAACAACTGGCAATCCCGATACTCGTTGTTACGCGGCGGTGCGGGAATTTAGTTTCGGCAATATTGCTCCGAATACGCTCCGCAATAGCTCCGGCTTCTTCACCAGTCGTCTGAGGCAGCAGGATCGAAAACTCTTCGCCGCCATACCGCGCCGCAACGTCTGCACCTCGCAGAGTTTCCCGGATCACGAAGCCAACCAGCTTGAGAGCCTCGTCACCAGCCGGATGGCCGAATTGGTCGTTGTAGGACTTAAAATGATCGACATCGATCATCATAAAACTCATCGGAAACCCGTGACGATTCGAGCGTTTTACCTCTTCCAGCAAGCGGGCCTCGATGTAGCGGCGGTTGAGCAGGCCCGTCAGAGCGTCGGTCACAGAAAGCTGTTCGAATTCACCGGCCTTTTCCTTCAGCGATGCCCGATCGATCGCTACCGCAAGCTGCGGAGCAATGGCGCTGAAAAGATTGAGCGAACCGCGGTCAAACGGCTTTCCGGTCGCCCGGTCAGCAAAACTCATAACTCCGATCGTTCGGCCCGAGATCGACAACGGACAACTCATAAACGATGCCGTTTTATAATTCCGGCTGTCACCTGCGGGCGGCAGCCCGGTCTTTGCAACATCCGGAACGATGATCGGCTTATTCTTATCAAAAACGAGCCTCGCAACACGCGCCCCAACGACCTCGTCCTTTCCGGGACGGCCCAGGCCGCCAATAAGGGCCATTAGATCGAGCGACTGCGACCGATCGTCGAGGATCATTAAGGAAGCTCGCTCGGCGCCAAGCATCTCGGCCGCATTCTGTGTGAGTTTCAGCCAGAGGTCTTCGGCATCAATGTTTTTAAGGCTGTCGCTGAACCGGCGGACAGCGGTAGTGAGTGTTTCGCCGCGTGCCACCTGACTTCGAAGGCGCAGGATCTCAAGCTGCGGGGCGATTGACTGGCAGATACGGGCAATATGGCGTTTTACCTTTTCATCTTCGATCTTTTCGAGGATCGCAATCGCCGCCGAGATCTCGCCGCCGAGGCCGATCGGGAAAAGGTACATCGTCCGCGGCTTCGCTTCGGCAACTTGTTTAGGCTTCTCGTTGATCTCAAGCGGCATTTCGTTCTGAGCCGCTTCGATCAGACGATGGTCGTCCGACGCAATGCCGAGCCGCACTTTGCGGTTCTTCATTTCGCCATATGCCGCAGCATTTTCCAGGCGTTTATCATTCTTTTCGAGCCAGATAGTCGCCGAGAGCCCATATTGAATCGCAATAAATTCGAGGATCGAATCCGCCGCCTTTGGATAATCGAGCTTTAATAGCGACCCAAAGAACGAACGCCACGCCCGGGCCTCGGCCGCGCGTTTCTCGTTTGATTTCGGCTTTTGCTCAACCACCGCAGCTTTTTCCGGCTCAGGCTTTACGGCTACTGGCTCGGGGCGCGATTCGGGGGCTTGCCTGATCTCAAGGATCGGTTCATCGTCAGCGAGATCTTTCTCCAGAGGCGCAGGAACCGCCTTTTGCAGTGTCGGCACGAGGCCGAGTTCGCGATTAAATCTGGCAACGATATTCGATTGGGGCGGAACTCGTTTTGGCTTTGACGGTTCGGAATCTTTAATTTCTGCGATTGGCAGGACAGCCGTTTCGGGCCGCGTATATGCGTGTTCGGGTGTTTCTAATACTTCATTTTCGACATTCTTAAATCTCGCGATCCTCGGCATCAGGCTTTCGATTTCTGCTGCTGCTTTGTCGAGTACGGAAACAGAACCCGCCAGCAAAACATTCTCGAAAAACTCCGCCGGAGAATGATCTTTCCAGTCGCCCGAAATTGCTCGCGTGGTAGCTCGCCGGTAATTTTCCGCCTTAATGAACGTTCGCCCGATTATCGCAACCAGCGGCACGCCTTCGTCATCCACCGGCACGACTCGGCATTCGAGCCCAGCGTGGCAGGTGAAGGCGACCGTCGAACCGACCTCGGACGCCTCTTCGAACGCGGTGCCGCAAAATGCTTTGCAATGCGTGTTAAATTTCCCGTCCGGGTTGAGGCTGCGACAGATGGAGTTGTTGTTGGCAACGTATATCTCGGTCGACGCCTGATCGACGAGCGCCACCGCAACGCCGTTTTCGTCAGCGAGACGATCTATTGCTGATTTGTCCGGTATTCTCTGCTGCACTTTTCGTTTTGTTGCAAAAATAACTGGTTCCCGCCCCCTTTGATCTTTGCTTGGCGTTACCTAAATCAATTTAGTATGTACCAGCAAAAACGGTTAATAGGCGGATAGTTTCACGAAAAAAATCACGCGTTCGGACTGGGGCTCGATCTCAACTTTGATTGTGTATTGTTCGCTATCGTACTTTCAAACGCGGCCGACAGGATTAGTCTGTAAATGCAGAAGCGGATTCAGAGCGAAACGCAGTAGTTTGACTTTTTATTAAGCAATTCGGTCGCCCTGCATCGCGGAACGCGGCGAGGACTATGCCAAAGAGGCATATCAGGATGCCCTGCAGACCACGTTGCCGGCAAACATCCGCGATGTCGTCGCCCAGCAGTCACAAGCCGTTCTCGCAGCCCACAACCGCATCAAAGCATTGAGAAATGCCGAGACTGGAAAATCGGCAGGTACGTATTAACCGGGAGTGTTGAACCAGCAACAAAAAGAGGTCGTCCGAAAGGGCGGCCTTTTTGACACTGGATTCCGGCGTTGCAAGCGGGACGCTTGCGCTCGAGTCAGGGGAGAATTTTTGTGTTTTTTCACTTTTCGCCTAACTTTACCAAAAAATAACGTATAAAAAGTGTGAAACGTTTCACACTTTTACCAAAATGTAGTGTTGAGTGCCTGTAAATACTGGGCTTCAGCGATTCACATCGGGCTGCGAGAGCCAAAAATACGATTCGCGTAGGTAGAGTAGATAGACACCTTTCAACGGCGTTTTGGGCAGATTGGTAGAGGTATTTGGGAGATTGGTCGAAGGTGTTTTGGGGAGTTAAAACTCACCAATTATAACTTAAATTACTCCCATGCCCGCAACCGCGTTTTCCTCGATATTTGGATGCGTCGCGTTGATGCGGATGCATGCGGCTTGGTGACGCGGTTTGATCTCGACCAGTTGGGGCGAGATGGTTTTGCATTCGGGGATGGCGTACTGGCAACGGGTGTGGAAATGGCAGCCCGGCGGCGGATCGATCGGGGATGGGACGTCGCCCATCAGAATAATTCGCTCCCGTTTGGCTTCGACTTCCGGATCGGGAACCGGAACGGCTGAGATCAGGGCCTTGGTGTACGGCATCAGCGGGTCGCGGTAGATTTCTTTGCCGTCAGCGAGTTCGACGATGCGGCCGAGGTACATGACGGCGACGCGGTCGGAGAGGTGGCGGATTGCTCGGAGGTCGTGAGAAATAAAGAGATACGTCAGCCCTTTTTCCGCCTGTAGCCGCTGCATCAGATTCATGATCTGTGCCTGGATCGAGACATCGAGAGCGGAGATCGGTTCGTCGGCAACGATGAATTCGGGGTCGACCGCGAGCGCTCTCGCAATGCCGATACGCTGCCGCTGGCCGCCTGAGAATTCATGCGGATAACGCTTTGTAAAGCGTCGGCTCAGTCCGACAGTTTCCATCAGATCCTGCACCATCGCATCGACCGAATTGCCGTTTGTGAGGCCGAATGTGCGGATCGGCTCGCCAATTATGCCGCCGACAGTCATACGCGGATTAAGGCTCGCGTACGGGTCCTGAAAGATCATCTGCAAATGCTTTCGCTGCTCGCGCATCGCCGATTTTGACAGATGTGCGAGATCCCTGTCATTGTAGATCACCTTGCCGCCGGTCGGTTCCGTCAGCCTTAAAATAGCCTTTCCAAGCGTCGATTTCCCGCAGCCCGATTCGCCGACGAGCCCCAGAGTCTCGCCTTTTTTGATATTTAGCGAAACGCCATCTACCGCCTTCACCGTTTTTGCCGCGCTGAATAACCCGCCGCCGGAGCGGTAGTGGACCAGCAGGTCCTGGATCGAGATCAGGTTTTGATCGTTTGATTCGGCCATCTTATTTGATCGGCGGTTCGATGGTCACCGGTGATTCCGTGTCGTAAGTGACGGTCATGTGTTTGAGCATACCGTTGGAATATTCGACGTAGATCTTCATCGGAAGGCCTGACGCTTTAGATATCCAGCTTTTTGACGTGAACGGATAATTCCCGACCGGCGTCACATTCTTGTACGAATAAACGAGCACCGGCTTGCCGTCGAGCGTCTCATCGCCCTCGAATTTCACATCCGACAGCGTTTTCAAACCTTCTTCCGTAAACGAATCGCGTAAATTCGGGATCGATTTAGCATCGCCCGGCATTTTTGACCACTTTCCGCCAGAGGGTTTCATGAACGACTGGCTTCCGACATAGATTATCTCCATCCCGGCACCGGTGCCGACAAGGTATTTGACATGATAACTATCAGGAGCAACGTAATCGATCTGTGATTTGATTTCGGTCTGGCCCATGCCTTCGGTCTTCGCGGAAAAGGATTTCAGATCGATAAATTTTTTCGACGCCGCGATCACTTCCGCTTTAGGATCGCTACCGGCCGTGGCCGAACCGCCCGAACCGCCGCTTGTTCCGCCGTCGGAGCCGCCGCCTTTGAGAGATTCAATAAACTTGCAGCCAATCGCAACGCTGCTTAAAAGCACCAAAACAAGGGTCAATCTTTTCATAGCGACTCCTCAAAAACTTCCTTAGCAAAATGACAAAGCGAATGATGCCCTTCATTAACTTCGACGAACGGCGGAAACTCTTTTCGGCAAATATCCTGAGTACGATCGCATCGCTCGGCAAACGGACACCCTTGCGGCAGATTGGCAACGTCGGGCGGCAGGCCGGGGATTTGATAAAGCGGCTCGCCGTGTTCGTGGAGCGGATCCGGAACGGAGCGGAGCAGGCCTTTTGTATACGGATTTGCCGGACGGTCGAAGAGTTCCCGCGTCGGTGCCTGTTCGAAGACCTTTCCGGCATACATCACGATGATCTTGTCCGTCATTCCCGCGACAACGCCGAGGTCGTGGGTGATGAGGATGACGCTTGTGCCCATGCGGGTTCGCAGATCTTTGATCAGCTCGAGGATCTGGGCCTGGATGGTGACGTCGAGGGCGGTTGTCGGTTCGTCGGCAATGAGCAGTTCCGGGTCGCAGCTCAGGCCCATTGCGATCATTACGCGTTGTCGCATGCCGCCTGAGAATTCGTGCGGATAGCTGTCCATCCGCTGCTCGGCGTCCGAGATGCCGACCATTTTGAGCATCTTGATGGCGTGTTCGCGTGCCTGCTGTTTCGTGTGGCCGAGGTGAAGCTCGGTAACCTCCATCAACTGCCGCGAGATCTTCATGAACGGATTGAGCGACGTCATCGGGTCCTGAAAGATCATCGCGATCCGCTTGCCGCGAACCTTTCTGACCTCGTCCATCGGCAATTGCAGCACATCGACGCCGTCAAATATCACCTTACCCCCAGCGATCTTGCCCGGCGGTTCCTGAATGAGGCGCATTATAGAGAGATTCGTCACCGACTTCCCGCTGCCCGATTCGCCAACTATACCGAGGGTTTCGCCCTTTTTCAGCTCGAACGAAATGCCGTCCACCGCCTTCACGACGCCATCCTCCGTTGAAAAGTACGTCTTCAGGCCATCGACCGATAAAATTGTGCCGTTTTCTTGTGTCATTCGGCTTTGCCGAGCCATGTTTGAAAGTCGGTAAGGATCGCGTATTGTTCGATCTCACCAGTTTGTCCGCGGTTCAAAAATTCAGTCAATATTTGTCCGCCCAGAAGCGGCAGCTCAGAGCTGTTCGCGACCGGTTCATATCGGCCATTATTCAACTTATACATGCGAAGTTCCTTCCGGCTATAATGCCAGAACTCCGGCACGCCCAAAGAGGAATAGATATCGAGCTTCTCTTCCGATGGGTTATGAACGTCAATTTCTACAACGATATCTGGTGGCATTTCCAGTTCATCGGCGACGTAATCCTTGATGCGGTGAACTGCGGCCTTACTTACGAAGTAAGAAAGATCGGGCTCGACCCCAAGCTGTTTCATTTTTGATCGCAAGGTTGCGCTGCCTGTCGGAACGACATTCACGCGCGAATGCATTCCCGCAAATGTTACGAACTTGTCAATCAAACTCTTCAACCACTCGTGCAGTTGCGTAATTGGCATAATTGTCAGAGTTCCGTTGTCGAAAGTGACGTGAAGCCTACCAGAATCGCCCAATTCCTCAGAAATATCTTCGTAAGTATCCCAACCGACGCCGAGCAATGTCATCGGATATTTCAGCGAAGTGAGTTCGGCTTTTGAAAAAGTTACTTCTGCGGTGACCATAGTTATTCGATTTTATCTCAATGGGTCGTCTTATTATTTCTTAGCGTCGCACTGGCGAAGTCCCGATTTCTCCGTAATATCGATCTCGGAGATCAGATTTCGCTTGCCGTAGCGGTTGTAGTAGAAATTGATGCCCGGATATTCGAACCCGTCTTTCGGCTTGCCGTAGATCTTTTCGGTCTCCTCTTTGGTCGATTTGCCGAGCGTCACGCCCTTGCTGGTTTTGCCTTTGTACGGCGATTTTATTTCGATCAGGAATATCTCTTCGCGTTTGTCGTTCTGGCAAAAATAGAACGAAACTCCGGCGCTGTCATAGGTCATCTGGTACGAATATTTCTTGTTGACCTCCCACCGATAGACCTTGCCGAATTTCTTTGCGACATCTTTCGATGTCGATTTCCCGACGACAATGCCATCGATCCCGACGCCTTCCTTAATAACTTTCAGGGTGCTTGGCTTTTCCGTTCTCGCTGGCTTTGCCGGCACCTTGGTTGTTGGTTTTGCCGATTTTGCCGGCAGTAACTGGCCGCTTACTAATGCTGCGGTAAATAGAATATTTGCGCTCAATAACAGTATTTTTCTCACGAACTAAAAAAACGTCTCCTAAAATTTCCGCGTCTGCGGATCAAGGGCGTCACGAATACCATCGCCCAAAAAATTCAATGAAAATAACGTCAACGCCATCGTCAACCCCGGAAAAATAAGCTGCCAGGGAAAGATAGCGAGATTCTTAATGCCGATGTCGGCCAAGCTTCCCCACGATGCGTACGGAGCCTGAACACCAAGGCCCAAAAATGACAAAAATGCCTCGGTGAGCATGACACTCGGCACGGTCAGGGTTGCGTAAACAATGACTGGTCCGAGGGCATTTGGGATCAGATGGCGAAAAATTATGCCAAATGTACCAACGCCTGTTGCTTTCGCCGCCATTACAAATTCCTGATTCTTCAGGCTCAATATCTGTCCCCGAACGACCCGGGCCATCGTCAGCCATGAAACGAGGCCGAGGGCGAAGAACAACAAAAATAACTGGCTCAATCCCTGATTGCCTGCACCGCCTATCGTCGTTGATAGCCACTGTATCCATGCCGGCGTACTAGGCCCTCCGAAAACGGACAGCAGAACGATCACGATCAAGATGTACGGTATCGCGTATATGACATCGACGATTCGCATCATTACGTTATCGATCCTGCCGCCAAAATATCCGGCGATCGCACCATACGAGACACCGACGATCAGCGAAACAAGCGTTGAGATCACACCGACCATCAGCGAAATGCGGCCGCCTTGCAGCACGCGCGCAAACATGTCGCGCCCTTGGTCGTCGGTTCCCATCAGATGCAACAGGGACGGCGGCAGCGAGCGTACGAGGGCATTGTCAGTTGGCGTCGAATCATACGTAAAACCGGTCGCCGAATAAATGATGACCGGCCCGATGACGACGGCTACAACCATGACGATTAGAAAGCAGAGGCTGACCACTGCGAGCTTGTTTCGCCGAAGCCGTTTCCACGCATCGCGCCACGGCGAGCTGCCTGAAAGTGTCTCTAAATTCTCAGCCATAACAACTACTCGTATCTAATGCGCGGATCGAGAAAACCGTAGCTGATATCCACGATCAGGTTAAAGAGCATGATCAGGATCGACAAAAATGCCACGATCCCGAGGATCAGCGGCTCGTCACGATTCAGCACAGCCTTGATAAAAATATCGCCGAGGCCGGGCAGGGCGTAAACCTTTTCAACCACGACCGTTCCCGCGAGCAACGCCGCGAGTGCCGGCCCCGTAAACGAGATCACCGGCAAAATGCCGCCGCGAAACGCATGTCTGAACAGAACCGTCCAGTCGCTAAGACCTTTTGCCCGTGCCGTCCTGATGTAATCAGACCGCAATACCTCGAGCATACCCGCCCGTGTCAATCTGGCGATATACGCTGCATAGATCGCTGCGAGCGTGATAACAGGAAGCACCAAACTCGAAGGCCCGCCCCAACGGGCCGGCGGAAACAGGTATAGCGTGAACGCGAAAAATATAACGAGGATCGGCGCCAAAACAAAATTCGGCACGGAGAGCCCCAGCATCGCGAGCGACATCGGGCCGAAATCGAGCACGGAATTCTGCTTCATGGCCGCGTATGTTCCGGCGAGCAAACCGATCGCGAGAGCGAGCAAATACGCCAAAATGCCGATCGTTGCCGAATACGGCAAATGCCGCCAGATGATCTCGTTGACCGTCTGGCCCTGATATTTGAGCGAATCGCCGAAATCGCCGCGAATGACGTTCGATATCATCATCCCGTATTGCTTGTACCAAGGTTCGTCGAGGCCGTATTTCTTTCGGATCGTGGCTTCGACAGCGGCAGGCAGCTTTTTTTCACCGGAATAAAAATTGCCTGGCGCTATGCGGATCAATCCCCACGTCAGAGTAACGACGATCAAGGCCATCGGGACGATTATCATTATTCTGCGAAGGACAAATCTCAGCATCGAATGGTTATTTTGCTACGGCCTGTTGCGTACTCTTCAGATCCTCAAGCTGCTTATCAAATTTCGGGTCGGGCGTAGTAAAGATATTTGCTACGTCCTTATCCCATTTAGCGGGATCTTTTTCAAAATAAACAAATTTCCATGGTATGAGCGTTCCGGGGTTTGGATACATGCCCTTAACGTAGGGCTTTTTTATCCAGTTGGTCGCATTTACCGTCAGCGGTATCACGGGAACCTGATCCATCAGGTAAAATTCTGCCCGCGCGACCATTTCGTAGCGTTTTTGCATGTCCAGCTCGGAGTTAGCATCATCCAGCATCTTATCGAACTTCGGATCATAAAACCCTGATCCGCCCTCATTTGCCTTGCCGTATTCCAAACTCAGGAACGAGTATGGATCAACATAATCGCCGGACCAAAGCAGTTGAGAAAAACCTGAGTATTCCAGCCCCTTAAAAAATGGCAGAAACGTCTTGAATTCCATCGTTTTCAGCGGCACGGTTATGCCCATATTCTGCTTCCATTGAGACTGGACAAATTCCGCAATTGAACGGTTATTCTCGTTCGTATTAAAGGTCAGAGTAACCTTGTCGGTCGGAAAGGTCGGGCACGAATATGTGTCGCCATTTTTCGCGACCGGAAATCCCGCGTCTGTGAGTAATTTGCGTGCCTGCTCAGGGTCAAACTTAATATTCTTCGCCCATTCCTCCGGCGAGACACCTTTTTCGGCCCGCTTCTCCTCGCTCACCTTGGCCATCGCCTTATCATAGTCATGAAAGACTCCCGTGGGCGACATATAATAGAGAGGTTTGGTAACTTTTCTAAAGCTTGACAATGCCTCGCGGTCGAGCCCGAGCGAAAACGCCCGCCGGATGCGGATGTCATCGAACGGCGGCTTTGTCACATTCATCGCGTAATAGGCGGTCGACATCTCAGGAAAATTAAGATATTCGTCCTTGTAACCACGCATTTCCCCGATCCACGATGACGGGACCGCGTGATTGAGCATCGCGTCGATCGAACCAGCCTTATAAAGATTCATGATCGTCGAGAGTTCCTCGATCGGGTAAAATTCGATGCCATCAAGGTGTACGTTTGCCGCGTCCCAATAATTTGGGTCTTTCTCGAGCGAAAGGACATCGTACGGACGATATTCCTTAACGCGAAAAGGTCCGTTGGTGACGATATTCTGCGGCCTCGTCCAGTTTTTGCCGTTCTTTTCGATCGACTGTGCCGGCACGAGCCGAAAGAACTGATTTGCAAACAACCCAATATAAAAGGGTGCTCCCTGCCTCAAGCTGATCCGTAACGTGAGATCGTCGATCGCCTCGACACCGATATCCTCGGCTGTGACCGGAACAAGTTCAGCTCCCTTCACCGCCTCGGCAAGTTTTGGGTCGGCAGCGAGAGCTTTATTACGCTTTTTTTCATCGCCATCGATGGTCACTCTCGCGGGTGAATGGAGAAATTTGCTGAACTCGGTCTCGGGCCCGATACGTTGCGAGTCTTTTTCAACTCCGCCAAAATCTTTTTCGAGAAGAAACTCTCCATTCTTTTTCACGAAGACAAAGCCGCTCTTGAAAGCTTCGGCGTACTTGATAAAAAAGCCGAGCTGAGCCGTACGCGAAATGGTCTCAGGACTAAAACCGCGACGCATGCTGTAAACAAAATCGCGGGCGGTTATCGGCTTGCCGTCGCTCCATTTGGCGTTATCGCGGAGATGGAAGACAAACTCATCAAGATTTGGGCTCGCTTCCCAGCTTTTGGCAATCGCCGGTATCGGCTGCTGGTCTTTCGGATCGCATTCGACGAGCCCCTCGTAAATGGCCATGTAAATACGGGCTTCCGGCTGGCCGTCGGAGATCTGCGGGTCAAGCGTTTCGGGCTCAGAACCACTGACATACCGCAGGGTATTATTGGCAGGCGGCTCTGTTTTACCAAAAAACTGGCCTGACGGCCGCGACGCGCAGCCAAATGCGAGGGCCGCTATCAGCAAGGCTGAAATGCCAACGATCACTCTGCTATATCCTTGTCGCTCCATCATTTAACGATCGAGAATCCAAACAGGAAAATTGTCTATCTGATTAGCCGCGTCCGAGATCAGCGCGCCGCTCGCGGCTGCCAGTTGTTGTCTATACTAACCTCTTTTAGCGAATGCGCGTCAAGGGCGTTCATCTCAAAACCGCGGATATATGGTTTGACGAGCGAATATGAGGTCGGAAAATAAAGCGGAATAACCTTTAATTCGTAGATCACGTCGGCCTCATTTAGGATCGAGCGTTCCTTTTCCGGTTCAACCGGCGGCTGGCCGTCGAGGTTTTCTGCACTTTCGCCGTCGGGCATCGGGCCGGATTCGGACAGCTTTTGTTCCTCTAAAAGGCGGTCGGCGTCGATCCTGGTATCCGTCGGAGTTTTCAAAACTTCCCTTTCCGCCGAACCGAGGATCGACTCAATATTGACCAGCTCGTCATTTGCCGGAAGCACGACACCGCGACGCACCAGGTCGTAATCGCCGTTCTTTTTGATCTCCTCGATCTCAGACGTTTCTTTTACGGTGATCACTGTGTCAATGTTTAGGTTTTGCTTCCACATGCGGGCAACCGAGCGGGCAACGCGGTGCTGGATGTCGTTGCGGTTAATGACCAGACGGATCGGCGGAAAACCTTCGCCATCAGGAAAACCGGCTTTCTCAAGTAGCTGTTTTGCCTTCACAGTATCGATCGCCAGAGCCTCTTTACGGGTTTCGCCGAGCGGAAAAAACGAATACGCCGGCTGGTTCATTCCCTCAAGGTCGCCGTCGGTCAGCTTTGCCCGGTCGATCGAGATCGCCAGAGCCTCGCGAACGCGGCGGTCGGTGTACGGAGCTTTGGTCTCATTGAACTCGTAAAAATTTAGTGCACTGTGAGCCGTCCGCCGAAAATCTTCGTAGGGTGCAAGCAGCTTTAAAGCCAACGGCTCAAACGAGGCGTTCGTTATCACATCTACATCGCCATTTTTGTACGCGTTCAACGCACTTTCAGCCGAGCTCGCGGCGACAAAACGCACGCGTTCGAGGGCGATGGCCTTGCGGTTCCAGTAGCTATCCGAGCGCTCCAGCAAAATGCCGTCATCGCCGATCTTTGTGATCTTGAACGCACCATTCGTCACGGTCGCCGGATCGAGACGCGGGCCGTCAGCACCAGCATCGCCATAAAGCGGCCGGAAAATTGGATTTGCAACGAGCTTCGGAAAATCCTTGTCAGGCAGAATGAGTGAAATTTTTAGTATTGACTCGTCAACAGCTTCGACGCCGAATTTAGGCGGAGTCGGCGTAGTCTTCGCGACCGGCGTTTGCGGTGTTTCGGCGGGCTTTGTGGTCGGCTGTGGAAGCACCATCTGAGTTTTTGGCACCATCTCGGCACCGCTGATCGTTTCGCCCCTGACAGTGCTTTCGGACGGAACCGGCTGAAGAAAGTCAGATGGCACGCCGTTGTCGGTTTCGGTTTTCGCTTCCATTCCAACGATGTTTTGAAACAGGTACGCGGTCGATATCTTGTCCTGCATGGCCGCAAGCCGTTTCCACGAAGCGACAAAATCCTTTGCCGTCACACGCTCATTGTTTGACCAGCGTGCGTCCTTTCGCAGGTGAAAAGTCCATGTTTTGAGGTCGTCGCTCGATTCCCATTTCTCGGCAACGCCGGGAATCTCGCGCAAGCTTTTGCTGTCAAGATCGGTCAAACCTTCGTAGGCGGCTCGGACGATGTCGGTTTCAGGTTCGGCCGCCGCTTTTGCGGGGTCGAGTGATTTCGGTGCCTTGCCATTGCTCCAGCGAAGCTCCTGCTTGGGCGGCGGCACGGTCTGCGCAAAAAATGGCTCGACTTTCGGTTGCTGTAGCTCGGCACATCCCGCAAGAATCAGAGCGAAAAGCGCTACAAGAACCGTCGATCCGAGACGGACAAACTTAATTGCCTTAGGGAATTTTCGAGCCGCTTTCCTCATTAAAAACTACCTGATGGAACTTAACTCTTGGAATACGTCGACGACCTGTTCGCGAGTCTCATCGAAGCCGCCGGAGGTGTCGATCAGGTATTGGGCAAACCGTTTTTTCTCTTCCTGCGGCATCTGGGCGGCGATGCGTTTCCGGGCGTCAGTTTCGCTCAAATTATCGCGTAACATCAGCCGTTTCAATTGTATCGCGCTTTCGCACCAAACGACAATTAATTTGTCGAATCGCTTGTAACCGCCGGACTCGATCGTAAGTGCCGCGTCGATGATCGCAATGCCGTTCGGGTCGTTCGCCTCGACATTTTTAACCCACAAATTCTGAGCCTCAAAAACTCGCGGATGGATGATCGAATTCAGCAAAAGGCGCTTTTCCTCGCTCGAAAAAACGATCCCCGCCATCTTTTTCCGGTCAAGCGAACCGTCAGCCCGCAAAGCATCAGCGCCAAACTGCCGCACAATCTCACCGAGCCCTTCACTCCCAACCGCCACCACATCCCGAGAAGTCTGATCGGCATCGAGAACATGACAGCCGAGCTCGCGAAAAACACTGCAAACAAAAGACTTACCGACCGCGATAGAACCTGTGAGACCGACTATAAGCATCAGCTATCTTCCATGCCGCTTTGCGAGTTTCCCAACGTTGTATTCAGCGATCTCCGTCAACGTAAGGCCGAGTTCATCAGCACATGCTGAAATGTACCAAAGCACATCGCCGAGTTCGTCTTTCAATTTCAGCCGCGTGTCGTCCGTGATAATGCCCGCGTGGTCGCGTTGGATCTTCTTGACGATATTCGCGACCTCGCCGGCCTCACCCGCGAGCCCGAGCGTCGGATATTCAAGGTTTTCCAAGCGGCGAGGGTAAAGTGCCGTCTCGCTTGCTTCTGATTGATAATCTTCAAAGTTCATATTTTTATTGCCGCAGGGAGGCACAAAAGACACAAAAAAATTTGCAGCTTTGAGCTTTTTCGCGGCTAACCTAATTTTCTTCTCGTTTTCGCCGCCTCGACCGTATTTTTCATCAACATCGCAACCGTTAACAATCCGACTCCGCCGGGAACGGGCGTGAAATTTGCCGCCTTTTCGATCGCATCCTTTGGATTTACATCGCCAACGAGCGTGAATCCGCGTTTTTCGATCGTTGCGAGGCGTTTTTCGAGGTCTTCCGCGGGGAACATCTCGTTCGCCGAGGCCAAGTCGGAGAAATTGTTGATGCCGACATCGATCACCGTCGCTCCGTCGCCGATGTGTTCGGCGCGGATGAAACCGGCACGGCCGATCGCGGCGACTAGAATGTCGGCCTGCCGCGTGATCGCGGGCAGATCGGTCGTTCGCGAATGGCAGATCGTGACGGTCGCATTTTCCTTGAGCAACAGCATCGCCATCGGTTTGCCGACGATATTGCTGCGACCGACAATGACGGCGTGTTTACCGGCGATCTCGATATCGGAACGTTTTAGGATCTCGATAACACCCGCCGGCGTACATGGAGCGAGGGCCGGATAACCCTGTGTTAGCCGTCCGGCGTTGATCGGATGAAAGCCATCGACATCCTTTTCGGGATCGATGCGTTCGAGGATCTTGCGTTCCTCGATGTGTTTCGGGAGCGGCAGTTGGACGAGAATTCCGTCGACATCGCTGCGGCCATTCAATTCATCGACTACCGAAATGATCTTTTCCTCCGTCGTATCGGCGGGAAAATGAAGATGCTCGGAGATGATGCCGAGTTCTTCCGCTGTCCGTACCTTGCTTCCGACATAGACAGACGACGCCGGATCTTCGCCCACACGTACCACGACGAGGCACGGGGAAAACCCGTGGGTCTCACGCAGGTCAGAGACCTCACTCGCAACCTCGGATTTGATAGCATCCGCAATCACTTTTCCGCTCAAAATTCTTGCTGGCATAGTTGTATGTACTGATTTTAACGTATGCGCTGAAACTTTGCTAAAATCGGTGCAATGAAACGCTCATTCGCTGTATTCCTGCTGGTTGTGCTATGCGTGAACGGCACGCTTTCGCAAAATCTTGCCGAAGCGGAAAAAAAGATCTCGCAGACTGTCGAATCCCGAAGCTACGGCATCGCACTCACCGAACTACAGAAACTACGAACAAGCGACGAGGCCGCGTTCATCGCAAAAGATTACGACTATCTGCTCGCCCGAATGGCCGAATCGAGCGGCGACCTTGCCCTCGCGATGACCACATATCGAGCAGTTGCTGATCGAAATTCCGCACTCAAACCCTTCGCTCTCAAACATCTCTCGCAGATAGCTCGCTCGACCGGGAATCTGCTGCTTGAACGCATTTATCTGAATGAAATTCAGATGTTCTCGCCGGACAGCTTAGCGGCGAAAGGGTCGGTCTATCGGCTCGCTCAAAACAGCTTCGAAGGTGGAAATTATGCCGAAACGATCAGGATCCTGGGCAACGCTCCAGCGCAAAACAAAGCCGCGGATGTTGCAACCGATAGGGAAATAAAAGGTTTATTGGCTGAGGCATATTTCCGCAGCGGCCAGACGCAGCCAGCTCGGGACGCTTTCGTGGCTCTGCTAGATTCTGTTCCAAATGCCGCTCAACCTGACGACATCGCTCTTCTCGCCGTGCGAGATCTCGACGCCATCGATGGCGGCGAAAAAGGAAAAAAAGCTCCTTCGCTTGCCGAGGCCGAACATTTTCGGCGGGCTAATGTCTATCAGTTTAATCGCGAATTTGCGGACGCGAGACTTCATTACGAAGCGTTGGTCGCGAGTTACGGAACCGGAACGAACGCCGCTGATGCGGTTTTTCAAATAGGGCGCGGGTTTGCCCAGCAGGTAAATTTCGTCGAGGCTCTGAAATGGTACGAACGCGTGATCGAGCAGTATCCGCAGAGCAATGCCGCAAAAGACGCTTTGCTTCAGGCTGCATCCGCGTACGGCCGGGTCGGGCGTCCGAAAGAAGCGACAACTCGTTATCAGCTTTTCATCGATAAATACCCTACGGACGAACGCCTCGACCGTGCGTATCTGAATATCGTCGATATTCTCCGCGACCAGGGCGAAGATACCGACGCGATCAGGGCGTGTGAAAAGGTTCGCGCTGTTTTCAAAGGCAAACTGCCCGAGGCGATCGCATATTTTACCGAAGCCCGCATCTATATCGCGCGAGAAGAATGGCAGAACGCCTTCGATATTTTGGAAAAACTGAAGGCATTCAACGAATTCGGCGGTGCGACCGTTCCCGGCGGAACGAGTGTCGGCGAGGTCACTTTTCTGAAGGGATTTGCCCTCGAAAAACTGAATAAGTTTCCCGAAGCGATCGAAACATACCTCTCGATCAATGACGGACGCGGCGAATATTACGGCTGGCAGGCGAGCGAACGTTTGAAAGCGATGAACGCGAATGAGGCGGCAAAACCATTTGTTGCCCAAACGGTCGGCCGCGCGTCGACCGCATTGACAAGTGGCGATGCGAAAACGAAGGAAAAGAACGCTCTCGCAATAATTCGCCTATCCGAAAACGACGATGTCCGCGGACGCGCTATTTCCGTCCTAAGATCGACTGTTCAGCCGCTGCCAAAAAATCTAGAGGTGGCTGATCCGAAGATCGCACAAGGAAAAACGCTCGCAGACAAATTGATATCACTCGGCCTTTTTGACGAGGCGGTTTTTGAGATCGAAGCCGCGGCACCCGATCTTTCGAAACTACCGTTCGAAAAAATGCTCGCAAATGTAGTGGCGTTCGAACGCGGTGATCGGGCAGATCGCGTGTTAGAGTTCGCTGAGCCGATCTGGCGTTCGGTTCCCGCCGATTTCCCGATCGAGATGATGCCGCGGCGGCAGGCAGAAATGCTGTATCCAGCACCGTTCAAAAGCGAACTCTTGAGATCTGCTTCGGAACGCGGCATCGATCCGCGTCTGCTGCTCGCGATAATGCGTCAGGAATCGCGATTTCGACCCGATGCAAAATCAAACGCCGCGGCCCGCGGGTTGATGCAGTTCATTTCGACCACATCAAACAAGGTCGCGGCCGAGTTGAACCGCGACAATTTTCGACAAGACGAACTCTATTCGCCGTCGACTGCAATTTTGTTCGGATCGCAGTATCTATCGAATCTTTTCAAGACGTTTCCAGGCCAGCCGGACGCTGTGGTTGCCAGCTACAATGGCGGCGATGACAACATGCGCCGCTGGCTCAACCGCTCGCGATCGAATATTCCCGAGCGGTATGTGCCCGAAGTTGTCTATGCTCAGTCGAAAGATTACGTTCAGCGCGTGATGGCGAGCTATCGAATGTATAAAGTATTGTACGACGAACAGCTACGGCCGATTGTCCGGTAGTTTTGGCTTCGAACTCGATTTATCCATTAGGTCGATATATCCTTATTCATAATGCGTTTTAGTATTTTTGCTGTTTTTGTTGTTTTTCTGTTTTCAGCGTGCTCAGGATCGAGCGGCCCGGCAAGTGCCGATGCGAAAAGGTATCCAATCAAAGGAAGGGTCGTGTCGATCGATAAGGCCAGCAAAAAAGCCAAGATCGATCACGAGAAAGTTGAAGGCTATATGGAAGCTATGACCATGGACTTCCCTATCCATGCCGACTGGGCTTGGGACGAACTCACGCCTGGAGCTGAGATCAAAGGCGATCTCGTCGTTGATAATGCCGCCAAGGAGCCTTATTGGATCGAAAATATCGGGATCATCGCGACCGCAAAGCCCGGTCAACCCGCACCTGAGATCAACGAGAATTTTGCGCAGCTCGGCAAAGAAGTTCCTGAATTCACCCTCACAAATCAGGAAGGCAAGAAGTTTTCGCTCAAAGATTATCGCGGGAAAGCCCTCGCGATCACGTTTATCTATTCACGCTGCCCGCTGCCCGATTACTGTATAAAGATGTCCAGGGCGTTCAGCGATCTAGCGTTGCAGTTAAACGGAGATCCGGAATTTAAGGACAAGATCAGGCTACTCAGCATCTCGTTCGACCCGGAAAACGACTCGCCAGAGAAGCTCAAATCGTACGGCACCGGTTATTTGGGCAAAGGTGCAAAGCCGGATTTCACCGTTTGGCAGTTAGCGGTTGGTTCTGAGGCCGAGGTAAGAAAGATCGCCGACTTTTTCGGCCTGAGGTACGAGGTCGATCAAAACGACAAGACCCAGATCAATCACAGCCTGCGAACTGCGGTGATAGCGCCGAACGGTAAGGTTGTAAAAATTATTCCCGGAAACGAATGGACACCGGCGGAGCTTTTGATTGAGTTAAAACGCTCACTGACAAAGTAGAAGTAAACAAAACTAGCGAGATAGACGTACCACCCACATCTCGATTCTGAAAAACCTGAGGAGCATCTATGCGAAAACTATTGGTTCGTCTATCGGTTTGTGTTTTGATCTTTACGATCGCCGCTTCGGCTCAGAAGCGAAATATCACGGAGAAAGATCTGTTCGATTTTAACTGGATCGCCGATGCTCAGATCTCGCCCGACGGGGCGAGCGTGGCATTTGTAAAGGTCAATGTTAATGCAGCGAAAACCAACTACGACACCTCGATCTGGACCGTGTCGACGAGCGGAAACGAAGAGCCGCGACGGCTGACGAGCGGCGTCCGCGATGCTTCGCCGCGCTGGTCGCCGGATGGGAAGTTTCTAACATTTGTTAGAGGTGCTGAGGTTGGCGGTTCTCCCCAGCTTTATATGCTGTCGATGGACGGCGGCGATTCGTGGGCGTATACGTCGATGATTCGCGGAGCTGGTGGGCCGATTTGGTCGCCGGACGGCAAGTGGATCGCCTTCGGCAACAGCGCAAACGCCGACGATCTCGCCAAACAAGGCAAACCGGCCGTACCGGCGGAGCGTGAGAGCGACGTTCGCGTCATCACGCGTGCCGTTTACCGCTCAGACGGCGGCGGTTTTAGCGACCCGACGCACCCAAATCACCTCTGGGTTATCGCCGCTCCGCGAAGCCCCGAGGAAAAGCCAGTCCCGAGGCAGCTGACCAACGGAGCCTATAGCGAAGGCGGCTTTGTTTGGTCAAAAGACAGCGCGTCGATCTATTACACGACCAACCGCGTCGCGGAGCCTTATTACGAGCAGCCCGGAACGCAGATCTATTCGGTCGGTGTCTCGGGCGGCGAGCCGACGTTACTGACAAAGTTGGATATGGGCGTTGGCGGACTAAGCCTGAGCCCGGACGGGAAACGGTTTGCGTTTGCCGCGTCGGTGACCTACAGGCCAGTCAAATCTTATACGCAGCCCGACCTGTGGGTAATGGACGTCGCCCCGAACGCACAGCCGAAAAATCTGACGACCGCCTTTGATTACGATGTTGCCGGCGGGGTGGGCGGCGACCAGGCACCGCCACGCGGCGGCGGCGGAGCCGGAGTTTTGTGGTCACCAGACGGAAGATCGATCCTTAGCACATATGGCAAAGAGGGCAAGGCAAACATCGGTCGATTCGACGCCGTCGACGGAAAACTCACCGATGTTACGACCGGAAATCAGTCCGTTTCCGGCTTCCGCTCGACGCCTGATGGATCGAAAATGGTCTACTCCATTTCCACACCAACCAAGGTCGGCGACCTTTATCTATCAGACAAAAGCGGCCAGCCAAGGCAGCTTACGAAACTCAACGAAAAGCTGTTCTCGAAGCTCAACCTGACCGAGCCTGAAGAGATCTGGTACACGAGCTTTGACGGGAAAAAAGTGCAAACGTGGGTTCAGCGACCGCCCGATTTTGACCCTAACAAAAAATATCCACTGATCCTCAACATCCACGGAGGCCCGCATGCAGCATACGGCTACGTATTCGACCACGAATTCCAATGGATGGCCGCAAAAGGCTACGTCGTTGTCTATCCAAACCCACGCGGCTCAACGACTTACGGGCAAGAGTTCGGCAATATCATCCAACACAATTACCCCGGCGACGACCATCTCGACCTGATGGCAGCGGTCGATGAGGTCGTCAAACGCGGTTACATCGACGAGAAAAAGCTCGGCATCACCGGCGGCAGCGGCGGCGGCGTGCTCACAAATTGGGCTGTGACAAAGACGAACCGTTTCGCGGCCGCAGTCTCGCAGCGCGACATCTCAGATTGGGCAGGCTGGTGGTACACGGCAGATTTTGCGCAGTTTCAGCCGAGCTGGTTCAAAGGTGCGCCGTTTGAGGACGTCGAGGGTTTTCGTCAACGCTCCGCCATTACTCATGTTGCAAAGATACAAACGCCAATGATGTTCATCCTTGGCGAAGCCGACTGGCGAACCCCGGCAACCGCCGGTGGCGAAGAGTTATTCCGGGCCCTAAAATACCGCAAGATCCCGACCGTCATGGTCCGCTTCCCGGGCGAGGGCCACGAGCTTTCCCGCTCCGGCCAGCCGTGGCACCGCATAGAACGTTTGCAGCACATTGTTGGATGGTTCGATAAATGGATGCTGGGGGTGGCAAAGCCGGAATACGAGGTTCCCCAGATGAAATAGAAATGATTAAGTCAAAAAATTGGGTTGCCAGCAACGATCGTTCGAACAACGTCGCGGCTATTTGCCGAAAACACAAGTGCCGCGTAAACATCGCCGATCGGCTGTATCGCGGGATGATCGAGTGAGATCACCACGATATCAGCCTGTTTCCCGGCTTCCAGTGTTCCTATAATATTGTCCAGACCGAGGGCTCTTGCCCCGCCGAGAGTCGCGGTTTCAAGAGCTTCTTTTGGTGAGATGAAACGCGTAGAGCCTTCGCGGTTGCGGGCGGCGAGGACGGCGAATCGGGCTTCTTCGAGAAGGTCGCAGACGTTGTTGCTCGCTACCGAATCGCTGCCCAGCCCGACATCGAGTCCGGCATCGAGAAATGCTTCGAATGGTGCGTATCCGTGGCCGAACTTTGCGTTCGATTTCGGGCAATGCGCGATCTTTGCCCCGTTCCATTCGATCCTTTTTATGTCGCTGGCGGAAACTCTGATGCAGTGCGCGAGCAGCGGCTGGGCGGACAGCACGCCGAGCCGTTCGAGGTACTCGATCGACGTTGAGTGCGGGCTTTCCCATTCGAGATCGAAACGTTCGTAAAATCCTCTGAACAATCCCGTCCCATGGGCCAAAAGTTCGGCTTCATCTGCCGATTCCGCCGCATGGATCGAGAGCGGAACGCGGTTAATGATCGAATACTGAGCGATCAGTTCAAATAACCGCGAGCCGACCGTGTACGGTGAATGCGGTGAAAGGCCGACTTGGACAAGGTTCGTCGCTTCGTCGCGAAGAGCTTCGAACCTTGCCGCGAGTTTTAGAAAATCATCGTCCGCCGTCCGGTTGTCCGGCGAGAACTCAGTTTCCTGGTATACGATCCCGCGAAGCCCGACTTCTTTCAACGCAGCGAGGCCCGCGTGGCCCATGCGTCCAATGTCGCCGAAACAGGTTACGCCAGCACGTGCCCCTTCGAGTGCACCGGCCGCCGCCGCGTCGCAGATGTCCTGATCTGAAAGGTCGGCACGCAGACCGTTCAATTTCAAGAGCCACGAGCTAAAATCGTGTTCCACATCGTCCAGGCTTCCGCGCATGGACGTAATCTCGAGATGGGAATGGCAATTTACGAATCCGGGCAAGATCGCCGCTTCGTCAAAACCCTCAACATCGATGTCTGGATATTTTGCGGAAAGCTGTTCGAGAGTTCCGACGGCAATTATAGAGCTGCCGTCGATAGCAACGGCACCACCCACGATCGGCTCAGATGAGATCGGCAGGACGTAGTTTGCTGTAAGTAACCTCATAATTACGGTCGCCCTTCTGATCGGTAACGAGCAAGGATCGAGGTTACATAGCTCTTTGTTGAAGCGATACCAATATGGTCGACAAAATCACTCTCCGATAGAACGGTTACGTCATTTGTCCCGACCCATTCCTCGACGCGACTCGGACCGGCGTTGTAGGCGGCGAGCGTCATTGAGGTTTCGGCCGGGCGGCCGCGATAGCGTTCGCGGAGCTTTTCGAGATACCAACAGCCGACCTGAATGTTACGTTCCGGATCGGCGAGAAATTGATTCACATTATCCGCGGCCTGCTTTTCAAATTCTTTGAATCCCGTTTCCTTTGCCCATTCGCGAGCAACCAGGGGCGTAACCTGCATTAAGCCAACCTCAGCATCAGCTCCGACTTCCCACCCACGAAACCAGGTTTCCTCGTATATCAGGCTCCACACGAGTTTTTCATCGAGGCGATAGACGCGGGCTTGGCGGGAGATGAGTTCGTCATAACGATGTTCCCAATAGGACGGGAAAAAGTAACCGCCCGTTATTAACAACATGGCGACAATGATCAGGCATGACAAAAGATACCGGAACATCTGAAAGATCGGGCTTTACGCACCTCGGGACGAGCGGATTTCCACTACTTCGCTATTATCTATTGACGGATCGTCGCTTGGTTCGACCCGGAAATGTCTTATATGAGTTGACCGCGTTCCGGATCGCGCCGTCTCGGCAAAGAGATCAACGTCGTAATCGGATTCAAGAGCCATCTCCCGCCGGATATCGAGCAGAACTTCTAAAAACTTTGGGCGACGATACATATTCCTTAGTAAACAATTGTTCACCGTTGGTGCGGATTCGTCAACAAGAGAGGCGAGTTGTTGCTGCCATAAACTCTACTGTACGAGCGATATCGTTGGTATGTCATCGAACTGTTGCGATGTTACGTTCGCATTGTCGTTTTCGGAAAGGAAAGTTATCAGCTCGGAGAACTGCATGGGTTTCGCAAACAGAAAGCCTTGTCCGCCTTCGCACTCCATCCGGGTTAACAAATCACGCTGCGTTTCGGTTTCAACGCCTTCGGCGACGACCTTCAGGCCAAGGGTCCTGGCCAGATTGATTATCGCCCGAACGATCTCGTCGTTGTTGCCGGACGAGTCGATCATCGATACGAACGAACGGTCGATCTTCAACGCTGAGATCGGCAATTTCCTGAGATAGCCGAGGTTCGAATATCCGGTGCCGAAATCATCGACATCGATCTCGATGCCCATGTCGCGAAGCTGATTCAGCATCGCGACGGCCCGGTCCTGATGTTCAAAAAAGACCGATTCGGTGATCTCGAGTTTCAGATCGTTGGGTGAAAATCCTGTCTCGGCAAGTATTTCCTCAATGCTCTGTACAAGCCCGTTCTGGCTGAATTGCCGGCATGAGAGGTTTACGCTGACGGAATATTTTTGTAAGTCAGTACTTCGGTTCTGAAGCGAACCGATCTCTCGGCACGCTCGCCGCATCACTTGTTCGCAGAGCCGGTCAATGAGGCCAATTTCCTCGGCGAGCGGAATGAATTTGGTGGGTGCTATCTTTCCGAGTTCAGGATGGTTCCAGCGTGCGAGCGATTCGAAACAATCGATCTCACCGGTCTTGAGCGAATATATCGGCTGGTAATAGACCTCTATTTCTTCGCGCTCGACGGCACGACGTAAGTCGGTCTCGAGTTTGAGGATCTCTTTTGCTGCGCTGTGCATCTCCTCGTCGAATACCTCATGACGAGCCTTGCCGGCACGCTTTGCCTGATACATTGCCGTGTCGGCGTCTCGCATCACGTCTTCTGATGCCGAGTGTTTATCGGTCGCGTGCAGAATTCCAATACTCGCAGAGCTATAAACCTCGTGGCCGCGAAGATCAAACGGAATGCCGAACTTATGCTGAATTCGCGTCGCGATCCGCGTCACTTCAGAAGGATCATATGTTCCCTCGACCAAAATCGTAAACTCATCACCACCGAGCCGGGCAACGAGATCAGACGGCCGCATGCATTCGCGTAAACGCGATGATATTTCCTTTAGCAGCTCATCACCGATTAGATGGCCGAGACTGTCGTTTACGTATTTGAAACGGTCCAGATCGATGAACAGAACGCTCACCTTGTATTGATCAACGATCTTGCGTCGCTCAAGCGCCCGGTCGAGGCGTTTCATAAAGAGCGGCCGATTTGGCAGGCCAGTCAACGCGTCGTGCGTCGCATCGTGCTGTAGCTTTTCTTCGGCGCTCTTTTTGTCGGTAATATCCTGGATCTGAAAGATAAGGTTTGGCTGTTTCGATTTTGTATCGTTCGCCGCCGAGACGCTCCACGATGTCCACACCGTTCGGCCGGTCTTGTGTACATAACGCTGCTCCATCTGGCAGTTGGCGATCTTGCCGGCTAGCAGTTCGTGAACCTTGACGAGAGTTAGGCCAAGATCTTCGGGCAATATGATTGACTGGAAATCGGTCGCGAGAAGATCGTCCTCGGTGTAACCAACTATCTCGGTCAGCGCGTGATTTGCCTTAAGCCAGTTGCCGGATGGCGAAACCAGACCGATACCGATCGGAGCATAATCAAAAGCACTTCTAAAGCGCTCTTCGGACTCACGCAGGGCATCTGACTGAGATTCCATGATCTTTGCATACTGCTCGGCCTGTTCGGCCTGCTGCATGGATATCTCAACGTTCTTGAGGTACATCCGGTACGACAAAAATACGAAAAAGATCACCGGGAATGTTGCCAAGAGAATACCGAGGCCTAAGACGTCCGCCACCTGAACGAGCAAACCGGCGCTTGCGGCACCGATAAAGTACGAGAAAAATGTCCAGATGTATTTGTTCTTCCAGGTCTCCCATAACGGGATATGGTCTTTCAGCGCTCCGTGGATAGACGCTAGAGAAGTGTTGACCAGAAATTGGGTAAGGGCAATCAGCGATAGGGCGATGATGAAACTAGACGTATTTTCACCATGGCCATGAAGCTGATTCTCAGTATACAATCCCGACATTTTCAGAACGAGCACGACCGCGCTTGTTGCGATCGCCATGGTCGCGGAATTGAAAAAGACGGTTAGTTTCCGGTTGCAGAATCTCCACGAGGATGCCATCGCTTCGACCGCGGCCAAAATGACGGCAAATTCACCGCCATACAATAACAACGCGAGGAAAATGAAAATATCCGAGACGGAAATATGAGACTTGAAGCGAGGGATCTGGATCGTGATCCGCGAACCAACGCCGACTGTAAAGACGAACAGCAACAGCAGATACACGTCTATAGCCGCGGTTCGGACGTTTGCGAACGCAAATAATACGCACACAAGGCCCGCGACTATTACGGTCGCCATATATCTGTCTGATATCTTTGTTCGATCCATTGTGATCCAGTCGTGTCGGAAGGCTATCTATCGACTAACAAAGGCTTAAAGCGGGTTGCCGATCCGGTCCGGATCGGTGAGAGATTAGTTAAGTCACAGAAAATAAAAGGGAAGGCCGTGAACCAAGCCTTCCCTATTATGATGTAACCAAACATTTTTGTCTAGTGTTAATATTTATTAAACAAACAGCGTGGTGCACTCATCCGAACTCCGGAATCCTGCTTTTTCGAAGCTGCGGTGAGCAGATCCGAAATCCACATTGCTTAACAAGCAAACATTAGCGACGCGTGAGAGAAGTTCGACTGTGAGGGCCGAAAGACACTTGGGACCGATGCCTTTTCCGCGATATCCCTCACCGACGAAAACTCCTTCCAGGTATGCGACTTCGCTCGTCTCAGCGATGATGTCGGCCTTGAAGACCAGCTTGTCACCGTCGAATACCACGAACACGCGGCCCTGTTCGATGCGTCTTGCGACTCGCTTGAGGAAACCCTCGCGGTCGCGTAGCATCGGATCAACGCCTGACTCGATAAAGGCAACCTCGGCCTGAGCTTCGGCTATCGGCAGCAATTCGCTTGCGTCTGCCAATCTCAATCCGGAATCCTTTCCTTGCACCATGAATGGAAAAGCAGCTTCGAATAAACGCTCGACGCAGGTCAAACGCGGCTGACGCAATCCATCGGTCATGTGATTCCAGAACGTCCGGGCAGCGTCACCACTCGACATGATCAAGTGGATCGGCGTTTCTGCGGTTTTCGCGACAAATGCAAGGGCTCTGATTGCGGAGTCCGTGTGGGCTTCGACAAGTGTCGTGTGGCCGATAAGAGCGACGCCTTCCAACTTGCCTTCCGAGTTGCGATATCCGTAGAATTTACCGCGGTTCAGTTCGCTGACGATACCGTTGTCCGTGATAAAGCTTGTCATCACAACCGTGTGAACCGGGCGGATCGTCAAAAATGCTAGTACTTCTGTAGTGTTGCCTTCTTGCAATTCCCGAACTTTACTCAGATCGGGTGTAAACGGTACGAAGGGTATTGCCGACTTTCGGCGCACTTCGAGCGTTTTGGCATTTGATGTATGCAGCATAATATTTTCTCCTTTTTACAATTCTTATGTGGTTAATTGTTGTAAATAGATACCTACTGCATTGAGGGAGTATCTTCGCCTAAAAGTACACTGTCGCCGATCAATACTCCATCGCCAACTAGTACCCCGTCTCCAACTAGTACACCGTCCCCGACTAGTACACCGTCTCCGACAAGTACACCGTCTCCGACAAGTACACCATCCCCGACTAGTACACCATCTCCGACTAGTACACCATCTCCGACAAGTACACCATCCCCGACGAGTACACCGTCTCCGACGAGTACACCGTAGGAGAGCCAGGTCGAGCCTGAGCCATTGGCTCCGCCGTCGCTGGTTACGACATTTCGGTTGACGTTAAGACCGGTTGTGAAATATCCGGTGGTCGATAGATTAAATCCGCCGTTCGCAAAACTGACGCCCTGTCCGAACGTGTTTGCACGATTGTAGATCGTCTGGTACTGCGAAACGAGATTCGTTCCGGTCATGAAGGTGTGATCGCCCGTGATGAGCTGTGCCCACTGGAATGAGCCTGAGCTTGGGGTCGGCATCGACCAGCCTGCGGGGACCGTTGAAGTGCCTTTGGCCATTCCGTCGAATTCAGCGTCGGTGCGGAGCGACCTTGCGAGTCTGACGGCACCGTCGACGTTGAGCTGGCCCGCTCCCTGTTCGAAGGTGTTGGCACCTGCGACTGGCTGAGCGGTGTATTGCATGATCATTTTGACCATACCGGGAGTGAGTTTGGGGTTGACCTGCATGAGCAGGGCAACCGCGCCTGAGACGACCGGAGCCGACATCGAGGTTCCGCTCATGGTCATGGTCGCGTCGTCGGTGGTTTCACCCTGAAGCGGAGCGTTGATGAGGCTCGGGTTGAGGAGCGACATCAGGTTGCCTTCCGCACGATATGAAATGAGCCTGTTGCCCGGAGCAACGATATCCGGTTTGATCAGGTTGTCATAAACACGCATCCCGGTGGCAGTCGTAAAGAAGCTGCGTGTCGGTCCGCGCGAGCTGAACGTAGCAACCGTATCGTCGCCCGGATCCGAACTTCCGTAGCTATTTGAAGCTCCGACCGTGATCGCGTAAGGGCTGTTGCCCGGCGAGTGGATGCGGCCGTAAGTTTTCGCACCGCTCGAGTTTTTGCCAAGATTTCCGGCGGCCGCAACGACGACGATGCCGGCATTGACCATTTCCTTGACCTTGTTGCAGATTGGGTCGTTCATGTAGCTGTCGACCGCGGTCGTGCCGAGGCTAAGGTTAGCGACCTTGATGTTGTAAGCCGAACGATTCTGGATGATCCAGTCGAGGCCGGCGAGCAGCCACGAAGTGTTGCCTTCGCCGTTGTTGCCGAGAACCTTGACGCTGATGACGTTCGCATTCGGAGCGACGCCTGTGTAAGCGTTGTTGCGGTTCGAAGCACTTCCGACCGCGAGGCCGGCGACGTGCGTGCCGTGGCCGTAGCTATCAGTCGTTGCCGTGATCGACGAAGACGTAAAGTTAACGTTCGCCGTGATCCTCGAACCACCGTTCTTAAAGCCTTTGTGATTTGACTGAATTCCCGAATCGACAACAGCAACGCCGACGCCGGTTCCATCCAGCGTGTAAGCCGAACGGCCGTTCATTGCCGGCTGCGAACGCATCGCGGCGGCTCCGGTCGTATCTTCGATGTGGCCGGTGACCGTCAGCGGTCGATCCGGCGAAGCATAGTTGATAAGGCCGCTCTGTGATAGCGAATTGAGAGCTGAAAGCGGAAGATTAACGACGAGCGTCTCGCTTCTGCCGATGCGGTTCGTGACGCTTGCCTGGCCGCTTGCGAGGAGCGAGCGAAGGGCACCGCTGTCAGCATCTCTCGCCTGTAGAACGACGTCGACGCGTTTTCTGCCCGACGGATCCTGCTGCATCATTTCTCGAAGGTCAGGCGAGATATTGTCTCCCTTGAAGCCTTCATCTTTTTTCGTATCTGCCGAAGCAACCGTCGAAGCATTTGCCGACGCGTTATTGCGATCGTGGACGAGAATACCGTCAAAATACCTTGCAAAATCGACCTGCGAATCGATACGGTCTTCGTAAGCGTTGAACGAGCTGCCGCCGATCATGACGAGCTTTCCGTCGGCAATTGCGGTGAAAAGGTCGTTCTTGACCGAAGCCGAACCGACGAGATTGGTCAGTTCGTCAATAAAGAGGATCGTCTGGCCTTTCGACGCGATCGCATCTTTGACAATGGCATTGACCGCTTCCGCGATCGCCGCCGATGTGCGGGCATTTGAAAACAAAACATCAGTTTCCAGTTTTAATATTGTCTTGTTTGCGAGGTTTCCCGGCACGGTTCCTTTCGCAATACGCAACGCGGCCTGCTCGACAATTGCCTGCTGGACGCCTTTATCTTCATTGACGACCACCGGCTGACGGACACCTTCTCCCAACACCTTGATTAGACGCATCGTCTCTGCCTCAAAGCTCAGGTCTGCACGCAATCTACCTTCACGGCCTAGCTGCGTCAGATCGGTGGTGTACTTAGCGGTCGCTGTCGAAACAACATTATATTTCTCAGAACGCAGCTGATCGACAGCAAATACGTTTGAGAACACGAACGAAGCGAGAATCGCAATTGCCGCGAATCTCCTCGTCGTTCCAAAACCGAAAACTGATATTTTCATTACAAAAGCTCCTCTGTGGGTCCAAATATGACGGCGGACACCGTCGGCTTTCCTTAATCAATACGCGTGCCACAACCCTAACCTATTGAATCTAATTGCTTTAAGTCATTTCCGTCATGTTGAACGTTGTTTGTATATCAATCAGTTTGAACGATGTTGACCGGTCACGGTGACCGAAAACCGTTCATTTCGACAAAATTTGACAAAGGCACTTTGGTAAGAGGAGTGGAAAGCCAACTGGCGGTATATATGTGAGATTGGTAGAGGTAATTCCGAGATAGGTCAAAGGTGTTTTTCGGCGTTTTTCAGCGCGATAAGCAAAATTCCAAACCCACAGCGCAAAAAGCGTCCTTCGCAACGGCTATCTCCCGAAACCACATCCGCGAATTCACGAAGCTGTCCTCAATAGCAACCAACGGATCCCGTAAAAACACCGGAACCCTATCGCCCGCTGCCGGGCAATGACCGTTGAACTGTCTATCGACGACGAGGTATACAAGCTCGAAAAGCCCGGAAAAAACTGCGAGACTCAAAATCCACAAGATCCGCCCGCGACCGGTGCAAAAGCCCGCGCGTAAGCAAGGGCGAATCACTCAACACGATCTTCCGAGGAAGTACTCTTCTCAACACTCGCGTTGAGCGGATCGCCCCTTTGCTCACGCGCCGTGTCTTGCAATTATTTCGCGGCCTTGCTATGATGATTGTACATTGCACAGATGCAACAAGTAAATCAAAAGGAGAATCGATAAAATGCTTGATCAATGGGAAGTTTTCACCGCCGGGCCGACGAAGCCGAGGGAAGACCGCTTGTACCTGTCGCTCAATTCCAAAGGCCAGATATTTATTAACCGCCATGCCGTCGAGGCTCTCGGCTCGCCGCAGGCGGTCGAGCTGCTGTTCAGCAAACCGACCACCAGGATCGGCATCCGCCGCGTCGCTCCACACGAAACCAGCGCCTTCCCCCTAAAAGAGCGCCCCGACGGCCAGGCCAAAATGATCCACGCCAGCCCCTTCTGCCGAAACCACGGAATCCGGGTAACGGGCACCGTCGCCTTCAACCACGTCGAACTAAACGAAGACGCCATGCTGATCCTCGACCTGACAGACACGTCGCGGGTGAGCCGGGTGATGCCCGCTAACTGAGAGATCCTCAAAAAAAATGTTCCAGCGGCCAAAGGCAGGTGAAGTCGTTGGGAAACTGAGGCCTATCGCGCCCGCTGGCTCTTTTGTTTAAAAAAACTAAATTCTCATTTTTAACTTGACAAATTTCGGGGGGTGATAGGTTTTTCGTCAATTAAGATTATTCTCAGTGCCGCCGGAACATTTTGATACGGCAGTAGTTTTGAAAAAACGCAACGCCTAATATTCCAGCGTTGTTTCTCGATCAACCCACGCGAGAGAAAACTAGCCTTTTCTCCACGTTTTACCAAAGGAGGCTTGCATGTATGTCCAAACTTCCCGTCCCGAAATATCGGTAATTTTATCGTGTTTTGCGTATCGATCTTCGGTTTCCTGACGATTCTTGTATTTGCAAACGGAGTTGCTTTCTCGCAAAACCGCCAGTTAACCAACCGGTCAAATGCACTCGATCTGGTCGAGCTTAGCAAATCGAAACCGAGTTGCTGTGGTGGCAAGGCCGACGCGGCGGAATTCTCGCCGATGAACGCTCCCGAATACGAGACCTACAAGCTTTCGGCAACCTATTACTCGCTGCGAGACAATCTAACGACGACGCTGATGCTAAATAACAAGGGCGCCGAGATACTCGCCACGCCGACGCTGTACAGCCTCGCGGGCACGCGCCTGCAACTGGCACCCATTACCGTCCCGGCAACATCATATATGGATGTGGACATGCATCAACTCCTCAATGGCGCCCCGGACGAATTTCTCGAAGGCAGCATGAAGATATCGTATACTGGCGGCAGCCTACAGTTGGGAGCGCAGGTTAGGATGATCGATCCGGTTAACAAACTCATCTGGGCGGAACAGTTTGTGTACACGAGCAAATTCAAATCAAATCGGCTCGAAAATGTCTGGTGGCTGCCCTACGAAAATTCGGAAACGCGAGTCGTCGTCTCGAATACGAGCAGTGGTACGATTACCGCAACCATCACGGTTGACGGCACCTCACCTCAACAGTCTTCCCCGATTCAGTTGACGCTGCTGCCGTGGGAAACGCGCGTTCTGGACATCATGAGCGACATCGCGGGTCATCAGAACGGACATGTCCACGACAAAGGCGGGATTTCGATAACTCATACCGGCAGTCCTGGCGCGGTGCTGGCCAGGATGTTTATTTCAAAACCGAACAAAGGCTACTCGGCGGCCGTGAACTTTACCGACCCTGAATCGACCGTTTCGCAAAAATGGACCGGCGGCGGGCTTCGGTTCAAAAACCTAAACGGCGACGATCTCGATCCTGTACTGGTCGCAAGGAATAACGGCGCACAGACTTCGCAGGTTAATGCGAGGATCATTTACACCGATCCGAACGGGGCGGTTCAAACGCTGACCGTACCGCAGTTTACGGTATCCGCTGGGTCAACTGAACGGGTCGACCTCGACGACTTTGTCAACGATCTGCCGAGTTCCGTCACCTACGGCGGTATCGAGATTGACTACGACACGCCGAAGGGAACAATTATCACAACCGTCCAGACCGTAAGCGACGACGGCGATCACGTTTTCCAGGTACCGATGATGGACCCCGAAAACATGCCCGCCAGCGCCGGCGGCTTCCCCTGGAAAGCGGACGGCGATTTTCACACACTCGTTTACATAAAGAACGAGACAGACGCAACCCGTAAATACGTGGCTTATCTAACTTACGAGGGCGGCCAATACAGCTTCGGCGATCATATGATAAAGCCGCGTGAGACGGTCGCGATAGATTTCAGAAAGATCAGAGACGAACAAACACCGGATATCAATGGTACGAAAATACCTTTGAACGTAAATGCGGGCCAGATCGCATGGTCGGCACGCGGGATCGAAACGCGTGTGATGAGCGGGCGGAGCGAACAAATCAGTAATTCCGGTGGAGTCGCGAGTACGTACGCCTGCTACGCCTGCTGTACTATGGCCTATTATGACAGTTGGATCACGCCTTATGGAGCGACAATCTCCGTCGGAGGCTTTGCAAGTTTCGTCGCATGGCAACGGGATCACAGTTGCAACGATCAAGTGTTTCCGGCGTACACAGTCGACGCATCATGGGTGAGTTGGGACACGACGGTTGCCGGTGCAAGCGGTGGATACGCGTATGGGTACTCTCCCGGAAGCACAATTATTCAAGCGAGTTGGTATACCAACGAAACGGTCGGCTACGAGGTTTGTGAGTCGTATTCGCAACTCGTAAGTGCGAACGCCTACGTGACAGTGCCCTCTCCTACTGTGCAAGTCAATGAAGTTGGCTTCACTGGAGACCATCAACTTACCCTATGGCCGTCGGCCACGCCTCCCCTAAATGTAATTGACGATCCCGACGGCACGGCCCCTACATGGAAGAGCAGCGGTAGTCCGGACCATCCAGTCGCCTATTCGAAAGGAGCGACCGCTACCATGTTCGCAAAACTCGGCGTCAATCCGGGGAGTCCTCCCAATATGAATGTAAAGATTCGGGTCAAGAACGGTTCGACGGTGGTTGCGACTAAGGACATCGTGCAGGACGGAAACGAAGTGACGATCACAGGAATATCAACAAATCTGACGGAGGCGGGCGTAAAAAAGACAACCCCGACGTTTGCATGGGAGATATCTTATAACAGCGGCTCTAGTTGGTCATCCATCGGCAATAGCGGCCCGCATACCATGTATTGGACCTACGCTGAACCGTTGAGCCCTTCCTTCAAGAATGACGCCGGCACAACATATTCGCCTCTATATGACGAGGCTTTAAAACGGGCCTGTGACTATTCTTTCGGGGAATCGACCCCGTCCGACATAATATGGAACATCAATGAGGGCGTTGAGCTGGATATCCCATATAATCCCAACCAATCAATTTACAATCTGCACCCTCTTAAGGCTTATTCCACGGTTAATGGGTGTCAATGCTCCGATCAGACCAATTTGTTGAGAGGTCTTCTTCGCAGTATCGGAATTGACGGAACGACTACGTATATTTGGGCTGGACCAAATGCGAGTACAGTTCGAAGATATACTAGAAGTAGCGGGAATCCGACCGACTATTATTCATTCCAGATTGATAGAAGTCAGCATGATTACGCCGAAGACGATCCGCATTTCTTATTTCACGCTGTGGTTTCAACAAACGGTACTTGGTATGACCCATCGTATGGAATGTCTTACTCATCATTAAATTTCATTGAGACTGCGTTCAATAATACGCCCCAACAAGTCAGCACTTCGACTTGGGGATTTACGTCCACATCGACTTACGTTTGCAGCCATTAAACTGGTTATTTGGGAGGTTAGAAATGAGGATATTGAGGATATATCTGCTTGTGACTCTTGCTTCAGGGTTCTCTGTGGCGGGTACTAGCGCGCAGGATCTATCGGCCTTACAGAAAGGGGCCGAAAAAATCGTGCGTTTGCATAGCCCTGAGCTTCGCCTTATTGACTCGGATAAGACTGAGAAAAAGGCCGTTTACAATTGGGGAACGAACCGCAAAGGAATTCATTTATTGATATTTTACGGTGAATCGGTTCATGAGGCGACGGAGTGGATGAACAAGACGATCTCATTCCTTTCGGTCGGCCCCGGCAAAAAACTGAAAGGTCTCGGAGACGAGGCTTATTTTGCCTCAAGCCCCAAAGGAGACTTTGCGATCTATCGCTTCAGAAAGGCGAACGTCTACATGGAGGTTTCAGCCCCGTCAAATGGCACCGCCGAGTCGATTGCTAAAATGCTTGCGAAGGAGATTCGATAGCAAACTTTGGATTCGGGCCACCTATAAGTTGATTCCGATGTCAGAGTGGTTCCAGACTGGTCATCAACATGAGAATATCGACGTTTCTTTTTATCGTAATCTCGTTCTCTGTTTCCATGGAGGCGATGGGTCAAGACTTTCGATCTCTTCGCGAAAAAGCTGAGAAGATTGTCAGGACAACGAGTCCCAACGGGAAGCTCGTTGGGAAAGAGGAAGGTGATAAGCAAGTTAGCTATTTATGGGGGCCGAAAAAGGCTGACGTAGTGCTTACGATCTTTTATGGCGCATCGGAAGAAGAAGCCGTGGAAAGAATGAATGCGATGTTCAAATTCCTTTCAGTGGGACCTGGCAAAAAGCGTACTGGTATTGGTGACGAGGCATACTCTTGGAACGACGAACGAACCGGTTTTGCCGGCATTCGCTTCAGGAAAGCCAATGTATATGTCGATCTGAGCGCGCCGTCGGCGGCGATGGCTGAGGATCTGGCAAGAGAACTTCTGCGAGCCATTAAGAAGAAATAAAACGAACGGGGTCAGCCGACCATGACGCCGTGGAGATGGACGACCGCCCCGGCCTCGACCAGTGGAAGGGCAATCTTTTTGCCGAGCGAACGATCGATAAATATCTCGATCGAATCAAGCGGCTTGGAGTGAGAACTCGCATCGGATCGCTTCTTCGATCTCGATCTGCTTTCGTCCGTAGTCATCGGCTATATCGGCGATCGATTCTCCGGTTTTATATCGTTCGGCAATTATTGAGGTTGGAATGCCCGTTCCCGCGATCACAGGTTTTCCGAATGCGATTTGAGGATTTATCGCAACGATCTTAGGGTCATTGAAATTCTCCGCCGCAGCTCCTCGCGTGAACGGGAATAACTGCCGCGCAAGGCCATTTTCATCCCTTTCGATGCGTTTGAGATAGGCTCGCAGAATATCCTGCATTGCGAGCTGGCCGCTGCGGCTTACATTAATCAGTTCACCAAATTGGTCGACGAACAGGTCGATACCGTCTGTCTCAAAATCATGGTCAGCCAACGGATGTTTTGACCCGAACTTTTTTGCGAGAAAATCCAACGCAGTTCGAACACGGTGCATAGGTATAGAATGCCGGCGACGGATGGCGTTCAGGACATGAGCCTCGATCAGATTGTTGAACGATAAAAGATTCTCTTTCCGATCTGGACGAATTATCAGCGGCTTGGAATGTTTAGGCCCGGAATCAGTGGCATACCTACGACCGGCAACCCAACTATTCAAAGTATTTAGCGGAACACCGGTATAACGCGCTGCGTCCCGCAACATATACGCGGGCACATCACGAGGATCCTTGCCATCATAAAGTCGAAATTTTGCAACTGTCATGGCTTTCCTCCTCCTGCGAAAATATCTTGCCTCAATGAATATAAATTAAGTTATTATCCACGCAAAGGCTAGCTGGATAACTTGAATCCAGGAGTATGATAAAGGACTGCGATCGTCGGCCGTTTCGCAGCGGAGTTGCCCCTATTGAGCCGGTTTTTGGACTAACCGAAATCATTGAAGAGAGGAAGAATCGCAAGATCGCAAGACTGACCCCTATTTTCTATTTCTATTTTCTATTTTCCCAAGATCGCAAGACTGACCCCTATTTTCTATTTTCCTTGTTTTCCTTGGTTTCCTTGTGTATTTTCCTTGTATTTTCCTTGGACCCCTATTTTCCTTGACCCCTATTTTCCTTGCGATTTCTTGACCGCACAGAAGGTGCGGAACTACAAAACCAAGAGAATCGCAATATCGCAAGACTGATCCCGTTCTTTTTTGAGTTCTCCTTTTTTCAGGCCTCGAATATTTCGGGCCCAAGCCTTTTCGCAATCCTCTACTACCCCGTATGTCGCAGGTATTGCAGTCGTCTGTGAAGCGTCTTTCTTCGTCTGGCTAGTACGACTTATCCCGCGAAAGTCATTTAGGAAATTTGAGAATACGCTGGTATGTCTTTTTCACTCCGTTCTCATCGAGCGTCACTGTATCTCCCGAAAACGACACCTTTTGAAGTCCTTCGCCAGCCTCAAGACGCCATTCCATATCAACGTTAAGCCAGAAGGTCTTTGTCTTCCACTCTCCTTTATTTTGGGAAGATAGCCAATAACCTTCTTTTCCATCATAAAACACCGATATACGTTCTCCGGCTGTATTAGTACCTGCAATACCTACCCAATTCCCGATCGGTAAACATCTTGATCCACAGCCAGACCCGGGGTTTGAGCTCGGCATGTCAGATTCGATCTTTAGTTCGGTCGCTGGCCTCGAGCTGCCGGTCCATGCCAGAGTGAGGCGATCGCCTTGAAACTTCATTTTTGCCGTGACCACTTCAAATTTGTTTGTGTGCAACTGAATGGTCTGAGCGTCCGTAACTAGATAGGTGTACCGAGAGTACGCATAATCTACCTCTGGGTTGACAACGAATAGCTCGCCGGCGTTGGTAAACACATATTTTCGTCCCTCACCAGCTGCGGAGGTATCCAGCCAGTTTCCCCGAAGCTTGTCTATAACTCCGACGAATTCCAACGCTCCGATTAAGTCCAATTTCTTTGCGTTTCCAGAGTTCGTATTTGCCGGTGGCGGCGGTTTAGTGACGGCAGGAGCGTTCTTGCGGTACACCTTGAGCGAAGAGATCGAATCGTTTCCGATGTTCGTGCCAACCAGTGTCCCGGCATCCTCGCCGTACGTTTGGCACACTCCCTGATAATTGTCATCCTCACAAACGTCAACCTGCACATTCGCCCCGACCTTGAGTGATGTAATGCTGTCATTATCGAACCCTATCCGCTGCGGCGACGGGAAATCGCCGACGTTTAGAACCTTACACCTTCCTTGAAAATTGTCGTTCTCGAAAACGGCTATCTGATCGGCGTTTGGTTTACATAATTGTGCTGATGCCGTTTCCGCGGCGGCGAACATAAACCCAAGAAATAGTCCAACAAAGATCAGTTTTTTCATTGTATTTTCTCCTTAATTTCCTGCAATTTTTCATCTTCGGACCGACGGCCGACATGCATCTGATCCGGGATGCCGTAGAGTTCCGTCAGGTCCGCCTACACCCCGATCGCATTCTCATGAAGGCGGCCTTTAGATCGAGCGAAAGGCGCCTTGGTGATAAGTCTTAATTTACACCGCGAGTTCATTCCGCGGGCTCTAAGGCTATCGCCAACGAAGGCAAACAGATCATTAATGCTCCCGCTTCCGCCTCGGTAGAATGTGCCGCGCCCTTTTCGACGATCTGGAAAATTTGACTTTGTTTGATGCCCAACAAAACCGCGGCTTGTGCTATCGCCAACATCGGTTCTCCGCATTCCGCACAAGTTGTTTGCTTGACCGACGGCGTTTGGTGAATGACAAATCTCCGTTTGGTAATAGACAATTTTTCAAAACTTCGTTTGATTTCCATTTAATTTCGTCTTAAGTTATCGTTGACGCCCAAATCTAACCCGGACAATTGAGAATGTCTGGATTTATTCTGGATTTATTCTGGATTTATTTTGGACGTCGCTAAACACTTGAAAGCACCTGCATCATATCGTTTCGGCACATTTGTATTAGACGTGCCTGAGCGCCGTTTGTGGCGCGAGGATGAGGCTGTACAACTAGTTCCAAAGCAGTTTGATCTCTTGCTTTTTTTTGTCGCGAATGCCGGTCGAGTAACGAAAAAACATGAGATCCTCGACGCCGTCTGGCCCGATACATTTGTTGAAGAAACGACGCTCGCACGAAATGTTTCCTTGCTCAGAAAACTGCTTGAGACAGACGGCAGCCGCAAGCAGCTGATCGAAACCGTTCCGAAGGTCGGATATCGCTTCACGCCCGAGGTTACGGAAGACGACGAAAATAATTTGCTTATCGTCGAGGAGCAGACCGTCCACTATTTCCGCGGCGAAGAAACGATCACACAGACATCGTCGCCGCCGCGTCGCTTTTCGCCGGCTTTTGCTGTGGGCGTGACCGCTGTTCTGTTGACTGTGCTCGCCCTCAGCGGTTATAGCGTTTACCGAAGTGCGTCTGCGGGAAACGGGCAAGCACCCGGTGGGCGTGTGGCACAGCAACGCTCGTTGCTCGGCGCAACATCTGATCAAAACGTCATAAGGATTGGCTCGGTAGTTAATCTGCAAAATCGCTATCCGAACGACGGCTCGT
Source organism: Pyrinomonadaceae bacterium (assembly GCA_040080065.1). Taxonomy (GTDB): domain Bacteria; phylum Acidobacteriota; class Blastocatellia; order Pyrinomonadales; family Pyrinomonadaceae; genus OLB17. The sequence goes on from JBEBJB010000002.1 coordinate 99,835, forward strand.
ACCTCGACGCTTGGGGTGCCGTTTGGAGCAAACGGGAATTCAAACAAGTTCCCACCGAGACAATGTTCGTATCAACGCACAAAAACCCAAACCGCGACAACGGTTCCGGCAGTTGGGAAATTGTGTCCGCAAGCGGGAAAACAAACGGTGAGCCCCTGGTTGTCGGCGATAGGATCCACATTAAAAATATGCACCCGAATGCCGGTTACCTCGACGCCTGTGGTTGGACCGAGCATTTAAGCGTCTTTGATAGATTTATTGATCAAACGGGAGCGGTCTTTACAACCAAATCGCCGAACCGCGACAATGGAACCGGAGTCTGGATCATAAGGAGCTCAACCGCAGAGGATGGCAGTCCGGTATTCGAAGGCAACAGCATCGCTATCGAAAGCAGCTATTTCATCAATGACGAGGGGCAAAATCGTGTTACCGGTTTTCTAAATGTTGCCGGAAAAGTCACTGACATTCCGGCATTCAGCGACTACCAAGGTTCAAAGTTGGTATTCACCAAGAGCATCTCGTACGATCAACCGATCCCCGACATTTGGACGATCACAAATAGCAAGGCATTTGCTGAATGATCAACTACTCGTAAGTCATCCTGGTGGCCGCCGTTGAAGAAAAGGAAGAAAGGGTGCGTTTTTGCGATTCTTTTCTTGACCCAGTGGCCGAACGCCGGCATCGAAAACAAACAAAGAGAGCACGCAAATAGTGCGAATTTCGCAATTTTCGTGGAACCGATGCTAACCGGGAATCACTTTCGCTGAAACTCGGGGGCACCGAGAGCGAGGGCGACGAGTTGGCTGTGGAGAGCTTTTTCCTTGGCGTCGGCGGGTTCCGGTTTGGTCGTGGCGGCGGTTTGAACCATTGCTGGTGTCGCGGGCAGATCGACCGTCAGTTTTTCCATCGCGGCGAGCGTTTTGTCGGAGACTGTGCCGATGATCATCTGACGGGCGAATTCGGCCCGGCTCAGCGGCGCTTTATGGCGGGACATCAGCCTGGTCGCGTTTACGGTCGTTCCCTTGATGGTGTTCATCGCGAGTGCCGAGGCGAAATTGAAGCGGGCGAGCAGGTCGCTGCTTGAGAGCCATTCGCTGCTTTTGTCCGGGTAACCGTCGGGTGTCAGGCGGCCATAGACGGGCTGGCCCATTTTTGTGATCCAGTCGAGCACGCCGCGCTGGCCGTCGGTCTCGGCATTCGTGATGCGGAGCGACGAAGCGACAAATTCGAACGGCGATTTCACCTTCGTCTGAAACGAAGCCGTATTAAAAAACTGCGGCGAGGTAATAACGCTGCGGAGCGTTTCCCTGATCGAGCCGTCGGTCGCGAGAAACGTTTTTGCCGCGCGGTCGATCACCACGGGCGAGGGGTTGTCGCCGAGGAATCGCCGCGCTAATTTGGTCGAAATAAATCTCGCCGTCTTCGGATTTTTGGCGAGAATATCGAGCACGCGTTCGCCATCGCCGATGCCGCCGCCGGCCGGGACCTTGACGCCGAGCACGGTCTTTTCGCCGTTGTCGTGATTGCCGGGATTGTAAACAAAGAGGCCTTCTTCGTTGGGTTTGCGGATGCTCCAACCGGTGAAGCAGCGGGCGACTTCCTGCACGTCTTTCTGCGTATAACCGCCATCGACGCCCATCGTGTGCAGCTCCAAAAGCTCGCGGGCGTAGTTCTCATTGATGCCGCCCGATTTGCGTGCCGGTTTGTCTTTGGTTGCTGGATACTCTCTCAGCAGGCTCGATTGCCAATTGTCGAGGTAATAAAGCATCGCGGGCGACTTTGCCGTCGCCCCAAGGAGATCGCGAAAACGTCCCATCGAAAACGGCCGTACCACATCGCGGTCGAACGACGTCATCATCCACCGCGTCGCGTCCTTATTCCCGTAAATGCTGAAGTGGTTCTCCCAAAAATCCACCACCATCTCACTGAGCTGCCGTTCGCTGTAAACGGCCCGCAAAAGCTTTGCCCGCTGCAATTCAGTAATGACCATCTGCGGATTCTTTGGTGTCGGCGTCGGACTTGGCTTTACGGCCGGAGTTGGAGAAGGCTGCATTTCCGCCGCCTGCATTTCCATCGGCCTCACCGGCTCTACTGCCGACTGCCCACTGCCAACCGCCACCTGAGCCGGCGCCGGTGTTCCTGCCCCTGCCAACTGCCCACCGCCCACTGCCAACTGAACGGGCTTTGACGGATTATATTGCTCCGCCAGAACCGGAGTCGAGAGATTCAACGTCGGCAGTTTCTCAAGCTTCTTAAGCAAAGCCGCATCATCGATCGAATCCGGATCAAGCTGCTGAGCAATAAACGCCTCAACGCCCATCTTCCTCACCCGCTCCACATCGCCCGGCCGCGCCCCAAACGTCAGCCGCGACAAAACCTGCACAACCCGCTGATCCGCCGAAAGCGCAGTACGGTTCACCGACGCAGCCAAGCCCACCTCAGGCACGATCACGAAACCGAAAATGATCAGTAGAGAAAGAACAAAACGAAAAATACCCGCCGCCGATCTAAACCTCATTGCAAAAATCCCCTTTTAAACAAATGTAGTTCGCGGCTAAGAGATTGTAAAGTTTTTTCGGCGGCGACAACTGGAGAGGCAGGCATTCCTGCTCGTCACATTGAAGCTTCCTCGGCGTTGAGTACGTACCGTTAGTTCGAGTTGGAGGATGCTCCGTCTTGACGTCGCAAAAACCGACTGACGCATGACCTCGGTTTCTTATTCACTTTCTTCGTCGAATCCAGGGCAGCACTCTTTTTTTATGCCGGTCGGATTTGAATCGCACAGACAGTATGCACATTTCTTCTCGGTCCAGCATGATCCTGAACCTGAGCAAGAACATGTAGGAGCATTACCCCCAGGGCAGGTAGGGGACGCGTCACAATAGAAAGCTGATGCCGTCGGTGCAAGCACAGCAAACCAAATAGAAGCGCAGATGCTAATGGTTGCAAGCACCGAAATCACGTAATTCGACAAGGTTCCTCGATTCATTTTGTTCCTCCGTTGTTGTTGTTGTTTTTCATTTTAGAGTTAGAGCTACTAGCCCCAGTCAAGTTTGCAATCGCTGCAATTAGTTTGATGTTTGAGTTGTCGATTTGATTGACGAGGTCGTCGGAAAGTGCCGGATCCAGTTTCACGAGCCGCTTAACTGTTGAAAACAAGTTCCAGTTTACAATCATCAGAGACGTAACGTATTGCTTGTATTCCGCCGATTCACTGCTTTCGGCTGCTTTGATAGACTGAATCGAATTTATAGACTTATTGATTCGCTTATTTATTTCGTACACCCTATTTCGATCCAGTGATTGGGCAACCAAGATAAGATTGATGTAGGCGACTGCCACTTTTGTGTTGTCAGAAGATTTGTTCAAGATAGCTTCGCATTCAGTTAGAACTCCGTTTGCGCCGGTAAGATCGTTCGCGTCCTTGTGAAACTTAACCAGCTCTTTGAGTGAATCAACCTTGCGGAAAGGATCAAGAATCTTTTTTACTGCTTTTTCTGCAACGTTCACTTGGGAATCTGCAAGGCTCGCTTGCGTAAGATCTGCAAGTATCTGGTCCAAGTGCATACTCCTTTTTTCAGGCGTAAAAATCCTAATATCTGCAGATTTCTCAATTTCCTCAGCCTCCGACAAAAGCTTCAAAGAATTTGTAAATTTTTTCGCACGCAATGCATACCGAGCGGCCTCAATCATCAGTGAGTATTTGAGCGTAGGATCGGTAGCTTTTTCGGCTTCAGAAATCAATGCTTCAAGACGATCACCGGATTCGGCAATACGTTTATTTCTCTCAAGTTCTTCATTCGCCTGACGGGAAACACGGAGGCTAAGCGCTGAATAGGCAGCGGATGCCGCTCCGTGTAAATCTGGATATTTTTCCGATATTAACGGCAAAATCTGTCCAAGCAAGGACAGAGAACGTGAATGATCGTCATCCATAGACCGAAGCGAACGATCCGCAACTAACAGTCCAAGCCTTAAGAATCGTTCTAAAATTTGCCCGTTCTGTTTAAGGTACAATGGGGTAGTCATTTGAAGGGTAAGCGAAATGCGGCCAACATTTCGCTCCTCTACACCAAGAATAAACGTGAGAAGTCGCGGCAATTCAGGGGAGGCCATTTCGTCAAGCTGCCAGGCGAGACTAATTACTTCAGACGAGATTTGATCCTGAGATGAAGATATAGCCGCATCAGTCGCCTTTCTATCCCCATTCAATTGACGAAGCAATATATCTAGGTCCAGCGTTTTTTCTGGATTATTGAATTTTGATCTAAGTTTCTTGTACTGGTCTGGCGAGTTCTGCTTCAAGATGTCAAAAAGTTCGGGCTCGATCGAAGTGAAGTAGACATTTGGAACCTCGTCGCGGTTCTTATAAAGATCCTCTATTGCCATCCCCGCCATCCGTGTAGCATCATCCGCGCTACTGGACTCTCGCAAATACCAAGTAGCAAGTCGAAGCCTCGCATAGGCCCGCACCGTTGCTATCCTGCTTATTCCGATCTGTCCCGCTAAATCATGAAAGACAACCGCATTTCGGAGAAAAACGGCTTTTTTATTGAGTTCGCCATCATCAACGGATGGCGCTTGTCCAAATACAAAGTGAGCTTGAGAAAAGGCGATTAAAAAGAATGATGCCGCCCTAAACCCAACATTTTTCAGAAAGATTCTATTGTAGAACACTTTTATCCTCATTAAGCCAGAGCCCTGGCCACACATTTTCGGCCTGACCGGCGGTATTTACAACAATGGTCATCGGAGTATAGAGGAGCCTGGTCTTTCGAAGATCGTTAGGCGAAATTAGCAAAACCTTAATATTTCCAATGTTCATTTGCTCCAAATGCTTTTCGACGATTGCCGGGTCTTTCTCGCCGGTAAGTCCGAGAACCCTCCAACGAGAGGGGTCGAGCTGCTCGATTGTCCGCCGCCATGTTGGATACTGTTGTTGGCAGTATTCACAGTATGGGCTAAAAACGAGTAGAAGAGTCTTCTTCTGGCTATCTTCAAGAGAATAGCTTTCTTCAATTCCCGAAATCGAGTTGCCAGCAATAACGGGAAATTTGAACCCGATGTCGGTTGCGGTCAACTTCGACAATTCAAGCTCTCGTTTTACAATTCTGTACTGATACAAGAGGAAGACATTAACTACTAACAATAGTAAGCTAACTCCAACTAATACTTTTTGACCAGAATTTCGCATTCGCTAGGACCTCAAGAACTAGAATCACTCCTCTTCGGGGAGCTTACAACAGTGGTGTGCAGGTTCCAGTCCTGCACAATTACACGTGACACACTTAGCAGAGGCAGTGCAATCGCCATTTCCCCAGCAAAGGCAAGTGACTGGCATGCCAAATGGGCACTCAATGTCCGCCATACAAGCAGCGAAAGCCGTGCGCGGAAAAATTGAGAGCCATATTGTCATAGCTAGACATACTGAACCTGCCAAGGATAAAAGCCAGTTTGTTTTTCGCATAGATACCTCCGTAATGTTCTTGTTAAGAGCAATCCTAAAATTAGTTACCGAGACGCCGATTTTGACGGATATTAATCCCGCAACGCACCATACTCTATAAAGTAAGTGAATAATACTCTCTCCGATATCTCAGCTCAATAGTTTTTTATTAGCCAGAACTGCGAAATGATAGCGAAATCCTCTATTTGTTGGCCGATCCGGCTATTCGCTAGCGAATTCTGCTGTCTGTAATGACGGAATTTCGATACTCCGAAGGGGATACCCCGAATTCGCGCTTGAAATCGCGTACGAAATGCGAGCAGTCGGCCATTCCAACCGAATAGCAAATTTCCTTGATGCGGAGATTAGTGGTTTGCAGCAGGGAGCAGGCTTTTTCCAGGCGGAGCTGTTTGACGTGCTGCGTGATGCTCTTTCCGGTCTCCTCCTTAAACAGATGCTGAAGATGAGAGATAGAAACGTTCGACATCTCGGCCAAGGCGTCCACGTCAGGCGCCTGTGTGAACGATGCTTCGATGGTGGTCAGGATTTCGGTGATGCGGTGATCCATGGGAGAGGTCCTCACTTAATTGCTCGGAAGCCTACCATATGGGGGGGGGGGCTATGTCAAATAAGCAGCTGAAAGATCGAATGTTATATGCTCTCTCAGGCGACACGACTGGTGCGGCGAGCATCCTTGCTTGCCAGCTGTTTGAAAACCGCAACCGAGTTTGGGATCCGCTCAGTTGAATTTGTGGTTAACACTTAACACCGAGAAAGCCTCGGTGTGGCAAGCAGGGTTGCTCGCCGTTTCAGTCGGGGTGCGGCTATCGGAAAAAATAGCTTGACTTTTTGTTTATATTGTGCTATTCTTGAAACACTGTTGCGTTCAGCAACGCATAAATCGTGGATGCACCAGGATCTTTGACAAGTTTATAAAGCCTCGTAAAAATAATTGCGCTCGGGTCGGAAAAAAGTTAGCCATCCCACTAAAGCATTAGCATTTTTGCGAATGGGGCGGATTTTGGCTGTAAAGTGTTTGGAATAAGTAAGTTACCTCGCCCCATCTTGCACATGAATATGGGAAATGACCGTCGCACTTTTGTGTGCTGGTTTTTTCCAAATGAGACGATTTTTGACGGTAAAACAATGAAAACGCGGTATTTAAGCCGTCTCACTTTGCGCACCTATGTGAGACGATTTTGATCAGTAGATCATCCGGGTTTTGATCGTGCCGCCCACGTCCTTTAGGATCTCGAACGCATCTTTTGAAAGGGCTGAGTCGATATCGAGAATCACGTAGCCGATCGTTTCGTTTGTTTTGAGGTACTGACCGACGATGTTGATGCCGCGGGCCGAGAGGCGTGAGTTGATCTCGCCGAGGACGCCGGGGATGTTTTGGTGAATGTGCAGAATGCGGTGCGTTCCGGCCTGCGGCGGCAGGGAAACAGGCGGAACGGTGTGCGAGCCTTCGGAGGTGCCGAATTCGAGATATTTGATAAGTTTTGCCGTCACGTCGAGGCCGATGTTAGCCTGGGCTTCCTCGGTCGAGCCGCCGATGTGCGGCGTGAGGATGACGTTGGGCAGATTTTGCAGAACCGTTTCAAATTTATCGCCGCTCTTCTCAGGCTCAAACGGGAAAACATCGACTGCTGCCCCAACGATAACGCCTTCATCGATCGCGGATTTTAAGGCATCCAGATCGACGACATCACCGCGGCTGTGGTTGATCAAAATACTGCCTTTCCGCATCGAGCCGAGCGTTTCGGCGTTGATCATATTATGCGTGGTCGAGTCCGAAGGAACGTGGAGCGTGACAATGTCGGATTGCTCAAGCAGCTCGCTTAACTCGCGTATTTGCTTGGCGTTGCCGTGCGGCAGTTTGATCGCGGTGTCGTAGTAAACGACGTGCATCCCCATCGCCTCCGCCATGTTCGAGACTTGCGAACCGATGTTGCCGTAACCAACGATGCCCAGCGTTTTGCCGCGAAGTTCGAAGCTGCCTTTCGCTTCTTTCAGCCATTCACCGCGATGCGCCGCCGCGTTCTTGTCGGCGATCTTGCGGATGAGCATAACGCACAGACCGATCACAAGCTCGGCTACCGAACGCGTATTGGCGTGGGGTGCGTTAAAAACCGCAACGCCTTTTTCGGTCGCGGCCTGTAGATCGATCTGATTGACGCCGATGCAGAAAGCTCCGATCGCGAGCAGTTTGTCGGCCGCATCGATCACGGCTTTCGAAATATGCGTCTTCGAACGGATGCCGATCAGATGAACGCCTTTCACCGCCTCGATCAGCTCAGCCTCGCTCAAAGCTCCGCCGAGTCGCGTGATCTTGTGATAGTGACCCGCTTCGAACTCCGCAACGGCCGCGTCGGAAATATTCTCGAGCAAAAGTATCTTGATCTTGTTACGCGGATAGGATGTAGCGGTGGCGTTCATAAAAGCTTAATTGTAACGGCAAACTCGTTTGGGTGGAAACAATTGCGGGTGTAATATTAAGAAGTTCTATCTATCTTCATCAGGAAACTACAAAAATGAGCGAAAACAAACAAACTCGCCGCGAGATGCTGCGAAATACCGCGTTGGCCGGATTTGGCTTGAGCCTTTTCGGGATCGAGACAAAGGCTGCGTCGTCCGACGAGGGTATCTTGAGCGAACTCATCGCTGGGCCCGCTCCGGTCGGGAGAACGATGATCGGCGTGCCGTTCGAGAAGCGGGGTACGGTTCGCGTTGGCATGATCGGCACCGGACTTCGCGGCCGCAGCATCGTCGGCGAATTTGTGAATATTCCCAACGTAAAGATCACGGCGGTTTGCGATGTCGTTCAGGAAAAAGCCGACAAGGCCAAGGCGATCATCGAGAAAGCCGGCCAGCCTGCACCGGCAGTTTATGTGAAAGGCGATCGCGGCTATGAGGAGTTGCTAAAACGCGACGACATCGACGTCGTGTACATCGCAACGCCGTGGGAATGGCACGTGCCGCAGGCGTTGGCCGCGATGAATGCGGGCAAGCACGCGTGCAGCGAGGTTCCGGCGGGATACACGCTCAAGGACATTTGGAGTCTCGTCGATACTTCGGAAAAGACCCGCAAACACATGATGATGATGGAGAACTGCTGCTACGACTACGACGAGCTGCTGATCCTGAATATGGTACGGGCGGGTGTTTTTGGCGAGCTGGTACATGGCGAGGCGGCCTATAACCACGATCTGCGAGAGATATTGTTCGAAACCCGTGACGAAGGCCTGTGGCGGCGCAGACATCACACATTGCGCGACAGCAATCTCTATCCGACGCACGGCCTCGGCCCGGTTGCGAACTACATGAACATCAATCGCGGCGACAAATTCGAATACATGGTCGCGATGAGCTCGGGAAGTTTGGGTCTGCAGGATTACCGAAAAGAAAAACTCGATGCCAACGATCCCCGACAGAAAGAGGTTTACAAGGCAGGTGACTACAACACCAACCTCATCAAAACCGCCAAGGGCCGCTCGATCATGGTGCAGCACAACGTTTCGACGCCGCGCCCGTACGACCGCATTAATCTGATCCAGGGAACAAAGGGCATTTTCCGCGATTACCCGTCACGAATTTACGTCGAAAAAGACAAAGCCAATCACCAATGGCAGAGCGTCGATGCCTACAAGGCCAAATACGAGCACGACCTCTGGCGCGTGGTCGGCGAACAGGCCCGCAAGCTCGGCGGCCACGGCGGCATGGATTACCTAATGTGCTGGCGCCTTGTCCAATGCTTCCGCGAAGGCCTCGTCCCCGACATGGACGTCTACGACGCCGCCGCCTGGTCCGCCCCCGGCCCCTTGAGCGAAATATCCGTCGCCAAAGGCTCAATGCCGGTTAAGTTTCCAGATTTTACGCGAGGCAAATGGACAGGCGCGAGGACATCGATCCCGTAAACAACCGAATCGCGAAAGGCCCCTAAAGGCATAACGTCCCTTTCCGCGACGCTTTTTGCACGGCGGAGCAGCGATTCGGGTAGAATTGTGGTTGTAGTGGTCATTTCTTTCCCATGGCTCCAGACCCTCGTACTGAGCTAAAGTCTATCTTCTGGCTCCGGCTCAAGGTCTGAGCCTTTTGCAAGAATCTCGCGAGCTTTGTTCCAGTCACCACCGTTAGATCTTTCAGCAATATTTTGGGCCGTTTGCCAGCTCGATATTTGACCGGCAAGAGCCATAGCAATGAACTGGTCAAGCGAGATCTTTTCTTTGTCCGCGAGTTTCTGAGCGTAATGAAGAAGGGTATCAGGAATGTTGGCACTGAGTGTAGTCATTGTATATCTCCTACAATTTGCAAAAATTGCTTCGGCGTAGTCAATTTTATACCGAAATCCGACGCAGCTCCAAAATGTTTCTGATTGAACTTGATTATGAAATCGGCGCCAGAGCGAATGGCGAGTTCCAGAACGAAAGCGTCATTTGGGTCGACGGCAACTGAACGCCACAGAAAGAAAATCTCGTGAAACCGCGATATTGCTAAAAGAGATCGAAGAAATGGATCCACATCGACGGGTGCGATATGCTCCTGCATCTCCGGTCTCCTAAGAACGTCCTCATATTCCATAAGGAGAGCTACTGATAGGTTGACTTGCCATCTTGGATCGTCGAGTCTATTCAAAAATAGTCGTGCCGCACCTCGTTCAGAACGAAATGCGGCAACTAATACGTTTGTATCGATAACGATCTGAATTTTGGCCATATTCTACATATGTATCGTCAGATCATGTACACCTTCGGCGGCTTCCATTACGGCTTCGGAGACGGTTGGGTGGGCGTGGATTATGCGGCCTAGTTCGTCGGCGGTGGTTTCGAGGGCCATGGCGACGCAGGCTTCGGCGAGCAGCTCGGTAGCGTGCGGGCCGATGATGTGGACGCCGAGGACCTCGTCGTATTTCTTTTCGGAGACGATCTTGACGAAGCCGTCGGTTTCGCCGAGGATGCGGGCCTTACCCGACGCTGAGAACGGGAATTTGCCGACCTTTACGTCGTAACCGGCGGCTTTGGCTTTTTCTTCGGTCAGGCCGACGCTGGCGACTTCGGGGTCGCAGTATGTGCAGTTCGGGACGAGATTGTGTTTGATCGGCTCGACCTTACGGCCTGCGATCTTTTCGACGACGAGAATGCCCTCTTTCGAGGCGAGGTGTGCGAGCTGAGCGGTCGGGACAACGTCGCCGATGGCGTAGATGCCGGGTTCGGCGGTCTCGTAGTATTCGTTGACCTCGACCGTGCCGCGATCGCTGACCTTTACCTTTGTATTTTCGAGGCCGAGGCCTTCGAGAAACGGCATGCGGCCGACGGCGACGAGCAGCATTTCGGCTTCGAGCGTGACGGTGTCGCCTTTGGCATTTTTGCCGGAAACCTTAACACTCTTTTTGCCTTTTTCGAGTTTGTCGAGTTTCAGGCCGGTCTCGACCTTGATGCCCTGCTTTTTGAACGCCCGTGCGAGTTCCTTTGAAACCTCCAAGTCCTCAAGCGGCACGATGCGATCTAGCAATTCGACCAGCGTTGTTTCCGTTCCAAATCGGTGATAAACGCTCGCAAATTCCGAACCGACCGCTCCCGAACCCATAACGATCAGCGATTTCGGAACGCTCGTTAGTTCAAGAATATGATCGGAATTGACGACCTGTTTGCCGTCGGTCTCAAAACCAGGAATAGGACGCACGACCGAGCCGGTGGCAATGATGATATTCTTGGTTTCGATCGTTTCTTTCTTGCCGTCAGCTAGAGCGACCTCGACCTTTCCCTTCCCGACGACCTTGCCAAAGCCGTTGAATATCGTGGCTTTATTTTTCTTCATCAGATAGGTCACGCCGGCCGAGTTTTTAGCTACGATATCGGATTTGTATTTCTGCACGCCCGCCCAGTCGTAGCTCAAGCCCGTGACCTTGAGGCCATAGTTCTCAAAATGCCCGGCTTTCTCGTACAAATGAGCCGCATTTAGCAAAGCTTTGGTTGGAATACAGCCGCGCAGGCCGCATGTGCCGCCGAGACGGGCGTCTTTCTCTTTTTCGACAATCGCGACCTTTAGCCCAAGCTGCCCTGCACGCACGGCCGCGACATAGCCGCCGGGACCCGAACCGATAATTGTTACGTCAAATTGTTCTGCCAATGTAGTGTCCTCTGGTAAAAAATGAGATATATGACCAAAAAGGCATTATAGCGAGTTAACCGCATACAAACAAAAACGCACGATAAAGCTGCCGCCTAAAGCCAGTCACTGCGTTCATTTTTGGTCAATAAGTTAGAAATTGCGGTAATCTTATGGAGAATATGGAACACTCAAATGAATTCCTAAAACTGGTGAATGATGTGATGCCGAACGTGCGTGAGGTTTCGGTGGATGAGACGCAGGAGCGCCTGAAACACGGAGCGACGCTGATTGACGTTCGCGAGGACAACGAATACGAAGCCGCTCACGCTGCCGATGCCAAACACATGGGCCGCGGGATCATTGAGCGGGACATCGTCCAAACCATCCCGGACAAAAACGCCGAGATCATTCTTTATTGCGGAGGTGGTTTTCGCTCGGCCCTTGCGACCGATAATCTCCAAAAAATGGGCTACAAAAACGTCTGGTCAATGGCCGGCGGCTGGCACGCGTGGGAGGAATCGGGTGCGGCAATTGGAAAGGCGGCTGAAGGACAGTGAGAAAGAGAGAAGGTGAGAAAGTTAAGGTCACGGTCGCTTGATTGAATTCGTTGAATGCGACGACACTTTCCTTCAATGCCCAATTTTTCACTCTGGCACAATACCGTTTGCGGAATGAAGATCGCGAACGCGATGAGGAAAAATACAACGAGAAATACAGAACCAAAAAATTTGGTCATTATCTAAATACTCCATGCTAAACATTATTGCGGAAAGCGGACCTCACTTTTTGCGAACCCATTGCGCGTTCAGGTTTGCTCCCTGAGCCGGATTATTCAGGATCTCGGCCGGGATTCCGTCGTCGTAGAATGGCCCGCATACCTCGAGGACGGTCATGTCGGGCATGTCCAACCAGCCGCGGATGACGAATTTTTGAACACTCTTTCCTTGTACGATGACGAGTATTCGACCATTGATCGCAAAACCGCCGCCCGTCTTTTCTTTGATCATCTTGCCATTCTGAATAGCGTAAAAGTCGTTATAGAAGCCGCCGTCGGCGGAGAAAGTCATTTTCGATTTGTATGTCAGCGAATCCGCGCCAGCGTACGCACCGGAGCTGCGGTAAACGTAACGCTGATGAAAGCTCGCCGCCTCACCCCAGTTGCCGGCGAGATCGGCGAGCGTAAGCTGTCGCGTCGGCGGCGTAATGATCAGATGTCCATACGAGTCGTATTGCAGCGGACCGGTCGCAGAGGCCGTGCCATTAGCGGCGGCGGTTGTCCTCGAGGCCGTAGGTGTTTTGTCGATGTCCATTTTTTCGACAAATGACTGAAGCGGCGCCAGGTACGTGTCGTTGTTTAGAATCCCAAGCACACTCACCGTCTTGCCAAAACCGCTGATCACGGTCAGAAACGCAAACGCCTTGTTGCCCTGAAAGTCGATCTGCGTGCCGCCAGCTACACCAGTCCAGCCGTTGTCGGGCTCGGTCACCGTCTTTGGATTCGCCTCTCCGCCCCACAGGTCGAAGACCCGCAGCTTCCATTCGCGTGCGAAATCCTTCTGCGGCGACCCCTCGCTTACACCCGCCGCATACAGCGTAATAAAGCAAAAATTGCCCTTTGCCTGATCAACCTCGCTAAAAACGACGGCGTGATCCTTGGCATTTTTTACATAGCCCTTCGGCGGCGTGTATTTGATCGCTCCGAGCGTCTCGGTTTGCGCAAAGCCGCTAGGCGCAAAAACGAAACATAATATGAGCCCGACGAGCGTCCTGACGAAAAGATTTCTATTTCGATTAGTGGTTTTCATAAAACTCCTTTTACCTTGTGGTCTTTGTCCCCCGTGCGCGGTCGATCTTCCAGGTTCCGCCTTCCTTGACGAGGCTTACCTAACACCGACGGCGAATCGCATGCATTTGTGAGACATCATTCCATCTACTGTTCGCATAATGGCCTCCTCATTTGCACCTTTTCAGATTCCAGTTGATCGTGACGGTTACGGTCGGGATGGCGCTGTATGTGTAACTGCCCGATAGCTTGTTACGGTCGGGACCGTATCTGCCGGTTGCGATGGCGCGATCGTTCAATCCGTAGGTCGTATCGTAGGTCGAGTTGGTGCTGCCTCCTTTCTTGCCGGCGCAGTTGCCTGGCATTGATCCGGAGGCGACGCGCGTCACTTTGCCCGCCATGCTCATCGGTTTGAACGAGATCTGGTAGTCGTTTTCCCTTAGCATAATCTGAACATCAATTAACCCCGAAGCAGATCCCTCCCCATTGTCGGTGATAGTCTCGCGAACCGTGAAGGGCCGGAATCCCTCCTTCCGTGAGCACAAAACTCTGCCGGTCGTAAGTCCATCCAGGTTCAAAACCTCAGTTGCCTGGGCCGATGCGGGAGAGTTTTTCCCCAAACCGCCCTCGATGCTGATCGTACCGCTCTGAATGAGAGTTCGGTCTGAACTTTCGTATCCGCCGGTGATCTGCTGCATTCCGGTGCTGCTGGGGCCACGGTTTACTTTGCTCTTCGAACTATCGACGACGGTGTACGTAACAGTTCCCGTCCAGCCGCCCTGACACTGCTCGTGATCGATAACCGGTACGACAGCACGAGCAGCCGTGAAAGGAGTACGATAGCCGACCTCAGCTCCCGCACCTATCAATGCTGTAGTAAAAGCAATTGGATCGACGCCGGTTGCACTGACCGACTGTGACGCGCCTATAACGAACCCGGAGAAATCGATCACATTCTGCTTGAAATCCTTCGCCGATTTTAAAGTCAAAGTTACGTAAACTTCCGCTTTTTTCGGGACATCGATTGGACCGCTGAGAATTGCCGGAACCTTCGGCTTACCGACAAGCCACATCTTCGTGAGGCCCAGATCATCAGTTACCTGTTTCTGCGGATCCGGATTGTTGCCTTTGGCCCGGTCCGCTTTGTCTATTTCAAAGTCCACAAACGCGTCCGTATTTCGCGTTGCTGCGTCATTCACACGAGTATCATTGTCACCCTTGAAGCGCCATTCCGCAGCGACATCGCCGAGCGGGCCGCCCGTGGGTAGGTTGAAATCGAGGCCCGTCATAAGGTTCAACGTCGGACGAAGGCAGTTTAGAGCTTCCACGTCACCAACTTCCGACCAGAATCTACCGACTAACAGCCGCCTGTTGCTCAGTTTTGAGGTGTCTGAGTTGAGCGTACGGATCAGCGGGCCTTCCTGAACGTGTATCGTACCTCTCAGCATCGTTACCGATGCCGCGAGTTTACCCCACGCCAGCGCCGCATTTGCGATCTGAATACCCGCGTTCAAGCCAGGTCTATTGAAACTGCCTACGATGGCGCCGTTCCAGGTTGACAGTTGGATCGCGGCCCCGTCCAGGATCAGAGCCTGGTCACCCGTGAGATTGCACGGATTCTGAGTGACCGAGTGTGAGGTTAGCCGAAAAACGGGCTGCTCCAATCGAAAAGCTGCGGGCATAAACCCAATTCGACGCAAGTCGGGCCCCGTAAGAGTGCCCGTCTTATTATTAAGGCGATGAAAGACGCCCTGTAACCTTCGGAGCATGAGGGTGGTTTGAAGGATATTAAATTCCACACGGCTCACGGGAACGTCCATCATATCGATCCGGTTGCCCGGCACATTGCCCAGCTCGATGATTAAGCGGGCCCAGAAACGTAAATACGGATCGTCATTTCTTTCCGCGCTTGCCCGAAGGTCACGCAACATAAGCTCGCCGAATTGACGGGCCGGAATCTCGGGCACCTTCTTCGTTATCATCGCCGCGATCGTTTCGAGCGGAAACTTGATTTGCGTTCGATCTATCTTCAACGAGCCGACGGCTTCAAAATCATAGATGCTCAAGCCTTGGCCTTTGCCATTCGCAGGCCGAAGTAGAACTTTGCCATTCTTATCGATCACCGTAAAACCCGATGCCTGAAGAGCTGTAAGCAGGACAGGCAGCGATTTGGCGTCCGATCTCAAGATCTGTTGTGCCATGATTGCCGCAGCATGGTCTAAATTCCCAAATGGCAACGGGGCAGCAGACGGAAGGCCTTTTTTCGGGAAGTCATTCAGGCTGTCGAAGACAACAGGGATTGACGTTTCTTCGCCTTGAGGAGGGACCGCCGGCAGCATGAGGGCCGTAGCCGCTTCGGCTTCCGCGTTCACGTCTGGGATCGACGCGATCGGCGCGGGCGTCGCAACAACTGCAGGGCGTGTGTCTGAAACCGCTGCGCCACCGGCTGAAACTACCACGTTGTAGCTCATGTTCAATTCCATGCGTCTGCCGTTGATATTCTTGATGATCCATTTCCCCGCCGCGGGTGCGTACTCGACCTTTGTCTCGTACCTGTTCAGATTGTATGTCCGATTGTCGGGCGCATGATTTTGAAAGATCTCTACCTGAGCGTTCGGATTGTTGTTTAAAGCGGGCTCGTCGATCAGCGAGCCCTCATCAGTGAGCGTGTATTTTGTAACGACGTGTAAAAACTGATTCGGTCCCGGCTGTGCAAATATCTTTAGTTTGTACGTGCAACCGACAGGCATTCCCGCATGATCGGTATTGAAAATGCTCCACTTACCGTTGTAATACCATGCTCCAATCGGGTGCGGATTGAGTGCGGCCGTGTTTCCGGTAGGCACGGCGACAATGATCGCATTCGGATTTCCTGCGAGACCGGGAGAATCAATCATTGCCCTTGACGCCGTGATGTTGCTCGCGCTGGTCGTCAGGGTAAATTCCTGACCGTAGCTGCCGGATGCAAACATAGCCAAACCTAACAATAGTCTAGAGATAGTTCTTATTTTCACCGCAAATCCTCCAAACATTTAGCTGCACTACCTGAAGGCAATCTCAATGGGGTACGCAGCATGGTTGATCCTGTTTTCCTAGCCGCGCCAGAGCAATAACAAGAATCAAAGCGTCTACGAACGTGATTTTCATGGTTGGTTGTAGGTTGCCACAGCCGTCCATTCCTGTCCACTAATTTACGCGTAGTTTCGTGGGCAAAAGGATCAAGGCCTTTTTTCGCGTTGATGAATCAACGATTTTAACAACGCGGGATTCTTCGTATACTAAATGTGGAAAAAGCATACTCTTATCTGAAATATTAGCAAGGAATTTATGAACGAAACAGAGTTTGACCCGAGAGCACGAACGCGTGAAATTGCAGCAGAATTTGCGGCGCGCGGCGATACTTTGGGCTGGTTCGAGGCGCTGTATAAGGAAGCGGCGGGAAATAATGAACTCATCCCGTGGGCAGATCTCGCACCAAATAAGTACTTCCAGGCGTGGGCTGAGTCAACAGGGCTAAAAGGTGAAGGGCGTACGGCGCTCGTCGTCGGCTGCGGGCTCGGTGACGACGCACGATACTTATTTGATCTGGGTTTTGAAGTAACGGCGTTCGATATTTCGCCGACCGCGATCGAATGGGCGCGGAAACTGCACGCTGATACGAATATTATTTTCGAAACCTGTGATCTTTTTCGGCCATTTCGAGGCTGGCTCGGGGCCTTTGAATTCGTGCTTGAGATATACACCATCCAGCCGCTGCCGCTCGAAATGCGGCCGCGGGTTGTCGATGCGATCGCTGGGTTTGTGGCCCCGGAGGGTGCGTTGGTAGTTGTTACGCGTGGCCGGGAAGACGATGTCGAGCCGGACATTCTTCCATGGCCGATGTCGCGCAAAGACCTCTCGCGATTTGAGCATAACGGCTTAAAGCAAACGGATTTTGTTCAGATGCCGGGTGAAGAGGACGAGCCGCCGCGATTTGTTGTTGAATATATAAGAGTATAATTATTTCTATGAACTTCAAGCAGTTTTATCTCGGATGTCTTTCGCACGCGTCTTATTATTTGGGCTCAAATGGCGAAGCCGCGATCATCGATCCGCAGCGGGACGTTCAGCAGTACATTGACGAGGCCGCATCGCACGGGCAGCGGATAAAGTACATTATCGAGACGCATTCACACGCGGATTTTGTCAGCGGGCACGTCGAACTCGCTGCGAAAACCGGAGCGGAAATCATATACGGACAGCGGGCAAATACTCAATTTCCGACGCATAAGGTAACCGACGGTGACAAATTGACCGTTGGTAATATCACGCTCAAGTTCCTCGAAACGCCGGGTCACACACCCGAAGGCATCACGATCTCGGCGACTGATACGGAAGATCCTTCCGCTCCGGTAAAGTTGTTCACCGGCGACACGCTTTTCATCGGCGACGTTGGTCGGCCTGATCTGGTCGGATCGAAGGGCTTTTCGGCAGAACAAATGGGAGGCATGCTTTATGATTCGCTCCACGACAAGATCCTGCAAATGCCCGACGATACAGAAGTTTACCCGGCGCATGGAGCGGGAAGCCTTTGCGGCAAATCGCTCTCGAATGAGACTTGGTCGACGCTCGGCAATCAGCGAAAATTCAACTACGCATTGCAGCCGATGACGAAAAGGGAGTTTGTAAAGATCGTCGCCGCGGATCAGCCTGAGGTTCCCGCGTATTTCCCGAAGAGTGCTGCGAAGAATCTTGAGGGTTCGGCCCAGCTTACTGACCTTGCGAAGCCACGAAATCTCTCGTCGGACGAGATCCGGAAATTCGATGGAGTTGTTATCGATGTTCGGCAGAATTTCGAATACGGAGACCGGCACATTCCAAATTCAATAAATATCGGCCTCGGCGGCCAATTCGCATCGTGGGCCGGGACGCTGATACCGATCGGAACGTCGATCGCGATCGTTGCTGACAACGAAACCCAGGTCGACGAAGCTTGTACGCGTCTTGCTCGCGTCGGCCACGAAACCGTTACGGGCTTCATTCTGGTGCACAACTACAACGGCGATATTAAGAGCATTGAACAGGTTTCGGTCGAGGAAGTCAGCGACCTGACGAGAACCGGGAAATACGTGCAATTTGTCGACGTCCGCCGCGTGGGCGAGTACGCCGCGGAACATGCGGTCAGAACCATTAACATCCCGATTGACCGGTTGGGAGCGGACTTCGAAAAGCTAGATCCGAACGCGCCGACATACGTCATTTGTCAGGGAGGCTATCGTTCGAGCCTCGGGACGAGTATTCTTGAAAATGCGGGATTCAGGATGATCTACAACGTGAACGGCGGGACAAAGGCCTGGACCGACGCTGGACTGGAAACTGAAATATCCGCGACCGCGTGTGCGAGTTCAAAATAGTTCGAAAGCCTCTCTCGACGTAAATAAAAAAGATGTATGAGATCCTAATATTGATCGGGATAGTCGGGCTTTATTTGCTTTTGCAGCTCGTAATATTGCCAAAGCTTGGCTACAACACCTGAATGCGGGGAGCCTGCAACGTCGAGTTCGACGTTGAAAAAAAACCGTATACAGATGAAAGCCATAAGGAGTAGAAAAGGCGGATGTAGAGATACAACGCTCAAGCAGGGAGATCGCATATGAGATTCTTTTTTTTATTATTGGCAGTCATAGCTTTCGTGGGAGCCTGCCAGAGTGCTGCCACAAAGAATACCGATTCAGGAGTGCCGAACGTTGCGGCTGATATCAAGGAAGTTGCACCGAGCGTTGCCCAAACTGCGGTTTCGAAGGCGTACTCGCAGTTTATCGACGTCCGAACGCCCGAGGAATATGCTGGCGGTCACGCCGCTCGGGCCGTGAATATGCCGCTGGATTCCCTTACCGCCAGTCTCGACAAGCTTGAAAAGAACGAACCGGTTTATATCATTTGTCAGACGGGCAACCGTTCGAAAAAGGCGGCAGTTATTCTGAAAGATGCGGGGTTTAACAACGTCCTGAACGTCACGGGCGGTACGGTTGCATGGCAGGCGGCGGGCTTGCCGATGGAGACCAAGCCGCCGCACAATGTGCCAAATGCGAATAATTCCAACGGCGGAAAGTGATCAGCCTTAGAGTTCTTTTTGGGCCAATTTGCTCCAGTGCCTCGTTGTGCGGCGTTTGAAGGTGGGCGAGGCTTTGGCTGAGGCTACTGCTTCCGCAAATACTTCTGACGCCCGCGCGGTCTCGCCCTGGGCCTTTAGAACTTTCCCAAAATAATAGAGCCCTTCGACATCCGCTGAGCGGCGTTCGACGTATTTTTCGAGCGCGTCGCGTGCCTCGGTGAGCATGTTTGCACCAAGATAGGTCGCGCCGATCTCGCGCCAGATCTCGCTCAGAGAATGTTTATCATTTTGCCCGGCGACGACAGCGAAATGATCGAGAGCGGTTTGCAGATCGCCTTTTTCACGGGCGAGTTTGCCTAATTCATAGTTCGCATCGATCTCGTTTCCATCGATCTCGAATGCTTTAGTCAGATGCTCTATGGCCTTTGTTTGCTGCCGTCTTTGCAGATAGATGAGGCCGAGTTGGACATGGGCGTCCGCGTCGTTCGGGTTAACAGTGGAATTGTGGAGAAAGCGTTTGAGGTTTTGCTTTTGTCTGAATGCGTTCCCGAACCCACGAACTTCACCACCAAGAAAACCGCCAAAGTAGATCACCGCGTAAAAGATCAGGAATGGCGAGAACATCCAAGGCGAAACAAACCCGAAAATGTACATTCCAAGGCTCATTGAAAGCCACGCCACGGCCACAACTAAAACCGCAACGCCATAATTTGCGCCAAAGACCGTTCGCAACGCGAAGATCATGAATACCCCGAATATAAGTCCGCTTCCTACCCATAATCCGAGATAGACCAAGGGGTTGACCGCTTGTGAATAAAGGAGAATCCCGACGATAGCGAATGGCAAATGCGCAGCGGCCCAGGCGCTTAGCGAACAAACCGCCAGCGTTCCATAATCACGCCGGATGACGAGCCCGAAGCTTCCCGCGCCTCCAAACACACACATCAGCAGTATCGCCGCCGGAACATAGAATACTGAGAGCGACAGCAGCGGCTGGTAAAATTTGCCAGGTTCGAATGAAAAGAATGTAAAGAAACGATCACCGACGAGCGGGATCGTTTGCCGGTTCGCCAATGCAGCGTTAAATTCGGCAGTTCCGCGGTCGAAAGCAGCTTTTGCACCTGCCTCATCCTCGTTCTCGTCATATGTCGGCTGGAAATATTCATTGAAGTTTGGCACGTGGTACGCCGTTTCGAGCCGCTCGTTGACGGTCGAAAAAAACGCCAAAGCAATCACCACAACGGCTCCGGCCGCAAACAGCCAACTGCCTCCGTCGATGATCTCGCTCATTGCATTTTGGGGAGAGTAGAATAAGCGAAAAATGAATTTTAGATTATCCATATGGCCGGGAAAATTTGAGGTAAGACGTGCGTAAAACCGCTATCCAATCGTAATGTCTGAAAAGAAGTTCTGTCAAGATTCTTTTCCACGCCGACTTCGAGTAAAATCGAGGTGTATTTCCAAGAATTTTCAGAGGATAGATCAATGTCAGAAGCAACAGAAAAAAGGATCGAGACCGACTCCATGGGCGAGATCGAGGTGCCGAATTCGGCGTATTGGGGAGCGCAGACGCAGCGGTCGCTGAAGCATTTCGACATCGGGTTTGATGTTATGCCGCGCGAGGTTATCAGGGCGCTTGGCGTCCTGAAAAAAGCGGCGGCGATCGTGAATAACGATCTCGGGAAATTGCCCGACGACAAGCTCGCTCTCATTATTCAGGCAGCGGACGAGGTTATCGCAGGGAAACTCGACGCGCATTTTCCGCTGCGGGTTTGGCAGACCGGTTCTGGAACGCAGACCAATATGAACGCCAACGAGGTCATCTCAAATCGGGCCATCGAGATCGCCGGCGGCGTTCTGGGCTCGAAAACGCCGGTTCATCCGAACGATGATGTGAACAAATCCCAGTCGTCGAACGACACGTTCCCAACCGCGATGTATATCGCCGCAGCGGAACGTTTGACAGCTTTGATCACTGAGGTTCAAAAGGTTCAGAAAGCGATCGAAGCAAAAGCAGTAGAATTCGAAGGCGTCGTAAAAATCGGCCGTACGCATCTACAGGACGCGACGCCGGTGACCGTCAGCCAGGAATTCGGCGGTTGGGCAAATCTGGTCAAACGCGATATCGAGCGGCTCGGAATGGTTCTGCCCGGGCTGATGGATCTCGCCATCGGCGGCACGGCGGTCGGAACTGGGCTGAATGCCCATCCGGAGTTCGCGGAACGTGCGGCTGCGAAGATCGCGGAACTCACGGGTTTGCCGTTCAAGTCGCATCCCGATAAATTCGCGGCTCTCTCAGCTCACGACGAGGTTGTATTTGCCTCAGGCGGGCTAAAAACGCTTGCTTGTTCGCTGATGAAGATCGCAAACGACATCCGCTGGCTCGCGTCCGGCCCGCGGTGCGGTCTCGGTGAGATTTCTCTTCCGGAAAATGAGCCTGGAAGTTCTATCATGCCCGGCAAGGTCAATCCTACGCAGTCCGAGGCGGTGACGATGGTCGCTGTACAAGTGTTCGGAAACGATGCAGCGATTGGGTTTGCAGGTTCGCAGGGAAATTTTGAGCTGAATGTTTTCAAACCGGTGATGATCCACAATTTTCTACATTCCGTCCGGCTGATCCATGACGCTTGCCACGGATTTGTCGATTACTGCATCAATGGCATCGAGCTAAATCGCGACCAAATCGACCATTATCTGAGAGATTCGCTGATGCTGGTTACGGCTTTGAATCAGCATATCGGTTATGACAACGCTGCAAAACTTGCCAAGAATGCCCATAAGAAAGGCATTTCGCTTAAGGAGTCCGCTATCCAACTCGAATTATTGACTGCGGAGAAGTTTGACGAGCTCGTTATCGCGGAAGACATGACACACCCGTAGACGGTGGGCGTGGGCAGTTGAAGAAGTATGAAAGGATTTGTCATTGCGTTCTCTCTGATGTTTAGCACGTCGGCGTTCGCTCAGGCGACATTCGATCTCAAGAACGCGTCGAAATATTTCGATATCAAGGTAAACGTCGAGAAATGTGACCACGGATATTGTACCGGCAAAGCTTCGTTCTCGTTTTTCAAAAAGAACGGATCGAAGCCTTATCAGGTCATCGAACTAGACGACACGCAGATCCAGCTCTCACAAACCGGACAGCCGCTGACGAATGTTTCGCTGCTTTATGACGATCAAAGCGTCGTGAATGTCGGCGATTTCAATTTCGACGGAATGGAAGACGTGGCGATCTGTGACGGTGCAAATGGCTCGTACGGCGGACCTTCGTATCGGGTTTATCTCTCATCGAGACAAGCGGGTAAATTTGTTTACAGCAAGGCTTTTTCGGCTCTAGGCGAGCATCTCGGAATGTTTGAGGTCGATAAGAAACGCAAACGCCTCAGCACGCTCGACAAAAGCGGCTGCTGCTATCACATCGCTGAGGAATTTATTGTGGTGAACAACAAACCGTTCAAGGTCCGCACTGTCGAAGAGGACGCGACGGCTACGGATGACCGAAGCACGAAGATCACCACAAAAACCCGCGTCGGCGGAAAATGGAAAACGGTCGTGACCCACGGAAAGCGGGAGGAGTAGTCACATTATCGTTTCGATCTCATCAAACCCCGGACGTATAAAGTCCCGAGCGTTTGGGAACTTTTTTTCAAGCAAATGTCTGATCCTCTCAAGCTGTTCGATAACAGGCCGTACCACAGCAGTATTGTTTTCGCTCATTAAGTACGTCCAGCCGAGTATCGATCTTTCCAGAATAATAAGGGTTATCTTTGCTGTTCCGTTGGCGTAACTTTGCGGGTGTGAGATCTGCTCAGCTTCATAGTTACCATCCGTATCGAGGGCGGCATTAAAGCTGCTCTGGACCTTGACCGCAACTGAAAACAGGTAATAGCAGAGCACTTCCAAGGTGTCGGCGATGATCGGGTCTTCTTCAGCATCGCCTGCCCACGTCTCAGGATTGTCGAGCAGGGCCCGTGTTTCAAGGGAATATTTTATTGCCAGCTTGGAAGCTTCCTCCGACCTTACGGTTTCCGATGACCGACGCATCTCTTCTTCGATCTCGGGGTCGTTCATCGCCGCTTCGAGATCGATCCCCATCTCTTCGGCCCGTTCTTCCAGCATTGCTTTCGCTTCCGCAAACGATTCGGCGACGGCGAGCAGTGCGTCACCCATAGGGTCATCCGAATCTTCCAAAAACATCGCCCGTTCGTCGGCAAAGACACGGCAACGCCCGGAAAAATCACACCGCTCACACCATCGATCGCAGTAATTAAAGATCCCGGGAATAAGGTCGGTTTCGTTTTCCAAGCTAGAAAGTTGTGTTTGCTGGCGTGTAGAAAAATAGGAAATAGATCACGACAGCGACAATTGCGACAACCACAAACGTCGTAAGCCCGAACATCATCAGAACGTTTTTCGCGCAACCGCCAGCGGATTTCGCAGGCTTTTCGGATGTACGAACGACTGGCTCTGAAGGCTCCTCAGTAACATCTGCGGCAGTAACGGCAGGATATTCTTTCGTGTCATCTTCAGCCCCAGTTTCCGGCGTTTCGGTATCTATCTCGTCCTGATCGGCGGGTTCGGTATCGAATTCGTCTGTATCAGCTTCGGAAAATTCGGGTGCTGCGGTATCTATGTCGTCGGGATCAACGTAGTTTTTCGCAGACTTGGGCGTTCGCCCCTCGGAGGAGCGAAAGACAGGATCTGGCATCGTCCACTCGCCGTTGTCTGATTTAGCTTCGTCGCTCATCGATTTATCAGCCAGAACAACCCGCCTATTTTTGAATATCCAAAACATCGGATCGCGTAATTATAGCAGTAATTCGCTTAAAATCCTCGATCAAAATCGCCGGATGTTTTTTCAATTTCGTTTTGATCTGAACGAGGCTCGCATCGGCTTCGAGAACCGGAAAACTCTCGTCCATGACATCGCCGACCTTGCCGTCGAGGAGTTCGCGATTTTCAAGAAGTCTGGCGAGTACGTGGCTTTCGCGAATACTGCCGACAGATCTGTGTTCCTCAAGAACCGGCATCTGCGTGACGCCATTCTCGCTCATCAGGCTCAGAGCGGAGCTTAGAGTCTGATCCGGGGAGACAAAGATAAGATTCGCGGGCGAGCCGGAGTTCTTAGTCTCGGCGATCAAACCGGCGGTTATACGCTGCGGCTCGAGCATCAGTTTTTCCTTCATCCACTCGTCTGAATAGAATTTCGATAAATAATGCTCACCCGTGTCGCAGACGATAAATACTAAAATATCGTCCTCGCTCAGATCCTTCGCGACCTTCATCGCCGCGGCAAAGATCGTTCCCGCCGAGCCGCCGCTGAAAATGCCTTCGCGGCGAGCCAATTCCCTTGCGGAGTTGAACGACTCGCGGTCGGTGATGTTGATGATCTCGTCGATAATGCCGACATCGGCGTTGCCAACCGGCAGGTTTTGGCCGATTCCCTCGACCAGGTAAGGCGTCGCTTCCGGAATGAATCCGGACTCTTTGTAAGTCTTAAAGATCGAACCGTACGGGTCAGCACCGATGACCTTGATGTTCGGGTTCATTTCCTTGAGATAGCGGGCCGTGCCGCTGATCGTGCCGCCGGTCCCGATGCTCGCGACAAAGTGCGTGATCTTGCCGTCGGTATCATTCCAGATCTCAGGCCCGGTCGTGCGGTAATGCGCCGCCGGATTCTCAGGATGATTGTACTGGTCGGGATAGAATGAGCCAGGCGTTTCCTCAGCGATTCGTTTGGCGGTCGCAACGTAATGATCTGGTGTTCCCGGCTTTGCGGCGGCCGGACAGACGACGATGTCGGCTCCCAAACCTTTCAGATACCGAACCTTCTCGGTCGAAGCCTTTTCGGTCAAAACGAAGATACATTTATAACCGCGAACAGCCGCGACCAGAGCCAAGCCGATGCCCGTGTTGCCCGATGTCGCCTCGATGATCGTGCCGCCTTTCTTCAAAACGCCTTCGCGTTCGGCCCAGTCGATCATGGAAATTCCGATACGGTCTTTGACGGAATAGCCCGGATTCAGGCTCTCCATTTTGGCGTAAACCTGAGCTTTGATCTTGTGATCTTTGGTGATGTTGTTGATCCGCACGAGCGGCGTATTGCCGATAAGGCCAAGGATGTCGCTATAAGTTTTCATGACAAAAGTACCAGTTATGTATACATAACCAGTTTAGGCGGAAAGGAGATTTGAGGCAACGGTCAGTCGGCGGCTTTTGTTTTAGCAGAACATGTATCTCCGTCCGGGATGCAAACATCGCCGCACTGTTTTGTACCCGGTGCGCAACCGAGGGGTTGAGGGCGAAGCGGGCTATCAGCCGGCGGAGGCGTCTCTTCGAAGCGATTAACATTGATCGCGGTCGGACAGCCGACGTCTCGCACCAGATCCATCAGCCGCGAAGCTCCGCGCGCAGTGTCGGTCCACCCCTGGAGCTTTACAAACTTGTTCACCGACCCGACCACAATGTGCGAAATCTGCGGGGCAAGCAAGCTATCGGATTTGATCGCATTAACGATAGCGACGACGATCTCATCGTCGGTCTTTGCCGTGCAGCTTTGTGCCCGAATAGCATTCGATTCAGCGGTTGCAAAAAAAGCTATGGCAAAAACCGAAATGGTTAATAAAGAACGTAGTAACTTAGTTGGCATCATACTTTCACCTCGTGTTTTCAACGTTAAGGGATATTCTTTGTGACAACCGCTTGTTCTATGGAGTTTTAACAGGAACCGGCGTACCCGCAATCGTCTGGCATGGTTCACCTTTTATGTTGCACTGATCGCCGACCGGAATGCAGATATCGCCGCAGGCTTTGTAGTCGGTCGGACACGCGCAAGTGCCGGGAATAGGCCTGCTGGTAGTAGTTGTATTCGGGTAAAATTTCGAATCGTGCACGTCGATAACGCCCTCAGTCTTCTCGGCAGCAATGATCGCCTGTTGCCGAATACTTGCGCTGCTGACACCTCCGTAGAGGGTTACCTCGCAACCCTTGGAGAAGAAGTTGAAATTCTTTTCATCGGCGGCGAAAGGTGGATTAGCGTAAATCTTTGTCAATTCACTGGTTATTATGGCGTCGTCGCAAGCCGGCGTAGGTTTGGGACTTGCAAGCGCAACGTTCGAACCGTTAGTTGAAGAGCCATTCTTGTTCAGGTTCGAGGGCGAGCCACAGCCCTGAGCGATCAAACCAGCGGCAATGATCATTAGGACAAAGATAGTTGAAAATCTGGTACGTATAGTCTTCATATAATCTCCCTTTATTCCGAACTCGAAAAACTCATTGATGAAAGCACACTGAACCGAGTCTGCTTTCCAAATACGATCGAACTACCATCAGGCACCCAAGCGAGCTTTGAAAAATACAATCCTGAATCGTTGTTGTTTGTTAGCTTTCGCGGGGTTCCTCCCGCTGTCGCCAGGACCCAAATATTGTCCAGGTTCTGGTCACGCGCAGCGTACGCCAACAGCTTTCTGTCTTCAGAAAGAAAAATATTATAGAAATATATATTCTTAAGGCTCGCGATCAAGCTCTCGGTCCCGCCAGAAATAACGACTCGGATAACTTTCGTTTCTGGCGGTAACCCACTAAATTCCTTGCTCGGTTCGACTATAATCAACCCATTTTCATCAGAAGTCCAGCCGACAAGTCGTATGACTCGGGCAGTTTCAAAAACGTCGGCGATCTGCCCGCTCGTAACGTCCGCTATTCTCAGTCCGCGAGTCGCTTTTCCGTTTTCGTCCTTGCTCTTCTTCTGGTACGAGAACGCTATTCGTTTTCCGTCCTTTGACCACACGGGAGCGTTCAAGGTGACGCCGGTATCGGTAAAGTTTGTGACATTGGTCTCAGCCCCTTCCCTGCGCGTGACCACAAAAAGGTTTGCGATCCCATTTCTTTCAGCAACGAAGGCAATCGATGAACTATCGGGCGACCAGTCAAAATACCGGCTCTCGACGTGGTTGTAGGGCGAGATCGAATAGCCCACGCGAGAAATTCCATTCGCCGCAAGCAGTCGCTCTCCGCCTCCGCTCGCGTTTACGAGATAAAGGTCGTGTACTTGTCCGTTGAGTTTACGATATGCCACCGATGATCCGTCCGGCGACCAGGCCGGTAGAAATCCGTTCTCGACGAGCATCGACGGACGCTCGCTATCGGTTCCCGATTTTAGCGACTTTACGACGATGTTCGATTTTAAGAGTTTGTTCCCCGAGCTAAGGCCTTTTACAGATTGAAAAACCACTCTCTGGCCGTCAGGCGAGACAGACGGCCAAAGCTTCGCATTGAGATCACGGGCAACGGGACTCTCGGCTCCTCCGGCAACGGGAACGCTCCAAATGTTGGATTCCTCTTTCGTTGAACTCAGGATCAGTGAGTGGGCATCGGGCGCGACATCAACGATGCTGCATTCCAGTTCGGGCGTTGCAATTCGCTCATTCACACCCGATCCAGCGGTAGTAGCGAACATCTGCTGAACCTCGTCAAGAGTGGCACTGAAATACAGTCGATTTTTCTCTGGCAGCCAAGCAATGTACTTTTCGAGCCGGCCTTTGCCTTTAGCAATCTGACTAGCTTTTTTACTTGCGAGATCATTTGAGAAAATCTCCCAATCGGCGTCCCCACCCGTTGCATAGGCGATCGTTTTTTCGTCGGCGGAGATGTTTACCCATTTAGTTTTGTTGTCGCCGAACGATGTGATCTTCTGGGTGGTTCCGCTAGAAATTTCGACGGCGTAAAGCTCCCCATTTAATTCGTAGTAGATCTTTCCAGCCGAAGTCCATCGACGAAGCTGGCTGCTGCCATCAAGCGGAGCGACCGATCTCGGCGTCCCGCCAAGGGCACCGACGCGCCAGATGCCCGTTGTTGAGCCGC
Organism: Pyrinomonadaceae bacterium; assembly: GCA_040080065.1. GTDB lineage: Bacteria > Acidobacteriota > Blastocatellia > Pyrinomonadales > Pyrinomonadaceae > OLB17. The sequence goes on from JBEBJB010000002.1 coordinate 128,131, forward strand.
CGGATGTGTTTGGCCGCTGTGAAAGGAACGCGATTTCGTCCCCTTTCGGAGACCAGACAGGATCGGTGTTCGGGAATGCATCATTCGTGACCTGAATTGCATCTGTTGAAGTCGTTTGTGTGACCCAAATGCCCTTAGTTCCTGAACGCGTCGATGTAAAAGCGATCAATTTTCCGTCCGGCGAGAAGCTTGCGCTTCCGAATAATTCGCCCGGTGCACTCGCCCAACTTGCGACCTCCGTAGTTTTGTATACTCCGGCGGCAACATTTGATCCGCCCGCAGGCTTGAAATACCAAACGGCGCCGACGATCAAAGCCGTCAAAGCGACAAAGGCGAGCGCATGCAGCAATGTAAATCTACGAGTTTTCGAGATGCCGGTTGTCAGTGCCGAACGCAGGTTGCTTTGCGTATTCAGCAGGCTGTCCTGGTTCGTTTCGTGGATTGCTCGTTCGACGGTCGGTTGGACGCTTTTATGCAGCTTCGCCTCGAATTTTAGCTCGTCGCGGAGGTCTTCGATATCGATGTGCAAATCCTTGACGCTTTGATATCTATGATCACGGTCTTTGCGGAGCGTTTTGTCGACGATGCGTTCAAGTTGCCGCGGCAGATCGGGTGCGATCTGGCGAAGCGACGGCGGATCGTCTTTTAATATTGAACTGATCAGATCAAGATGGCTTTCGCCCTCGAATGGCCGTTTACCGGCAAAGATCTCGAACATCACGATGCCGAGGCTGAAGATATCGCTACGAGGGTCGATCAACCTACCGCGAGCCTGCTCGGGCGACATATAGGCGACCGTGCCGACGATTATTCCCGGCTTCGTATTGAGGTGGGGGAGAGTCGTTTCCATGCTTTGGGCGTTGTTTGGCAGCAGCTTTGCAAGTCCGAAATCGAGAACCTTAACAAGCCCATCTTGCCGGACCATAATATTTTCCGGCTTGATGTCGCGATGAATGATTCCGGCTTCATGGGCGGCTCCGAGAGCAGCGGTTATCTGAAGTGCGATCTCCAACGCCCCGATCAGCTTGATCGGGTCGCGTTTTATGTGGTCGCGCAGCGTATGGCCTTTGATAAGTTCGGTCGCTATATACTGCGAACCCTCGAAATTACCGATCTCGAAAACTGTGAGGATATTCGGGTGATTAAGCGCCGACGCGGCTTTCGCTTCCTGGACGAAGCGATTGACTCGATCTTTATCCCCGGAAACTTCATTGAGCAAGACCTTGAGCGCGACCTGGCGGCCGAGTTTGTTGTCCTCGGCCAGATAGACCTCGCCCATGCCGCCCGCACCGATCGCGGAAACGATCTTGTAATGCGCAATTATGTCGCCTGAATTTAGCACTTACGTAACAACGGATAGAAAGACTTTGTGCGCGATATTATATCCATATTTGGGTTTCGCTGCATCTAAAAAGAAATATAGTTAGTTGCTTATGCGAAACCGGTTCCTGTCGGGCAACGTAATACTTGAAAAAGCTTGTGCCGCGTTGGTATGCACTGCTAGACTAAAAGAACACCAAAACTACTTTGACCTTGGAGGAAAACTAAATGAAAAGAGCCGTTGTTTTATTCACCATCGTTCTTGCTTTCGCACTTTCAGCCAGCGCTCAGGGCATTGCTGTCGGGGCGACAATGGACGATTTTACGCTTCAGGGAACGGACGGAGGTTCGCACAGCCTGAGCAGTCTAAAAGGCAAAAACGGAGCGGTCGTTATTTTTCTTTCCGCACAATGCCCGGTCGTCAAAGGCTACATTGAACGCATCAATGCCGTTGCGGCTGACTACAAAGAAAAGGGAATTACATTCATTGGAATAAATTCGAACTCCACCGAGGATCTTAAATGGGTAAAGTCGGATGCGGATCAGAACTTTAAATTCCCCGTACTGATTGATAAAGGAAACGTTCTTGCCGACAAGCTCGGTGCGACGGTAACGCCTGAAACATATTACGTTGACGCGAAAAACGTACTGCTCTATCACGGTGCGATCGACAACGATAAATCCGGTAAAGCGATAACAGAAACATATCTGCGAACCGCTTTTGACGAGTCGCTGGCGGGTAAAAAGGTCGCAAATACCAGGAAGCTGGCATTCGGCTGCTCGATCAAGAAGGTCGGAGCCCAGTAACTAGATCTTATGTCCAATATTTTTTTTTCATTGGCAAAGGCGGCGCTCTGCGCCGTCTTTCTGTTTACGGTCGCCCAGCCCGCGTTTTCGCAATCTAAAAAACCATCAGGCACAAAGCCGGCAGCCGTGGGGCCAAAGGTTACCCAGATCGATATTGAAGGGCTGAAAGCTCTCATCAAACCAAAGGGAAAACCTCTGCTAATAAACTTTTGGGCAACATGGTGCGACCCTTGCCGCGAAGAATTTCCGGATCTCGTAAAGATCGATGCTCAGTACAAAGGAAAGATCGATTTCGTCACAGTTTCGCTCGACGACCTTGCCGATATAAAAACCTACGTGCCCAAATTCCTCACCGAGGTTAAGGCTGAAATGCCCGCGTACCTACTAAAAACCGCCGACGAAAGCGCCGCGATCACCATGGTCGCCAAGGACTGGAGCGGTAACCTGCCGCTCACGATCCTTTTCGCTCCATCGGGCGAGACGGCGTACATTCGGATGGGCAAGATCAAGATGGAAACGGTGACGGCGGAGATCAACAAGGCTCTGGCACCAGCCACGTCTGCAGGCGTCGATAAATAGTTTTCGGCGGTTGCAATAAGAAAACGAATTGTGCAACAATGTTGCATCTTTAATACTTACGAGGTGTAAACATGTTCAGAACAATAGATGACTTTCAAAAAGCCTGGGATTACGAAGCAGAAATGACCGGCAAGACCTTGCTCAATCTGACCGACGAATCGCTCGGCCAAAAGGTAAATGAAGAAGGCCGAACGCTCGGCTACTTGGCGTGGCATTTAGCGCTAACTCTGCACGAAATGCTCGGGCTCGTCGGCCTTAACATCGACGCTCCGGCCCCTGACAGCGAATGCCCGACAAGTGCGGCTGAGATCGCACGAATTTACGGCATCGGCGGCAAATCCGTCGGTGACGAAGTCTCAAAAAACTGGACCGCCGAAACGCTGCTCATCGAAGACGAAATGTACGGCGAAACCTGGTCGCGCGGCATGACGCTGTTTTATCTCATCGCCCACCAAACCCATCACCGCGGACAAATGACGGTATTGATGCGCCAAGCTGGCTTACGCGTTCCAGGTATCTATGGCCCAGCGAGAGAAGAGTGGGCCGCTTTTGGCGCCCCGGCGGCACCGTAACCCTGAGAACCCAGGCTCCCCCGCGTACATCAGCGTCCTGCTCTGAGGGACGCTGATGTACGCGGTAATCATCAAGTTGAAGGATATTTTGCTTCTTCACGCCGGAGGAACCGGCGTTGCAGGCGAGGGCGCCTGCGTTCCCGGCTATCGGGATTTGATAATGCGACCGGAAACGCATAAACTCTTTTGTTTATTTTAGGTGACATTTTTCGCTCTATATAAACAATGACCAGTATCACCGCAGAGATCGTCGAACAGCACGGGCTCAAACCTGACGAGTACCAAAAGATCATAGAATTAATGGGCCGCGAGCCGAATTTTACGGAGCTTGGCGTCTTCAGCGTGATGTGGTCGGAGCATTGCTCGTATAAATCCTCCCGAGTTCATCTCAAGCGCTTGCCGGTTACCGGTCCGCGAGTCATCGTTCCGCCGGGCGAGAATGCTGGTGTCGTCGATATAGGCGACGACTGGTGCGTGGCTTTTAAGGTCGAATCGCACAATCATCCAAGTTTCATCGAGCCTTTCCAGGGAGCCGCAACCGGCGTTGGTGGAATCCTCCGCGACGTTTTCACCATGGGAGCCCGACCGATCGCAGCGATGAATAGTTTGCGGTTCGGACCTCTTAACTCCCCTCCTTTCGACGGAGGGGTGGCAGCCGTTTCGGCTGACGGGGTGGTTCTCCCGGACGAGCAGTCCAAGATCGTTAACCGCAACAAAGCCATCCTCAAGGGCTGCGTCGAAGGCATCGGCCATTACGGCAACTGCTTCGGCGTACCGACGGTCGGCGGCGAAGTGGTTTTTGACGAGTCTTACAGCCTAAACCCGCTTGTCAACGCTTTTGCTCTTGGCATCGTCCGCAAAGACCAGATCTTTTTCGGCAAGGCCGAGGGAATTGGAAATCCGGTCCTTTACGCTGGAGCAACAACTGGCCGCGACGGCATTCACGGTGCGACGATGGCATCGGCGGAGTTTGACGAGGAAGCACTCGAAAAACGGCCTACGGTCCAGGTCGGCGATCCTTTCCTCGAAAAGCTGCTTCTTGAAGCCTGTCTCGAAGCGATGCGCAGCGGTGCGATCGAGGGAATTCAGGACATGGGAGCCGCCGGACTCACGAGCTCGTCAGTCGAAATGGCCGCCCGTGCCGGCAACGGCCTTGAGCTTGACCTGACGCTCGTTCCGCAGCGTGAGACTGGAATGACGGCGTACGAAATGCTGCTCTCCGAATCGCAGGAGCGAATGCTGATCGTTGCCCGCAAAGGCCACGAAAAGCAGGTAGTCGACATATTCAAAAAATGGGACCTCGACTGCGTAACGATCGGCAAAGTCGTCGAAGGCGACCGGCTCAAGATCATCCACAACGGCGAACTGATGGCTGATCTTCCGGTTATGGCCTTGACGGACGAAGCTCCGAAATACAATCGGCCGATGACGGCGCCTAGTCCAAAGTCCAAAGTCCAAGGCCCAAAGTCCGATCTTGGACCGTCGACATTGGACCTTGAACAAGCACTGAAATTGCTTTTGTCGTCCTCAAACATCTGCTCAAAACGCTGGGTTTACGAGCAATATGACACCATGGTTCGGACAAATACAGTGATCACGCCGGGAGCTGACGCGGCTGTTATTCGGGTCAAAGAAACGCGGCGTGCGGTCGCGATGTGTTTGGATGGTAATGGTAAATTCACCGCGATCGACCCCAAAAACGGAGCAAAACTCGCAGTGGCCGAGGGCGCGAGAAACGTCGTCTGCGTCGGAGCTACGCCGATCGCCGTCACGAACTGTCTCAATTTCGCTTCGCCCGAACGTCCCGAAGTAATGTGGAGTTTCTCCGAGGTTATCGATGGCATCGCGGACGCGTGCAATGCGTTCGACACGCCGATCGTCTCGGGCAACGTCTCGTTTTACAACGAAACCGACGGCAAAGGCATTCTGCCAACGCCGACGATCGGCATGGTCGGCCTGATCGACGACACGCGAAAGATCATCACCCACGGCTTCAAAAGCGAAGGCGACATTATCGCGGTTCTCGGCGAAACAAAAGACGACCTCGCGGCCAGCGAATACAGCCAAACCATCCTCGGCCACACGACTGACGAACTGATCGCCGCTGGCGAAGTTCCGCAGATCGATCTCGAAGCCGAAAAACTGGTCCAGGACACGCTGCTAAAACTCGCCGACCAGATGCTCTTGTCCTCAGCCCACGACTGCTCCGACGGCGGCATCGCCGTCGCGATCGCCGAAAGCTGCTTCTCATCACTCGGCCGCGCAGCGATCGGAGCCGCCGTCGACCTCCCAAGCAACGGGCTCTCGCCTGCGTCGGTCCTGTTCGGCGAATCACCATCACGCATCGTCATCAGTTTCCCTGCCGAGAATGCTGAGAAGGTCTACGAATCGATCGGTGCCTGTGCATTTGCGGTGATCGGAAAGGTAAGCGGCGACGACCTAAGAATTTCACTTGATGGTTCCACCGGGAGTTCTGCCTCGGTCGTTGAACTTGAGACCGCGTGGAAAACTTCGCTTGAAAAGCAACTTACAGTAAAATAGTATTGTGAGGTGGAACTCTATGACAGCACGTGAAAAAGTAGTCTCCGATTTGAAAATGCTTACGGATGAGCAGATCAATATGGTCGCTGTTTATCTCAAATCTCTCAAGCTCCGCAAACGCACGAAGCTACCCAGGACAAACGGCAACCCCGCAACCGACAGTATCTTTACGATCGGAAAAGATCCGGTTGCGGTTGGTGTTACCGATGCGTCTGAAAATTTGGACAAATATCTATACTAATTCGCTGCATGGAACCCAAATTGTTAGATGCAGCATTCGTGATAGCTCTTGAAACCTCGGACGACCAAAATCACAGGTTGGCGTCACAGTACTGGCTGAAATTTCAACAGTCTTCGTCGTCGCTGATAACAACGTCCTTCATACTCGATGAAATTGCTACATTTTTCAATAGCCGGGATCGGCATAAAAAGGCGGTTGAAGTCATACAAAACTTTCTGAACAGCGAGATCGTCGAGCTGATCCATGTCGACGAACCGCTTTTCTATTCCGGATGGGAATATTTCCAGAAACATTCAGACAAGCGATATTCACTAACCGACTGCATTTCGTTTGTTGTCATGACAGATCGTAAGTTAACGACCGCCCTGACCTTTGACAAGCATTTTTCGCAGGCTGGGTTCGAGAAATTACCACATTCATAAGCGGGTGACTAGATCTTCACAAACGGAATCAATCCCGGGACCTTCGCCTTCCACTCGCTAAAATCAGAACCGAAAGCATCGCTCAGCAGCCGTTCCTCGAAAACCGTTCTTATCTTCGTTCCGATAATAAACACAATAACTCCGACTAGAGTTGGCAGCCAGGTGCTGTAGGCGATGCCAATGGCGATGAGCATGCCGAGCATGGCAGTGTAGATCGGGTGGCGGACGGTTTGGTAGACGCCGGAGGTGATGAGCTTGTGGCCCTCGACGAGGCGAGCCTCAAGGCTCCACTGCTTGCCGAGCTCACGAAGGGCGGACATTGCGAACCAGACGGAAAACGCGGCCAGAGCGACTGCTAAGACCTGCAAAACGATGTTCAGCACGTACTGCCCCGCAAAATATTCCGAAAACACCGGCTGCCGCCGCATAAACCAGACGGGAACAAAACCGACGCCCTGCAAAACGAGCCCGACATATGATCGCGGCATTTTCGCTCCGTCTGTCGTTGCCTCCGGCTTTTTGCGAAGCAGGAAGACGCCTCCGAACAAGAACCACAGCGCAATCACCACGACAAAAGCTATTACCGATACGGCGGATGAAATTTGCTCCATGTATCAGATAATACGCGACTGCCGGTCGATTGTACGACCAGAGACCAGCGTCAATGCTTCGGTTTCGGTTTCGTTTTAGGTTTTGGGCGAGCCGGTGTCCGGCTGGCCGTATTTTGACCCGTAACGGTTGTTTGGCCCGGCGTGTTTGGCTTTTTCAGATTGGCCGGCTCGATGTACGGCAGAATGTTGTTGGTTTGACCACCGCCGGGCGGGTTTGCAGTAGTTCTGGACGCTCCATCGGGCTGTCTGTTGTCGGTTACGATATTTCGCACCGTGCCGGTTGGGAGTGTATTCGGATTTGGCGGCGTTTGGCCTTGTCCGCCGTTGTTCGATCTGATGCCGACGCCGTCCAGCACATCGCCAATAACAGGTCTTGGTGTGCCCGACGGTTGATTGGGGTTTGTTGAACGAATCCCGACGCCGTCCAGCACATCGCCAATGTAAGGTTTCGGCGTACCCGCCGGTTGATTGGGGTTTGCTGAACGAATGCCGACGCCGTCCAGCGTATCGCCAATGAAAGGTTTCGGCGTACCCGCCGGTTGATTGGGGTTTGCTGAACGAATGCCGACGCCGTCCAGCGTATCGCCAACAACAGGTAGAGGCGTGCCAACAGGTGTTCCCGGCGTGTTTGTTCCCGGGCTATTTCTTTGCGAACTAGTCGTCGTTGTCGTCGCTTTGGGCTTGGCCTTTGGCCGTTTCTTTTTAGCTGTATTCTGTCCAAACGCTGCGGACGACAAAGCAACCGATAGACCTACAATCGCGATGACGAATAAATTTTTAGTTCGCATATTCATTTGCTCCGATCTCGTGCAGCTTTTGACGCAACGCTTTGAAAAAAAGTTGAAAAAATCTTGTTTTGGACTCTTTCGCGAGTCTATTCGCGATCATTTCCGTTGTCAAGAGAATATCTGCCGCCCCATTCTCCGATCGCCTCGCTCACAGACCGCCGCGAACGTGATAAATTTATCCAATGAAACCGTCCGGCATCTACATTCACATACCATTTTGCAAATCGCGTTGCTCGTACTGCGATTTTGCGACCGATGTCTATCGCAGCAATGATGCGGTCGAGCGGTATGTCGACGCATTACGGGCGGAGATCGAGAGTCCAAAGTCCATAGTCCATAGTCCAAAGGCGAATGACGGGATCTTGGACTTTGGACTATGGACTTTGGACTCGACTGCCGACACGATCTACTTCGGCGGCGGCACACCGTCTTTGCTCACGCCCGATCAACTCGAACGCATCCTGACGACCGTCTATTCAAAGTTCGAGATTGATCCCAAAGCCGAGATAACCATGGAGATGAATCCGGCGACGGTCACGCCGGAAATGCTAAGCGCATTCCGTTCGCTTGGCATAAACCGCGCGAGTTTTGGCGTGCAGACCTTCGACGACCGTTCGCTCAAGCTGCTTGCTCGCGGCCACGACGCGAATGACGCGAGACAGACGTTTACGATGCTTCGCGAGGCTGGTTTCGACAACGTAAGCTTTGACCTCATCGCCGGATTGCCCGGCCAGACGCTCGATGCGTGGGAACGTAATCTCGACGAAGCGATCCACATGAACCCCGAACACCTCTCGCTCTATCTGCTCGAGATCCACCAGGGCACGCCGCTCGCGGAGCAGATTCGCAGCAACCGGCAGCCGCAACCTGATCCTGAACTCGCCGCCGAGATGTACGAACTAATGCTCGACCGTCTCGCCGCCGCCGGTTACGAGCAATACGAGATCTCAAACTTCGCCCGGCGCGGTTTCGAGTCCCGTCACAACTCAAAATACTGGACGCTCGATCCTGTCTCTGGCTTCGGCGTCTCCGCACATTCCTTCGACGGACGGCAGAGATACGCTAACGAACGCGACACGGCCAAATACGTCTCGATGATCGAGGGAGATAAGGCGGCCGAGGTGATGCGCGAAGATATCGATCTCGCCTCCGAATACATCTTCCTCGGCCTTCGTCTCGAATCAGGGATTGATCTCGCGGCGTTCTCCTCAAAATTCGCATTCGACCTCGTCGACCGTTATCACCGCGAACTAGACGATCTCGTCGACAAGGGCTTGGTCGATCTCGATGGCTCGAGATTGAGATTGACGCGAAAAGGTAAGTTGTTTTCGAATGAGGTGTTTGCGGTGTTTGTTTGACTGGAGGGTGAGCATCCTGCTCGCCCTTGTGCAGACGACCGAGCGAGATGCTCGCCCTCCAATCAAAAGTATGCAAAGTACGCAAAGTACGTCATTTTAAGAAAAGTACGCAATCTGTGCATAATACGTCGATCTACGCAAAACAGCCTTCCATTTTCGGCTGTTTTGGTATAGCGTTTAGTCTATGAAACATTGTGCCAGTCCCGCCCGCCGCCAAACCACATTCAAAGCCACCCTCGGCCCATTCGCTCGCGACGAACGGCTGCCGATGGTCGAACGCGTCCTCGGGCTGCTCGTTGAGAGCCGTTATGGCCGAGAGGCAGAGCTGTTGCCGGAATTCGGTGGTGAGATACAGGCATCGCCGGAAGTCTCGATGGATCTGTTTCCGGTGCCGTTTCCGATACCGACCGGCCGCAGATCGTTTGGCGACGCGGTGAGAATAGCTATGTTTCAAGCATCCCGAAATTGCGTCGCGTCGATGTTTGACCTCACGAATTCTATAGTTCGCAACCTTGTCTTCAATTCACCATCCAACCTGGGACGCGGCTCACCACGCTCTCTTCTCGCCGTTGGCGACAGGTTTGATATTCACCCGGCCCATTTTGTCTAATAGCAAATAGTATGACCAACCGAAATTCGCTCCGCAAAATTACTCGAACCCGTCGCGTCACTGGAATCTTTGCGATCCTGATCTTTCTTTTCCTCACCTCGATGATCAGCGTCACTGCTCAGCCGCTCCCTGAGATCGATCGCGAATTCCGGGCTGTCTGGGTGGCGACGGTTGATAATATCGATTTTCCGACGAAGAAATATCTGTCGATCGACGAGCAAAAGGCGGAATTGATCGCAATCCTCGATCTCGCGAAAAAGCTCCGCCTGAACGCGATCGTGTTTCAGGTGCGGCCGATGACGGATGCATTGTACCGGTCGAAGCTTGAGCCGTGGTCGGAGTATCTCACGGGACAGATGGGACGCGCTCAGGCGTTCGATCCGCTCGAGTTTTTGGTGGCTGAGGCTCACAAGCGCGGCATTTTGGTTCACGCGTGGTTCAATCCGTATCGAGCCTATCATCCATCGGCGAAGACGATGTCCGACGAACACGTTTCGAAAAAGCAGCCGTCGATCGTTCGCGAATACGGCAGGTCGATGTGGCTCGACCCGACCGATCCGGAGGGGCAAAAGCACTCGTTAAATGTGATCGCCGATGTCGTGCGACGCTACGATATCGACGGTGTGCATTTCGACGACTATTTTTATCCGTACGCCGAAATGGACGCGAACGGCAAAAAGATCGACTTTCCCGATCAGGCAAATTATGACGAATATGTAAAAACTGGGACACAGATAAGCGCGAGAACGGGTGTGAGGCGTATTCCACTAAAACGGGACGATTGGCGTCGCTGGCACGTCAATCAGTTCATCGAATCCGTGGGACGCGAGATCAAACGCATCAAACCCGAGATCGTTTATGGCGTCTCGCCCTTCGGCATATGGCAGCCGGTTCCTGAAAAAGGCATCGCCGGTTTTAACGCCTACGCCGAGCTTTACGCCGATTCACGCAAATGGCTACAGGACGGAACGGTTGACTATCTGGCACCACAGCTTTATTGGGAAACGGCGAGAAAAGGCTTAAGCTTTCCGGTGCTGCTCGACTGGTGGAAATCGCAAAACGTGAAAAAGCGTCACATCTGGCCTGGCATTCCTGCATACCGGATCGGCGAAACGCCGACCTTCACCGCCGGCGAGATCGCGTCACAGATCTCAGCGACGCGTCAGGATGAACTAACCCACGGAGCGATCTTCTTTAGCCAAAAGTCTTTGAGGAAGGACATGGGCGGCATCCAAAACGAACTCTCAGGCGAGGTCTACAAACGCGACGCGATCATTCCAGCATTCCCATGGATCACCACCAAACGCCCCGCGTCACCAGAGGTTACGATTCGCTGGGGCATCCATTTTGTGCGAGTTGCGTGGCGAGAAAAGGGGAATCGAAAAGCTTTCTGGTTCGTCGTTCATACCAAGGATAGGAACGGTTGGAGTACTCAAGTCCTGCCCGCCAGTCAACGTTCGATCGCTCTCTCGGGGTATCGTAAGATCGAACAAGTGATCGTGAAAAGTGTGGATCGGTTGGGTAATGAGAGCAAATGAGATACAAGAAGATTTTTGCCGCAGAGACACCGAACGCAGAGAGGAGCAAAGAAAACGACAAAGTTGTTCTTTCTCTTTTCTCTGCGTCTCTGCGTCTCTGCGGTGAAAATCCTAACTTAATTCACTCTTACGATCCGGCCCTCGACAACTGGTGAGATGGTCGAGTTTGGAGCAATACGGATCGCGGCTTCGAAGGCGTCGGAATCTTTTGGAGCGTTGGCGGCGGATGAGATGACTTTCGCGTCCTTGAACATTGTGTAGCCGTCGCCGCCGCGAGATACGAGAAAGTCTGATGTCGCGAGTGTATAGGTTTTTGCGTCGTCGAGCGGTTGTCCTGCGACGGTTACGGCGACCACGCGGCTGCCGGCGGGCTTTTTGGGATCGTATATGAACTTGATACCGGAAACCTGCGGAAATCGGCCTGGTTCGCTGTCTTCGCCCGGGCCGCTGCGCGCCGTCCCGTGTTCGAGAATCTGTTTGAGAACCTTGCCAGTCAGCTCGACTTTCACGATCGGGTTGTTGAACGGCAGGATGGACAGGACATCGCGTTTGGTCAGAATTCCCGGTTCGTACACGAGATCGGCACGGATCGAGCCGCCGTTGACAAAACCGATATCGGCTTTTCCGGCATTGCGGTATGAATCGGCAATAAAATTACCAATATTGGTTTCCATCGTCCGTGACGAGATCGAAAGTGCATCGAGTCTTTCGGTTGTCGAACCGACCGGAGCTGCAAGCTGATCAAGCAATCCTTTGTATTTCTCGATAACGGGAGCGAATTCGGGAGCATCGGCGATCTTGTCAGTGACCGGGATAATTTCCCAGTCGAAACTTTCGAGCCGCTTGGTTTTCGCGTCGAAGTTGAGATTGAATTTGCCCATCTCGCGGGCATCGGCCGTCATCTTGAAGATCGGCGTTCCGTTTGACGATGACTGTAGCAGAGTATGCTCGTGGCCGCCGAGGATCAGGTCAAAATCGGCACATTTGGCAAGATGTTTGTCTTGGGACATGAACAGATGCGTGAGCCCGACGACAGCATTTACCTTTGCCTTTTTCCGGAGTTCTTTGACAATCTTTTTGGCGGTCGAGCAGTAATCGGTGACGGTCAGCGTTTCGTCCATCGACGATGTTTGCTTGGTCTCAGGCAGCAGCAGGCCGACGAAGCCGATCTTGATGCCGCCAAATTCCCGGACGATATACGGCGACGTATCGGCAAAGATCTTCTTGGTTTTCACGTCGATCACGTTCGCCCCGAGCCAGGTGAATTTCGATTCCTTCATCCGTGCGAGCAACTCGGCGGTTTTGACGTCAAACTCGTGATTTCCAAACACCGCAATGTCGAGCCCAACCGCATTCCACGCATCGATCATTTGGGCACCGCGATATGTTCTGGTCTCGACCGAGGGCGACAACGTATCTCCACCAAGAGTAAATATCGTGTTCGGATTCTCAGCGATCGCTTTTTTCTTGAGCGTCAACAGCCGAGCAAGCCCGCCGCGCGTTCCACCGTCGACCGGGGCAAACTGATAGACGTCGTTAACGTGAAGTATTGTGATGCGGACGTTCTGGCCGAACGCTGAAGCGGCAAACAAAAGGAAAAATGCGATGGTGATGGATCGTTTGGGCATTTGAATTAGAGATGTGTGCGAGCTTCCCACAGCTCAGGGAAGAATTTCTTCGAGAGCGTTGTCATCAGATAGCCGACGCCGTCGGAGCCGCCGGTGCCGCGTTTCATGCCGAGCATTCTTTCGACCATGAGGATGTGGTTGTGGCGCCACGAGATGATCAGTTCGTCGTGCTCGATGAGCAGATCCTGCATGTTGTAGAGCTCGGCGTGTTTTTCAGGGTTTGTCAGGATAGTGACGGCGGCGGCAACGCGTTCCTCGTGGGTATCGACGGCGAAACCGCTGCGTTTACATAGCTCCCAGAACGCATCGGCGAGCGTCGGTTCGCCGATTCTGCGGGTCAATCGCTCGTAAGCAAACTCATCGTTCTTGAACGAAGCGAGGATTTTTTCGTCCTTTGCTCCGGAAACAAACTCCAGCTCGCGAAACTGCATCGACTGAAAACCGCTCGCCGGATTGAGCTTATCCCGGAATTCGAGAAAGCCGATCGGGGCCATCGATTCGAGAATGTGGATCTGCGTGACCAGAATTCGCTCGATCGAGACCACGCTTCTGAGGCTGTGGTTGGCGCGGAACATCCGGCCGCCGTCGAGCCATATTACCGTCGCGTCGATCTCGTGAAGGATCTGCTTGAACCACAATTCGTAGGTTTGATGAATGATGATGAACAGCAGTTCGTCGTGGCTGGTAGGGTCCGAGAGAGTTCGTTGCTGCTCGAGCAAGGCCGGAACTTTAAGGTATTCATTGTAAGTAAGCAGCGTATTTTGGCCGTATTCAGATGACATGGTTAGAGGCGTTTTAGAGCATAAATACTGGCTTTATATTGCGTTATCGGCATATTTATGTCAATTTTCGCGAAAATGAGGAAAAAGCCCTTGACAGAAGATAGAGAAATGGTTAAATTTCCATTCGTCTATCAACACAACCCAGGCAAAATACAACTAAGATCTTGCGATTTAAGGTCTCGATTTATTTGTAATGAGACGTGCGAAATAGAACTTTTACCGCACCGGAAGCCGCGCCGTATTTGGCGAGTGTGTGGGGCGGTTTGTTTTCTGCCATGATCCCGATAAAGGTGGGCAGAAAAATTTATGAGGAACTAGAAGTTTTAGGAGGATTTACACAGTGATGTCAAAAGCTATCGGCAAGGTCAAATGGTTTAACAACGCAAAGGGCTATGGATTTATCGAGCAGCCCGGCGAACAGGATATTTTCGTACACTACAGCGCGATCGGCGGTGACGGGTATAAAACCCTGATCCAGGGTCAGGAAGTTGAGTTCGAAGTAACCGACGGTCCAAAAGGGCCTCAGGCCGAGAACGTGATGAAAGTCGCGTAGATCAGCGGGATCAGAAGTTAAACTGAAAGGCTGTCTGCGAAGGCAGCCTTTTTGACTTGGCCGGAGAGCAAAGGTTGTCGCGGGTGGAAGAAATTTTTAGCCACCAAAATGGACGAAAAGACACAAAAAAGAACACAAATCTTATGTTTGTGTTCTTTCATGAAATTTCGTGGTTGACCCTGTTCTTACGTCATTTCTTCGCCCTTGGCTTTCAAGGTTCGCCGCCAGAGTTCGCGGTATGAGGTAAACCGAGATACCAGCGTATTGAGATAATAGCGTTGGGCAAAGCTCATGGTACGGTGGTCGGCAAGGCGTTTTATGGTCGATTCGAGCCGGGCGCGGGCCTCGAGCGGGGCACGCTTTGTCGCACCGTTAAAATAGATGTCAAAATCTATCTTGAGCTTTCGGATGTCGTCCTCAAGCCGGCCAAGCTTTTGGTCGAACTCGATCTCTTCCTGTCTACGCGTCAGTTGGTTGCCGTATTGTTTTCCTAGGGCCATGATCTTAATTTTCCTCGGGAGAGAAACAGACGCGGGGAGCGCCTCTTTAAATAATAGCTTTAACACGGCAGGAATTCCATGTTTTTCTTTAACTACTTCGGATAAGATAAAAGGATGCCCTCAGCCTCAGTTCCAAACCCCGTGCTTCGCAATCTGCCGTCTGTCGATGAACTGCTGCGCTCTGACGCTGGCGCTGCGATAGTTATGGTCGCCGGAGACAAACACGCCGCAGCGCTTGCCCGCGCCGTGATAGCGGAATTACGAGCCGGAATATCGGCTGATCCACGGGCAGATCTGTTAAAAGAAGATCTTTTGCACGTGGCGGCAAGCAAGCTATCAGACGCCTGGCGGCTTGAGCGACTGACCGGCAGCCACCGCGTCATAAACGCCACGGGTGTCGTCATTCACACCAATCTCGGCCGCGCTCCGCTTTCGGAAAAAGCCCGTCTCGCCATAGCGGATGCCGCTGATTATTGTACGCTCGAATACGACATCAATACCGGAAAACGCGGCAAGCGTGGGCAGCGAGCCGAGCAACTGCTGGCCGAGCTCACCGGTGCCGAGAGCGTACTGATCGTAAATAATTGTGCTGCTGCTGCATTTTTTGTGTTGACCTCATTTGGCTCGGGCGGCGAGGTTATTATTTCGCGCGGCGAAATGGTCGAGATCGGCGGCGATTTTCGGGTGCCGGATGTTTTATCACAATCGGGAGCAACGCTTAGCGAGGTTGGTACGACGAACCGCACGAAGCTTGCCGATTACGAAAAAGCGATCAATGTGCAGACACGTGTGATATTGCGCGTTCATCCATCGAATTACCGGATAGTTGGTTTTACCTCGATGCCCGGATTAGGTGAACTCGCGAATCTGGCTCACCGAAATAAGATCTTGCTTTACGAAGACATCGGCTCCGGGGCCCTGATCGACCTGAGCGACTTCGGCCTGACCGACGAGCCGCAGGTGAAAACTTCGATAGCCGCCGGTGTCGATATCGTCACATTCAGCGGCGACAAACTGCTCGGCGGCCCGCAATCCGGGATTATTGCGGGTAAGGCCGAATATATCGAACGCTTACGAAAGCATCCACTTTATCGCGCGCTGCGCGTCGATAAGCTTACCTACGCGGCCCTCGAAGCAACGCTCGAAGCTTATCGGCGCGGCACTGAGGCTGACGAAGTGCCGGTTTTGCGGATGTTGTCGATGACGAAGAAACAAGTTCGCGAACGAGCGGAGAGATTGATTGAGTTGATAATCGCGTCAACAGCGAATCCAGGATCTGAAATTTCAGATCTGAAATTTGAAATTGTTGATGGTGTTTCCGCCGTCGGCGGCGGAGCGGCGCCAAATGTGGTGCTAGAGACGGCTTTGATAGCGGTTAGTCATGCTCGTCTGTCAGCATCGCGTATTGAATTCGCGTTGCGTAATGCCCGAAAGCCAATAATCACACGGATCGTCGATGACCGCGTAATGATCGATCTGCGGACGGTTGGGGAAGGCGAGGAAGTCGAAATAGTAGATGCCTTGATCGGTGTCGCAAACGGCACGCCGATGAACCTGCATTGGCAAGCGGGACGCTAGTACTCCAGTCTTCTACCCGTTCTTCTGGGCGAAATCCTGCATAAAATCTACCAAAGCGGTTACGCCTTCTCTGGGGAAGGCGTTATAGATTGAGGCTCGGATGCCGCCCAGTGATCGGTGGCCGCGGAGGCCGTCGAGGCCAGTTTTTTCGGCTTCGGAGCAGAATTTTTCGTCGAGTTCGGCAGTGGGTAGTTTAAATGTGACGTTCATTACCGAACGCACATCGCGGTTGGCGTGACCGGTGAAATAGCCGTCGCTGGTGTCGAGAGCGTTGTAGAGGACGGCTGCTTTTTCGATGTTTCGTTTTTGCATCGCGATAACGCCACCTTGCTCTTTGAGCCAGTCGCAGACGAGGCCGACCATGTAGATCGCCCACGTGTTTGGCGTGTTTGCCATCGAATCGTTCGCGGCGATATTTCGGTAATCAAGCAGCGAATGCAGCCCTTCGGGGATGATCTCGAGCATGTCGTCGCGGATGAAAACGACCGCGATGCCGCTCGGGCCGATGTTCTTTTGGGCGCCGTTGTAAACCATCGCGTATTTGTCGAAATCAATCGGTTTCGACATTATATTTGACGACATATCGCAGATGACCGGAATTCCGCCGCCATCGACGTCATATTGAAACTCAACGCCCTCGATGGTCTCGTTGGCAACGTAATGGATGTAGCGGGCGTCCTGGCTGAAATTTAGCTCGGCCTGATCCGGGGTCGTTCGGTAACCGCTTTCGGCGGATGAGTAGATCACGTTCACGTTTCCACAACGCTGGGCTTCGACGAGGGCTTTGCGGCCCCAGAAGCCAGTTATTACGTAATCAGCGGTTTGATCAGCGGCGAGAAAATTGATCGGAATCATTGAGAACTGCATCGACGCTCCGCCCTGTAGGAAGAGAATGCGGAAATTGTTCGGGACATTGAGAACATCGCGAAGGCCCTGTTCGGCACCAGCGAGGATGGCTTCGAACTGAGCGGAACGATGGCTGATCTCCATCACGCTCATTCCGATGCCGTTCACCGAGAGCAACTCGGCCTGCGCGCGTTCGAGGACTGGAAGCGGTATCGCGGCTGGGCCGGCACTGAAATTGAAAACTCTATATGTCATGTATCTGGTGGGAGCTATTACGCTCCAAAAAATTTAATTGAGTAGATTATCACAAGGCCGGGGCCACCGCGATGTACTACACGTCACAAGCCGGAATCGGGTCCATTTTTTGACCGCTGTTTTTGAGAATGTCCGCTTCATCGGCCCGATCCGCGTTCAAAAAAAGAATAGTGTTTCGCTCGCCTGATCGCGGGGCGTTTTTGGTATATCGGATTTTTAGCTCAAAACGGGCGCGTGGACTGGGTTTTGCTTCGGCTTTTAATCGCAATTGGTTTAGAATAAAGGAAAATGTTACAAACCCTCGATAAGGTTCGCGCATCTTACGAGTCGCCAATATCGGTCGTTTGTGAATTATCGGAGGAAGTCTATGTTTCGTAAGTCATTAATTTCAATCATTTTTGCCGGCATCGTCATATTTGTCGGCGGTGTCGCCGTTTTTGCCCAAAGTGCCCCGGTCACCGGCACCGTCGAAATGCTTAAGGCCGACGGAACGCGGGCCCCGGTCGAGGGAGCCCTTGTCGAGGTTTTTAGAACCGATATCAAGGCCAGCTCGCCGCCTGCAAAGACGAATAAACGTGGCGAATTCAATTTCGCCGGCCTTCAGCTCGGCTGGACCTTTATCCTTTCGGTTTCCGCTCCGGGAGCAGCGCCAACGTATCTGACCAATGTCAAAGCAGGGCAGGAACGCCTTCTAATCACGATGAGCCCGGGTGACGGCAGCAAGACGCCTGAAGCCGAGGTCAGAGCCCAGGCAGCGAAACCAAAAGTCGCTGCCGGAAGCCCGGAAGCTGTGCAGAACACAGAGGAAATGAAGAAGGCCCAGGCTGACTACGAGGCGAAAAAGAAAGAGGTTGAGGAAAAAAACAAGAAAGCTTCGCAGACCAACGAGATCGTTACGGCGGCACTCAAAGCCGGCAACGAAGCTTTTGCCGCCAAAAACATGGATCTCGCGATCATGAAGTATGACGAAGGCATTGCCGCCGATCCGGTTTATGTCGGCAGCGCACCTATCTTTTACAACAATCGCGGTATTGCCCTGAAAACTCGCGGCGTGGACAGCTATAACGTCGGCATCAAGGCCGGTGCTGATGTATCGGCCAAGGTCGAAGCATTTGGCAAGGCTCGAAAAGATTTCGCTGACGCCTCGGCTGGATATCTTAATTCATGGAATGTCCTTAAAAACGCTCCGGCAGCAGACATCGTCGATAAAGCAAACTACGACAGCAATAAGCTCGGAACGCTGCGCGGCTCTATCGAAGTTTTCCAGATGGCGGTTCGAACGGAGCAGGTCGACCCGACCGTGATCGATGTGGCTAAGATCATGATCCCGGAATATCAGGCGAATGAACCGGATGCCGCTAAGAAGGCAGCCGCAAGCCTAGCTTTAGCTGATCTGTATCGGGTTGTCGGTGATTCGGATAATGCTATCATTGCATACAAAGCCATTCTCGAAACAACGCCGGATAATCCGGATGCCCTTGTCGGGGCAGGGTTGAGCCTGGTTAACATTGGCTATATCAACAACGACAAGACCAAGCTACAGGAAGGATCAAATCTGCTCCAGAAATTTGTCGGTCTGGCACCGGACACCAATAAATTCAAGGCTGACGCGGTCGCTCTGATCGATACGCTGAAGAAAGAACAGAACGTGACGCCGCAAAAGGTAACGGGACCGGCGAAGAAAAAGCCATAGTTTTTAATGTATTTTTGAACGAAGGCTGTCTGGGATATCGGGCAGCCTTTTTTGTCAGAACCTCAGGAGCGAGCGGCAGAAAAGGGGCTAAGGGTTTGAGTGAGCTTAGTCATCGTTCCCGCCCGCTTACGCAGGCGATTCGGACCCGGAAAGAAATCGTATGACTCTATCGATTCGAAATATGATGCCCGGCGACATCGCCGGGGTTTTGGAACTTCTCGATGAATTTGCCGAGTACGAAAAGCTGAGTGAGTACTGCACGGCAACAGCAGAGCGGTTTCATAATGCTCTGTTTGGTGTCGATGCAATAGTGAATGGCCTGGTGGCCCATAGTGGCGATGTATTGGCTGGCTACGCACTTTTTTATCCAAGTTTCTCCAGCTTTCGCGGCGAACGCGGGATGTATCTGGAAGATATTTACCTAAAACCCGAATTTCGCGGTGGCGGAAGCGGGAAAGCGATGCTGCAAGAGATCGCTCGCATTGCCGCGAACCGCGGATTTGAACGGATCGATTTTCAGGTTTTGGATTGGAATACGCTGGCGATCGAGTTTTATAAAAAGCTCGGTGCCGTGAGCAACGACAATGAAACGCACTTCAAGTTTTCTGGTGATGCGTTTGCTGCGTTGGTGTCATGGGCCGAAGTTGTCGCCTGAAAAAGAACTATCATGGTCTAGCTCCAGAGGAGCGACATGTTTGTAGAAATCGAAAACAACAAATGAAGAAAGCTCCGTAGGAGCGGAATATTCGCGGAGTACAAAGGCTTTATATCGCTCCCACGGAGCTGAAGGGCCGAGCTCTTAGGAAGGTAGTTCGATCCTGAACGTGGTTCCGGAACCGAGCGTTGAGGTGACCGCGACTTCGCCGCCGTGGAGGCGGGCCAGGTGCTTAACGATTGCGAGGCCTAAACCGGTTCCGCCGATCTCGCGCGAACGGGCTCGGTCGGCGCGATAAAATCGCTCAAATATTCGCTGTAAATGTTCCGGCAGAATGCCTTCTCCGGTATCGGTGACGGAGATCACATCACGGCCTTCGGCCTGATCAAAATCGATGGTGACCGAACCGCCGCGGCGGTTAAATTTGACCGCATTGTCGATCAGATTCGTCAGCATTTGTTCCAACCGAACTGAATCCGCAAAAATAAGGACCTGCTCGTGAACCAGGTTCCTGACAACGATCTCGCGTTCCTTTGCCTTGGCCGACAGTGTATTTACCACGTCCTGAACCGCCGTATGCAGCTTTATCTCTCGCACGGCAATCGCGACATTTCCAGATTCGATCAGCGAGAGCTCGAGGATATCAGCGATCAGGCTGTGCATCCGCTCCGCGTTGCGGCGGATGACGCTCAAAAAATGCAGGTTGTTCTCTTGGTCGTCGATGCCGCCGTCTTCGAGGGTTTCAACGAAGGCGAGGATCGAGGTCAGCGGCGTTCGCAGTTCATGTGAGATGTTCGAAAGAAATTCCTGACGGACCATTTCGAGCCGGTCGATCTGGGTTGTTTCGTAAAAGAATCCGATAGAAAAATTCTCGCCGTTAAGTTCGATCGGCGCGACGTGGACGTCGAATTTGCGTTTTTCCGCCGATGGCAGTTCGAGCCGAACATCGCTGGATAATTGTGCCGTTATGGCTTTGCGAAATGCCTCGTGCAGGTCGAGGTCGCGGATCACTTCGCTGAGGCGTTTGGTTTCGAGTTCCAGTCCATCACGAGCAAACGCAACCGCCGCCGGCACGTTGCAATGAGCGATCCGCATTGTCGAATCGACCACGATCACGCCTTCGCGAGTTGTGTCGAGGATCTTCTGAAGAATATGGTTCGAGGCTTGGGTTTCAGCTAACTCGATAACGGCGGCATTCATAACACTCCAGAAAAAGGAACCTTACAGCAGAAGGCTTAAATGCAGGAAAAAATTAACCACAGATAAACACAGATATCTTTTGTTATGGGGTCATATCAGTGTTCATCTGTGTCTATGGTCGGTGGTTAAAATTCTTCTGCCCGACTCTACGTCTCAGCCTCCATATCGTTAAAACCACTACTTACATCCGATAAAACGATAACCCACGCCGACGACGGTTTCAATGCAGGAGCCGCATTCGTCGAGCTTTTGCCGCAGGCGGCGGATGTGGACGTCGAGCGTGCGCGTATCGCCGAAATAGCTGTAACCCCAGACGTTGTCGAGCAATTGCTGACGCGACGCGACGCGGCCGGAGTTTTGGATCAGGTGTTCGAGCAGGGCAAATTCCTTTCGCGTTAGTTTGACGGCACGATCCGTGCAGGTTACACGCATGTCGGCAAAATCGACGGTCATCTGCGGGTCGGAATACGTTGGCGAAAGTTCCGTTTCAACCCGCCGCAATACGGCACGCACGCGGGCGATCACCTCTTTTATCGAGAACGGTTTGATTATGTAATCGTCGGCTCCGGTGTCGAGGCCCAGTATCTTGTCGCCCTCCGCCGCCTTCGCGGTTAGCATGATGACGGGCGTTTTTTCTGTCAGTGATTCCCGGCGCAGGCGACGGCATAGCTCCATGCCGCTCATACCAGGCAGCATCAGGTCGAGCAGGATCAGCGATGGCCGGTTTTTTTCGTCGAGAGCGAGTCGCAAACCCTTCTCGCCTGATTCGGCAATAACAGTGCGGAAGCCCTCGCGTTTGAGGTTGTACTGCAACCCTTCGGCAATGTCCGCATCATCTTCGATGATGAGAATTGTATGCTGCATATCGATTTACTGATTGTATGAAATTCTTACTGCGTAATCGACAGTCTAGGCGGCTTGATTTAATAGCGTATGAACGCCGCGTTACGAAAATGTTAAATTTTAGAAATTCGTAAGGCGTCGGGAATGTGTTGCGATGGTTCATTTACTGCAAATCATTGTTACCGCAGGCCAAAACGCCTATAATTCGGAATGTAAAGAATGAGATCGCACTCGCTTAGATTTATATTTCTTTTTTTAGCGCTTTTCGCGTGTTTCGCGGGCCATTCCCTCGCGCAGGATTTTTTGCCGGAGCTTGTGAAGCGGATCAAACCGTCCGCTGTAGCGATCGAGACGTTTGATGCAAAGGACGCTACGCTGTCGCGCGGAAGCGGCTTTTTCATCGCGAGCGACCGTGTCATTACGAACCGTCACGTAATCGAAAAGGCATCGCGAGTCGAGATCCATCTGTTGGATGGCAAGAAATACACCGTGAAAGGTGTGCTCGCCATTGATGGTGAAGGCGATCTCGCCCTACTAGCCGTCGAAGTACCGAAAAGTTCCGCGATACCGCTGCCAATCGTAAAAGCCGTGCCGCTGGAAGGTGAATCGATCGTCGTCGTCGGCAATCCATACGGGCTCGAAGGCAGCGTCTCGAACGGCATTGTCTCTGCCGTACGTGAGATCGCGGGTTACGGAAAGATCATTCAGATCACTGCTCCGATCTCGCCGGGCTCGTCGGGTTCGCCGGTTGTGAATATGGCGGGACAGGTGATCGGCGTCGCGACACTCCAGGCAGCCGAGGGGCAAAGCCTCAATTTTGCTGTACCTGCCGAACGTATCTCGCAGCTCAAGGTCACCGAGCTGCAAACATTTTCATCGCTGAATACTGAAACGCAAAAGAACAAGCGTTCCGCAGCCGAACGGTTGTATTCGCAAGGG
The DNA here is from genome assembly GCA_040080065.1 of Pyrinomonadaceae bacterium. Taxonomy (GTDB): domain Bacteria; phylum Acidobacteriota; class Blastocatellia; order Pyrinomonadales; family Pyrinomonadaceae; genus OLB17. The sequence goes on from JBEBJB010000002.1 coordinate 150,990, forward strand.
CTAGCGCAGCTATCACGGGACGATTATGCTCGTGCGGTGCCGTATTTTGAAAAGGCGGCAGACACCGATCCGACGTATGCCGAGGCCTGGTATCAGACCGGTTATTGCTACGGCGTCCTCGAAAAGCACTCTGACGCTCTAAAAGCGTCGCGGCAGGCGGCTAAGCTGCGTCCTGACTGGGCGGCGGTTCACGTCAATATCGGTGCCTCGAGCTACGCTCTCAGCCAGTATAAAGAATCGGTCGACGCCTTTCGCCAGGCGATCAGGCTCGATGACGGTAATGCGGAAACGCAGTATTCGCTCGGAATGGCTCTCGGCAAACTAGCCCGCACCGACGAAGAGATCCTCGCCTACCGCCGTGCGATCGCGATCAAACCCGATCACTCAAATGCCATCGAAAAGCTCGGCCTCGCCCTTTTTAAGCTGAAACGATACGCCGAGGCCGCTGCCGCGTTTGAATCGCTCAAGGTCTATCGACCCGATGCCAGAACCTACGGTAATCTCGGCGAAAGTCTCCTCGAAGCCGGCAAAGCCGAGGAAAGCGTTGAGCCGCTGAATACCGCGATCAGCTACAATCAGGACTTCGAAAAAGCCCGTTACAACCTCGGCCGCGCTTATATCAAATTGGGCAAGACGGAGCTTGCGCAGTCGCAATACGAGATCCTGAAAAACGCTAGGTCGGATTGGGCGGATAGGCTGTTCGTTTTGCTCAATCCCTAAGGCCTATCGCCTTCGCCATCATCAATGTACTCAAAAAACTATCCTGGATCAGTTTCTCCAGAAAGAGCTTTTGATGCGAGCCACAAGCGAAGAACGAGGAAGCAAATGCAATATTCTCGAATTCGGGGCCGCCATTGATACTCGTTTCTGCGAGCAAAGACCGCTGCGTCACGCGGCCGTCCCCGATCGCGTATATTGCCGCCTTTACCGCATCCTTCTTTATTTCTTTCCCGCCTATTCCCTTAAAGTCTTTAGGTTCGACAATAGTTTCCCACCGATTGTTCTTTTCATCGCGAACGATAACGACGGCGTCGAGCGTTTCCGCGCAGTTGCCGCCGTAGGCGAAGATGCGGATCGGAGTTGACGGTGAAGGGGCATCAAGTGCCGCCTGAAAACGTTTTGCGCGGGCAAGGGCGGAAATAAAATACGCTCGAACCTGGGCGTATGTGGTTCTTTCGACAAGTATATCGTCGGGGCTCTTATCGCTTGCGGGCTCCGATATGTTCGTTTTCTTTACCACGTCACCGGTTTGCGGAGCTCCTTTCAGTTTGCGTAGAAATTTGGGATCCGCGATCGTCCCCCAGCCATATTTGATCCAGGTGTCGATATTGTAGATATCAACACTCATAGGTTTTAGATTCTCATCAAGAAATCGGGCGGAATTCTGGTGTGGCAAGAGCTGAAAGCTGGACGGGTTGCTCATTACATCCTCGGGACGAAGGTCGTCAATAAATGGCAGTTTCCGGTCCCCGACGATCGGGTAGCCATTGATAAGCGAGTTCAGCGAATCCATCGCACCTTCGTTCGGTGTGCCGAACATCATTAATTTATCTATATGCACGGCTCCGGCCCAGGTTGGTCGTGGTGCAGCTGTCGCAGGCGGTTCTGCCTTTCCATACATTGCGGCGTAACGTGCGATCAGGCCGCCCATTGAGTGGGCGAGGATATCAAATTTTAGTTCCGGGCGTTTGAGCAGGCGTTTTGCCGTCTCGATTCGCTGGATAAGCAGGCGAGCGGTTTCGATGTTGTCACGTCGCCAGTCGTAAGGGAAAACGTAGAAGACATCAGTCGCCTCAGGCTTGTCCCAATTTCCTTCGGTAAAGCCGCGGCTCTTTAGTGCGTCGATCAGCGATTGATAGACCTCGACATCGGGCAGAACGGATATCTCAACCTTGCGGATAATGTCCTTGGGGATCAGGCTGTCGCGGTTTGCACTCAAAATCGGCGAGGTCATCGGGAGCCGCAGGTCATCGTCCTTGTCCCGCTTCAAGCTGAACCATACGGTCTTGCCGGTTTTTGAATTTACGAGGTCAGAGCCTGTGACACCGGGAATGATGATCACGGGCGGCTTGCCGGTCGTTTGGGCAAAGGAAATTATCGAATATAGCAGGATCAACCCAAGGACAGAGATTATTTTCGACTTCGACATATTTTTCCGGCCGCAAACAGATCGCCTGCAAAGGGGTAAGCCTGTATAGGATAACTTTACCCCGGAATAGGTTGCAATCTTAGACGATATGGACGGTGTGATGTTAACCGCTTTATTACTTTGCATTTCACGGCTAAACTCTATTCTTGGCCGAATATGGAATTAACGCTTGCCATCACCGGTGCCTCAGGCACGATCTACGCACATCGAACGCTCCAGTTACTGGCCGCGAGCGGAGTGGTTGAAACTATCAATCTGATAATGTCCGGCACGGCGGCGACGGTTGCCCAGGTTGAAATGGGCGTCAATCTCAAGGACCAGGACGCCGCGAAGATAAACGCGTGGCTCGGTCTCGATGCAGATTCCAGAATAATACGATTGTGGCGACTCGATAATTTTGCTGCAAAGCCGTCGTCCGGGTCGTATAAACAGGCTGGCATGATCATCGTGCCGTGTTCAATGGGTACAATGGGTTCGATCGCATCCGGAGCTGGTACCAACCTGATCCATCGGGCCGCGGATGTCTGTCTAAAGGAACGTCGAACTCTCGTCCTCGTGCCGCGTGAAACGCCCTATAACGCGATACATCTCGAGAATATGCTGAAACTAACTCATGCCGGAGCCAGCATCCTGCCTGCAAGCCCCGGATTTTATCACCGGCCGAAAACGATCGAAGACCTCGTAGAGCATCTCTGTTTTCGGATACTCGATCAGTTCGATATACCACATTCAAAAAGATCCCAGTGGACGGGCGAAGAGGTTAAGGAAGAAAACTTATGACGAAACTATTTGCTCTTTTGTTAGTGTTTACAGTATTGAGCCTATCCGTTTTTGCTCAGGAAAAGTTCGTAAAGCCGGTGGATGAGGCTGCGAAGGACGCATCGTTTCTCGCTTTCCGCACCAAATTGATCTCGGCCGCCGAGCGTCGCGATATTAATTTCATCCTTTCTATCGTTGATCCAAAGATCAAGAATGGTTTTGGCGGCGACGATGGAATTGCCGCGTTCAAAAGGCAATGGAAGATCACCTCGAAGAAAAGCGAGTTCTGGAAAGAATTCCTGGTTGTCGTCAAAAACGGCGGCGCGTTTGAAAAAGGCGGAACATCGTCTTTTATGGCCCCATATACATTCAGTTCGTGGCCGGACGATGTCGATGGCTTCGAATATCATGTGATTTTCGGCAACAACGTGAATTTACGCCGAGAGCCTGATATGACGGCTGAGATCGTTGGCAAACTGTCGTACAACGTCGTTAAGATCGAGCCCGAAACGGTTCCTAAAAGCGGCAAGTCCGAGTATCCGGATTGGTGGCAAGTGACAACTCTGGGCGGTTTGACGGGTTATGTGAAACGCGAATTTGTCCGCAGCCATATCGACTACCGTGCGGGATTTGTTAAAAAACGCGGTGTGTGGAAGCTCGATTTTTTCCTTGCAGGAGACTAAATGTCTGATTCAGTTGAGAGATTTTCAAACCGCGTAGCGAACTACGTCAAATACCGCCCGGACTATCCGAGAGAGATCATTTCGCATTTGGAAGAGAAGTGCGGCTTAGCGCACGAATCGCTTATCGCCGACATCGGCTGCGGAACGGGAATCTCGTCGCAATTATTTCTTGAGAACTGCAACACCGTGATCGGCGTTGAACCGAACGCCGCAATGCGTGATGCGGCTGTCGAATTTTTGGCCGCTTTTCCTGATTTCACGATAGTTGACGGCACATCGGACGCCACAACCTTAGCCGACGAATCCGTTGATCTCGTTGTCGCTGCGCAGGCGTTTCACTGGTTCGACCCGATGACGACGCGGCAGGAATTTAAACGAATTCTCAAACCGAACGGCCATATCGTTTTGATTTGGAACGAAAGGCAGCTCAATACAACGCCATTTCTCGTCGACTACGAAAACTTTTTGCTGAAATACGCAATGGACTACACAAAGGTCCGCCACGAGAACATTGACGGTGAAAGATTGCGTGAATTTTTTCAAAGAAATTATACGGCGAAGACTTTTCAAAACTCGCAGGTCTTTGATTTTGCAGGACTGAAAGGGCGTATGCTTTCATCATCATACATGCCGGACGAGACGGCAGAGGTTTTTAGCGAGATGATCGAAGACTTACACACTCTGTTTGCGAAACACGCTGGAAACGGTAGAATAAGGGTTTCGTACGACACCAATGTGTACACCTCCCAGATTTAAAAGTATGCCAGTAAACGCCAAAGAAACTCCCGGAAAACGGACTATCACTGTTGCTCATTCGCCCGACTCGGATGACGCATTTATGTTTTACGGGCTTGCGACGAACAAGCTCGAGACTCCCGGCCTGAAATTTGAGCACACGCTGAGAGATATCCAAACTCTCAATGAAGATGCCAAAAATGGTGTTTTTGATGTGACGGCTGTTTCGTTTCATGCTTACGCGCATATCGCCGACAAATACGCATTGCTTCCGCACGGAGCAAGTATCGGTGATAAATACGGCCCGATCGTCGTATCAAAGGAACCGAGGACGGCCGACGAGATCGGTTCCATGAGGATAGCGATTCCCGGCGAATTGACGAGCGCGTACCTAACGCTTCGGATCTTTAACAAGGATTTCGAACACGTCGTGGTGCCGTTCGACCAGATCATCGACCGCGTTCAGCGTGGCGAGGTAGATGCCGGCCTGCTTATTCACGAGGGCCAGCTTTTCTACAATCAAATGGGCCTTCACAAGGTGCTTGATCTGGGTGAATGGTGGCACGAAAAAACGTCACTCCCGCTCCCGATGGGTGGCAATGTCATCCGCCGCGATCTCGGCAAGGAGCTTATGAGGGAAGTATCGAAACACCTTCACGCCAGTATCGCTTATTCGATGGAGAACCGTGAAGACGCTCTTGCATACGCGATGCAGTTCGCCCGCGACATGCAGCCCGAGCTTGCCGATCGCTTCGTCGCGATGTGGGTCAACGGCCTCACGCTCGACTACGGTGACCGCGGCCGCGAGGCTGTCAAACGCCTGCTGGATGAAGGCTACAAGGCTGGAATCATTCCACATAAGGTTAAAATCGATTTTGTGGATTAGGACGGTTTTATTAACGGGAATTTTACAAAGCGGGCGTTGAGCCCGCTTCTCTCGTTTTAGAAGGCAATTTTTCATTTATTTTCAGCCCGTAACAGTGACAGCCGTTTAACTGCCGGACCCGCCAATAACGAATAAACATCCTTTCAACTGTCAACTTTTCCGGGCGATGTAGCATCTATCTTGTTAGCTCTTGTAAGATAGGCGTTGAAATGATGAAAAAATATCTCGCGTTATTACTTTTTGTATTTACTTTTCCGATCGCCGTTATGTCCCAAGTCGCGGATACCGTGACCCGCAAAGACCTAAGCCAGGCCGAGATCGACCGTATCATTAAGAAGGTCACCGAGAACGAAGGTGATTTTCGCGTGGCGCTCAGAAGCTACGCATTTAAGCGTTACGCAACGGTCAACGAGATCGGTATGGGCGGGCAAATTGCCGGTACGTTCCGCCGCGATTCGTACATGACGTTCAATTCTGAAGGCGTGCGATTTGAAAAGATCCTTTTCGCTCCCATCGCAACAACTCAGCCGGGAATGGTCACACCCGAGGATCTCGAGGACCTGGGTGGCGTCAACCCGTTTGCGCTCGAGCCATCCATGGCTGCGCAATATAAGTTTTCATACGTTGGGACACAGAAGATCGATGAACTTAACTTGTATGTTTTTGACGTGGGGCCCAAGGTAATCCCGGACGCGAGCAAAACGAAGCAGAGATACTTCACCGGCCGCATATGGGTCGATGTCGATGATCTGATGATCGTAAAGTCGCGCGGAAAAGGACTACCGGAAACAAAAAAGAACAAATTCCCGATTGTCGAGACGACACGTGAGCAGATCGACGGTAAATATTGGTTTCCTTCGGATGCCCGAGCTGATGATGAACTTGTTTTCGATGACGGTGCCGTGCTCCGTATAAGAATGCGCGTAAGGTACACAGACTACTCGGTCGGTCGTTCCGAGGTCAGGATCCTCGACGACGATCCGACTCCAACGCCGACACCTACTCCGAAAAAGCCGGAGTAGTGTAGTTAATAGTGAAAAGTCAAAAAAGTGAAGAGCAGAGCGAGCCGTTAATTATCGCGTCTGCTCTTCACTTTTAACTTTTAGTTTTTAAACTGATTTCCCCAGTTCCTCGGCGATCGCTTGACGCGTTTCCTTGAGGAGATCCATCAGATCGTCCGCAGTTTTTCCGTCAGTCTCGATGGGCGGAAGCAAGACCATTTCGATCTCGCCGGCGAAAGCGACACCCGTACGCTTTCCCATCATCCAGTCCGAATTCTTAATAGCTACGGGTACTATCGCTGAGTTGGTTTGCAGAGCCAGATGAAACGCTCCTTTCTTGAACGGCAGCAGTTCGCCCGGCATAGCGCGCGTGCCTTCGACAAACACGCCGAATGAATAACCATCATTCATCACCTCGCGGGCTTTTTCCATCGATGCGACCGCGCGTTCCGGATTGCTGCGGTCGATGGCTATGATATTCACAAAGCCCATTCCCTGGCCGAGTACTGGAACTTTTAATAGTTCTGCTTTAGCCACCAAACCCATCTTCTGACCCGCGTAAAAGAAAAGTGTAGCGGTGTCGAGGTACGAGCGATGGTTCGATGCGAAGACATAACTGCGGTTCGGATCAATATTCTCCTGGCCCGAAACCTTAACGGTCGCTCCACACGCACGCAGCCACGTTCGTGCTCCCCATTGAGCCAAAGGATAGAGCCACATTCGACGCCTGATGAGCCAGAGGAATAGCAATGAGGGCGTCGCAACGACGAGCAGCAGTGAACCTGCCACAAACCAACTCCACCAATACCGGATTTTCCCGGCAAGGCGCGATTTGTTAGACTGCTGAACAGGAAAAGTTAGTTTCTGATTTTGTTCTACCGCTTCAAGATACTCGTTCGACATATTTGGTTTTTTAACCACAGAGTCGCAGAGACGCTGAGAGATGATTTTTTAAAGATTATGAACATTTTGCGCCGTTTTCGTAAGTTGGTTGTAACAAAAGTTCGGCTTTCCGCCTCTGCGTCTTTGCGTCTCTGCGGTGTAATGACCCTTCTCGCCATCGCGGCTGCCGCCCAAGTTCCGAGTCCGAAGTCCGTTCTCGGTTTTAACCCGACCGACGACAAGACCATCGCTGACTGGAAACAGATCAACGATTATTTCGCGAAGCTCGATAAAGCAAGCAACAAGGTCGCGGTCAAGGAGATCGGAAAAACAACCAACGGAAACCCGCTGATCGTGGCGTTCATATCATCGTCCGACAATATTAAAAATCTCGAAAAACACCGCCAGATCTCAGCCAAACTCGCCGATCCGCGAACGGTCAAAGACGAAAAGGAACTCGCTGACCTGATTAAAAACGGCAAGACGATCGTCTCCATCTCATGCTCGATCCACTCTACCGAGATCGTCGCTTCGCAGATGTCGATGAATCTGGCGTATGAGCTTGCGACTGTAACCGACAACGAAACCAAAGAAATTCTCGACAATACGATCCTGCTCCTGATCCCGTCCTCTAACCCAGACGGCATCGACATTGTTGCGAACTGGTATCGAAAAACGCTTGGCACCAAGAGCGAAGGAACTTCGCCGCCCGAGCTATATCATCACTACGCAGGGCATGACGACAACCGGGATTGGTTCATGTTGAATCTCGTCGAGACGCAGGCCATCACGAAATTCTTCTGGCAGCAGTGGTTTCCACAGCTTGTTTATGACGTTCACCAGCAGGGGCAGAATAATTCGCGATTCATAATTCCGCCCTTTTTTGATCCGATAAATCCACGGATTTCGCCGACGATCATTCGAGAGGTCGGGCTGATCGGGTACAAGATGGCCGCCGATCTGCAAGCGAAAAATATTGCCGGTGTCGCGACAAATTCGACCTACGACACCTGGTGGCACGGCGGTTTTCGCTCGGCTCCGTATTACCACAACTCAATCGGCATTTTGTCCGAAGCCGCGAGTACAAATCTGATGTCGCCGGTCACTATAAAAAAGGAAGACCTAACGAGAAATCGCACGACCCGTGGCCTCTCCAATTTGCTCGAACCGATGACAAACTATCCTGACACGTGGGAAGGCGGTCTGTGGCGGCCGGCTGATATCGCGAATATTGAGATGATCGCGTCACGGAGTTTGCTTCAGATGGCGGCCAAATTCCGGTCGCGATACTTGCGGAATTTTTACGATCTCGGCAAAGCAAATCTCACGGCTACGAGCGACGATCCGATAGCTTTTATTGTTCCCGCAGGGCAGCCGAATGCGGGAACCGTTTCGCGCTTTCTCGAGATCCTGATGGCACAAGGGATGGAAGTTTATCTGATGACGCAGGAATTGTATGTTAAGCACGAAAAGGCGAATTCAGCCTATCACGAAATGCCGCTTGGCAGCTTTCTCGTCTTTGTAAATCAGCCGCAAAAAAACAACGTGCTGAGCCTTTTCGAAAAGCAAGCCTATCCCGACCGCCGAAACGCCAATGGCGAAGCCGAAGTGCCGTACGATGTCGCCGGTTGGACACTGCCGATACAGATGGGCGTCGAGGCAGAAACGGTCTGGCAGATCCGCGATCTCGACAAGGATCGATCCACTCTAAAAAGGGTCGAGAACATCGATCAGGCTCGCACCGTTTTGAATCTCGCACCGCAAGGCTCCGCCTTCGCAAAACAGCCAAATCCCCTCAAGACTAACCCAAGAATCGGCCTCTACAAGGGCAATGGCGGATCGATGGACGAGGGCTGGACGCGGCTGGTGTTCGATACTTTCCAGATCCCCTACCGCTCGATCACCGACGAAGATGTTCGCAGAGGCGATTTGAGTATCGATGCGCTGATCCTGCCGGCCGACAGCGAAAACACCATAGTTCGCGGCCTAAATGTTGATAGGTATCCGGCCGAACTCGCCGGCGGCATCGGCGAACCTGGTGTTGAAAATATCAAGAAATTCGTAAGCAGCGGCGGCAAGCTGATCTGCTTCGATGATTCCTGCGACCTGGTAGCCAAACGTTTTGAACTGCCGATCAAAAATGTACTGACCGGTTTGAAACGCAGCGAATTCTACAACCCCGGCTCGATCGTTAAGCTCGATGTCGTCACCTCCGACGCGATCGCCAAAGGAATGCGGCCCGATGTCGGAGCGTATTTCACAAACAGCTCAGCATTTGATGTTACCGACGACAAAAAGGTCAAGACCATTGCCCGTTACGCTAAAAAGGACGCGTTGATGTCAGGTTGGATGGTCGGTGAAAAGTTCGTAAACGGCAAAAGCGCGATCATGGAAACGTCCTACGGCAAAGGCAGCATCGTTCTCTTCGCCTTCCGCCCGCAGCATCGAGCTCAGAGTTGGGGGACGTTCCCATTCATTTTCAATGCATTAGAAAAATAGGCCACAGTCACAGTCATTTTGTTAATATATAAGGATGAACGTGCGCCGAGCCCTTTTAATCGTTGCCGCCTTTTTATTCGGCTCATCCCAACAGTACGCCAACGACACTGTCGATTTCTACAAATTCGCACCCGAGCCGCTGATACGTATCGGTTTGTCGACGAATTCGAGTTCGGTGTTGATCACGACGACCGATTCGTCACTTGTTGCGATTAGTCCGGATGAACCGAGCAAATTACTTCAGGCGACGCGAGTGACGGTTTCGGCGCGGGCTTATCGGCCGCCTGAGATCGAGAATTACCGCATCGAATTTCAAAATCTGCCGTCGCAGAACGATGCCAATTCGATGGCGATGGAAATTCGTGAGGCGACGGGCGAAACCGCTCTGACGAGCATCGACACAGCTTCAAATACCTGGAAGATCTGGGTCGGTGCGGTCAAAGAGTCGAGCATCGATGCCGATGAGCTAAAGGCAAAGCTCGCGGAAAAAGGCTTTGACGACGCGGTAGTTGTGGTCGAGAAAAAGACGGTCGTTTCGGACGATGCCAAGGCTCTATCGCAGCAGTTAAAGACCGCTGGAACATCTGAGGTTCGCAGCCTGATTAAAACCACGGGTTCAACCCAGCCAAACGTTTCTGAACCGATTTCGGCAAATCTTCGGGAAGTGATCATCAATGGCCCGAGCGAACCGGCAAAATATTCCTCGTTAAAATCCGTCGCATTTGGCTCGGTTAACGAGCGTTTTAATCCGGTAAAGCTCAACGGCAAAGCGTATCGCGGCAAGATCGAGGTTTTTGTGAATGCCCGCGGTTCGCTGACCGTCGTAAATGTCGTCCCGCTCGAAGATTACCTGCTCGGCGTCGTCCCGGCGGAGCTTGGGCTTCCGCAGCTTGAGGCTCAAAAGGCTCAGGCGGTTGCGGCCCGTACCTATGCGATCGCGAACATCGGCGGTTACGGCAAGCAGGGTTTTGACATGGTACCGACGATCTATTCGCAGGTTTACAAAGGCGTTTCGATCGAGACGAGGATGGGCACGCAAGCCGTGCAGGCGACTCGCGGAATGGTCGCGACATATCAGGGCAAGCCGATCATGGCTTATTTCACCTCGACCTGCGGTGGGCGAACCGAGGACGGCGGGAACATTTTTGATAAGGGCGAGCCGTATCTCAAAGGCGTTGAATGCGCGCTCGAAGGCCGACGGCATTTCGAACCGTTCTTTGTAAAAACCTCGCGAATTCCCGCAAAGCTACGTGACGAAGGCAATCTGGAGCTTGTTCGGCTAATGTCGGTTTTTGCTTCTAATGGTTTTCAGCTTTTGACCACGCAGATGACAGACGATTGGTTCGAGGACGTTCCGACCGAGAGCGAGATGTCGAACTGGATCAACAATCTCGCCGGACGTTTCGGAAAAACATATCCGAACGTCGATAAAAATACGGCAAAGCCGACCGAGTTCGCCCGCATCATTTCGGGCCTTATCTACGCTCCAGGTTACGCGGATACGATGCTGACCGATTCTGATATCAACTATCAACTCTCATTCGACGACGAGGGCGAGATACCGAAAGAACGGCGTGCGGACTTTGCTTTGCTGCTTCGCGACGGCTATTTTGCGATCCACCCGGATCTGACGCTAAAGCCAAATCGGCCATTCACGCGTGCAAGGGTGCTCCGTCTCATCCGCCAGATCTACGAAAAGAAAAAATGGATGCCCGAAACCCAGACCGGCACGACAAAGCCGTCTGTCGACGGGAAGCTCGTTCTTAAAACGGGCAAAACGGAAAGGCAGCTCGTGATCCGCCCTGATGTGTTCCTTTTCCGCGAATTCGGGGCGACGATGTATCCGGTCAAAGAAGCGGCGCTCGTCGGCGGCGAAACGGTCAACTTTCAGCTCGACGCACTCGGTGCGGTCAAATATCTCGAGATCAAACCCACCGACACGCCGACCACGGCTGAAAATATGTCGCCATTCGTTCTCTGGAACAAATCGATGGGTGCGGGCGAGGTGCAGTCACGGCTGTCGCGATACGTTCGCGGTATCGGCTCGCTCTACGATCTGAATATCAAGAAAGTCGGATATTCACGCCGCGTGATCGAACTTGAAATAATCGGCTCGAACGGGACAAAGATCCTCAAGGGCGGCAAGATCCGATCCGCCCTTCGCCTCAACGAACAGCTTTTTGTCATCAACAAACGCTACAATGGTTCAACCGTTGCCGGATACACGTTTACCGGCCGCGGTTGGGGACATGGTGTCGGAATGTGCCAATACGGCGCCTACGGCCTCGCTAAAATGGGTGTAAAATACGACGAGATCATCAAACATTACTACACGGGCGTGGACGTCACAAAGATGTACTAGCCGCCCTTTTTCCACTTCCCGTAAAATAAGTATTGACTATAAGTTAAACATTGTTGTCTAATAGTTTTGCGTAGCTGTTACGTCCTCTAAATCCTTGTCTTCCCTTCTTCTTCTTCAAGCCGCTTCCCAAATACTCCTGATGAATCTCCATCGCAAGCTTTCAATAGGTCTGTGCCTGATGATTGGCATTGTCGCGTCGTCTGCTGCCATTGGCCAGTACCGGTTCGATACCTGGACGACGGATAATGGCCTGCCGCAAAACGGCGTGCGTCAGATCACGCAGACGGCTGATGGCTATCTGTGGTTTACGACATTTGACGGCCTGGTGCGGTTTGACGGGTTGCGGTTCACGACGTTCAACAAGAGCAATACGAAAGGAATTACAAATAACCGTTTCACCGGCATTTACGCCGATAGGGACGGCACGATCTATGCTACGACGATGGAGGACGGCATCCTGACCATCTACCGGAACGGCGTTTTCACGACCATGACGTCCGAACAGGTTCCCGGCCATTACATCGGCAAGATCGAGGCTGAGGCCAACGGGCGATTGCGGTTTCTCAGCGAGGATGATGACCGTAAGGGACGCAGTTGGTATCACTTAACGGACGGTAAACTCGAGTTTGTCGAAAAGCAGATTCCGTACGTTGCTGATCAGATCGTTAATGGAAAATTCGGTACTCAGTGGACGGTCTCGCGTTCAGGCGTCTCGGAAACGCGCGACGGGCAGACGACGTTCATCCCACTGGATTTCTCTCAACTCAACTTTCGCCCGAATATCTTCGAGGACCGCGACGGCTCGCTCTGGCTGGGTGAAAATGCTATCCATCGGATCAAAAATGGCGTACTCACTACATTTGACGAAAAAGTCGGCCTGCCGCGAAAATCAATCTATCATTCGTTCTGGCAGGAGACGGACGGCAGTGTTTGGCTTTCGAGCGGCGGAGCGTCAAGTACTAGCGTCGGCTTGATCCAGATCAACGGCGATCGTCTCAACATTTGGGGAAAGAGTCACGGGTTGAGCACCTCCTCTATCGAAGACTTGTTCAACGACCGCGAAGGCACAACGTGGCTGGCGACTGATCGAGGTCTGATCCGCAGGCGTAAACAGGTAATTCAGGGATACAGCACGGCAGACGGCATCGATCATTCGGAGGTCTATCCTCTGATCCGTGACCACGAAGATAATATTTGGATCGGCTCGACCAAGGGCCTCAGCATTTATCGGAACGGAAAGTTCGAGGCCCTTGATATTCAGCCGGCAGACCCAGCCGCGCCGCAGAACAAACAGTGGCATCAGGGCCGCATGTCCGTTCAATCACTGTATGAGGACGTGAACGGCAAAATGTGGGTCGGCCTGAACGGCGGCGGGATCTTCCTCGTCAAGGATGGTAAAGCCGTGCAGCTATCCGATGGCTGTCACGTTTTTGCGATAAAAAATGATAGTAAAGGAAATGTCTGGGCCGCAACGAACAAAGGGCTTATACAATTTCGTGACTACCAGCAGGTGGCCCATTACAGCACCAATGAGGGGCTGCCGAACGAGTTCATGACCTTCATCTTTGAGGACACCAAAGGCGTTCTCTGGTTCGGCGGTTATGGCGGCCTGAGCAGATTTGAGAGCGGGCAGTTCACGAACTATACGAAAAAAGAAGGCCTTGTCGGCAACTACGTGCGCACGATCTACGAGGACAAGGACGGAGCATTCTGGATCGGCACCTACGACGAAGGCATGAGCCGGTTCAAGGACGGCAAGTTCGTGAACTACACTGAATCGAACGGCCTTTACAGCAGCGGCGTATTCGCGATCGAAGAGGATGAGGCGGGATATTTCTGGATCAGTTCAAATCGCGGCATCTATCGCGTGAAAAAGCAGGAGCTTAACGACCTCGCCGATGGCCGAATCACGACTTTTAACAGCGTGGGCTACGGCAAAGAGGACGGAATGCTCTCGAATGAATGCAACGGCGGCCGCCAGCCGGCGAGTTTGAGAGACAAGGACGGCAAGATCTGGTTTCCGACGCAGGAGGGCGTTTCGATCGTGGATCCGGCGGCCGAAAAACCAAATCCGCAGCCGCCGAATGTGGTGGTCGAAGACGTTTTGTCCGAGCGGCAGTCGATCGGTTTTCGCGGCGGAGTATCGATCGATCCGGGCCACCAGGACCTTGAGATCCGCTACACAGGAATCAGCACGATCAAGCCCGAGCAAATTAAGTTTCAGTACAAAATGGAGGGCCACGACGAAGATTGGATCGACGCGGGAACGCGCCGCGTGGCTAACTACTCTTATTTACCACCAGGGAATTATACGTTCCGCGTCAGGGCGTCCAATAGCGATGGCGTTTGGAGTACGCAGGACGCGATCGTGAAACTCGATCTCTGGCCTTTCTTCTACCAGACAAAAGCTTTCATTCTCCTGTGTGTTTTGAGCGCCGCCGTTGGTTTGCTGCTTATCTGGAAGATCAGCGTTCATCAGCTCGAGGCCCGCGAGCGAAAGCTCACACGCCTCGTCGCCGAACGCACCGCCGAACTCGCCCTGGCAAACGAAAATCTCCACAATCTCGCCAATTCAGACGGCCTGACCAAGATCGGGAACCGCCGCCGATTTGAAGCCTTCCTGGCGGACGAATGGCACCGCGCGGTTCGGTTCAAGACCGAGATATCGCTGATCATGATCGATATCGATCATTTCAAACTCTTTAACGATACCTATGGGCATCATGCGGGTGACGATTGTTTGCAGCGAGTGGCCGAGGCTTTTGCCGATACGATCAATCGCCCGACGGACCTTGTCGCCAGATTTGGCGGCGAAGAATTTGCCATGATCCTCGGCGGAACAGATGCCGCCGGTGCTTTGCAGATCGCCGAACAGGCGGTCGATAGCATCCGCCAGATGCAGATCCGCCACAGCGAATCGCTGACCGGCGAATTCCTGACGGTAAGCGCCGGGATCGCCACCGTTTTTGCCAATTTTGACATGACCGAGGCAGACCTCATCAAACTCGCCGATGCCGCTCTATATCAAGCCAAACGCGAAGGCCGCGACCGCATCTTCGTTTACGACCAGGTTACACGCGGCCCGCTCAACGCCGACATCCTCGCCCGCGACATCCTGATCGCGACCTAACGAGCATAAAACGCTGTTGTTTTTCGTTGTCCCGATGCCTCGCCATAAATGGCGTAGCTATTTGTCCTTCGGGACAGCTTGCGCGATCAGTCGCATTGCGGGTTCGCTGACGAAAACCTTTGCGTGAAACTGTTCGCCCCATTCGAGCGCGGTGATATTGCGGTACTCATAGGCTTTTGTCGTGTCGTATTTCGGGCCGTAACCTGAATGAAGTTGTTTGCTCAGCGATGCTCGAATATTCGGATCGGCTCCGTGATCGAGCAGCAATTGCGTAAACGGAGCTACATACGGCCCGCGATCATTGTAGTTCATCCAAAAATTTGGCTGCGATACGACCGTACAAAATAGAGCTGTGTGGCCGCCGAAGCCGTTCTCATCAACCGCCGCCCGAGCATTGACATCCGCTCCTTTTTCGATCAACCATTCCGCGATCTCCATCTCGTCATAGTCGACACAGAGATGAAGCAGCGTTGTGCCTTTTAGCGGCGTGCCTTGCGTGGCGTTGATCTCGTCGTGACAGCCCATATCGGGCGGGTAGATCTCTTCGTGAGTGAAAGTCCGCGATAAGAGATGCCGATCCCGGCGAAGATGTTCTTCGAGCAGGTCGATGCGGCCGCGATGCAGAGCCATCGTCGGCGTGTCAGGCAACTCGAGGCCGTGGGCGGCGTACATTTCGAGAATCGCGTGTTTTGCGGGCGGATTTCGTGAGTCGGTTTCGAGCGGCAGATCGACCGGGGCGAGTCGTTTGCCGGTCTCACTCAGAACTTTTGCTCCGACTCTCAATGCAAAGGCGGTTCCCGAAACACTCAGCGTGTACGCCGGGCCGGCCAACGCTCCTGCGGGCGGTGATGGCGCTCCCATATATTTGTGGAGCAATTCCGCAGTGTCGATCTTGCTTTGGAGCACGGCGCGGTCGAGTGCGTGTTCGAAATCCATTGCGCCTAGATCGGCAAGCATTTTGATGATCTCGTTGCGGCCGATATTTGCCGCATAGCTCATCGGCGGTCCCCAATTGCATTTGATCGTCCCGCGGGCATTTTCGTGGATGAGGTTGGGTTGTTTGGTAACGAGATCGCGAAGTTTCTCGACATCGTCTTTCCAGATCGCATCCACAACTTCGCACGCCAGTACCAGCCGCGGCCAGCTTTTTATCCCGTAGCTGCGGGCGAGAGCAAATTGGGCATCTGCGAGGATCGCATCCTCAGGCTTAACGGCCTTCGGCAGATTATGAGTAAATTCCTCGATCGCGAGCGGGTCGCCGCGGCGGACGTCGCGGAGCAGGTCTTTGGCCTGTTGGCGCAGTTGATCGAGATCGGGACGGACGGGAATGTGACGGTGTTCTTTTGAGTAAATTGACATGACGAGCCTCCTTTAGGTCAGCCGCCCGGCATCCGCATTTTTCGGGCAAAAAGGAAGTTCGCAAAATCGAACCTGCATTCCGTAGATCGCTCAGGTGGACTCGGTCCTGTCCGCGGATGTGGAGGCGACCTGGATTCGCCAGGGGAATCTTAGCTTCGCGCGGACGGCGAGTCAAGGCTTCCACAAGCCGCGACAGCATCTTGCGATCCGCCGCTTCGTCCGCGTTCAAGTTCCGGCCGAAAATGGTCGAAGTTTTTCGTCCAAAAAACCTTTGACCAATCTCGCATTTACCTCTACCAAACAGGCCTTTTTAGCCCGCCAAACCGCTCCGCCCATTCGACCAATCCACGTGTTTTCGACCGAAAAGATGCAAAAATACGCCTATTTTTAAAAAGTGTGAAACGTTTCACACTTTTAGAATGGTAAATTTAGCGACAGGTGTTTTTACACGAAAATTCCACCCCAAAAAAGACCGATTTCGTCAGTGCAGATGCAGCAGCACAAGCGCGATGAGCGCCGGCAGCGCCTGGATGAAGAATATCTTTCGGCTGACGGTGACCGCGCCGAAAATTCCGGCAATGATCACGCAGGTGAGGAAAAAGATCTTGATATGAAATCCATCATGTCCTCCGGCGAGGATGCCAAATATCAACCCGGCTGCGAGAAATCCATTGTAAAGCCCCTGATTCGCCGCTAGTTTTTTAGTGGTCGCCGCCTGTTCCGGCGTATGCCCGAACGCCCTGAATCCGGGAGCCTTGTCCCACAAGAACATCTCCAGGACAAGAAAATACATGTGCAGAGCGGCGACGACGCCGATCAGGATGTTAGTGGCTGTGTCCATGGTATTTTCTCTTTTCCGTCATCGGAAGGTCGGCATCGTAATATTTCCTCAACCAGGTTTATTGAAATTACCCGAAGACTCGCATATTATCAAGCAAACTTTTTGTCTAAACATGTTAATTCGATATCGCATAGGTCCGTTGCTTCTTCTTTGGTTGCTCGTTTGCTGCTTTTCCGGCGGCTACGCACAAACTTCGACCGCTGCTAAGGTGGCGCTCGGGTCGAGCACCGCAAAGAACGGATTCAAGAATGAGGACGAGATCCGCGACAAATTCAACAATTGGAAAGGCGATATAGACGCCCAGGATTGGCTCGTCGCGATGAATTACAAGCTCGCTGAGATCAAAACTGTGGTCGCGGCAAAACCCCATGGGGAGAAGGCGGACGTTGAGGTTCGCGTGACGACGAAGGCCGGCGAAAAGAAGGAAGGGATCTCGATCAAGCTCGTTTCGAGCCCGACCGGATTTAACCAAATCGATAAACGCTGGCTCGCGACATACGCGAAGATGTGGAAGATGCCGGCGGACGTTCAGGCCGCTCTGAAACTCTTCGTCGGTGAAACACCGCCGACCAAACCCTCGCGTGAAACGAACCGAATGTACCTCAACGAACTCAACGCCGAATCTCAAAAAGCGGTCATTGATTTCTTTACGGCAAACAAGCGCGAGATCGTTTCAGACCTCTTCTCGGGTGACGGCTCGCATGCCGCTGGCTGGGTGATGGTCGCGATGAAGGCGACTGACAAGACTCGTTGGGTGATCAAAACCGATGCCGACACGATCGCGTTTTTTGCCGACGGCAAGGTAGAGATGACCCGCAACGGCAACCTCAAAATCGGCAAGATCACGGTCCAGCGAAAGGGAGGCGACGGCGGGCGTGAGACGGCGAAAATGCTACAGTTCAAGATAAATCCGGCATTGCTGCTCAATAGCCAGATGAAGGCCGCCCCGACCAAGTAGAATGCGATTCTCACGCTCACAGGTCACCGGAGCAATAATTGTTATTGCTCTTATTTTGGCGGCGATAGCCTATCGGTTCGTTTCGCAATAGAAACTACTCCATTTTGAGGCGATGTTCTCAAGTTTTTGGGGAGAATGCTGGTCATATAATTAACGAAAGGTCATAAACACCCTTTTCCGTATCATATTCGCAAACCGCAGCGATTTAAAGCGGAGTGCATAGGGGAGCTAGCTGTTTGGTATCCTATTTGCACCTAACGTTTGCGGGGTTACTAATATGAATAAGAAACTACTTGTTTCAATTGCATTTATGATGCTGTTGACGGTGTTTGGGGTTGGTCAACGCGTCGAAGCGCAAAATGCGAGCGTTCTCGCAAAGGCTCAGAGCATAACGGGTGACCGATTCACGATCACGTCGCGGACGGCGAAGGGGGCGACGATCTATGGGGTGAATAAGCCGACGTCGACCGTTTTGAATGCGATCGACAAGGGCCTGACCGATCTCTTTGCGGTTGCTCGCAAGAACGGGTATCGAACGCGGTTAAATTACAGCGACTACACGATCTACATCGCCAAAGCCGACCGGACGAAAAATGCGGCTGGTGAATATTCACCTGATTTTGCGGTAGGTGCGCAGCAATACGCGGGGAGCGTTTACGATCAGGGCGGCTATATTTACGCAGCGGGAATGGTGCTGGCGTACACGCCTTGCGCGTTCATAATCGCGGAGCATCAGAACATATTCGACCGCATATCCGACGTCGTCCGCTACGAAGGCGAGCACATCGTGCTCTATCACAACGACCGCCGACGCTACAACGCGACCGCCGACCACAGCAAAGGCGGAGGGCACCCGATACTTCAGTAGGCGGTAGGCAGTAGGCAGTAGGCCGCTGGCAGGTAGAAGCCGAAAAGCGAATCGCCGATTTAAAACTACTGACTGCCAACTGCCAACCGCTAACTGCCGCCTGACCAACACTTCCCCCATTTCGTGCATCCAATACCCGAAACGGTTATTAAAAAGTTCGACAAGCAGAAAAAGCGATTGTAATATGCCTACAATTACTGGCACTTTTGCCTTTTCTTTATCACCTGCGGCCAATGGCACGGCCGTTGCTAATTGAATTCGCGTAAGGCGGGAAGCCTTGAGACGCGAGGTTTGGAGGTTGTTTATATGCACCGCTTCGCTTGCGTAGGAAAGTTAACGGCACTCTCGCTGTTGATATTTGCAAATTCAGTTCTTTTGTACGCTCAGCCGGATTCGATCTACAGATTGCCGGCGGGAACGCGGATCACGCTAAGACTCGATGCTGAGATCAACTCAAAAGTGTCGAGCGTGAACGACACGTTCCTCGCCACGATTGCCAAACCGGTCAAGGTCCGCGAAGCCGTCGTTCTTCCCATGGGCACCGTGGTCGAAGGTCGTGTGAAGGCAGTAAAAACCGCGGCCGGAGGAAGCCGGGGAGGAAGCCTCGATGTGGTATTTGAAACCATCAAATTCCCCAGCGAAACCCGCCGGATCGAGGGCCTTATGATCAAACCGCTAGCCGCGAGATCGTCGAACGCGCTCACTGCCCTCAGCATCCTCGGTGCTGCCGTCGCCGGAGCCGCGATCGGAGCCGCAACCCGAACCTCAGCCGGAGCCCTCATCGGCGGAGCCGCCGGAGCCGGAGCCGGCGGAACAGTTGCTCTGCTGAGAAAAGGCAAAGACGTGAGACTAAGAAAGGACGAAGAATTTGAGATCGAGCTAAAAAAGGAAGTCATGCTTCCAGTCCTCGATTATTGAAAACATATTGTCAGACCATTCGGGTCAGAACCGCGAGCGACGGCTTTAGCACTGGCCGCGTTTTGCCAGAACCGACCGGGTTCTTCGAGACCGCTGACAACAAAAGTGTGGCCGTAACATAAAGTCCCGGCCATATTGAAGAAGCCCGACGTGAAGGGGAGAGCACGTCGGGCTTTCTCACTTTTTACCCGCCGCTCGGTCATCGATGGGATCTTTAGCATCGGTCATCAGGCTTTATTCTTCTCATCCCAGGCCATCGGTTGCCAGAGCTCGATCTTGTTGCCGTCCGGGTCCATGATCCAGGCGAATTTGCCGTTTTCTTCGGCGTCCGGGCCTTTGAGGATCTCGATGCCGTTTTGCTTTAGCTGTTCGAGCAGTTCGTCCAGATTATCGACGCGGTAGTTGATCATGAAGGAAGACTCGCTCGGCGCGAACCATTTGGAATCGGCATTGGCCGTGCTCCAAACCGTCA
The DNA here is from genome assembly GCA_040080065.1 of Pyrinomonadaceae bacterium. Lineage (GTDB taxonomy): Bacteria > Acidobacteriota > Blastocatellia > Pyrinomonadales > Pyrinomonadaceae > OLB17. Next base: position 171,492 of record JBEBJB010000002.1, read on the forward strand.
GGCCGCCGTCGACAACCTTATCTTCCGTCCATTTCAATATCGCGCCGCCCCAGCTCTCAAGGCTGATCCCCAGATTCTTCTCATACCACGCCGCAAGGTCCGCTCCCTTGCCCGCACTCTTAAAAAATACTCCGCCAATTCCGGTTACCTTCGCCATAAATTTTCTCCTGTGGATAGTATCTTAACGCTTTCGGCATTTTCCCGCCACAGAGAGCACAGAGAACACTGAGAGCTCAAATCTTAATCAATGATCTCTGTGTTCTCTGTGGCGAAATTTCTTAAGGCCGAAGATTTTTCTATTGCTTTGGCGGCTTGGCATCGAGAAAGTCGTTTATCATCGGGACGATCGTGGTCATGCGGTCCATTAGGGTGACGTGGGTAGTGCCCGGCAGAATGGCTAATCTCGATTCGACGCGCGGCTGCATGTCGGCGTGGGTGTTGCCGCCGCCTTTGAGGCGGTACATCTCGGCGATGTGATCGATCCGCACGCCGTCGGCGTCGCCGTGGATGAAGAAGAATGGCGCTTTGGTCGCTTTGAGATTATCGGCGCCAAAATCGTACGGTCTCAAAGCCGCCGCTTTGATGTGATTGAAAAACTCCGTGAAGCTTCCCGGCACCGGATTAAGTTTCTCCCGTTCGGTTTCGGCGGGCGTGCCTTTGAACATCTCCGGTGAGAAATTAGGCCACGCGTCGTTTGCCTCTTTGACCCAGCCGTCGCGGCGGATCGGGGCCGAGATGCTTACGACCTTTCGTACTTTTTCGCCGTGGCGGATCGCGCAATTCATTGCAGCTCCGGCCCCCAGGCTGTAACCGACGAGATCCGCCCGCTCGATCTTCAGATAGTCGATGAGCGCAGCCACATCATCCCCGAGGTTGTCGTAAGTGATATCGCGTTTGATGTCGGCAGTCCGTCCGTGGCCCTGCATTTCGACGGCGATAACCTTGCGCGTTTTGGCGAGTTCGTTGATCCACAAACGCCAGTCGTCCGTGATCGCCATAAACGCCCCATGAAGAAGCACCACCGGCTCACCGCTGCCCTTGATCTCGTAATACATCTTCAACCCGTTAACCGGAGCGTAGCCCGTAGATGGTTTTTGCTGCCCCGACGCCATACCCGCGATGAACATCATCATAACCATCGTCATTAAAAAAGCTGTTGTCTTCATATTTGTCTCCAATTCACATTTTTATTGCGGCGAGATAAATCTTTTTTATTGCGTTATCTTCTTCGCGTCTGATGATCGCTTCGAGGGCCGGAACCAGGTCTTTGTTCCGTTTGGTCTTGAGCTTGACGATCTCGCCTAACGCGAGGGCTGCGCTCCACCTAACGACCGTTCCGGGAAACTCGCTGTTAGTGAGTAAGTTGCCGATAGCCTTGTCTAACTTGTCGGGATAAAGATGTGCGATGGTCGCAATTACCTTCGCGGATTCCCATTTGACCCTCGGAGCCTTTTCCAACAAGGTCTCGGTTACGAATTTAAGACAGTCGAGCGAAGCTAGTTCGGGCTTGGCCTTTGTCGCAAACTGGATAGCTTCGATGCAAGTTCCTTTGTCAGAGTCCTTAGAAACCTTGGCAGCTTTCATCACGTCTACGAGAGTCACTTCCTCGTCCAAAAGCATCTTGCTAATTGCCTCGACCTTCGCTTTAGCCCTGATTTGTTTGTCGGCTAACACCGTTTCTATATTCATCATTAATCTTCCTCTATCTGCGGAGCTCCGGTCTTTACGTCGCCGTCACGTTGGTATGTGACGCAGATGATGCCTTTTGGGGCGACTTGGCTGCTGGTTACCTTGAACGACGCCGGGATGGTGCCGCTTTCGAAGAGGCGTTTTCCGGTGCGGAGGGTGATCGGGATTATCATTAGCTCCATCGCGTCGACGAGGTCATTTTTGAAAAGCGTCTGGAGCAGATCGGCGCTGCCCATGACGTATATATCGGGGCCGTCCTGTTGTTTGATCTCACGGACCCTTTCCGCGATGTCGCCGCTGAGGAATACGTTTGGCTCCCAATCGCTCGAGTCGCGCGTGTTCGAGGCGACGTACTTCGTCGCGGTCATGACGTTTGGCCAGAAGTTCGAATGCGTCGGCCAGTACGTCTCCCACGCGGCAAAGGTCTTCCGCCCCAACAGCAGATCCATCGGTTTCGCCAGCCGCTCCTGCACCACGCCGCCCGTCACCTCGTCCGCATAGGGAAAAAACCACCCGCCATACTTAAACCCGTCGCCGTCATTTTCCTCGTTCTGTATGACACCATCGATCGTCACGAATTCCGCTGCAATTATCTTTCTCATATTTCTCCTTTTGCCCTCAGTGGCGAGTAGCCGATCCGAATTCACATTATGCAACCAAACAGTTGCGTATGTCAAATGCAACCAAACGGTTTCGCAAGGTAAGTTGAAAAAATGTGTCCCGCAGGTCGAAGTTCGGTACCCGCAGGTCGCTTCCGCAAGTCGCAGGTCGAATCTCGAATATCGCAGTTCGCTTCTCGAATATCGCAGTCGAGAGTTTAAGTTCCGCAGTTCGATTATCGACGTTTACGGGCCGAATCTCACGTCTGACAGGTCGAATATCGTGACCCGCTGGCGAAATAAAGCGACCCGAAGTTCGGATCGCGAGACTGGAACCGGACGTTTCGAACAAATTCTACTTCACTTTCTTAAATTCCAGACCCTTAACTTGCGCGTATTGCGGCGAGATTGCTCCGTAGAGAGATTTTACGTATTCCTTGACGAGTTTTTGGCGTTCGAAGATGCTGTCGGGGTCGTTGTAGAGGCGGGCGTTGCGGGAGGTCATTGAGTTTTTCCACGCGGGGACAGTGTTGATGACATCGTCGTTGGCGGTTTCCATGGCGGCGTGGTAGGCCGTGTTGGTGGCGACGGTCAGATGCGTTTCGTTGGGCGTGTAGAGCGGTTCGCCCGCCGCCAAAGCGACCATCTGGCCGAAAGCCTCGGCGATCTGAACGTAGGACTGATGCGAGACCGAGTTTCCTTTTGATTCGTCGCCGGGCGTGTTTGGATCGTCAACCGGTTTTGCCGTGGCACGTGCTCCGTGGACCTGTCGCTGATAGGTTTTCATGTTGTCCACCTTGTTAGCGGCGGCACCGCAGGCCTTGAACGCCGCAAGCATCTGCGTCGTGCGCGGACGGACTCCGGTGTAGATGTTCTCGCGATCCGCAACCTTGTTTTTCCACGGCACAATACTGGTCTGAACACCGTCCATCAACGTCTCAACACCGGTCAGCAAAGCGTTCATCGAGACAATCGTCAGGTTAACATTCGAAGGCGCATAATCCACCCCAAACCCCGTACAAGCCGCGATCATCTTCTGCCAGTTTTCTACATTCTTCGCATGCCCAGTCTCTGCCATATTTTTACACTCCTTTCGCGTCCTTTCAGACAACAAAAAAAAGCTAAATAGCGGCTGTCCGAAGTTAGGTTTAGTTGATCGGTGTGAACAACGGAAATATATGATATTCGTGGATTTAGTGTCAAGTCCTTAAGACCTTTAGAATCAGAATTTCAACTGCATCCTCAACAGCAGGTTTCGAGGTTATTTCTCTTTTGGTAATGTGCGAGACACTTGCGATTTCGCTTTTTTGATTTCTGACGGCAGAATGGTCTCCTCGGTTGCGATGCTTTCGTTTCGTTTATCCAAAACAGGCTCAGGATTTAGCAGTTGGTAGATGTAGAAGTTGATTCCTTGTGGCGATTTATCCTCTAACTCTCGTCTGGTCGCATTAACCCATAGCATATTTAGCTTCGTCGTCGACAAGGCTACACCGGCTATCACAAGGTGAAATACGATTACTGCAATATAGATTGCTATTTGGAACCTGTGGACGAATAAATCATTTACGCTAACAGAATCAGAAAATGCGACGAATTGTCCATACATCCAAAGAATGGAAAACGAAATGCCAAAAGGTAAAACTGTGAAAGCCGTGAAAAAGAAACTTCGACGCCAGTCTAAGTTACCCTTTCTTTTTGTTGAACAAAAGACCTGGCTTCTGCGCCAAACTTCATAAGAATTATATTTCCTTTCTATTAGTTCACTAATTTGTTTTCCCGTAACGCTATAAAGATATAAGTAGATTTGCTGCGTTTGAAAACCTTTCAGTGCCATCCATAGAATGTACAAGGCGTTAATAGTCGCGACTGACAAAATAAGATAACAATTATCGTATTTCGGCCCCCCATTGTCTTCGATAAACAAATTGCTTAGTGACTTTATTTTGTCGCTACCGAGAGCCCAACCAATACCCACGACCAGAGCGACCAAATATGATGCAGACCACCGATGCACCTCGAGATCGAGAGCGAATATTTGAGTCATTCTCGCCTTGTATTCTTCTACCAAAGCCGAAACGGCAGATTTCTCACGTTCTCCGAAGATTTCATTTTTATCCATGTCAGTCTTTTTGACCATTTGTACTTTTCTTTTTTCAAGGTAGAGACAAATTAGCAAAACGGCAAGTCTACATAGTTATGACGATGTTGCGGTTTATTTCGTATTCTCTAACCCAAACGCACAGGCCGCTTCGAGAACGTCGGTGTTTATATCTTTTAGAGTTTTGAACCTGATGCAATACCCGGTCACGGTCGCTTTGCCGAGGCTATTAGCGTATGTTTCGGCCAGGTATTTTTTGTTTTCGATACCGAGGAAATAGATGGAGATCCCGGTTTTGTTGGCGCTCAGGCCGATCTGATAGAACTCGCTGATCGTTCCATCGGCGTATTTGTGGTCGCGAGACCCGTAGCCGATATCCGGATTAGAAACAACCTTACCTTCGGCGTTTTTACCGTCCAGGAACCACAATTTACATTCCTGATTCACTTTCAAAATGAGGTCGTGCAACTTCTGCATGTCGCTGCGTTTTGGTTCAGGTTGGATGGCAATATACTCTTTGATTTGTTCTTGTATGTTCATATGAAATATTTATGAGGCTGGCTTTGCAGTCTTCTTCCCACTTCTTCGCCTAATCACTGGTAAGCTGAGCCAGAATGGTACCGATAAAGCCAAAGTCAGAAGTTGTGACGCGGTCGACCCCGGCGTTGGTGAAGCGGGTTTCGGTGAAGTAAGTTGAGTTTGGCCTGACGTCTCCATGACCTTCATTGGCAAGAAGGTCCACGAGGGAAAGTGTGGTGGTTGTCTCGCGTCCAACGGTCGCGATCGGTGCTTTGCTGGTTGCCAGTCGCCGAAGCAGGTCGCCGCGGATGTCGTTCAGTTCTCCCAAACGAGATCCGCTAACCCGCACGAGGTTTTCCTTTGAGCCGATCCTGATCATCTGAGAATCAAAAATCACTTGCAGATCTTCTTCTTCTGAACTCCAAGTGTTGATGCCACCCTCGATCGGCTCTTTCGGCGGTTTCAGATCTGGAGATAGAGACCTTTTTCGGGACTGCAAATCTCCTACAGCAAGAATCGCAACATTTTCCTCAGATCCTTCATCCAGCTTACCTGTAATAATACTTCGGCTTGCGTATTTGGAATCGCCAAAAGAACCCAGGAACAGGGCAGGATCCTTGATACCGTAAGGTTCAAAAAGAAGCGAGCTGAATTCCGCAAGGATCTTCCCTTCGATCGGGTTTAGATTGCGCGTCTCAGCCTGAATAAAGCTCAGCCATGCCAAACGCGGATCTTTAAGGTTGTAATGCGTCGCGGTAAAAACGTTCTCAGGAAGCTGCGCGATCAACTCATTTTTCTGATAGGTTGTGGCACCCAATTCCTCCTGAATCGCGAAGGACTCATTGAAAACACTCGCGATCTCCTGCGGCATTGTTACCTGCCATTTGTCCTCATAACCCTGCGGGCTCCGCATCGCTGTCCACGAAGCATCGGTCACAGTTCCGCGGATGAGCTTTGGCAAAATTCCGGCGACGGCACTTTGGACTTCCTCATCGTCGCTCGCTTGCGTCGCGAAACTCAGCCCGGCGAGGGCGGCGATCTGGGCGACTCCGTCGGTCGAGACGTAGCCGGAGGCAAGCGAATTAGGGACGCTGTTTGGGGGCTTTCCGGTTTTAGCGATGCTGTCGGCCTCGCCCTTTTTTACGGCGACGCACTTTTCGATCGCTGACGCGTCGTTGCCGAAGTAGATGAGGCTGTCGATGACCAAAGCAAATGCTTTGCGGCCGTCCTTGGCTGTCCATGTAAAATATTTACCGCCAAGTTTTTCGGTCTTCTCAAGCTGCGGTTCGCCTTGATAAACGTCGGCGACAAACCCGCTAAGTTTCTTCTCCGCAAACGCCACGGCCTGATAGTTCCACGCATGCGTATCCGCCACCGCCACAAACCTCGGCTGCACGCGTCCCACGGAATTCTCGTCCGTCAGCCGCTCCTCGCTGGTCTCAAATCCAGTCACCGCAACCGCAAGCTGAACGCCCTTGAGAGCCGAAAGATCGGGCGTAGTCTTAGCCGCCTGCTTAAAAGCGTCACTGTCCAGAATCGGCTGAATGGCGGCGGCAAGATCGTTGGTTTCGAGATAAATGAGCGTTTCCGCTGGAACAAGTGTGCGGAGGTCGGAAGGTTTTGATGTGCAGGATGAACCAACCGCAGAGACGCAGAGACACAGAGAAAAGAGAAAGAAATGAATACAAGATATTGAGAAGGTGCGGTCCGGGCCTTGCTCAGTCCTTTCAATTCTCCGCGTCTCTGCGTCTCTGCGGTTCAATTTCATGCTAAAATCCGAAGCCAATATGAACAAAATATTCGTTGATAACATTTTACAGGGTAGAGTGGCGTTTGTAACTGGCGGCGGGACAGGGATCACCGGCGGTGTAGCGAGGGCCTTTGCCGAGCACGGGGCAAAGCTCGCGATCACGAGCCGCAAGGAAGAGAATCTCGCCGCGATGAAGGCTGAGGTCGAGGCGTTCGGCGGCGAGTGTTTTACGGTTGCGGCGGACGTTCGAGATTATGAGGCGGTCGAGAATGCGATAGCTAAAACGGTCGAACATTACGGCAAGATCGACATCATCGTGAATGGCGCCGCCGGGAATTTCCTGTGCGCGGCCGATCAGCTTTCGTCGAACGGTTTTGGAACGGTCGTCGATATCGACACCAAGGGCACGTTCAACGTCTGCCGAGCCGCCTTCGAAGAGCTGAAAAAATCAAAGGGCCAGATCCTGAATATTTCGGCAACGCTCCACTATCTGGCGACGCCGATGCAGATCCACGTGTCCGCCGCGAAAGCCGGCGTCGATGCGATCACGCGAAACCTCTCCGCCGAATGGGGCCGCCACGGCATCCGTGTCAACGGCATCGCCCCGGGCCCGATCGAAGACACCGAGGGAATGAAGCGATTGCTCTTGCCCGAACTAAAAGACAAGATCACCAAAAAGATCCCCCTCGGCAGATTTGGAAGGATCGCGGATATCGAGAATTCCGCACTATTTTTAGCATCCGACGCTGCAAGCTACATTAACGGCGTTACGCTGGTTGTTGACGGCGGACAGTGGTTGTTGGGGACGAGTTTGATGTAGCTTTCGGAATTGTTCCGTCGGTTTCCGGGTGTTCCGTGGTTAGAATCCGAAGATTTTCACCACGGAACACACGGAACAAGCATGTGGTTCATCGAACTAATTCAAAACCATACCGATCTCCGGATCTTCCTGCGAGATTTCCTTTGGGCTGAGGATGGTTCGCAGCACGAGCATTTTTGCGAGCACGCGGACTTCGGGGCGGTCGAAGGTATTGGTGATGGCCTTTGTCCGGGCGAAATCGGCCTTTGCGAGGTTTCGGAGCGTGGGTTCGGCGATCTTTAGTTCTTTGGTCAATCCGCGAAGCATCGAGCCCCCGAACTGGCCGACCTGGACCTCGCCATCGTCGATCATTTCGCCGCGAACGTCGATGAATTCAGCGGCTTTGATAAATGCTGAGACGGTCTCGTTCAGACGCAAAACAGTGTCCGTCAAAAGCGGAAACGCCCTGTCAGGGTCGGCTTCGGCATAGCCCGAGATCAGCATCCATGTGAGCATGAAATCCTGATAATTCTTCGGCTGCGGGTTAACAAACCGCTCGGCGTCCTTCATGATCTCGGCAGCGAGTTCTTTGTCGCCAACCTTGGCGACCTGAGCCGCGAGCAGGCTCAAGCCGGCGATCTTCTTGTCCTTGCCCGGCGTCTGGCTGATGATCTTGCGGGCCTGAGCGATGATCTTTGAACGCTCTTCTTTGGGAAGCTGTTTGGTGCTGAGATTCGCGACGTCCTCCATCAGCTTTGTTTCGGCGGCGACTTTTTCTTCGAGTGCTTTGGCTTTGCGTTCGGCTGCCGGATCGGGTGGCCCGGCAACGGCAACAGCCGAATTCGACGCAAACGCCATCGTGTTGGCCACGGCATTCGCTCCGTTTGCAGCGTAGGATGCGGTATTTGATCCTACATTCTTGCGGCGATACTTAGCCTTAATCTGTGCGGAACGCGTGGGTGTGTATTTGTCGAAAAGGTCCATATATCCGGAGCCCATTTCGGCTTCGTCTTCGGCATCGAGAACGGCTCGGGCCATTACCTCGACTAGGTCGCGCATTTCGCCCGAGGACATGACCGGCTTCTTAGCGTTGGCTTTCGGCGGCGTAGGAGCGGTTTCCTCGCCAAATCGGACGAGCGAACTGATGACGTATAGATCCTCGGCATCGGCCTTGTCCGATTTGATCTTGCTGATCAAGGCCTGGGCGAATTCAATTCCCTTGTCAGCGTCTTTTTTGTAGATCTTTTTGAGCAGCTCAATGTGCTGGAAACCGACGCCTTTGTCGAGGGTTTTGACTCCGTATTGAGCGGCCTTGGCGGCGTTGGACTCCGCTATCTGGGTCATGAGCTGGACCTCGAAATACGAATCCTGGTCGCTCGCGCTCTTGCGGCTCTCGGGATTTGTTAGAGCCGTCAGGCTATCCTGATAAAACGCCATCGCGAGATCGGGCTCGTGTTCGGCGAGGCTCATCGCGATCTGCTTACGCATTTCGAGAGCCTTTGCCAGCTTGCGCTGGATATTCATCTTGGGGCTTTGATCGTCGAACATTCCCAGCGAGATCGCTTCGTCACCATCGGCGGATTCGGTCATGGCAAATGCGTTAAGCCGCGTGTCGAACTCGACCAATAGCTGCCGAAAATCGCTGGTCACGCCGAGGTACATCGCCCTTGCTTCCTTTTCGTCGTGAAACCACATGAGCGAAGCCATTTCGGCGTTAAAGCTCAGGCGATTTTCGAGCGAACGCATTGTGTTGACGTCCGCCATCGTTTCGCGGAGAAAATCAACGGCTTCTTTTTTTAATTTCTCGTTTTGCTCGTCTTTTTTTGGATCAGACGGGTTCTGAGCCGACACAAAACTAACTGAAAGCAGGAAAAATGTTAGGAAGAATAGTTTTTGAAGCATTCTGGTTCGGCCTCCGACCGCGCGTTTGTTTATGATAGAGTCATCCCGCAACTTAGTAAATAAAAAGAACGGTTTCGCGGTAAAGATGTTGCAAAGAAATGATTGGATGCTTTTAGTTATCGATAATTACGATTCTTTTACTTATAACCTGGTCCAGTACCTGGGCGAACTCGGTGCGAAGATGCACATCGTTCGCAATGACGAAGTTACGGTTGACGACATCGAGAACGACCTGCAGCCCGAGCGGATTCTTATCTCGCCCGGCCCCGGAACGCCCGATTCGGCGGGAGTTTCGCTCTCAGTGATCGAGCGTTTTGCCGACAGATTACCGATCCTCGGCGTTTGCCTGGGTCATCAGGCGATCGGCCAGCATTTCGGCGGCAGTGTAGTGCGGGCACCGGAACCGGTCCACGGAAAGCCAGTGGAGATACTGCACGACGGTAAAACGATATTTGAACATATTCCGGATGGCTTTGCGGCCGGGCGTTATCATTCGCTGATCGTCGAAAAGGAAAACATGCCCGATTGCCTTGAAATTTCGGCAGAATCGCCTGATGGCCTCGTAATGGCACTCAGGCACAAGACATTGAAGATCGAGGGCGTACAGTTTCACCCGGAATCGATCTTGACCGATCACGGCAAAAAGATATTGCAGAATTTTTTGGAGCTTTAGGTATGCCTTCAACCCGTTCAGATTGGATCAAATCGGCTCCCAGGACTGCTACGAGTGAAAAGGCGAACACTCCGCTGTTCCCGTTTCTCGTAAAGCTCCTGCACGGAGAAGATCTGTCGCCAAAGGAAGCGGCAGGATTTTTCCGCGCAATGACAAGCGGCGAATCCGGTTCAAACCAGGTCGCAGCCGCACTGACCGCGATTACCGCGAAGGGGGAAACTGGCGAGGAACTTGCCGGTATGGCAAGCGTCATGAAGGAACTCGCGACCAAGGTCCGCGCTCCGAAAAATGCGATGGATATTGCCGGAACGGGTTCATCGGCAGCCAAAACATTCAACGTTTCCACCGCCGCCGCCATCGTTGCCGCCGGTGCGGGCCTGACCATCGCAAAACAATCCAATCGCGGCGTTACCAGCAGAAGCGGCAGTGCCGATGTGCTTGCCGAATTGGGTGTAAAGATCGCCAATGACCCGACAATGGCGCAGACGAGCCTCAACTCGGGCATGTGCTTTCTTTTTCCGCCGAAGTTTCATCCCGAGCTGCGACGGCTCGCGGATATTCGCGGACGGTTGGGCATACGCACGTGCCTTAATATTCTTGGATTACTCGCAAATCCGGCGGCTGTTTCACGCCAATTGATTGGTGTCTGGCACGGCTCGCTCGTCGTTCCGACGGCAAACGCACTCGCGTTGCTCAAAACGGATACAGCGTGGGTCGTTCACGGCGAAGACGGCCTTGACGAAGTCACGCTCGCTGGAAAAACCCATGTTGCGACCGTCAAAAACGGTGAAGTTCGCTCGTATATGGTCACGCCGAAGGATTTCGGCCTGAAGGCCGCAGCGACCGGCCATCTAAAAACAACGACCGCAAAAGAAAGCGCCGCGATCATCAAGGACATCCTTGCAAGCCGTCGCCGCGACGAAGCTCGTTCTCTGGTTGTCCTAAACGCCGCGACCGCCCTCATCGTCGGCGGCATTGCCAAAGACCCAATGCACGCCGCACGGCTAGCCGAACAAAGCATCGACAGCGGCCAGGCCCAGAACAAACTCGATCGGCTTATTCAGATCACAAACAAAAAAAGCTCCGACATAAAATGATTCTCCCGTTACTCGGACATATCTACGGAAAGATCGCCGATCTTCGCAATCGGCTTTACGACCGGGGCGTTTTCGAATCCTACTATCTCGGCGCCCGAACGATCAGCATCGGTAATATCACGACTGGTGGCACGGGGAAAACCCCGCTCGTTGCATACGTTGCAAATCTGCTTGCTGATGGCGGCGAAAAAGTCTGCATCCTGACACGCGGCTATGGAAGAAAAGATCCGTCAAAACGCGTTTTCGTCTCGGATGGCATTGAGATCTTCGCCACGCCTGAGGAATCGGGCGACGAGCCGTTCGAGCTCGCACAGAAGCTCCCGGGAAAGGCGATCATAATTGCCGATGCCGATCGAGTGGAGGCCGCGAAATGGGCTATCCGTAAATTCGGCGTGACGGCATTTGTCCTCGACGATGGCTTTCAGCATCGCCGGGCGGAACGAGATGTAGATATTGTCTGCATCGACGCGACCGACCCTTTCGGCAGACGGCAGATGCTTCCTGCTGGAAGGCTTCGGGAGCCTATCGAAAATCTCACAAGGGCTGACGCCGTCGTGATCACGAGGTCCGACCTTGCCGATATCGAAAATCTCAAATTTGAAATCTCCGACCTGAGATCCGGTATTCCGATCTTTTCGACAATGAACAAGATCGCCCGGGTAGTTGAGCTGGAGAGCGGCAACGCCATTGACCACGACCGGTCGATTGACTTCACATCGAGGAGGGCCTTTGCCTTTTGCGGCCTCGGAAATCCAGAGAATTTTTACGCCCTTTTACGAAGAGATGGTTTTACCGTCGTTGAGACCAGGTCATTTCGGGATCACCACTATTACTCGCAGGCCGACATTACGGAGCTGGAGGTAGCGGCGAGGGATTGCCGGGCCGAGATATTCCTAATAACCGCAAAAGATGCTGTAAAGCTGTCAGAGGTCAAATTCGAGGTGCCGTGCTTCGTAGTTGAGATCGATATCGAGATCAACGATTCGGACTCATTCGCACAAATTCTCTAGCGTTTCTTTGTCGGCGGATCTTTCTTGTCCCCCCAGTAAAAGAACTTTACAACAAGAACGTAAACCAGAATTGCCAGAAACAGCAGGATCAGGAAAAGCGTAATAAGCCAAGCGAGTGGAGACATTAGGCGGTTTCCTCCGATTCGGAATCAACGTGTTCGATCCATCCGGAAACAAGGCCTCGACGGCCCTGGTGTTCGAGAATATGTCGGTAAAAGACAGTAGCTACAGCAACAAGCGGGATCGAGAGGAAAACTCCCGGAATTCCGGCCACCTGTTCGCCAGCCAGTACTGACAAAATGATAGCGAGCGGATGCAGATGAATTCCCCCGCGAACGATGCGCGGATATGTCGCATAATCGTGAATGATGCGAAGCACGATCAGGAAGATCGCAACGTAAAGAGCCTTCCAAGGGTCATCTGACGCGGCCGCCGTAGCCGTCACGATCAGACCGATCGTGACCGGGCCGAGAAGCGGAACGAACTCAAAGATCCCTGCAAGTATTCCCAAAAGCAAAGCATATTTTAATCCCAGGATATAAAAACCGCTCGTACAGATCACTGCGATGATCACGCAAGATATCAGCTGCGCCCGAGTGTATGCGGCGAGAGTCGTGTTCACGTCCGCCATCACTACCTCGGCACGATAACGCCATCGGCCCGCGGGGAACATGCGCAAGACAGCCAGCCGAAACTGATTTACATCCTTCAAAAAGAAAAATGCCAGGATCGGCACGAGCAGCAACCACGGCAGGTATGTGGCCGACATAAGCACAAAACCGCCAACCGCAGCCGTGATCGAGCCGCCGATATCGCTGACCTTTTTACTGATATCCGATTGAACTTCTTCGGGAATACTCAACCCTTGGAAACGTTGGCTCAATTCACCGGCTCGCGTTCTCAGCGACTCGACGTAGCTCGGCACGTTCGCACCGAATTCTTTAGCCTGGTCCACCGCCTTCGGTGCAATATTGGCAATCGCAATCCCAACGACTGTGAAAACAAGGATGTACGCAATGACTATCGCGAAGGAGCGCGGCATCCATTTTTCGAGATCGCGGGCCTTGAAAGGCTTGCGGATCAGCTTAACCAGCGGATCGATCAGATACGCAAAAAAGACCGATAGGATGATGAGAAAAAACAGCGAGGCGACCGAGCTAATTATTGTTTCGACGGAACCCGCGACAAAAAGGATCAGCAGCGTGATAACCACAACACGGGCGATCGAGCGGATCGATGGCGAAGACGGATCAAGCTTGACCAGCACCGGCTCCGATCCGCGTGTTTGCATTATTTCCGGCTCTTCGATCACTTGTGGTTTGGGTTCTTTCATCACAAAAAAATGTTAGCGATTTACATTCTGGTTGTCCGGCGGCAGCGGAGCTGTTCCCGATGAAGGCGCCGGAGAATAGTTATCGACGGCGAAACGCTGATAAATTGCCGCCATATTATGCGGGGCGAGCTGAAAATTCGACCCGACAATGACCGCCTTTCCGTCGTCCGCCGACACGCGTCGATTTGCCTGCGTTGTCTGCACGCGAATCACGCTCTTGTCTTCCGGATCGATCACGCCGCCGTCCTTTCTCCGCAAAACGTAAATAAAGCTGAAACCGGCTGTCCGCATCGCTTCAAGATCCGTTTCGAACGACGTTCTCACCGGCGTAGCATTCGCCCGGCCGGCTGTATTATCTTTGCCGGAACGCAGGACGCTCTCGTTTGCCCCACAGCCGAACGCAATCACGCTGACCGCAAGTATAAACGCTTTCACCCAATTCGCATTACCGGCTATTCTAATTATCATCGTCCTTATCGATATTTGCGTTTGGCGGCGACGGCTCGTTCTTTTCCATTTCGTCGAGGATCTTCTTTTCCTCAGGCGTTTCCTGATCTTTGGCATCATCCGGAGCCTCGCCTTTTTCTGTACGAATTTTCAGCAAACGTGCTTCGTCATCCTCGTAAATGGTCTCGACCCAGCCGCTTTCGAGCGCTTTGGCGACCATATCGACGTTTTCCTTGGCGTCGGCGAAGATGTAATTCGCCCCGAATTTCTCACGAATGACCGGTGCCGGATCGTCAATTTTGCCCTCGGTGAGGTCCTTGAGCGTCGTGTAGAGTTCCTGATGCTCGGAGTAAAGATAATTTGGATCGAGGCCGTACACATAGCGATGCTTCGTGTCGTAAAAAAACAGCTTTGGAAAATCGTCCCACGTACAGTTAAAAATGATCTCGCCCTTTGGAATATTCTCGGCTCCGGTTTCATCGAGCCCGGTCGCAAATTCCATCGCACGGCGGTATTTATCACCCGCCTCGTTCGACTTGATATTGTCGATCATCCCGGCCTCGTCAAAGCCGAACTTGTGCAGCCCGATCAGATTGTAAAACCAAAAGACAAACAACAGAATGCCGATGATCCATGGCGCTGCAGCTTTTGCCGAGTTCCACCATTGCTGACTTTCAGTCGGAACTGGCGCGTCGAGATACGGATCGATCTCACGCTGGAAATCCTCAGGCAACTCAACGATCTTCGGAGCCGTGAACGCCTGCCAGGCGAATGCCGCGAACAATATCGCGAACGGCGGAAAATATTCCGCAAATCGCTTCGACCGAAACTGGGCAGCCAGAAGGATCGTCGTAAATGCAAGGAAAAAAGCCGCCTTTTCAGGCAATTTGCCTCGGCGCGGAACGAACAGGATGTAACCGATCAGCATCGCGAGCAGAGCGATCGGAAAATTCATGATCAGCTCATTACCCAAATACGGATACCACTCGCCGCCAACCGGCACCGCAAAATCGCCGCCAACCTTGAACTTTGTCGCGAAATGCTCCCAAAACAGCAGGAGATTATTTGGAAAGTACGGATTAATAAGATTCCCGAGGATCATTCCGCCGCCGGTAAACGCAAGCGGCCGCCATTCGAAACGCTTTTCGTTCCACGCGATGATGACCGTCCAGATAAATGCCGCAAATAGCAACAATGGGAACAGGCTGTACGTCCACACGAAAGCAAACATCAGCGGCAAAAGCCAGACGTACTTTCGCTGAAAGAGCAGATGAATACCGAGGATGGTGATAATGATCGTCAGCGGCGGGGCTTTGCCCATGTTCATGCGGTAAAAGAACGCATTCGAGCAAACCATCAACGCCGCCAGCCAGATCAACTGGTGCTTGATCTCGTAACGGAATATCAACCAGTAAACCGAAAATATCGCGAGCGTCGCGTAAAAAACAGTCGAAACCTTCGCCGCCGTCACTGGTTCAAAAAACCACAGGAACGGTATCTGTAAAAGGTGAAACAGGAAGTGGTGATCGGCGTAATCCTTGGCGTTCAGAACGGTCAGCGGCAGCCATTCAAAGCTCGGCAGCCATTTGAATTGTTTGAAATTTTCCCACAGCAGCGACGACCATTTTATATGGTAATAACCATCCCAATCCCCACAACAGATCGCATCCGTCCGCGATTGCAGGAACGACATCACCATCAGGATCGCTAGGAACCCGAAAATAAGATAAATAACGCGAACAGCCTTTTCGCTTTCGAGATATTGACTCCAGCTTTGAGCTTTTATTTCCGTAGGCTCAGGCGGAGTCTCAGGTGTTTCGCTTGTGATTTCTTCCATTAAGATGACGTGTTTACGAGGCCGAGAAAAGATAGATCAAACAGAAAAAATACCACGAAATCAGGGTAAATATCTAGAAGCTGTATTGAGTTCCGGCACCAAACTCTGAACGTGTTGCGAAACCCGCCGCCAAAACCTAGAATCAAAGATTCTATATGTATCCAAAAGGCAATCTGTTCATCCCCGCATCGCACGGCAAGCTTGAAGCGATATTGAAAGAACCGGCAGGCGCACCTCGCGGCGTCGGTCTCGTTTGCCATCCGCATCCGCTCGGCGGCGGGACGATGCATAACAAGGTGGTTTTCCGAGCGGCGGCGGGTCTGGTTGATGCTGGACTCACGACGTTTCGGTTCAACTTTCGCGGTGTCGGAGC
This sequence comes from Pyrinomonadaceae bacterium, assembly GCA_040080065.1. Taxonomy (GTDB): domain Bacteria; phylum Acidobacteriota; class Blastocatellia; order Pyrinomonadales; family Pyrinomonadaceae; genus OLB17. Next base: position 187,618 of record JBEBJB010000002.1, read on the forward strand.
CTCGACCGGCGAACACAACGAGATCGAAGGCGGTAAGGAAGATGTCGCGGATGTCCTCGACTACATCACCGAAAACTATCCGGATCAGGACCTGACGCTCGCCGGTTTCTCATTCGGGTCGCGAACCGCGCTTGAGGTCGGCTATAACGACGCCCGCATCGCTCGCCTGATCAGCATCGGAACGCCGGTCGATAAATACGGCGATTACGAGTTCCTGTCGCAAACACGAAAGCCGATCCTTTTCATCCACGGCGACCACGACGAATTCGGCTCGCTCGAAAGCCTGAATAAGCTGGTCGACGAAGTGTCGAAAAATACTGATACGGAATTAGTCGTTTTCGAAAACTGCGGCCATTTCTTTGACGAACATTTGAGTGAATTGAGAGCAGCGATATCTGATTGGGTTATTAGAAAATTGGGAGTTTGATTAAACACAGAGGGCACAAAGGGAAGACACAGAGAGCGCGGAGAACCTGGTATGACCGAGAATGAGCTTGCTACCCGGGCGATTGGACTTGCGATAAATATCCATCGTGAACTTGGACCCGGTTTGCTTGAGAACGCTTACGAGGAATGCCTCTTCTACAAGATCCGCGAATCCGGACTCTACGTTGTGAAGCAGCAACCGATGCCATTGGTTTTCGAAGGCGTTAAGCTTGAATGCGGTTATAGGATTGACCTCCTTGTTGAAAACAAATTAGTCGTGGAAGTTAAAAGTGTCGATGCGATCCATCCGATCCATTTAGCCCAAACATTAACTTATCTGAGGCTTGGCGACTTCAGGCTCGCTCTATTGATAAATTTCAACGTCGAAATTCTAAAAAACGGAATAAAACGAGTTATAAATGGAAACCTCTGAGCCCTCTGTGTCTTCCCTTTGCGGCCCTCTGTGTTTAGCACAGTCGCCTAAAAGAAACTGTCTATGGAACAAAAACAAATAAGAGATGCGGCAATTCGCCTGACAATGATGCCGCGTGACACGAATGCTCACGGCACTGTTTTCGGCGGTGTGATACTTAGCTATATCGATGTCGCTGGCGGAGTTGAGGCCGTCAGGCATACTAAGCACGAGCGTTTTGTGACCGTGGCGATGAAAGAGGTTATTTTTCATGAACCGGTCTTCATCGGCGATCTGGTCAGCTTTTACGCCACGACGATAAAAGTCGGCAATACCTCGATCACAGTCCATGTCGAGGTCGAAGCCGAGCGGTTCGGGAATAAGGGAGAGGTCGTTCGGGTTACGTCGGCCGATCTGATCTTCGTCGCCATCAACGAGAATCGCGAAAAAGTAGCAATAGGAAAATAAATGCCAACCTGGAAACTTGAGATCGAATACGAGGGAACCCGCTATCGCGGCTGGCAGATCCAGCATAATGCGAAGTCGATACAGGGCGAATTCATGGAAGCCGCGCGGCAGTTATTTTCGGAACGCGTTGATTTTTTTGGTGCCGGACGAACCGACGCCGGTGTTCACGCGATCAGGCAGATCGCTCATCTGAAAGTGCCGCAGATCAAGGTCGATCTCACGCCGAGGACGATCCAATACGAATTCAACGACCTGCTGCCCCACGATATCAACATCGTAAAAGTCTCAAATGCTCCGGACGAATTTCACGCACGCCACGATGCGGTCGAGCGATTCTATCTATATCAAATATCGACACGGCGAACCGCGTTCGGCAAAAATTTCGTCTGGTGGATCAAAGACCGCCTCGACGCCAAAGCAATGGCCGAGGCGGCTAAAATGGTGGCCGGAAAACACGACTTCCGCTCATTCTGCGAAACCGAGGAGGGCAAAAAGCAATCGACCGTCGTAGAAGTAACGCATTCCGAGATTTTCGTAGACGGCGATCTGATCTGCTACCGCATCGGTGCCTCGCATTTCCTCTGGAAAATGGTCCGCCGCATCACCGGAATGCTCGTCGAGGTCGGGCGTGGGAATCTGAGCTTTGATGGCTTTGAGCGGCTGCTGAAATTCCAATCCGACGTTCCAGCAAAATACACCGCACCTCCATCGGGGCTGTTTCTGGAAAGGGTTTTATACAAAGGCGACAGCTTCAAACCTGAGCGTAACTCGATGCTAACAAGTCGATGATTCGCCCGCGATCTCTTAGTAATCTCAGTTGTTTTCACTCAGTGTTCTCTGTGTTTCACTTTTTTCCTAACACAAAGGCCTCAAAGAGAAGACACGGAGAGCACGGAGTTCTCTTTTCATCGTTCTTGCTTTCACCGCGTCGTTGTGACAAATTCTCTATATACGATTTTCATCAAACTTAGCGATCAAGGGAGACATTTTTTAATGCCAAAAATCATTGCCGAAACGGCAGGCGGACAGGTGGCTTTTGAGGCGGCGAGCGGGCGAAAGCTGGTACTGGCGCTTGAGGACAACGGAGTCGACATTCTGCACCGCTGCGGCGGAAATGCACGCTGCACGACTTGCCGTGTCGAGGTTTTATCGGGCGATCCGGGCGAAATACTCGAAGCCGAAGCGGGAATTCTCTCGACCAAGACCGACCTAAACGAACGCACGCGTTTGTCTTGCCAAATACATATCGCTGACGACTTACACGTTAAAGTAATCAATCAGGCAAGCGTTGCGGGAATTGACCCTGGAACGCGGCCGGAAGAATAAAGTTAGGAGTACCCGCTGTTAGCGGGCGCTTTTTGCAGGAGGCCGACTAAAGTCGGGACTCCAAACATGGGAGAAAAAATGGGAACAAGCACGATATACACAGCAAAAACATTTGACCTGAGCGACCTGACCGGCATCTCGAACGAGACGCTCGCCATGCACTTCAAGCTTTACGAGGGCTACGTGACCAACACCAACGTCCTCAACCAGCGCATCGCCGACCTTATCGGCAGCGGAACACTCGACCCCACGCAAGCAGCCGCCTTTAGCGAGCTGAAACGCCGGTTCGGGTTCGAATACAACGGCATGGTTCTGCACGAATACTATTTTGAGAACATGCAGAAACACGGCACCGGCGATCCTTCGACGGGCGATCAGTTCGTCAATGCCGCGACCGAGAGTTTTGGCGATTACGATGTCTGGAAGGCCGATTTCGTCAACACCGGCAAGATGCGCGGCGTGGGTTGGGCAGCGGTCTATCAGGACCCTTCAAACGGAGCGATCTCGAACCACTGGATCAACCTCCACGAAACCGGCAACGTCGCCGGCTACGTGCCCGTCCTCATCATGGACGTCTGGGAACACGCGTTCATCAAAGATTACGCGCCGGTCGATCGTCCTAAATACATCGAGGCGTTCTTCTCGAATATCAACTGGGATGTTGTGAACTCGCGATTGGGCTAACATTCGCTGCGGATGATCAATACGATCGTCGAAAATTACTGCCATCGGTAAGCATCCAAAACGATGTTTATCGATGGCGTTATTTTACACTTAGACTGTCGTCATGAAGGAACTACCCATTGCCAGCATTTATGAAATGGCCCTCGTATTTAGCGGCGACCTTCATAAATATATTTGCGAAGGTGAGTCGATGTATCCGACTTTGTGTGATTGTGAAGTCGTTTTAGTCGACAAACTTGCCGAGATCAACGTCGGAGATGTCGTGGTCGCCAAACATCCGATCGAACAAAACAGCGAACTGGTTAAAAGAGTCGAGAGCATCAATCAGCACGGCAACTATTTTTTGGTAGGCGACAATTTGGAGAATAGTAATGACAGCCGCCATTTCGGTGCCGTTGCAAAAGAGTACATCAAGGGTAAAGTAGTCGCTCGCGCTTGGTTCTAGCAGTCGCGCATATTGCGGTAGGTTGTTAAACTAGCATTATGAGTTCTGTGACCGAAGAAGGCGTTTTAGTTCAAACATTCCTCAACCGCAAACAGCGTGAGCGGTTGAAAAAACCCGATTGGCTAAAGATAAAGCTCGGTGACCCGCGTAATCAAAATCAAGTCATGGAGCTGATCGACGGCCTCAACCTCCACACCGTCTGTCAGGAAGCCAAATGCCCGAACATTTTTGAATGCTGGACGGACAAGACCGCGACATTTATGCTGGGCGGCGATACGTGCACGCGGCACTGCGGCTTTTGCGCGGTCAACAAAGGCAAGCCGATGGATCTCGACCCAATGGAACCGACTCACGTTGCCGAGGCCGTCAGGCATCTGGATCTCAAACACGCTGTCATCACCTCCGTTAATCGCGACGATCTGCCCGATGGCGGTTCGATGCATTGGGCAGAGACGATCACGAAAGTTCGTGAAATGAATCCGACATGCAAGGTCGAGGTTCTTATTCCCGATTTCAACGGCGATGAAGTGGCTCTCAACAACGTTCTTGTCGCTCGCCCCGACGTTCTAAACCACAATACAGAAACGATCGCACGCCTATATCGCCGCGTTCGCCCGGACGCGATCTACGAGCAGTCGATGGAGCTGCTCACGCGTGCCGCGTATTTTCGCGACACGCAGATGCCGTCTATGAAAACCAAGAGCGGCATCATGGCCGGCCTCGGCGAGACCGTTGAGGAAGTCGTCGATCTGATGAAAGACCTCCGAAAGGCATCGTGCGACATCATGACCATCGGCCAATACCTACAGCCCTACGAAAAGCGCCTCCCCGTCGAACGCTACGTAACGCCCGCTGAATTCGCCGAATGGAAAGCCATCGGCCTCGCAATGGGCTTTAAACATGTCGAGTCCTCGCCGCTGACCCGCAGCTCGTATCATGCGAGGGAGCAAGCGGAATAATGCTAAAAGATAAAGCGTATTTGCGCTACAATTTCCGATATGACGGTTCAGACAATCCCAACAATTGAAGAGATGACCCCAGGTCAGCGAGTAGAGCTGATGCAGGAGTTGTGGAAAGTGATGTCGCAACGACCTGAAGATATTGAAGTACCGGAATGGCATCTTCGAGTTCTTGAGGCGCGTGAACAGGCCGTAGCGAACGGCGAAGATGAGTTCATCGATCTGGACGTCGCAATGGCCGAGATTCGTGCTCGAATCGATGAGCGAAGCCGACCTCGATGAGAATCAATATACTACGCAGCGCCCAAAACGATTTGGACGACGGCTATATCTTCTATGAAGAACGAGAGGAAGGAGTTGGAGAGTATTTTCTTAGGTCACTCCATCAGGATATGTTATCGCTGAAAACGCTCGCTGGTACTCACCAGAAGGTCGGCAGATATTTTCGAAAACATGCCTCGAGTTTTCCGCATGCGATCTACTACACGATCGAAGACAATGAAGTTCGAGTGTGCGCCGTCATCGACTCTCGCCGAGATCCTGTCTCGATAAGTGATAGATTAAACTGATGTTATTGTGCCTTTTTTCGATATTTCTGAGGCGACCAACACGAGGAAACGAACTATGAACGAAACCGACAAACAAAACGCAATTGACGTCCTAAACAAGATCCTCGAGCTGGAATTGGCGGGTGTGGTGCGGTATACGCATTATGCTTTGATGGTTTTTGGGTATAACCGGATCCCGATCGTGTCGTGGCTGCAGGGGAATGGCGATGAGAGTTTGGCTCATGCTCGTAAGGCCGGCGAATTTGTGACGATGCTCGGCGGGCATCCGAGCTTGAAGATCGGGCCGCTGCTTGAGACTCATCAGCATGATATTGGCGACATCCTGCGAGAGAGCCTGGAGCAGGAAAGCACGACCCTTGCGGCTTATTACGATCTGATGAGGCTTACCGAAGGCAAATCGGTAGCGCTCGAGGAATACGCTCGCGAAATGATACTGCTCGAGGAAATGCATCTCGACGAGGTCAACAAGATGCTTCGCAAACCGGGCGAGATCGAGCCTTTTAAGGAATAACGCACGATGATATTACAGACGACGCGTCTGAACGTTCGCGAATTGAACTCCGCATCCGACGCGGAGTTTATTTGCGCCTTGCTTAATACACCAAAATTTATCAAATACATCGGCGATCGCGGTGTACGAACTGCCGACGACGCAGCGGCGTTCATCGACGATCGCTACCGTCAGAGCTATCGAGATCACGGTTACGGCCTTTACGCGGTCGAGTTAAAAGACGGAACACGGATCGGAATGTGCGGCTTCGTCCGCCGCGACACGCTACCGGGGCCGGACATTGGATTTGCCTTCTTGCCGGAATTCGAGCGTCGGGGTTTCGGATACGAATCGGCGGCCGCAATGATGAAATACGGCCACGATGCGTTCGGATTTACAACGGTCTATGCGATCACCTCGCCGGACAACGATGCATCCGGCAGCTTATTGGAAAAGCTCGGCTTTACTTTCGACAAGTTGATCCCAAGCGGCGACGAAACCGTCAAACTCTTCGTTTCAACGATCTAAATGAATTTTTGCCACAGAGGACACAGAGCACTGAGTTTTTTCACGATTACTCAGATTTCTCTATGTGCTCTGTGGCAAATGCCTAGTTAATTCCCTAAAAGCTCCTTCACCGCTCGGTCGAGCTGCGAATCCTTGCCCGTCAGAGTCTCGCCGATCGGGCGCGTGACCATAACGTCGGGTGTCCGCGGATTCAGCTCCATGTTTTTGCCGTCCGTTCCACGGATCAATTGGCGCGGCAGACGGAACGAGGTTCCATCGAAAAGATTTGTATTCCACGTAAAGATGATCCAGCCCGAGGTTGGTTCGCCGACTACCTTGCCGAGCTTGAGAGATTTATAGCCTTCGGTGAGGTCTTCGGCGTCGGAGAGCGAATGCTGATTTGTGACGAGAACAGTCGGACGCTCGAGGGCTCTCTGGCCGAGGGCCGAACGAGCCGGAACTTCCCACAGCCCTCGTTCGTGCATCGTCAGATATCCGCGGCGGGCCAGAACGTCAATCACGTATGGATTTATAAATCCCCCGTTATTATTTCGAATATCGATCACCACGCCCTGCTTCGCCTGATTTCCGACGTCGAGATCGATGTAAAGCTGATTGAGCGAGCCTTGCGACATATCGGGCAGATGAACGTAACCCAGCTTTCCACCGCTTACTTTGTCGACATACGTCCGGTTGCTCTCGACCCATTGGCGATAAAGCAGGTTTTTTTCGGCGCCGGTCGAAATAGGCTTCAGAACAACTTCACGCTTGTTAGAGCCGTCGGCGGCGGACGAAAATTCTAGTTCCACACGTTTCCCAACCTTGCCTTCGAGCAACTCGTCAATGTTCACACCGGCGGCGAGCTTTGTTCCTTCGACGCTGAGAAGATAGTCGCCGACCGCGATTCCTTTAGTGACGGCAGCCGGGCTGAGGGTAATGATCTCCGTGACCTTCAAACGTCCGTTTGACTCGTAGTCATTTCGATCGAACCGCAGCCCGAGTTTGCCAACAGTTGTTGCGGTAAACGCCGATGGTCCGCCGACGCCGAGATGAGAGGCGTTGAGTTCGCCAACCATCATATTCATCAGCCGGCGAACTTCCTCCATCGTTCGCGAAGCCGCGATCAGCGGTTCGTACGTTGTTTTTACCGCGTTCCAGTCCGCTCCATGGAATTTGTCGTCATAAAAATTGTCACGCAGATAACGCCAGCCCTGCTTGAAAACTTCCATCTTCTCCTGGGCAAAATTGACGTTCATATCCATGTTAACCGAGAGCGGTTTCACGTCACGGCGGTCGAGATTAACGATGTTAATGCGGCCATTCTCGACGAAGTAAACCTCTTTGCTGTCCGGCGAAAACTGGGCCTGTGACTTAAACCCCGGCGTCGAGGTCAGCTGCCGTGCCGATTGGTCATTCGACAGCTCGTCCAGCGTCATCGTGTAGAAATTGAACTGCCCCTCAGCCGACCCGAGCACCAGCAAAGTCTTGCCGTCAGGGCTGATAACGACGCCGTTATTGTTCACACCGGTGTTGATAAAGCTCGTCCGCTTGCGGATGTCGTCGAATACGATCTCGGTCGTTTTCGATTCGTCCTTCTTCTCAGCAACCGGCGAAACCGCAGGTGACGGCTGAGGCGAAGCAGGCGGTCCGGCTGGCTTGTCACGCGGATTTTCCTGTTTGAACAGATCGCGAAACTGATCCTCGCGGAATTTCGGCGTTCGCAGTTTGAGATCGACGCGGGCGATCACGCCGTCTTCGGTTCGCTGGCTTGAGCCAAATAAGATGTACGAACCATCCGCGCTCCATGCGACGGATCCAGCGTTCGAGTTCGAGAGGAAACTGATCGGTTTCGCCTCACCGCCGCTCACAGGCACGACGCTAACATTCGCATACGACCTCGTCACTGGCGAAGCGGTGATGAATGCTATCCACTTCCCGTCCGGCGACCATTTGAACGACTCTCCGCCCAGCGGTGCCGGGTCGGTAAATGTCTTGCACAACTCTTTTTCGACCTTGGTCTCCACGTTGTAGGTGAAAATTGCCCGCGCGTTACGGACAAATGCGATCGTCTTGCCATCCGGTGAAAATGTGGGCGAAATGTCCTGATTTGTTCCGCGCGTCAACTGAGTCTCTGCTTCGGTCGCAAAATCGTATTGAAAAATCTCGATCGCCCCGCTGCGTTCCGATGTGTAAACGAGCTTTTTGCTGTCCGGCGACCATGCGACGGACGATTCGGGCGCGGCCGTATTCGTTATCCGAACCGCCTCGCCACCATCCTTTGACGATGCGGCAAAAACCTCGCCATGCGAAACAACCGCGACCTTTTTGCCATCGGGTGACAGGGCAAGATCGCCGACCTGGGTCGAGAGATTTATCCGCTCGATCATCGGGCTCGACGCCGCTCCGCGGAGGGTAATCCCGAGTTCCAGCGGCTTTCCGCCTTCCGCTTTCATTTTCCAGAGGTGGAAGTTTCGCTCGAAAACGATCTCCTGTCCGTCATACGAAAGGCTCGCCCACAGAACGCGGCCATCGGTGAAATTTGTTATCTGTTTTGCAGCTCCGCCTTTCGGCATCGACCACAGATTTTGCGGGCCGGTTCGGTCGGAAACGAAGTAGAGTTTCGAACCGTCAGCCGTCGCCATCGGCCACATTTGCTTGGCTCCGCGTTGGGTAAGCTGCGTATAAGTGTCGCCCGTTTTCTGCCACAATTCGCTCTCGTCCAGATGGCTGCGACCGCGCCGCCACCACTGGCTCGCTGCGTTGCCGCGTGCCGCGAATATGATCGAACCATCAGCGAGCGTCGTCGATTCGAATTCGTTAGTATATCGGTCGGAGCTGATCTGCATCGCCGTTCCGCCGCCAACCGGAATACGATAAATATCGTTCATCCCGGAAATATCACGGCTGCTCGAGAAAAAATAGATCCACTTGCCATCACGCGACCACGCGTCGAGGTTTTCGTTCGCATCGTCAAACGTCAGCCGCCTGAGGCTTCCCGTCTCGATCTCAAGAATGTAAATATCGCCGTTCCCTGTCCGGTTCGAGCCGAACGCCAGCCATTTGCCGTCAGGCGAAAACAGCGGCCGCGATTCGTTCGCCGGATGCGAAACCAACAACCTCGCCGCCCCGCCCTCAGCCCCAACCGACCAAATATCGCCACCCGAAACAAACGCGATCTCCTTCCGGTCAGGCGACAGCGACGGCTCCGTCATATAAGGGGTCTGAGCAAACAAAACCGACGAGCAAACAAAAACACCAAGAGCCGCAAGGCTAAGCATTCTGATCATATTTTTTTCTCTGGTAAGGACGGAATACCCTAATGAAATCAAAAACTCAGGTTGATACGCAAATCCGGGCGAAATGTTTTACGCCGGAACGCAGGCGGCTCGATCGAGGGCGCCTGCGTTCCCGGCAGGAATCCTGCTAAAATACCTCAACTCTATGAAATACGGACTCATCGCCGGCAACGGTCAATTTCCATTCCTGGTCGCCCAAGGAGCTAAAAAGGCCGGGGCTGAGATCTTTGTGGTCGCGATCAAGGAGGAGACCGATCCGCAGATCGAGGAGGCTGCCGAAAACGTCACTTGGGTCGGCATTGGGCAGCTTGGGAAGATGATCTCGTATTTTAAGAATAACGGCGTCGAAAAGGCAATGATGGCGGGCCAGGTGAAGCACGTTCAGCTATTTTCCGGGGCGATCCCGGATGTACGGATGGTCAAAATGCTGTGGAAACTGCCTCGCCGCAATACCGATGCTCTGATCGGCGGGATCGCGAACGAACTCGGAAAAGATGGTATTGAGCTGATCGATTCCACGTATTTTATGCAGGACTACCTGGCGACCGGCGGCGTGCTGACAAAACGCAAACCTTCGGATCTCGAACACGAAAACATTGAGTACGGCCTTCACATCGCCGACGAAATAGCCCGCCTCGATCTCGGCCAAACGATAGTCGTCCGCGGAAAGGCGTGCGTGGCGATCGAGGCTATGGAAGGGACAGATGCGACGATCAAACGCGCTGGCGAACTCGCTAACGGCAAACTTACCGTCGTAAAAGTCGCCAAACCCGATCAGGACATGCGGTTCGACGTTCCCGTCGTCGGAACGCCAACGATCCGCACGATGATCGAAGCAGGAGCGACCTGCATGAGCGTGACGGCCGGCAAAACGCTCATCTTCGACCGCAAAGAAATGCTCAGGCTCGCCAATGACAACAAGATCTGCATCGTCGGCTCGGAACAAACGTCGAACGCTTGAAACTTAATCCCCGACAGTGCGTAATATTTTTTTGATTCAAACTACAATTTGCTGGAGAAACTAATGAGGAAGAATTTGATCGCTGGATTTATGGGCTTGGCTCTTTTGCTGCCCGCAGCCGGGTTTGCACAGGCACCCGCATTAAAGATCTCGTCGGACGAGAGAAAGGCGGCGGAGTATATCACCGCCAAACAGTTGAGCGACTATCTTTATTTTGTCGCTTCTGACGAGATGGAAGGCCGCGATACGCCTTCGCGCGGTCTCGACCTGACCGCGAAGTTTATCGCCACTAACCTTTCACGCTGGGGCTTCAAACCGGCGGGCGATGACGGTACTTTTTATCAGAAGATCGCCCTGCGCCGCGATGCTGTCGATCCGGCAGCGACCTCGGTCGATATCGGCGGGCAAAAATTCTCGTATGGCGACGATCTCGTCCGTGTTTCGGGAACGCAGACCGGAACCATGACCGCGAAGGTCGTTTTTGCCGGCAATGGTTGGATGATCAAATCAAAAGGCCTCAACCCGTACGAGGGGCTCGATGTTAAGGGCAAGATCATTGCCGTTTACGGCGAAGGCCAGCCTTCGCAGCGAGGTATCGTTCCGATGCCCGCAGGTGTCACCCAAGCGGATCTGCCTAACGCCGGACGCGGTACCGAATGGGCCGACGCAGCAACCTACGCACGGGCAAATGGTGCGGCTGCCGTCCTCGTTCTTCCGTCGAAATTCTTTGCCGAAAATTGGTCGATGATCACGCAAAATTTTGGCCGCAACCGTCTCGTCGTCGATAAGCTAGCTCAGGCTCCGCCACCGACCGCGGCTGGCCCGGCACCGACCGTTTTTGTTGCTTCGCCAAAACTCGCGAACGCACTGTTCGCCGGTGAAGCAGGAAATCCGCTTGCTGGAGCAACCAATTCGTTCTCTTTGAACAAAGATTTCACCTTCAGCATCGGCACCAAGACCGAAACCGTCTGGACCCAGAACGTCGTCGCCCTCTGGGAAGGCAGCGATCCGGTCCTGAAAAGCGAAATGGTCGCGATCGGCGCCCACTACGATCATGTCGGCGTGAACCCGAATGCTCCGGGTCCGGACAAGATCTTTAACGGTGCTGACGACGATGGCTCGGGCACGGTCGCCGTGCTTTCGATTGCTGAAGCTCTGGCAGAAACCGCCAAGCGCCCAAAACGTTCGGTTCTGTTCGTCTGGCACTGCGGTGAAGAAAAAGGCCTGTGGGGCAGCGAATATTTCAACAAATTCCCGACCGTTGACATCAAAAAAGTCACCGCTCAGCTCAACATCGACATGATCGGCCGCAGCAAAAAGGTCGGAAACGCGGAGCCGCGGGACAAAGACCTTTCGGGTGAGAATACCATCTATGTCATCGGAAAAGACATGATGAGCTCGACACTCGGCTCCGTGGTCGATGGCACGAACAAGGGCTATCTGAACATGGAATACAACACTCGGTACGATGATCCCAAAGATACGAACCGGTTCTTTTTCCGCTCAGATCACTTCAACTATGCGGTCAACGGCATCCCGATCGCGTTCTGGTTCGACGGCGTCCATGTGGACTATCACGGAGCAGGCGATCACCCGGACAAGATCGATTACGCCCGCATGGAAAAGATCACCCGCACGATCTTCCTCACTCTGTGGAAACTCGGCAACCTGAAAGAACGTCCGGCAGTGGACAAAAAACTGCCGCCGGAACTTTCAGCGAGGTAATTGAAAATAAAAAAAGGGCTGTCAGAAATGGCAGCTTTTTTTCAGTTTCCGGGGTAGAAAAATGTGCCTTTTTCTTGTGCGACCTTTTATGACCTCTTAAAAGTGTGAAACGTTTCACACTTTTAATGAAACGTCCTGTTTGTGGGACGAAACCTTGAAAAACACGTGGATTGGTCGAAGGACTGAGCCTGCTTTTCGTGCCGAAACCGGCTGATTGGTAGAGGTAAAACCGTGATTGGTCAAACGTCTTTCGCAGAAAATAACTTTACCGCGTCCGGCTCGGACCGAGAAGCACTAGAGTGGGTACGGATTGGTTGTATGGTGCAATGCACTTTTGAGAGTTATTGAGACCCCTTCTCGAGCCATCGAAGATGGCGACAGCATAAAGCCCAGGGCGTGAGCCCTGGGAATGGCAAGATATGATTTTCTAAGCTGTCGTAGACAGCGACAGGCGCGTGTTTATGAAGATCTGTCGCCCGCATTCGCAGGCTCGATCGATGAAACGCCCCTTTCCCAGGGCTCACGCCCTGGGCTTTATGCTATAGTCCGCTACGCGGACTCGAAACCGACGATCTGGCGTTTTGACACGCCACCTATTCAGGTCGTTCAGACACCGTACACGCAATCCGTAACCGCTCTAGAACGCGATCGATCGGTTGGAAATACCGGCATCTACTTCGGCAGCAACATTCGATAGGCTTCGGATTTGCTGATCCCTAGATCCTTTGCAGCCCTTTTTAGAGCGGCCTTGTGGTCGAGGCCCGCGAGTTCGTAGGAGCGAACGGCGGCTTCGATCGAGGTCTCAGTTTTAACCGGAGCGATGTTTTCGTCGGCCCGGTCGATCGATATGACGATCTCACCTTTTACCTTTGCTTTTTGAAAATGGGCGAACAGGAATGAGAGCGTTCCGCGAATGGTTTCCTCGTGCAATTTGGTCAATTCCCTTGAAATCGACGCCTTTCGGTCGCCGAGAACCGCCAGACAATCGCCGATCGATGCCGACAGGCGATGCGGCGCTTCGTAAAAAAGCAGTGTCGCGGGAATATCGCGAACTTCCTCAAGCCGCTTTCGCCGTTCACCTTTTTTTGACGGCAGAAATCCGCCGAAAAACAGCGAATCCGTCGGCAACCCCGAAACGATCACTCCGCTCACGAACGCCGCTGCTCCCGGAATCGGAACAACCGCGGCACCGATCTCGCTCGCCCGCTGGACGATCCGAAATCCCGGATCGCAGATGCCCGGCGTTCCGGCGTCGGAGACGATGGCTATGTTTTCGCCCACAACGAGACGGTCGACGAATTCCTCGGAGCGTTCCTGTTCGTTGTGCTCGTGGTAGCTGACGGTTTTGTTCGAGATGCGGAAATGGTTAAGCAGATTTCGCGTGTGCCGCGTGTCCTCGCACGCGATCAGGTCAACCGTGCGCAGCGTCTCGAGGGCTCGCAGGGTTATGTCCTGCAGGTTTCCGATCGGCGTTGCGACTAGATAAAGCGTTCCGGGCATTTATCTATTCTAAACCAATCGAGTCAGAACCGCTCGACTGGAGGGTGAGCATCCTGCCCGCGCTCCGTATCGACCCGCGCGAGGGCGAGCAGGATGCTCACCCTCCAGTCACGAAAAAGCCCGCGTCCTTTCGAGACGCGGGCTGCAGTTTTTAGAATCGTGATTTTCACTTAGAATGGCCACCAGCTTGGCAGGCCCTGACGGTTGCCGCGGCCATTGCCATTTCCCCAGCCGCCGTTACCATTTCCGTTGCCATTTCCGTTTCGCCAACCGCCGTTGTTGTTGCCGTTGTTATAGACATTATAGCCGCGGCTGATCACCTGTAGATCGTTGCGGATCGAATTCCAAAGGCTGCGGGTCTGGCCGCTGACATTTGCCCGGCTGATCGAGCGTTCGATCTCAGAAGCGTACTGAAATACACGTCTCATCTCGTTGTCGTTGCGGTTGTAGCCGCGATTGTTGTTGTAGTAGTTGTTATCGAGATCGTTCACCGCATCCTTAAATCGATCTGCCGCGCGATTGATCTCATCTTCGCGACGCGTGCCGTTGAGACGGCTGCGGTCGAGGTCACGGTCGAGCTGACGGGTAAATTCCCGCGTTCGCTGCTTGAGGCTGCGAACGGTGCCGTTCACATTGCCGTACTGGCCATTATTGTATCCGCCATTGCGGTTATTATTGCCGTATGGATCGTTATTGCGGCCGTACGGATCATACTGTCCGCCACCCCACTGTGCCGAAGCTACTGCCGGAATGCCCAAAACCAAGAGTGAAAATGCTCCTGCTGCTAACCAATTCTTAAATCTGTTCATCGTTTTTCTCCCTTATCGTAAATCTAGGCAATGACTTCGACATTGCTCGATATTACCTATGGCAAAGGCCGTGCCAAAGTGATGAATCGCAGTGTTTATGGGAGTTGTGGATGGGAATCGGTGAATTTTGAACGGCTCTGAGTAACGATGTGGTTTATGTTTGCTCCATAACGTTAGTAGCCCGAGCGGAACGGCCAAAATCAATTGCCACTAGCTTTAGCTAGTGGAAAAGCATCACAAAAAAGAAGGCTTTAGCCGAATCTCGGCAGCAAATTTGTTGCCCAATGATTTGGCTAAAGCCCAGGATTTTCTTGCAAACCCCTCCACCTAAAGGTGGAGGCAATTCATAAAAAACTCATTAACTCATTACTTATGCGAATGCACCTTCACCGCATTCCCCAACGCATTTGCCGCACAGAGGCTGCCGCCGCTGGAGACCTTTCCTTTGAGCGAATCTTGTTTGTCGACCGAATTCAGCAGCCGCGTTCTGAGGTCTTTCATCGAGATCGTTGGGTCGCTGGCGATGATCAGGGCGGCGACGCCCGAAACGTATGGTGTTGCCATCGACGTGCCCGAGGCTTCGCGGTAATTGTCACCGAGCCAGGTCGAGACGATCTCTTTGCCGGGAGCGGCGATGTGGACGGTTTTCACGCCGAAGTTCGAAAAGCTGGCAAGTTTGTTATTACGGTCGAGGGCTGCGACGCTGATGACGTTTGGCAAGTCGTAGTTCGACGGGAAATGCGGACGGGCATCGTTGTTGGTGCCGTCGTTACCGGCGGCCGCGATGAACAGAATCCCCGCATCACCCGCTGCCTTTATAACATCTTCCAAAGCCTGCGAACGGGCCGTCGAGCCCCAGCTTGCCGAGATTATGCGAAGGCTCACGCCGTCCTTCTTGCGTTCGATCGCATAGTTGATTGCGGCAATCGCATCTTCCGTCGAACCCGAACCACCGCGTCCCAAAAACTTGAGCGGCATGATCTGGACCTTCTGATTGATACCCGAAACGCCGATACCATTATCGCCCTCAGCTCCAATAATGCCAGCGCAATGCGTGCCGTGACCGTTGTCATCCATCGGATCGCTCAACCCGTCCGTTCCGTCAAAGCCATTCAGATCATTGAATTCGCCGAGTTCGTCATCAAAATATCTGGGCAGATTCGCCGGACGAACCCACATGTTGCCCATCAGATCGGCATGTTTGTAATCAACCCCGGTGTCGAGAACGGCAACCACGACCTCCTCACTGCCTTTCGTATTCGCCCACGCATTTAGAGCGTCAAGGTCAGCTCTCGCCGTTCCGCCGTCCTGGCCGGTGTTGCTCAGAGCCCACTGATCGCCAAAAAGCGGATCGTTAGGAGCATCAGCGGCACCCTGCCGATAGTAAGCATCTCGCGGCCAAGCTTGCTTGCTCGGCTCGTTCAGCTCGATCTCGTAATTCACCTCTGCGTACTCGACCAAGTCTTTCATTGACGCATACTGACGGGCCACTAAACCGGCTTCCGCATTATCAAGGTCATCGATTACCGTTAAGCCTTTAACCGTTTCGATCTCATCGGAAACCTTGTCGTTCTTTCCTGCCGCAATAGCTCGAATTTCGGATAACGTTACGCCCGGCTTGAAACGAACAAGTACCTCAGGTGAATACGGCATGTTGGTATCCACTTTAGTAACGCCTTGCCCGACACTTACCATATTACCCTGATTTACGCGAAGTGCTGATCTCCACCGATCAATCTGTCCGAGGATCGCGGCGAGCGTGATCAGAACTACGGCTATTCCAACGTGTATCCAGATATTATTGCGATTCATGGTACTGCTCCTGTTTGGAGTCCCGGCTTTAGCCGGCCTCCTGCTTACCT